>NZ_BAAHBH010000012.1:161420-291540 GCF_054776815.1 Spirosoma gilvum | reverse complement strand
TTAGGTTTATGTTCAGCCAAGTTGGTACAGGTATAGTTAAAAGGCGTACTGATCAAGTATTCGATGTATTCCTGCTTAGCTATCATGCTGTGAAGTTGCCATTTTTACTCTTTAAGCGAAAGTCCTAAAAATAAATATAAAAAGATAGATTTCAGGGAAAATAGCGAATAGCTTTTTAACGACTAACCCATGTAAAAATGAATAAAACTTTACACCACAGGTGGAAAACTGGCTTCTTGTCACTATTCCTTTTATGCAACAACAGTGTATTTTCACAAGCACCTGCTAACCTTACCGCAAACGTTGGCCTGACCTCTCCTACCGAAACCGATTTTGCACCCAGTTCTTTTTTTTCATCGACAGCCCAGATTGTGGCTGCTTTTAACAAAGGCCGACGCGCCGAAGAAACACAATTAGGTTTAGCGACCAACTCATTAGGCAACCTTACTCTCCCATCCAGCTACGCTACTCTTTCCGACAATCAGCGGGCGCTCTATCTGATCAATGCCGAACGAGCCGCCAGAGCTGGAATCAACTACGGCAGTGGAGCCGTATTGGGTAAACCACTGGAAGGGGTCGAAACCGCTTTGGATAATACCGCTCAGGCCCATGCCGATTATCTGTACAACAATAATCTATTTACCCATACAGGCTCAGGTGGCACAACACCTTCCCAGCGGATAGAAGCCACGTATCCTACAAACTGTTTACAACGCAATGGTGCAGGCCAGTATACGATGAGTAGGTCCGAAAACATCTATTTTGCCTGTGGCGGCTCAGCTACGTATGCAGTTGAACAAGCTATTTTTAACTGGCTTTACCGGGATTCTGGCGCGTCGTGGGGCCACCGGGAAGCGACACTTATTCAGAATGTAGATGCCAACGGAAATACAGGCTATATCGATGATCGGGGCGCAACAGGTAACGAAGGATTCCTGGGCATGGGCGTCACTACAGGGTCGAGTTATACAGCCTGCGGTTCCAATCCGGTTCGTCTCGTTGTCCTGAACATTGCCGACCCCAGCAGCGATGCTACCTGCTCATTCGCAGTTGAAGCGAATCCATTGCCCGTAAGCTTGCTATTTTGGAAAGGTACCGCCGAAGAAAGAACCGTCAGGCTCGAATGGGCAACTACCTGGGAGAAAAACGCGGATTATTTTTTAATACAGCGGAGTACCGACTTAAAGTCATTCGACAGCGTAGGGAAAGTACAGTCGAAGGGAACAAGCCAGGAAACACAAACGTACACGTACATTGACGAGACCCCCGCTCTGGGCCATAATTATTATCGGCTCGTACAAACCGATCTGGATGGAAGTACCAACAGTACACGCATTATTTCCATCTATCGCCCTATCGAGGGCCTTTCTGACCGATTGTTTGTATATCCTAATCCGGTTGAATCGGGTGCGTCGTTTCGACTGGTGATTCCTGAAAAATCGTCGACCGATGTGCGTCTGTATAATTTGCTTGGCTTTGAAGTACCCATCAACCAGTCGCGAGCCAACGACCAGGAGTTGCTTCTCCAACCAGTCAATACACTATCCTTTGGGCTTTACTCACTGGTAGTTGTAAAGGACGGCCAACAACAGCGTACTCAATTGCTGGTTAAGTAGTAATGGATTTCTGCTGACCAGATACCGATCAAACGTAAAAACGCCAGCCCTGTTTGTTGAAGGCTGGCGTTTTTATTTGCCGTCGATTTCGTTTATAACTCCAGAATCTTGAACTCCGTCCGGCGGTTGCGCTGATGCTCTTCTTCGGTTTTCGCGTTCTTCACAATCAGCTGCGTTTCGCCGTATCCCTTATAGGTAAGCCGGTCGGCATCGATACCCTTTGAGACAATATATTCTACGGCCGACTTCGCCCGGTTCTGCGACAGTTTCTGGTTATAGGCATCGCTGGCACGAGCATCGGTATGCGAGCCAAGTTCAATTTTCAGCGTCGGATTATCCTGCAAAATCGTCACGAGTTTGTCAAGTTCGACAGCCGCATCCGAGCGAATATTGTATTTGTCGAGATCGTAATAGATATTCTCCAGCACGAACGTTTTGTTGAGTGTTGCCTTATCGAGCAGCAAATCGACGGTAAAGGTCGTGTCGGTTTGCGGTTTGGTCAGGAATATCTGTGGAATACTTCTCCCCTGCATCGTGAACTGCTCCCGGCGGGTCAGGTACCCTTTCCGTTGAGCTAGAACGGTATAATCTTTTCCTTCCTGCAACGAGTATTTTCCAAATGTACCTGGCTTGTCCGTCACCGCTTCGCCAATGGGTTGTCCCGTTGCATCGTCGATTACTTTCACTGTTGCCGAGTCAAGGGGAGCGATAGGCGTTTCATTGGCGGAAACCGTACCGGCAAGAAAATAACGGACAGTTTTTGGGGCGTTGGCCGGTGGATTTTGGGCAATCGTCGTGGTGTCCGAATCAGGTCCTTCCTGGAAGAAATAAATATCATCGTCGCCTTTGCCGCCTGACCGGTTCGAAGCCAGAAATCCTTTGTTCGGATCGGTATAAATCAGGCCAAAATCGTCGGCTGGTGAATTGATCGGCTGTCCCATGTTTTCGACACGCGTAACCCCACCTGAGCGCGTGGCGATAAATACATCCAGTTTACCAAGTCCGGGATGCCCATCCGAGGCAAAGTATAGTTTGGCATTGGCACCAACATACGGAAACATCTCATCGCCGGGGGTATTAATATCGCGGCCCATATTGACCGGACGACTAAACCGCCCCGACGCGTCGATGCTGGTCCGGTAGAGGTCGATGCCACCCGCGCCACCAGCCCGGTTCGAAGCGAAATAAAGCGTACGACCGTCGCCCGAAAAAGCGGGTGAACCGTCCCAGGCTGTCGAGTCGCTAATAGGTAACCGTAACGGTTGGCTCCATACGCCCCCTTCACCTAATCGACTGATAAACAAATCAACATCCAGACCACCTTTGCGTTTTCCGTTATTGCCCCGTGCAAAAACCATCGTCTTACCATCTTTCGTAAAGGCAGGCGTTCCTTCGTTGACATCACCCTGAAAGACATTGGTGCTAAAGGGTTCGGGAGCGGGTGACGTACCCGTTTCGTCGGGCCTCTGATTGAGCTTGGTTTTGTATAAACCAAGCATATGCTGCCCGTTATTTTTATACATCTGCTCTTTCCGCGAGGCCGTAAATATCAACTCCTCTCCCCGCACAACGGGTGCGAACTCGGCTCCGGGCGAGTTCAAATTGGCCATATTCCGCAGGGTAATCATCGACTTATTTTTGGCAATAATGTCGATGGCTTTTAGAGTCTCAACCTCCCGCTTTGCTTTATCCAGGGTAGCCTTGGCTGTATTTTTTGGCGCGTTGGCAACAAACTCCTGCAATTGCTTGAGTGCTTCGGCATAGTTACCCTGCGATTTGAGAGAATAGGCATAATTGAACCGGGCAGTTGGCTCGGTTGTATTGGCATCAATGGCTTTTTGATAGAAGGGTACCGCTTCGCCAAAACGGTTCGAGAGCCGATACGACTCGGCTACGTAATAATTCAGACGGGCCGGATCGATGGTTCCTTTGCTGGCTTTTTCAAACTGAGTCAGTGCCAGATTATATTCTCCTGCATCGAAGTGGCGAACGCCTTTTTTATAAGCTTGCATGGCCGAGTTGCAGCCCGACAAGCCAAGGGCCAGACCCAACACCACCAGCAGCGCAGACGACGTAATGGTTTTCATATAGGTAAGTGAGCAGAACTTTCCGCGCCCAAGATAACGCAAATTCGGGCGGGTCTTACTTTTAACGAATATAATCCACAAAATATTGAAGATTGTTTGGTATGTGTGCGCACAAACAGAGCCTTCCCTTTCTGTGGTCTGTGAGGACACAGGCCACGGAAAGAGCCATTTGGCATCACACTACTCCTGTTGCTTTCTAAAATCTCTGGGTGATAGGCCGGTCTGTTTCTTGAACAATCGAGAGAAATAGGCCGGATCTTTAAAATTCAGCAGATAGGAGACTTCCGATAGGGAATAAGTCGTATTCAGAAGGTATTTTTTGGCTTCAGCGGTCAGATAATCGTGTACCAGTTGTAAAGCCGATTTATTGACAATCGACTGGCAGATTCGATTCAGATGAACGGTGGTAATATGAAGCTCACGCGCGTATGCCTGAATCGTTTTTGGCTCGTGAACCGACTGGCGAATCAGCTTCTGAAAGGAAAGGAAATACGTCAGTGTTCGATTGTCCGACTTCTGAACGGGTACTTCCGAACGCAGGCTGGTTCGATATAAACTGATTAATAATAGTTGCGTCAGATGTTCCAGCATCCCTTGTTTCTCCGGCTGATCGGTTTCCAACTCCCGAATGAGCCGATCCTTAAGCCACAGTATTTCATCAGACGAAACCCCAGTATCGTCGAACGTTACTTGCTGAAGCTGATTCAATCCTAGTCGAATATGTTGCGAGTCGCGGAGGAGTTGATCCAGCGATGACTCTGATATAGTGAATACTTCGCCATCCATACCAGCCTGAAACGCAAAACCATGTAGTGTGTTAGCTGGAACGATCAGTACACAGGGTGGCCGAAGCGGAATTCGCCTTTGCTCCGACAATACGATACCACTTCCTTCTGTAAAAATGAACAACTGGTATAAGTCGGTGTGCAGATGCTGGTCGATTTCCCAACCGTACAGTTTACTGCGAACGGCCAGCAACTCATGATGGATAAAATTCTCCGGGAAGGGCAACCGGTGGTCACCGTATAAGCCTTTGTAATTCTTGAGTCCGTGCCGGGCCATGTTCGAAAAAGACAACTATTCGGCCGAATATCGCACTTATGTTCTATTTGTACAAGCTTGTTTTAGAATCATCCAAGAAAATATTGCACCTTCCCCATAGATTTGTCCTCCCTGCCTTTACCACCGAAACAAACCCCACATGGAGCTTAAAAGCGCTCAGCTAGATGAACCGACCACGGTAACTGACCTTGTTCAAGCCGTTCCATTGAGCAACCATCCGTTGCATCTGTCGCCGGAATACAAGTCTACCATCCTGCGCAGTCCGACTCGCCCGTTGATGCTGGTGCCCGATCAGATGAAAAATCTGCGGATGCCCGTTTTTGGTGATTCCTGTATCGGTGCGCTGGACAATGACCTGACCAAAAATGCGCGTAAAAATGGCGAGCCGATTGGCGAACGAATTAAAATAGCGGGCCGTGTGCTGGATGCGTCGGGACGTCCATTGCCGAATGTGCTGGTCGAAATCTGGCAGGCCAATGCCGCCGGTCGGTATATTCACAAAGCAGAGATTCACGATGCTCCCCTAGACCCCAACTTTTTAGGAGCCGGGCGTTTGCTCACCGATGCGGAAGGCCGGTACTCCTTTTATACGATCAAACCGGGGGCTTATCCCTGGGGCAATCATTACAACGCCTGGCGTCCAAACCATATTCATTTTTCGGTAATCGGTCCTCATCTCGATCAGCGGCTGGTTACGCAGATGTACTTTCCCGGCGATCCGCTGTTTGCCTACGACCCAATTTTTCAGTCCGTTCCAACGCATGCCCGTGAACTACTAATTGCGAAATTCAGCATGGACTGGACCGAGCCGGAATTTGCCCTGGCGTATGAATTCAATATTGTACTGAATGGCCGGAATCAAACCCCGTTTGAGTAAATGACAAACTTACCGATAACCCCCTCGCAAACGGTAGGCCCTTTTTTCGCCTACGGCCTGACAGCTCACCAATACGGTTACGACTTCAATAGCCTGGCTGAAGGAGACATGGTGAACCCACTCGACCATTCGGCAGAGTTGGTTTACGTTTCCGGGTGCATTTTTGATGGCAGCGGCCAGCCTGTGTCTGACGCCATGATCGAATGCTGGCAAGCCGACGGACAGGGCCAATACAATACCGAACCCATTGCCTACCCACCCGGCCAATCCACTTTTACTGGTTTCGGTCGTCTGGGTACAGGCACGACCCGGACGAATCAGTTTACGTTTACGACCGTTAAACCGGGTTCTGCTGCCACCGATTCGGCCCCGCACATCAATGTCATCCTGTTTCTGCGCGGTTCACTGCGAACGCTCTACACCCGGCTTTACTTTTCGGATGAACCCGATGCCAACGAGCAGGATGCTCTTCTCCGTTCTATTGATGCTGAACGGCGACACACGCTCATCGCTATGAAGAACAGGGAAGGTCATTACCAGTTCGACATTCGGCTTCAGGGTACTGACGAAACCGTATTTTTCGACTTATAGCTTTTACCATTGTGCTGGCCGACTCAATTTTCACCACTCCGCTGATGGAAGCCCTTTTTTCGGACGACACCGAACTAAGGTTCATGCTGGCGTTCGAGTCGGCGCTGGCCAGCGCACAGGCGTTGGTAGGTGATATACCTGCATCAGCGGCTGAAACCATCCAGGCTTGTTGTGCCGAAACCGATTGGGACATCGCATGGCTTAAAAGCCGAACCCTATTGGCAGGCAATCCGGCGATTCCATTTATTGACCAACTCAGACAACGTGTTCACCTGAAAAACCCGGAAGTAGCTCAATACGTACACCGGGGAGCAACCAGTCAGGATGTGATCGACACCGCGTTGGTATGCCAGTTGAATCAGTGCTTTACAGCTATCAAGGCCAATCTGGAAGAACTCATCAATCAACTAACGGCACTTCGGCAAACCTATCAGCATACCCCGATGATGGGTCGAACGCTCTTGCAACAGGCTTTACCTATCACCTTCGGCGACAAACTAACGGGCTGGCTCAGTGGGTTATTTCGCTCCGCCGAGCGCCTGGATCGAGTCAGTCAGGAATGCCTGGTGGTGCAGTTGGGCGGCCCAGTCGGAAATGGGTTATCATTTGGCAAACATTATAGTACGATTTGCGAACAGGTAGCGGCAACCCTGGGGCTCAGCGCTACAACGACGGCCTGGCATACGCAACGGGATCGACTGGCCGATCTGGCAGCCACGCTAGGTATTCTGAATGGATCACTAGGTAAACTGGCGAACGACATTATCCTGCTTATGCAAACGGAAGTAGGCGAAGTTCGGGAAGGGGCTGCCGAAGGCAAGGGTGGTTCATCGTCTATGCCCCACAAGCGAAATCCGGTAACGTCGACGTTCATGGTAGCCATTGCCCACCGCACACCCAGCTTAGTAGCCAGTTTGTTAAGCTCAATGAACCAACCCCACGAACGGGCCGCCGGAGCCTGGCACAGCGAATGGTCGGTTATCCGGGAACTGGTTACGCTTACAGCCGCTAACCTACATCATGCCAATGACCTGATCCGAACGCTTGAAGTCGATACCGACCGGATGCAACAGAATCTGACTACTCAACCCTAACCATGCCAAGCCTACAGATAAACGAAAACCAAATCCACTACCAGTTGGAAGGCGCAGCGCAAGGCCCTGTTCTGTTTTTTTCCAATTCGCTGGGTTCTAATTTAACCATGTGGGACGATGTGGTGGAGCCGCTTCGACCTCATTTTCGGATTCTTCGCTACGATACAACCGGTCATGGCCAAACACCATCGTCTCTGGCCCCAATCAGTCTAGCCGATTTAGGGCGGGATGCGCTAGGCTTACTGGATTCACTAGGTATAGAAAAAGTCAACTTTTGTGGCCTGTCGATGGGTGGATTGATTGGACAATGGCTGGCCGTTCATCATCCCGACCGCATCAATAAGCTGGTTCTCTGCAACACAGCCGCCAAAATCGGGACCGCTGCTGGCTGGAATGAACGCATTAACACCGTTAGTCAACAGGGTATTTCGGCCATTGCCGATGCCGTACTGAATCGTTGGCTGACCAGTGAGTTTCAACAGGCGAACCCAGAAGCAACAGCACGCTTGCTAGCGATGATTAAGGCCAATTCAGCCGAAGGGCATGTCGCCTGTTGCGCTGTCATTCGGGATGCAGATTTACGAGCGTCCATCCACCACATTACGGCTCCTACGCTCATCATTGCGGGCACCTACGACCCCGTAACGACCGTTTCCGACGGCCAGTTTATGCAGCAGGAAATACCGAATGCCCAGCTTTGCGAGTTATCGGTAGCCCATATGTCGGTTGTTGAAAAGGCCGATGTCGTAGTCCAACTCCTGCTGGCATTTTTGCAGGAATCAGCCGCACAAACCAAGCCTTCGGAGTCGGTATCACCTAAGCAACATGTATATGATCAGGGGATGACCGTTCGGCGGGCCGTTTTAGGCGATGCACATGTAGACCGGGCCAATGCAGCAATTACTGATTTCAACGCTGACTTTCAGGAGTTCATCACCCGCTACGCCTGGGGTGAAATCTGGACACGGCCCGGCTTAACCCGTCATTCTCGCAGTCTGATTACGCTGGGTATGCTGATTGCCCTCAACCGCGAAAGTGAATTTAAAATGCACGTTCGGGCGGCTTTCAACAATGGCGTCACCATCGATGAATTGAAGGAAGTCATTATGCATTCGGCGCTGTATTGCGGGCTGCCAGCCGCCAATGCCGCGTTTCATGCCGCCCAGGAAATTTTACAGGAGCGTCAGCCATGAATCACCACACGCAGGTAGGCATCATCGGAGCGGGTCCGGCTGGACTGCTTCTTTCCCAGCTACTACATCGGCAGGGCATTCGGTCGGTCGTGCTGGAAAACCGATCACGAGGGCGGGTTGAAAGTCGTCAGCGAGCGGGTTTACTCGAACAGAATACGGTCGATGTGCTCCGACAGGCGGGTGCTACAGCTCGACTAGATCGGGAAGGACTTACGCATGATGGGGTCATTTTAAGCTACAACGGACAACGGCACCGTATCGGCCTGGCCAGATTGACGGGTGGCTCCCGGGTAACGATCTACGCCCAGACCGAACTGGTAAAAGACCTCATTCAACTCCGGCTCGACGCGGGTGGTGACCTTCTGTTTGAAGCTGAGGCCACGGCTATTGAAGGTCTGGAAACCGATAAACCAACCATCCAGTACACCTATCAGGGAGAAAATCACACCCTCACCTGCGATTTTGTAGCGGGTTGCGATGGTTTCCATGGTATTTCCCGACCTACGATTCCGGCCGGGTTAAGCACTGTTTACGACAAAACCTACCCGTATTGCTGGCTGGGTATTCTGGCCAAAGTACCCCCCTCGACCGACGAACTTATCTATGCGTATCACGCGCGTGGGTTTGCGCTGCACAGCATGCGTTCGTCCGAAATCTCCCGGTTGTACGTGCAATGTGCTGTAACCGACACCCTCGACGACTGGCCTGATGAACGCATATGGGCTGAATTGCAGATTCGACTCGGCACCAATGGCTGGACATTGACCGAAGGGCCAATTCTGGAGAAAACCATTACACCCATGCGCAGCTTCGTGAGCGAACCGATGCAATTCGGGCGGCTGTTCCTGGCGGGCGATTCGGCTCACATTGTCCCGCCAACAGGGGCCAAGGGGCTGAATATGGCCGTAGCCGACACGGAGCAACTTTTCAATGCCCTGATGAGCTGGTACCGGGATGGTAACTCCAACGAGTTGGCCAACTACACCGATTGTTGTATGCGTCGAGTTTGGCGGGTACAGGAGTTTTCCAATTTCATGACCGAACTAATGCATCATAATCCCGAACGTTCCTCTTTTGACGCACATTTGCAGACATCCCGATTCAATCAATTAGTAACCAGCCCGACAGCATCGACCCTGATCGCCGAAAACTACGTTGGTCTGGCGGCCAAACAAGCCAGCAACTCAATCAATCCCGTAACCTCATTAACCCAGCCCGTAAACGCATGAACCGACTGCCGATAAAGCCCTATATTCTGAATGGGCTGCTAATCGTTTCTGGTACGATACAAACAGCCATAAGTTGGGCCCAGCCTCCGAAAACACAACCTACGCTGGGCGTACGGTCGGCAAAAATTCTGACAATTGGAAAGCTTCAATTTAAAGATCTAAACCGCAATGGCCAGCTAGATAAGTACGAAGACTGGCGGTTATCGTCGGCCGAACGGAGTCGTGACCTGCTCTCCCGAATGTCGCTGGAAGACAAAGTCGGGTTTATGCTGATCAGTACGACCCGCCTGAAGAACGATTGGGCGTTTGAAGCGCCTAAAAACAAGGAGCCGATCAGTAGCGACTTCAATGAGGACGATTTGGTGGCCGAAACCAATATGTTTACGCGAAAGCCGTTGCCTACGCCCATTATGAATGCGGCCGGAACGACCAAAGCGGTTAAAACCTTTCACCTACGGCACTTTATCCTGCGAGCCAATGCCAGCGCCCGCGTTACGGCTGAGTGGGCCAATAAATTACAGGCACTTTGCGAAAGCGATGGTCTGGGTATCCCTGCTATTGTTGCTTCCAACCCTCGCAATCACATTACCAAGGATGCGTCGATTGGCCTGAGCGTCGGCAAAACGGTCTTCTCTACCTGGCCGGGTGAATTAGGTTTATCAGCTACCCGTGATCCGAAACTAATCCGCGAATTTGCCGACATAGCCCGGCAGGAGTGGGCAGCCGTTGGGCTCCGTAAAGGGTACATGTACATGGCCGATTTAGCTACCGAACCCCGCTGGCAACGTATCGAAGGCACTTTTGGTGAAAACGCCGACTGGGCAGGGCGTATAATGACAGAACTGGTTCTGGGTTTTCAAGGCTCTAAACTGAACTCATCTTCCGTTGCCATGACGGTCAAACACTTTCCGGGCGGGGGTGCTGGTGAGGGCGGACAGGACCCCCACTTCGACTGGGGCAAATCCGAGCGATTTACGGGCGGCATGTTCACCAATAACCTGATTCCCTTTAAAGCCGCCATTAAAGCAGGTACATCGGCCATCATGCCTTACTACTCGTTGCCCCTGGATACCAAGTACGAAAAGATTGCCTACGCTTATAATAAAGGGGTAATCCACGACTTGCTGCGGGGCGAATTAGGGTTCACAGGAATCATTAACTCCGACACAGGCCCCATCGAAATGATGCCCTGGGGAGCCGAAAACCTATCGATCACCGAACGCTACAAGCGCACCCTTGAAGCGGGTGTCAACCTCTATTCAGGTACAGCCGATCCATCCAAATTGCTCGAAACTGTACGTAGTGGCATGGTTGACCCAAAGCTGGTCGATGATTCCGTACTGCGGCTGTTGCAGGAAAAGTTTGACCTCGGCCTGTTCGAGAATCCGTATGTCGATGAAGAGGCTGCCGAACGCACGGTAGGAAACGCAGCCTTCCAGGCAAAGGCCGACATCGCCATGCGAAAGTCCATTGTGTTGTTGCGAAATGAAGATAAAAAGCTCCCATTACGCCCTAAAACGAAGGTCTATTTCGAATCCTATTACAAACAAAATCCAAACGCCAGTGCCAGTAAGGTATACACCGAGCTGCCAAGACAGAATGTGGAGTTCGTAAAAACGCCGGAAGAGGCCGATGTTGTGTTGCTCTGGATTACGCCCGGTTCCCGGTCGTTGTTTGCTTCCAATGGCGCGCCGATTTACCTCTCTCTATCAAAAAATCAGGTAGATGTAGAGTATATCAATGCGCTCACAGCTAAAAAACCAACGATCCTGGCGATAAACTATACCAATCCCTGGGTCATCGATGAAATTTACAATTCGAGTACTCAGTCAAGGTTTTTGGGTGTGCTGGCCACCTTTGGTACAACCACCGACGCCCTTCTGGACATTGTAACGGGACAATTTAAACCAACCGGAAAAATGCCGTTTGCAACCCCCGTTTCAGAAACAGCCGTTCAAAATCAGAAGACCGATGTACCGGGCTATCTGGAAGGTCCAGGCTACGCCCTGTTTAAGTACGACGAAGGATTGACTTATTAGGCGGTTAACGCTGCTAAACATTTTACGAATCTTCATGCTTTTGCAATATCCCGCAGCATGAAAAAGCCCCTCTCCTAAAACAGGAGAGGGGTTGGGGTGAGGTTTTTAGATGAAAACAGTACCTATTCTGACACTGGCTCAGGCTGCCGCATTGGTACGCGATGGCGATACACTCTTGCAGGGTGGCTTTGGTATGACAGGAAACCCTGTTCATCTGATGCACGCATTGGCCGAGCTAGGCACCAAAAACCTGACGTTTATTGGCAACAACACCGGCGAAACAGGTCTTGGTGGCGGACGGCTTTTACGGAATGGGCAACTCAAAAAATTGATCGGCTCGTTTTTTACGTCCAACCCCGACGCCGTTAAAGCAGCCCAAAGTGGTCTGGTTGACTATGAATTACTACCTCAGGGCACACTAGCCGAAGCGATACGGGCAGGCGGAGCCGGAATTGGCGGATTCTATACGCCGACATCGGCTGGTACGCCTTTGGCACAAGGGCGCGAAACGAAGGTAATTGATGGTGTTGAGCATGTGTTTATCAAAAGCATTCGGGGTAATGTAGCCTTCATTCGGGCCTGGCGAGCCGATACGGCGGGTAATCTGCAATACCGAATGACCGAAAATAACTTTAATAAGGCAATGGCCACAGCCGCCGATCTGGTTATTGCGGAAGTCGAAGAAATTGTACCCGTCGGGCAGATTGCTCCCGAATGTGTGCATACGCCTGGCTGCTTTGTCGATTATCTGGTGCAGGCTACCCTTACACCCGAAGACCTGGGCATGTCGGCATCGGTATCGTCGTCCAAAAAAGTAGACGAGGTACGGATGAACATGGCCCGTCGGGCATTAGCCGAACTAAAAAAAGGGGATGTGGTCAATCTGGGCATCGGCATACCAACCCTCGTTGCCGACCTGATTACCGACGAGCAGGGCATTATGCTCCACACCGAAAACGGCATGTTGGGTGTAGGCCCTGTTCCGACTGATGGCGGTGGGGCGATGGATTATCCGGTCAATGCGGGAAAGATTCCCGTAACCGCCCTAAAAGGTAGCAGCTATTTCGATAGTGCCGACTCATTTGCCATGATTCGGGGTGGTCATATCGATGTAGCCATTATGGGCGGGCTGGAAGTTGATGAGTCGGCGAATCTGGCCAACTGGGCTGTTCCCGGCAAGCCGTTACTGGGTGTCGGCGGGGCAATGGATCTGGCGAAAGGCGCAAAACGATTAATCATCACTATGACCCATACGAATCCAGATGGTTCATCTAAGATCGTCCCTCAGTGTACGCTGCCACTCACAGCCACCGGTGTAGTCGATATGGTAATCACGGACCTGGCTGTATTTGCGTATCCTGATGGAAAACTAACGCTATTAGAACTCATGCCGGGTGCAACACTGGAGGAAGTACAGGCAAAGACAAGTGCAAACTTTTTAATGAGCGAAAGAGCGAAAGAATGAAAGAGCGAAAGCCATCCGGCCAACAAGCTCTTTCGCTCTTTCACTCTTTCGCTCTTTCACCTATGAACGAAGCTTATATCATCGACGCCATCCGTACCCCGATTGGAAGTTTCGGCGGAAGCCTCTCGACCATTCGGGCCGACGACCTGGCGGCATTACCGATCAAAGAACTATTGAAGCGCAACCCTGGCCTGCCACCCGAAGCGGTCGATGACGTGATACTCGGCTG
The DNA here is from genome assembly GCF_054776815.1 of Spirosoma gilvum. Classification (NCBI taxonomy): domain Bacteria; kingdom Pseudomonadati; phylum Bacteroidota; class Cytophagia; order Cytophagales; family Cytophagaceae; genus Spirosoma; species Spirosoma gilvum. The sequence goes on along the minus strand of NZ_BAAHBH010000012.1, from coordinate 278,058 downwards.
TCATAACCAGGCGGGCGAAGACAACCGGAACGTGGCCCGAATGGCGTTGTTGCTGGCTGGTCTGCCCTACACGGTTCCGGGTGAAACCGTCAACCGGCTGTGTTCTTCGGGTATGTCAGCGGTAATTCATGCCAATCGGGCGATCAAAGCGGGTGATGGCGACGTATTTATAGCCGGAGGCATCGAACACATGACGCGCGGTCCGTGGGTAATGTCGAAAACCTCGAAACCGTTTGGCAACGACGCTCAACTGTTCGACTCCAGCTTTGGCTGGCGGTTTATCAACCCGAAAATGCAGGCCCGGTATGGCACCGATGCCATGGGTGTAACGGCCGAAAATCTGGTTGAGTTGTACAATATCAGCCGGGAGGATCAGGACTTATTTGCCTATCGGTCACAGCAAAAGGCGGCACATTCTCAGCAATCAGGCCGGTTGTCAGAGGAGATCATGCCTGTTGAACTTCCAACCAAAAAAGGGGCTCCCCTCTTATTTACCTACGACGAGTTTGCGAAGCCCAATACCACACTTGATGTACTGGCCAGTCTGAAACCTGCTTTTAAAAAAGACGGAGGAAGTGTAACGGCCGGCAATTCAGCGGGCCTGAACGACGGTGCAGCCGCCCTCCTCATCACGTCAGAAGAGGCTATCAATCGGTATCAGCTACCTCCCAAAGCACGAATTGTGGCATCGGCCGTGGTCGGTGTAGAACCACGCATTATGGGCATTGGCCCGGTCCCGGCTACACAAAAAGTGCTCAAAAAAGCAGGGTTGCAATTGGCCGATATAGACGTAATCGAACTCAACGAAGCCTTTGCAGCCCAGTCGCTGGCTTGTACCCGACAATTGGGCCTGGCCGACGATGACCCACGGATTAACCCCAATGGTGGCGCGATTGCCTTAGGCCATCCACTGGGTATGTCGGGCGCACGATTGATTCAAACGGCAACGCTTGAATTACAAAAGCAGCAAAAACGCTACGCCCTTGCCACTATGTGCGTAGGTGTCGGCATGGGGTACGCCGTCATTCTGGAACGAGTGAATTAAGAAAAGCTATGAAACACTCACATTTTTTCAACATCATGACGTGTAAAAAGCCCCTCTCCTGTTTTAGGAGTGGGGTGAGGTTTCAACAAGTGCTTATCCTGCTTGCGCTGATTGGGTCAATTTCTGGCGTACTCGCTCAGAAACCACAGCGGTACGACGTCCCCCAGCTAGAGCTTGTCTGTGAACTGAGCGTGAAAGTAGGGGCTCCCTATGTGGTCGGCGAAACTCCTCACGGCTTACGACGCATCATCCCCATTACCGGAGGTACGTTTGAAGGGCCACGCATCAAAGGCGAAATCCTACCCGGCGGTGCCGATTGGCAAATCGTCCGGAAAGACGGAGTAGCCGAACTGGAAGCGCACTATCAACTCAAAACCCTTGATGGAACCACAATTTACATTACCAACACCGGTCTGCGAGTGGCAACGCCCGAAGTAGCTGCGCGTATTGGTCGTGGCGAACAGGTAAGTCCGAGCGAATACTATTTCCGAACGGTACCCAAGTTTGAAGCGCCAGCCGGTAAATACGACTGGATGAACAACGCCATCTTTATCGCTACGGCGATTCGGAATCCAGACAACGTACAGATCACGGTCTGGCAGGTAAAGTAATAGGAGTCATTGATAGCCATTCAGTGGTCATTTATCGATTTAGAAGCTGTTTAAACTTTTGATAATAAGCGAATGAATGCTTTTGTCATGCTGACGCAGGAAGCATCTTAAAGACTGCGTACCTGAGAGTAAAGAAACCTCAAGATGCTTCCTGCGTCAGCATGACAAAAGCACCCGTTTTGAGACTAGCGTCAATAATTTAAACAGCTAATTAACCGCAAGCAATGAATGACCATAAAATGACAACCTAATGACCACTTAATGACTATCAATGACCACAAAAAAATGGCTGCATTATTGGAAATAGAGCAGGACAACGAACTGTTTTTTGTCAAACTGAACCGTCCACAAAAACGGAATGCCGTCAATGATGCGCTCCTTCTGGCATTGGAATCAGCCTTTTCCAACATTCCAGACGGAGTAAAATGCGCTGTACTGCATAGCGAAGGCGACCATTTCAGCGCTGGTCTCGACCTGTCCGAATTACAGGAGCGGGACATCATTGAGGGACTGCATCATTCACGCATGTGGCACCGGGCGCTCGATAAAATTCAGTTTGGCAAGGTTCCGGTCGTGGCCGTACTGAAAGGAGCTTGTGTAGGTGGTGGGCTGGAAATTGCGTCGGCCTGTCATATTCGGGTGGCCGAAGCCAGTACGTTTTATGCTTTACCCGAAGGGCAACGGGGCATTTTTGTGGGTGGTGGAGCCTCAGTGCGGCTACCGAAGCTGATTGGTACGGCTCGTATGGCCGATATGATGTTTACCGGACGAACCATTTCGGCTGAAGAAGGCGTCTGGATGGGATTTTCACAGTACGTGACTATGGCTGATGAAGGACTGGCAAAAGGAATCGAACTGGCAAAAAAAATTGCACAGAACGCCCCCATGACCAACTACGCCCTGATGCACGTACTCCCCCGCATTGCCGATTCATCCCAATCGGAAGGACTATTAATGGAAAGTCTGATGGCCACCATTGCCCAGTCATCCCCCGAAGCCAAACAGCGACTGACCGATTTCCTGGAAGGACGCGCCAAAAAAGTTGGACAGTAAGCAAACCCTAACTCCTAAACCCAATGACATCTCCTTATAAAACCATCGCGTTCGGGCCGACGACTACCCGAAAACAGGTTGATGCCGATGGCTCCATCCGGTTAGAACTGGAACAGCCTTTGGGTTCTTACCCCACTAAACCGGGTGAAAAGTTGTTGTATTGGGCCACTCACCGCCCGGAGGCTACTTTTCTGGCTCGTCGCGCAGCAGATGGGGAATGGATTCGTCTATCGTATCGGACCACGCTGGAGCAGGTAAAAGCCATTGCCCAATATCTGCTTGACCAGAATATTAGCCCCGACGAGTCGATCGTCATTCTGTCGGAAAACAGTCTCGAACATGCCTTACTGGCGTTGGCAGCGTTGCACATTGGCGTTCCCTACAGCCCTATTTCACCACAGTATTCGCTGTTGTCGACGGATTTGGGACGGCTGAAGCATTGTTTGCAGGTGATGAGGCCCAAAGTCGTTTTTGTTCAGAACGAAACAGCGTATGCACGAGCCATTGCCTTAGCCAAATCGCTTTTCCCTGAAGTTCTCATCATCACAGCCACGCCCGGCAGCGAGACCGACTTTTCTGAGCTATTGATCACGCAACCGACCGAAGCTGTCGATCAGGCATTTGAGCGTGTCACCGCCGATACGGTTGCTAAAATTCTGTTTACGTCTGGCTCAACGGGACTGCCCAAAGGTGTAATCAACACAAACGGTATGTGGTGCGCCAATTTGCAGCAGATTACGCAGACGTTTCCCTTTATGGCTACCGAGCCACCCGTTTTTATCGACTGGCTTCCCTGGAACCACACCTTTGGCGGCAATCATAACGTTGGTTTGGCGCTCTACAATGGCGGTTCGCTCTATATCGACGATGGCAAACCGACTCCCGCCGGTATTGAAACGACGGTGCAGAACCTCCGGGAAATTTCGCCAACCGTTTACTTCAATGTTCCGAAAGGTTTCGAGATGCTTATCCCCTATTTTGAGCGCGAACCCGAACTACGGAAAACCTTTTTCGCCCGGCTCTCCATGCTGTTTTATGCCGGAGCCAGTCTGGCACAACCCATCTGGAATCGGCTGGAAGAACTAGCCGTCGAGACGATTGGTGAGCGAATTCCGATCATTACGGGTCTGGGTTGTACCGAATCGGGGCCATCGGCCCTCTTTGCCAACTGGGGCGGCAGCTTTTCGGGGCTTCTGGGCGTACCGGTTGCGGGTATGAGCGTAAAACTGGTACCCGACAATGGTAAACTGGAAGCCCGTTACAAAGCCCCAAACGTTACACCCGGCTACTGGCGCAATGAAGAAGCTAGCCGAAAAGCGTTTGACGAAGAGGGGTATTACAAAACAGGCGATGCGGTAAAATTTCTGGATGAAGCCGACCCCAGCAAAGGACTCGTCTTCGACGGACGGATTGCGGAAGATTTCAAACTATCGACCGGCACCTGGGTCAACGTGGGCATACTTCGCATGAAAATCATTGCCGCTGGCTCGCCCATTGTGCAGGATGCTGTCATCGCCGGACTCGACCGGGATTATGCCAGCGCCATTCTTTTCCTGAACGCCGACGCCTGCCGAAAACTAGCCAAGCTTTCTTCCGACGTTCACTACCGGGACGCTTTTCAGGCAATGGCTGTAACTGACTTTGTTGACCAACTGCTTGGCAAGCTTAACGAGACCGCGATGGGCAGTGCTGACCGACTGGGGAAAATCATTGTCGCCCACGACCCACCTTCCATCGACACGGGCGAGATAACCGATAAAGGTTCCCTGAACCAGCGAGCCATTTTAGCCAACCGACCTCATCTGATCCACCAGCTTTACAGCCCTGAATACAGTCATTCCATGATGGATAATGGATGATGAATAATGGATAATGTAAAATGAACAATGACTAATTGACCTTACACTCCATTATCCATCATTCATTATCCATTATTCATTTACATAATTTCCAACCTACAACATTATTAAATCACCTATTTCCGAATGAAAACTCCTCCTTTTCGTGCCGACCATGTGGGTAGCCTACTGCGCACCCCGGAAGTGAAAGAAAACCGCCTGAAATGGAAAAAAGGCGAAATTACGGCCGACGAGCTACGGGCCATTGAAGACCAGGCTATTGCCGAAACCGTTAAAAAACTGGAATCAACCGGCATGCGCTCCATTACTGATGGCGAGTTCCGCCGGGATTATTTCCACCTCGATTTTTTGAAAGAACTGGCTGGGGTGACAGTAACCGGTGGTATTGACGCGAATCCGAATGCGAAAGTGGCTGAAGATGGATTTAAACCACCCGTACTGAGTGTAACAGGCAAGCTCAAACACGTTAAAGACATTCAGGTAGCCGATTTTAACTTCCTGAAGTCCGTAACGACTCAAACGCCGAAAGTATCGATTCCGTCGCCCACGATGATTCACTTCCGGGGTGGCCGCAAATCCATCGACATCACATCGTACCCCGATATGGACGAGTTTTTTCATGACCTCTCCGTGGCTTACCGCGAAGAGATCGACCATCTCTATCAGGCAGGGTTACGGTACCTGCAACTGGACGACACTAACCTGGCATACCTATGCGACCCCAAAATGCGGGCTGCGGCTATTGAACGAGGTGAAGATCCCAACCTTCTTCCCAAAACCTACGCAGCGCTAATCAACTCCGTGATCGATGGGCGACCCGACGATCTGACGGTAGGTATTCACCTTTGCCGGGGCAATTACCGCAGCACCTGGTTTGCCGAAGGAGGTTATGAGCCGGTGGCCGAAGTGCTGTTCAACGAAATCAACGTCGATGCTTACTTCCTCGAATACGACGACGAACGCTCAGGTGATTTCGCTCCGTTGCGGTTTGTACCGAAAGACAAGATGGTAGTGTTGGGTATCATTTCATCGAAAGTGCGGGAGTTGGAAGATATTGACGATCTCTGCAAACGCATTGACGAAGCTGCTCAGTTTATGCCGCTGGATAACCTCTGTGTGAGTCCACAATGCGGATTCTCGTCAACGCACCACGGCAACGACCTGACCTACGACGACCAATGGCGCAAAATTGAATTGGTCGTTAGCACCGCCCAAAAAGTCTGGGGGACAGCGTAAAAACGGCTTTTTGTCATCCCGAGGAACGAGGGATCTTCGGGCGAGCCGATACAGTTACCCGAAGATCCCTCATTCCTCGGGATGACAAAAAAGCTTCTAAAGAAACTATGAAAACTGTCCTGAACTTTCTGATAATCTCAATCTTTTCCACCCAATCGTTTGCGCAAAGTTTGGTTGCGAAAGTCGATACGGGACGTATTAGCGGGGCGCGGTATGTGATTCTGTTTCCACAAGACTGGAAAGGGAAGCTGGTCATGTATGCGCATGGGTATGAGTTTATGGGTGCTCGCCCGTTGCAAAGCCAGAATCCAGATTTTGCCAACCGAATGAAACCCTTTCTGGAACGAGGTTTTGCGGTGGCTGCGTCGGATTATCAGTATCAGGGATTTGCCTTACCGCAAGGCGTAGATGATACGGAAGCCTTGCGACAACACTTTGTCAAAACCTACGGGAAGCCCGATTCAACGTTCATGGTTGGCCATTCGATGGGGGGCGGGGTTGCGCTGGCTACCATCGAAAACTTTGGCGCTACTTACAACGGGGGCCTGTCACTCTGTCCATTTGCAAGTCGACCGTATTTACAATGCCGCAAAGAGTTCGATATGTATGCTACCTTCAACGGGTTGTTTCCGGGCATCGTTACGTCATTAGCCGACATTTTTGACCTGTCGAAACCCTATCAGGCGAAACCCATACAGGCACTGGGCACAAAAGCAAAGGCGATTCGATCGGCTATTCTGGCTAAAGATTCCGCTCTGGCCGTTGCCTTTGCCAAACGCTTCGACTTACAACTTGACGACCTGCCCTCCTCGCTGTTCTTCAATGAAAATGTCCTGCGCGATCTGGCTCAAAAAGCAAAAGGTAATCCATTCGATAATACCAACACCGTCTACAGCGGTTTCCCGAACGACCTGGAAGTGAACCAGAAAGCAGAACGGCTAGCAGCAACGGCGGACCCCAATACGGTGTTCGCCAAATACGACCGGACGGGCAATATCAATAAGCCCGTACTATTGATGCATACGATTTACGACCAGTTGATTCCGCCCACGTATGGGGTCGTCAATTTCGAAAATATGGTGCATCAACAGCAGAAAGACGCCTACTTTACAGTTAAATACACCAACGGACGAGGTCATTGCCAGTTTACCCCAAAACAAACCGCTCAGGCTTTCAATTCACTTCGGAAGTGGGTAAAAACAGGCCAGAAACCGGCCGCAGGTTTTATAAACTAAACAGCGAAAGAGTGAATGAGCGAAAGAGTGGCTGACGCATCCCTTTCTCTTTTCGCTCTTTCACTCTTTCATTCTTTCGCTCTTTTATATGATCGATACACGTAAAATCGTCGCCATTGATGTCCATACACATGCCGAAGCCTCCTGCTGGCATCCGCATGACGACTTTCGGCCGGAACTTGATGAGGCTTTTGCCAAATATTTCAAATCGGATAAGCGCCCAACCATCCAGGAAACGGCCGACTATTACCGGTCGCAGAACATGGCCTTTGTTATGTTCACGGTCGATTCGGAGTTTAATGTTGGTAAGCGTCGGATTCCGAATGAAGAAGTGGCCGAAGGCGCTCGCAACAATCCTGATGTGATGATTGCCTTTGCCAGTATCGATCCCCACAAAGGCCGCATGGGCGCCCGTGAAGCCAGAGATCTGATCGAAAACCATGGCATTAAAGGCTTTAAATTTCACCCAACGGTACAAGGGTTTTACCCAAACGACCGAATGGCCTATCACCTCTACGAGGTCATTGCCGAATATAAGCTTCCAATGCTGTTTCATTCGGGACATTCCGGCTTCGGTTCGGGCGTACGCGGGGGCGGGGGACTGCGGCTGGAGTATTCGAATCCAATCCATCTGGACGACGTAGCCATCGATTTTCCCGACAACCCGATCATCATTGCCCACCCAAGCTGGCCCTGGCAGGACGAAGCCCTTTCGGTGGCCATGCACAAACCGAATATTTATATCGACCTGAGCGGCTGGTCGCCCAAATATTTTCCGAAACAGTTGGTCCAGTATGCCAATACGCTACTGAAAGACCGGATGCTGTTCGGCACTGACTTCCCCCTCATTACGCCTGAACGCTGGATTAAGGATTTCCACGAAGCGGGTTTCCGAGACGAAGTAAAACCCCTGATATTGAAAGAGAATGCCATAAAGCTATTAGGTTTAACCTGAGCGAAATCAGTTTCCATGGCCTGTGAGAACACAGGCCACTCTGCCAAAGGAAACACCTGGCTGTCGCACAAGTGGCCTGTGAGGATACAGACCACGGGAGTCGCCACAATGGATACCCTGAATCGAATGCCCTAAACCCCTCTAACCAATGGAAGTAAGCACTAAATCTCTGCTCGACCATCAGCCCCTCACGCGACTTCAATATACTACCATATTGATCTGCTTTCTGATGAACATGCTCGACGGTATGGACGTGATGGTGATTTCGTACGCAGCCCCAGCGATTGCCAAAGGCTGGAATTCCAGTCCCGAAGCTCTGGGTATTGTCTTCAGCTCGGGCTTATTTGGAATGACCTTTGGCGCATTGCTACTGGCTCCCCTGGCCGATAGTATTGGCCGCAAAACCATGATTCTGATCAGTGCGGCCATTATGGGATTCAGCATTTATTTGACGGCCCAGTCAACGGCAATCATCCATTTAATCGCGTTTCGGTTTGTCAGTGGATTAGGCATCGGTAGTATGCTGGCCAGTACGGCAGCGTTGGCGGCTGAGTACACGCCCGACAAAACAAAGGATTTCTGGGTAAGCTTCGCTATCGGCGGCTATCCGGTTGGGGCTGTGTTGTCGGGGTTGGTAGCCGCTCGGGTTATTCCAGAATCAGGTTGGCAAACCATGTTCCAGTTAGCGGGTTTGGCAACCCTGGGGGCTCTTCCCATTATCCAGTTTTTCCTGACCGAATCGCTGGAATTTTATTTGAAGTCGCAACCAACCGATGCTTTGGTTAAGGCGAATGTCATTCTGGACCGAATGCGTCTGAACACGCTGTCGGTACTGCCACCGAAGCCCACTCGACGACAGGGTATTCCGCTTACCTCGGTTTTAGATGGCGAATATAAAACCCCAACAATCCAGTTGTGGATTGCCCTGTTTCTGGCTTTTGCGACACTTTATTTTCTGACTAGCTGGATTCCAAAACTTGCGTCCAACGCAGGCCTTTCCATCGAATTAGCCATTTATGCCGGAACGGTGTTCAACGTAGGGGCCTTTTTCGGAATCATTACCCAGGGGTACTTTTCGAGCCGGGTCGGCCTCAAAAAAACGATTGGTATCTTCCTGATTATGACGGGCGTGCTGATGGCAACCTTTGGTCTGTTTATGGGTTCATCCTTACTATTACTCTTATTTGCTTTGTTAGGTTTTGGTATACAGGGGGGCTTTGTGGGGCTGTACGCCGTGGCCGCCCGTATGTACCCAACCGAGTTTCGCACGACGGGTGTAGGCTGGTCGATCGGTATCGGTCGGCTGGGAGGTATTATCGGGCCAGCCGTTGGTGGCGTCCTGATCGGCATGGGCCTGTCGATGGTCACTAACTTTCTGATTTATGCCGTTCCTACCATCTTCGCCGGTATTATGACGTTGTACATTTCGTCGAAAAAAATTCGTTAACGCGGGTAACTCGGGTGGAAACCCGTAATTTGGTTAAAAATCACGCGTTTCCACCCGAGTTACTAAAAAGCTGATTATCATGTCGATTCATGACTGCAATCATCGTTGAAAAAATCGCGCTCTGTACCTTTACAGTTGACTAATCAGCACCCGAAAAGCGTTGTAATACTATCATGAAAACCATTTTAGCACCGGTCGATTTCTCAAAAAATTCGGAGAACGCTCTGCATTTTGCCAGCAATCTCTCACAAAAACTACAGGCCCGGCTTATTATTTTTCATTCGTTCCATACCCATCATACGAGCGCCTATGTATCAGCGAACTCGTTTGACCATGAAATACGTACGATAAAAGAACATACCGACCAGAAATTAAAAGACCTGTATACGAGTGCCGGTTCCAGCGCCTATTCAACCCCCGAATATATCAGCAGTGATCATGAGTTTCATGAGGAACTGCTTCATCTGGTAGCTGAAAAAAACGTTGACCTGATTGTGATGGGCACGCAAGGTTCGGGCAGCAAACTGGAAGGAAAACTGTTTGGTACCACTACGTCGTGGGTGGTCGAAAAAGTGAAATGCCCCGTGATAGCTATACCAGAGAACCTACGGCTGCAAACCCTACAGAACATAGTGTATGCCAGCGATTATCTACCGGGAGATAGTAGTAATCTGCAAAAACTAGCCCCGATTGCCGAAGCATTCAAGGCTACCATCACGGTTATTCACATAGCCAAAGACGAATCGGAGGACGCTGTACAGACGCTGGAGAGTTTTGAACAGCAGGTAAAAACCGAAACCAATCTCTCCAACATCACTTTTCAACTCGTAAAAGGCAACAGCGTAGAAAAAACACTGGAGCAGTATCTGGACGAGAATAAGGTAGACTTACTAGTGATGTCGGCTCATCAACGCAGCTTAACCGAAAAGCTCTTTGGTAAAAGCATGACAAAGATTATGACGCTTCACTCCCATATTTCCCTAATGATTTTCCATCAACAGGTTAGCTAAAATAGCGCTGATCACTTAACATGTTGTGCTGTCAGATGAAAGCATCTGACAAGTTAGGTTTTGAGAAACCTAACTTGTCGGTTACTAATAACCGACATCACGAGACATCACGAAGACGCTTGTTAGCTAAAACCTCATAGTTCGAACGTCAAACTAACTCCGATGCCGTTTTTTAAACTGTAGCGGGTTTTCGCCCGTAACGCGCCGGAAAATCTTAGTAAAGTACGACAGGCTTTCGAAACCACAGGCAAAACAGGCTTCCGACACAGTCTGATCGACCAGCAATAATTTCTGCGCCTGATTGACCCGGTATTGGTTCAGAAATTGCGTGAAGGTCAGGTGAGTCATACGTTTAAAATACCGACAAAAGGCCGCTTTGGTCAGGTTGGCCACGGCCGCAACTTCATCGATCTCAATTTTGCGGGTGTACTGCTCCGCAATAAACTGATTTACCTTTTTGAGTCGCAACTGTTCCGTCAGGTTATACGCATTGGTCACGGCTTCGCCTTGCAGCGATGTCCATTCGGTACTGGTAGCCAGTTGCTGAAAAATAGTCAGCAGCTTCATCAATCGCTCAAATGGCGATAACTGAGTTAGTTTCTTCAATTGCTCACCCACGTCCTGCTTGGTCTGCCCGTAAAACGAAACCCCTGACTTGGCCCGCTCAAACAGGGTAGTAATGGCATTGAACTCGGGAGCCTGCCAAAGCGTATCGCCCAGAAAATTCTGCTTCAACTGCACAACCACTTTCTGGTGCTCTGTCTGAACGCCGTAGTCGAAATTGAGGTGCGGAATATTGGGCCCGATAAACACCAGATCACTGCCTTCGTAACGCGAAATATGGTCGCCCACATGGCGGGTCCCACTGGCTCCTTCGATATACACGATTTCGTATTCGGGATGATAGTGCCAGAGAAACACCTCACTCAGATGGGGCGTCAACAGCAGGTGGAATGAACTGTTGACATCGGGGCTGATCTCTTCTAAAACGACTTTCAACGTAGCCTTCTTTTTGCCAATAAATATCCAAACAAGGTGATAATACGGAAGCTAAGAGCAATATAGTACAAAAACTGGCAATTTCTGTCATAACACGTCTCCTATCAGCGACACTAACTTTGTTACAACAAAAAACACTAAAAATACAAACCGACTATGGAAGCGACGCAGACAATGGCCCCGACGATGATTCTGAACAACGCCCATAAAGACATTCCGGGCAATCCATCGACGGCTACCAGCAGCAAACTCAAACTAAGCGACCGTTCGAACCGTGGCGACGGACCGGGTCAACCGTTACGAGTACTTTCGGAAGAAGACTGGCAATTCTGGATCACGAACGGCTATGTGGTGATTAAACAAGCAGTCCCGAAGGAAAACGCTGAGCGTCTGGCAAAACTTCTATGGGAATTTGAAGAGAAAGACCCCACTGACCCAACCACCTGGTATGCGCCACCCCGCGCTGAAATGAAGATGAAAGAGCTGACGGGCAGCGGCATGGTCGAACTCTACAACCATCAATATGAGTGGGATAACCGGCAGTACCAGCGTGTTTACGATGCGTTTGTCGATATATGGGGCACCGAAAAACTTTGGGTCACCATCGACCGGGCCAATCTGAACTTCCCGCTACGGCCACAGGACACCTTCAAAGGCTTTATTCACTGGGATTACGACCCCGAAACTCGTCCACAAAATGTGCAGGGCGTACTGGCGCTGGCCGATCAGACCGACGAAAACATGGGCGGCTTTCAGTGCATTCCCGAACTGTATCGAACCTACGACACCTGGAAACTAACCCAACCTGATGATCGCGATCATTTTAAGCCGGATACAACGGGGTTCGAACTAGTAAAAGTAAAAATGGAAGCGGGCGATCTATTGATTTTCAATAGTACCCAACCACACGGCATTCGACCTAATCGCTCAGCCGACAAGGTGCGGATAGCGCAATACATCTCGATGATGCCTGCCGAAGAAGATAACGAAGCCCTGCGTCAGTGGCGAATCACCTCCTGGCGTGACCGCGTAGCCCCCGAAGGTTATGCTTTCCCCGGCGACCCACGCGGCTGGGAGAAAACCCGTTACCAAACCGCCGAACTGAGCCCGCTAGGCCGGAAGTTGCTGGGGCTGGATAAATGGGAGTAAATACTAGTCAGGGATGGTCAAGAGTGGACAGGGATTGTCCTCTCCGTGGCCTGTGTCCTCACAGGCCACTTGTGCGTCAGCCAGGAATAACCATCCGGTAGAGTGGCCTGTGTCCTCACAGGCCACGGAGAGACAAATTATTAATTCCTGACAATGCTTGTCAACCTTTGACCATTTCTGACAATACCCGGCCATTCTTGACCACATCTGACCATTTCAAACCGTCTGCGAAAATAGTCGGGTTTGTGGCTTAGCGTAGTTCAGTCGTTCATCGAACGCCATGCAGATATTCCGTAGAAAGGGGCGGCCTTCGGGCCGAACCTGTAAGCCTTCGGCATCGTAATCGATCAGGCCGTCGAGCCAGAAAGCCTCCAGCCGAGTTTCCAGCGCTTCCCACTCGCGCTTCGACCAGTTGCCCAGGTGCCAGCTCGTTTGTCCTTTGCACATAATGTTCAGAATCTGCCGACGCAGAAACTGATCCTGATCGTCCAGAACATGCCCGCGAAGGAGTGGCAATTCTCCAGCTAATACCCGATTCATATATACGTCCACATCTTTCTCGTTCTGGGCAAAAGCCGTCCAGACATCGCCAATGGATGAGGCACCCAGGCCAATCAACACCTGCGTTTGCGCGGTTGTGTAGCCCATAAAGTTTCGGTGGAGCGTACCGGCTTCCATTGCTTTGTACAGTGCATCGTGCGGACGAGCGAAGTGGTCCATCCCAATTTCGACATAGCCGCCCTCTTCCAGCAATGCCCGTCCGGTTTCGTAGAGAATACGTTTTTCTTCACCCGATGGCAAATCCTCGTCCCGAAATCCTCGCTGACCGTTTCCTTTTAGCCAGGGCACATGCGCATACGAGTAAAACGCAATGCGGTCGGGACGGAGAATCAGCGTCTGGTAAATCATGTCGATGATCGAATTAGTAGTCTGGAAGGGTAATCCAAACACCAGATCATGACTGATGGATGTATAGCCAATCTCCCTTGCCAGCTCCGTTACGCGTTCTACGTTCTCGACGGGCTGAATCCGATGAATGGCCTTCTGTACAACCGGATCGTAATCCTGAATGCCAAAACTCACCCGCCGAAAGCCGAAGTCGTATAATATCTGTAGGTGTTCGCGGGTTGTGTTGTTTGGGTGGCCTTCCCAGCCATAATCGGGCGATTCGGTGGAGGTAGCCTGATTAAAAATGCCAGAAAGCAGTCGTTTTAGTTGATCGGGCGAAAAGAAGCTCGGCGTTCCACCACCCAGATGTAACTCGGCAATGCGTGGCTTTTCGGGAAGCAGATCGCAGTAGATGTTCCATTCCGCCAGCAGCGCATCGATGTAGGGGTTTTCTACGCCATGGTTTTTGGTAATGCGTTTATTACAGCCGCAAAACGTACAAAGGCTTTCGCAATAGGGCAGATGGATATATAGGCTGATGCCCGTTTTGCTATTGCTCACCGAAAAAGCCCGATGCAGGTTACGTATCCAAGCGGTTTCACTAAATGTTGTTTCATCCCAGAAGGGCACGGTCGGATAGCTCGTATAGCGCGGACCGGGAACGTTGTATTTCTGAATGAGTTGCATAGGGGCTGGGAGCGAGGAGCGTGGTGCTGGGAGCAGGGTGCATGGAGTAAGTATACAGGTTTCAATGATGAACATCCCACCTAGCACCCAGCACCCAGCACCCTGCTCCCAGCACCACGCTCCTCGCGTTTTTGCAAATTTCTCTCCCCAATAACTCCAAAATCCTGAGCCCTATCAGGCTGATTCCTGATGATTATCAGGGTGCGCATCCTATCGCCGTGCCAATTTGCGTCCAAATTCTGAACGATGAGTACGGCAACGATTTCCCCAACGGTCTGCTACCACTGTGGCAATGAATGTCTGGACGAAGACCTTGTGTTCGATGATAAACACTTCTGCTGCGATGGCTGTAAAACGGTATACTCCATTTTGAGCCAGCATCAGCTTTGCCAGTATTATGCCATTGACCCAGGTGCCGACGGCCTTCGGCCAGGGAATACACAAACCAACGTTGCTCAGCAAACCCGTCTGGAATTTTTGGACCACCCCGACATCATCGCCCAATTACTGGAATTTTCGGGCGATTCTGTCGCGAAGGTCACGTTTTACGTACCCACTATTCACTGTAGTTCGTGCCTGTGGCTGCTGGAGCATTTGTACCGGATCAATCCGGCTATCCAGCAGTCGCGGGTCGATTTTTTGAAAAAGCAGGTTTTCGTAACCTACAATCCATCCGAGATTACGCTTCGGCAGGTGGTCGAATTATTGAGTTCGATTGGTTACGAGCCGCTGATCAGCCTGAACGATGTGGTGAAAGAAGGGCAGAAAGCTTCTAACCGACCGTTTCTGTACCGACTGGGTGTAGCCGGATTCTGCGCGGGCAACATCATGCTGTTCAGCTTCCCCGAATACCTTGGCCTCGACGATGTATCGTTTAAGCATATGTTCGGCATTCTTAACTTGCTACTGGCTATTCCGGTCGTTTTCTATTCAGCATCCGGCTATTTTGAATCCGTTTGGTCGAGTCTCCGCAAAGGGATTATCAACATCGACCTCCCGATTTTGCTGGGTATTCTGGTAGCTTTCTTCCGGGGGTCTTATGAAGTGCTGTTTCTCGATGGAGCCGGTTATTTCGACTCACTTACAGGGCTGGTTTTCTTTCTGTTATGTGGCAAATGGTTTCAGCAGCGTACCCATGAGTTTCTCTCTTTCGAACGAGACTACAAGTCCTATTTTCCACTGGCAGTTACGGTAGTTGGAAGCAAGGGGCAAGGGGCGGGGAGCGGGGAGCGCGTGATTCCAGTGGCCCAACTTCAGAAAGGGGATCGGATTCGGATTCGTAATCAGGAGTTAATCCCTGCCGACGGTTTACTCTACAAAGGCAATGCCCTAATCGATTATAGCTTCGTAACAGGCGAATCGGAGCCAGAAACTAAAGAACCTGGCGCGTTATTGTATGCGGGTGGCAAACAGGTGGGCGAAGCCATCGAACTGGAAGTTGTCCGTGATGTATCGCAAAGTTACCTGACCCAACTCTGGAACAACGATGCTTTCCAGAAGGATAATGAATCCCGCATCCGCACCTTTGCCGATGCGGTAGGCAAGTATTTCACCATTACGGTGATTACACTGGCTTCTGCCGCCGGGTTGTACTGGTACCTGCAACATGATCCTTCACGAGCCGTAAACGTGTTTACAGCCATACTCATCATTGCCTGTCCGTGTGCGTTGTCACTCTCCTACCCATTCGCACTGGGCAATGGGTTACGACTGCTGGGAAAACGGCATCTGTACCTTAAAAACGCCGACGTCATCGAACAAATGGCCGCTTGCGATACCATCGTATTCGATAAGACGGGTACGTTGACGGAAGTAAAGAGTGCCACAACGGATGTTGAAAGAGTGAAGACCGGGCTGGCGTTCCAGCGAAAGAGTGATGATTCGGGAGTAATTGAGGAGCTTTCGCCCAGGTTGACGTCTATTGAACGAAGTATGATTGCGTCGCTGGTGCGGCACTCGGCTCACCCGCTTAGCCGGAAACTGTCGACTCATCTGGCAGGCTGTTCATCGTTACCCATCGACCTGTTTACAGAAGTACCCGGACATGGCATTCAGGCTGTGGTCGATGGGCAGATTGTAAAACTAGGAACGCGTTCGTTCGTCAATGCGTCCGTGATGGCCTGTGAAGACGCTTTATCGGGGAGTATGTTTTCGTCTTCACTCCCTCGGGCTATGGCTTCGCAGCCCGAAACGAACATTGCCGCGCCCTCCGAGTCGGCAGTTTATGTCAGTATTGACGACGAATGTCGGGGTCGCTTCCGCTTCCCAAATCAATACCGTTCTGGTCTGGATAACCTGCTCGCTGGCCTGAACAAATCGTACCAGCTATATCTGCTGTCGGGCGATAACGACCATACAAAAACGGAACTGAAGCAGTGGTTTCCCGACGCTGGACAGATGCATTTCAACTGTCGACCTCAGGAGAAATTAGCTTTTATCAAGCATTTACAGGCTACCGGCAAACGGGTCATTATGGTAGGCGACGGCCTGAACGATGCGGGGGCGTTAAAGCAAGCCGACGTAGGTATTGCCGTCACCGACGACACCATTCAATTTACCCCCGCCAGCGATGCCATTCTTGAAGCAAACGCGCTGGTTCAGCTACCCAAATTTATGGACTTCAGCCGATACAGCATGCGTGTCATCCGGTTCAGCTTTGTGGTTTCGCTGCTTTACAATGGTATTGGCCTGAGTTACGCGCTGTTTGGCAACCTGTCGCCAGTTGTGGCCGCTATTCTGATGCCCATTAGTTCAGCGACGATGCTGGCCATTGCTACGTTTGGCATTCGGAGCTACCGGGGCTGGAAATGATTTTTTCGACAGGATTGACAAGATTTACATGTTTTTTATCCTGAGGCTGTTTAAACTTTTCGTTTTGTAGAAAATGTAAGACTCTTTTTGTCATTCTGACCGGGACGCGTAGTCGAAGGAGGAATCTCAAATCGCTCATTAGTCAAGCTTGAGATTCCTCCTTCGACTACGCGTCCCGGTCAGAATGACAAAAAATCGATCCAGTTATAGCGAAAATTAGAAAGTTTAAACAGGGAACCTGTTTATCCTGTAAATCCTGTCAAAAGAACCTAGAGCTTATCTTTGAGGATGCTCTCTTCCTCAAAGACCAATCTTCAACTAATCGTTGTCGTATTTGCCCAGTTTGCGGGTACGTCGCTCTGGTTTGCCGGAAACGCCATCCTGCCCGAACTGCAAGCCCTTCTGAAAACAACCGAATTTACGAGTTGGATCACCTCGGCCGTACAGATTGGCTTTATCTCGGGTACGCTCATCTACGCCCTGTTAGCCATTCCCGACCACTTTCGGGCCACGCAGGTCTTTCTGATTTCGGTCATGCTGGCGGCAACAGTCAACTTGCTCTGGCTTTTTCTTCCGATAAAACCTGTAACCGTACTGGTAAGCCGTTTTCTGACAGGTTTCTTCCTGGCCGGTGTTTATCCGGTAGGCATGAAAATAGCCGCCGACCGATTCAAACCTATCTTAGGAAAAGCGATGGGGTTTCTGGTCGGGGCATTGGTAGTAGGAACGGCCTTTCCGCACCTGATTCGAGGATTAGGCAGCAGCTTACCCTATCGCAGTCTGATGGTATCAGTAAGTTCGCTGGCGATTGGTGGTGGGCTTTTACTCGTTTTTCTGGTTCCGGCCAGCCCTGTTCCAGCTTCGAAAGCCCAATTTCGATTTCAGGCACTGCGCGCTTTGCTTCAACCATCCGCCTTTCGTCCGGCTATGCTGGGTTATTTTGGGCATATGTGGGAGCTATACACGCTATGGGCCTTTTTACCCGCGCTGATTAGCTATTACCAGCAGCAACACCCTGATGTGGTAATATCCACATCCCTTTGGGCATTTGGAGCCATTGGTGCAGGGGCTTTAGGCTGCATCGGCGGAGGCTATCTCGCCCTGCGGATTGGAAGCGCCCGTATAGCTCGGTCATTATTGATAACCTCTGGCCTATGCATTGTTCTGTTGCCTTTAGTATTGAAAGCTCCCGTAGCCGTATTTGGCCTTTTTCTGTTGATATGGGGAAGTTCCGTAGCGGGTGATTCACCCCAATTTTCAACCCTTGTAGCCAGTCATGCCGCCGTCGAAAACCGGGGCAGTATCCTTACACTAGTCACCTGCCTGGGGTTTCTAATTACGGTTATTTCGATTCAACTAATGGCCTGGCTCGTTATGAAAATCGGCCTATCCGGCTGGCTATTTTACATCCTGCTCCCCGGCCCCATATTAGGCGTCCTAGCCATGCGAAAGGAACGGTCGTAAAGACTATCTATTTCGTCGGGTATGGTATAACTTGTCGATTCCGGGCTTCTTAACACAGAATGCCCATTTCTAAAATTGCTCTGTCTATGCTCAAACACTGGTGGAAAGCCCTGACCGTTCTTATTCTGGCCTATGTGTTTATTGCGGGGCTGATGAGTCCCGTCCCCAAATTACCCATATTACACGAAGCCATCCGCAACACATTTTTCCACCCACCCCTTTGGATTGCCATGATGACCATGCTGCTAGGGTCGGCCATTTTTTCCGTTCGCTACCTGCGAAAAGGGAAACTGGACGACGATCTCATAGCCGTTGAGCTGGCTAACACCGCTCTGCTGTTCGGTGTGCTGGGCTGTATTACCGGATCGGTATGGGCTTACTTTGCCTGGGGTGATCTGTGGCCAAACGATCCCAAGACCAATGGAGTAGCTGTCGGCATGCTTTTGTACCTGGCCTATTTCATATTACGAGGATCGGTCGATGATGAGACCCGCCGAGCCAGACTATCTTCGGTCTACAATATCTTCGCGTTTGCGGTTTTCATTCCCCTCATTCTTATTCTGCCCCGATTAACTGATTCCCTACACCCTGGTAATGGTGGCAACCCCGGCTTTAATCAGTATGACGCCGACAACTCGATCAAACGCATCATCCGACCCGCTTTTGTTGGTTTTACCCTACTCGGTTTTTGGATTACCCAACTGCGAGTGCGCTTACGCCGGGTAGAAAGTCATTTAGACGAACAGCAAGAATTGGAAAAATCGGCCAGCAAACGCTCAGCCGATATACAAAATCTTACGAATTAATAAGCTTGTGTACCATGGATCAGTTAGCAGAAATCTTAAGGCAGGATGGCAAGATTTGGGTGGTTGTAGCCGTGATAAGCATCGTCTTAGCAGGTTGGCTATACTACCTGCTCCGAATTGGCAGTCGAGTAAGCAAAGTCAAGCGAAGGGTTACTGAGTAATCCCGTTAAAAAATACTTTCTAATCAACGTGAGAACTCATCGGTTCGCCCGTATTTATGTCGGCTTGACAAATTCACACCTGATTTTTCTGTAAAGGAAAAGTTTAAACAGTCAATAAGAACAGTCTAAGCCGAATTTACCAAAACTCTTTTATCTTATCTTAAAAAGCAGATGGCTCTAGCCAAGCCAGAGCTTGGACCCGACACATTACCGCCCCAGCCAGTCTTTAAAATCGGCGATGCGGCTTAGACTGACCAACACTTCCTGGCGGGAAACGGGACGGAGATCAACTTTTAACTTACCGGCAGAGTAAACGTGAATGTTCTGAATGGCTGTTCGAGCTACTAGAAACTGCCGGTTTACCCGGAAAAACTGCGACGGGTTCAGCATGCCTGTCAGTTGATCGAGGCTGTACTCAAGTGGCAACAGTTGTCCTTCTTTGGTGGTCAAAAAGGTGGCTTTTTCCTCAGAGAAAAAATACGCGATTTCGCCAGTTTCGATACTTCGGATTTTGGTGCCGATACTGACCATAAACCGCTCCTTAAACGGCGACTCCCGAAATTGTTGCACCACCTGAAGCAGTTTGGTCAGATCAGGGCTGGACGATACGCTTCGCAGGGTTTTAAACTTGTCGAGTGCGTTAATCAATTCGTCGTAATCAACGGGTTTGAGCAGGTAGTCGATGCTGTTGACCTTAAAGGCCTTGATCATGTACTCATCATAGGCCGTCGTAAAAATGATGGGTACGGTCAACTGAATCTGCTCGAAAATGCTGAACGCCAGCCCATCCTCCAAGTGGATATCCATCAGAATCAGATCGGGTACGGAATGCTGGCTAAGCCACGCAACCGACTCACTCACCGAGGGCAATTGCGCCAGCACCTGCACGCTAGGATCATATTTCTTGAGCATCCGCTCCAACTGTCGAGCCGAGCGGTCTTCATCTTCAATAATGATTACGTTCATGTTTTAAAGAGTGAAAGAGCGAATGAGTGAAAGAGTGAAAACCGGCTCGTCGCTCATTCACTCTTTCGCTCTTTCACTCTTTATGTTAAAAGTGGGATTTTGACGATAAACTGCCCTTGCTCTTCGCCGAACCAGACAGGTCGGTCAGTTAGGAGCGAATAGCGGTTGGCAATATTGGATAATCCGATACCGGTCGATGGTTCGGGCTGGTCGCGTGCCTGAATGGGGTTTTCGACCAACAGCCACTCCTGATCAGTATAGATGCGAACCTGAAGCTTTTCACGCTGCGACATCCGGTTATGCTTTACCGCATTTTCCACCAACAGTTGCAATGTTAAGGGGGCAATTCGGTATTGGAGCTGAGTGGACTGCGGCACATCGATCAGGACGTCGAATTTGTTCTCGAAGCGAATTTTGAGCAGAAAGGTATAGGCCTGAATAAAATCCAGCTCCGTTGCCAGCGGTACCAAATCCTGATCGCGCTGTTCGAGAATATACCGATACGCTTTGGACAATCGCTTGATAAACTGCTCCGACAAGTCGACATCTTCGTGGAT
This sequence comes from Spirosoma gilvum, assembly GCF_054776815.1. Lineage (NCBI taxonomy): Bacteria > Pseudomonadati > Bacteroidota > Cytophagia > Cytophagales > Cytophagaceae > Spirosoma > Spirosoma gilvum. The sequence continues at coordinate 257,119 of NZ_BAAHBH010000012.1, read as the reverse complement.
TAACGAAGTCAGAATACTTAAGCTGTTGAACAGAAAATGAGGACTAAGCTGGCTTTTCAAGGCTCCAAACTGGCTCAACAAGGCCTCTTTCTCTAGCTTTTCTGCCTTTAGCTGAACATCTTTTAACTGCCGGAACGAGCGTTCGCTGATAGTTAGGTAAAAGGCCGTGAGCACAATAACGATGGAAAATACATTGTTAGCCCGACCAATGTAGGCCATCACTGCAGGTGGAAAAGGAGAAGGGCCACGGCTAGGCAGCAACGACGGCCAAATTTGCTTAACGACGCGCAACATCCCGAATAAAAGCATGGGGAATAGTTTCGTAAACAGAAGGGCTAGTGAGAACGAAATCAGTAAGGTAAGCAGAATGGATCGCCAATTAAACTGCATCAGGATGTCGCTGCTGAACCGATGTTCCAATTGCCGTTGGCACCAGTCAGTAGCACTGATCCAGAGATAATACAACCCTATATTGATTATGCTGAACAGGATAAAAAAAGGGATAGCATGAATCAGAGCCGTTGTGTTTCGAGCTGATTCCGGCAGATTGACGTAAAGCAACAAGGGCGAAAAAAGCACCAATAACCGAATGGCTAATTGCCACTTCTGGGTCGATGTAAGCCGGTTATCCATAAATAGACGAAGCGTATACTATTGAAAAACTAATGGTACCCATCAGCCAAACTACTATTCCCTAATTTAAGGGAATTGGTAGAAACACAAAAACCGGTACAGAAACCGGTTTTTGTGCATGGGTGCAGCCCAATAGATTACGATTCCAGCATGACGAACGTTTCGGCTGGGCGCTCCTGTACAACAAATGTTTTAACCGTATTTATATCGCCCACTTTAACATCTACACGATAGGTGCCTGTACTCAGTTCATCCAAAACAAACCGCTGCGTAACTCCCTGACGCAAGTCTATTGATTCAGTATATAATAAGTGGCCAGCCTGGTCGTGCAACGCTACCGTAGCTTTGGCTACTTCGGGAGCAATCACCAGTTTGAGTTTGTTATCACTAGTGATCGATATAGCCGCAGCAGGTGCTTCGTTGGTAGTTGTTTTGGCGAATGATGCGGTACCGGCTACCAGTCCTAGCATCAGAATGAATAACTTTTTCATGGTCTGTTCTCGATTTGTTTTCGTTTGACAGGAGCAAAGTTGTCGCCCGTTGAACAGACCAGAAAATCAATCACGACGAATGCAGGAAAAAGCCGGAAGAGCGTGGCGTTCAGCCGGATGAATACTGACTAATAAGTAGAGCACATCCTCACATGTAGGCTTCATCGCGCCCGAATCGTAGCTTGATTACGTGCAGCGCATTCAGCAATTTCAGCAGTGGATAGGCGGGGTCGAACTCATGCCAGCGGAAACCCCCGAAGTTGGCCCGACCGCCGTATTTGTGGTGATTGTTGTGATACGACTCGCCCATCATCAGAAAATCGAATGGGAGTAGGTTCTTGGCCGTATCATTTACTTGAAAATTGGTGTATCCATAGCGGTGTGCATACCAGTTGATAATAGCGCCGTGAACGGGACCCATCAGGAAATGAAAAGGCAGCAATAGGAAAAACCAGGGCGAAGGCGCAAACTGAATATAAAATAAGGTGTAGGCCGTACCCCAGGCCAGCCGGACAATCCATCGATCGCCGAACCACTCCATCCATGGCCAGTTCGGTACGCCTTTCTTAAACTTCGCCGGAATATGATCACGGTTATTAAGAATGTCATTATAGAAGATCCGGGTTTTCCACATCATATCGAACAGGTTTTTGGAAAAGTCCGGTGAGTGAGGGTCCTGTTCGGTGTCGGCATGGGCGTGGTGTAGGCGGTGCATAATTCCGTAAGCACGTGGGCTCAAAAACGACGATCCCTGGGACACAAAGGTCAGGACATAAAAAAACTTCTCCCAGCCTTTACTCATGGTAAACATCTGGTGAGCGGCATAGCGATGGAGAAAAAAGGTTTGCATCAATACAGACAGGTACCAATGCGCCAGAAAGAAAGCGAGGATGATCATAAAGGTTTGTGTAGCGCGGACCTCTGGTCCGCATAGCCGAATACGAATGAGCGATCCGTGATTACAAAAAAGAGCTATGCGGACCAGAGGTCCGCGCTACTTAATGACAGGATGTTTCTGCAAAGTTGACCTCTGCCTCATCCTCCCTACCTGACGCTCGTCAACTCCCAACCTGACGTTTGTCAGCTACTTGTCAGGACGGGCCAAAATCAGTCTTCGACCTGACGAAACTCATAATTCGCGTGGGCAAACCGTCTCAATTTTGAACCAGCAAAATCAGATACGGTGATGAGCATTATCTTCTTCATGATTGGTGTCAGCCTGATGATGGCACTGGGTTTTCTGGGGGCCTTTTTCTGGTCGATGCGGACCGGGCAGCAGGATGATTTGTACACGCCCTCGATTCGAATGCTTCTGGAAGACGACGCACCAGATACTACTGAACCTCAATCACGCGCATAATAACCCCTATCTCGTTCATTATGAATGTTTCGATTAATCAACCTGCCGAGGCAGCAGCGCCCAATCTGGTTAAGCCCGGCAAGGTATCCATTGGGCAACAACCACCCGGCGGTGAAACGCTTGTGGAGCGTTTCGCCTACGACAACAAAATTGTCCGTGACTTTGCCGTAGCTTCAGTTATCTGGGGCATCATTGGGATGCTCGTCGGCGTAATAGCCGCCACACAGTTGTTCGCCCCAGCTGCCAACCTGGGCAATCAGTACACGACGTTTGGCCGGATTCGTCCGCTGCATACCAACGCTGTCATCTTCGCATTTGTCGGTAATGCCATTTTTATGGGTGTGTATTACTCGCTCCAGCGGCTCTGCAAAGCCCGTATGTTTAGCGATGTACTGAGCAAAATCCACTTTTGGGGCTGGCAATTAATTATTCTGTCGGCGGTAGCCACATTGCCACTGGGTCTCACCAGTTCCAAAGAATATGCTGAGCTGGAATGGCCTATCGACATTGCCATCACCCTCATTTGGGTTGTATTTGGTATCAACCTGTTCGGAACCATCGTCAAACGGCGCGAGCGTCACCTGTACGTAGCCATCTGGTTCTACATCGCTACGTTCGTAACGGTAGCCGTGTTGCACATCGTCAATTCGATGGAGATGCCGGTTAGTTTCCTGAAAAGCTATTCGATGTATGCGGGTGTGCAGGATGCACTGGTTCAGTGGTGGTACGGACACAATGCCGTAGCGTTCTTCCTGACGACGCCATACCTGGGTATGATGTATTACTTCCTGCCGAAGATGGCCAACCGTCCGGTGTATTCGTATCGGCTGTCGATCCTGCACTTCTGGGCGCTGATATTCATCTACATCTGGGCTGGTCCTCACCACCTGTTATATAGCTCTTTACCCGACTGGGCACAATCGCTGGGTGTGGTATTCTCGATTATGCTGATTGCGCCATCGTGGGGTGGTATGATCAACGGCCTACTAACGCTTCGTGGGGCCTGGGATAAGGTACGGGAAGACACGCTGCTGAAATTCATGGTCGTGGCCCTGACCGCCTACGGTATGGCTACACTGGAAGGGCCGCTGCTCTCGCTGAAAAACGTAAATGCGATCGCTCACTTTACCGACTGGGTTGTTGCGCACGTACACGTAGGGGCATTAGGCTGGAATGGCTTCCTGACCTTTGCGATGCTGTACTGGTTAGTTCCACGTATTTATCGCACGCCGTTGTACTCGAAAAAACTGCTCAACCTCCACTTCTGGATTGGCACGCTGGGTATTCTGTTCTATGCCATTCCGATGTATATCTCCGGCTTCACGCAAGGTATGATGTGGAAAGAGTTTACGGACGCCAGCGTTCTGAAATACCCAACGTTCCTCGAAACGACCCTGCAAATTCTGCCCATGCACATGATGCGGGCACTGGGTGGAACACTCTTCTTACTGGGCGCTATTCTGATGGGCTATAACCTCTTCAAAACGATGGCCGCCGGTAGTCTGGTCGCGAATGAAGAAGCCGAAGCCTATGCACTCCCTGTCAATTATAAGCCAACCGGTAGCGAAACCTATTGGCACCGTTGGCTGGAACGCAAGCCTTTCCAGCTCCTGGTCGCTTCGCTGGTCGTTATCCTGATTGGCTCCCTCATCGAACTGATTCCAACATTCATGGTGAAGTCGAATGTACCCACGATTGCTTCTGTACAACCCTACACGGCACTCGAAGTACAGGGCCGCGACCTCTTCATTCGTGAAGGGTGTGTAGGATGCCACAGCCAGTTGGTACGGCCATTCCGCTCCGAAACCGAACGCTACGGCGACTACTCGAAGGCTGGTGAGTTTGTCTACGATCACCCATTCCTGTGGGGCAGCAAACGGACGGGTCCTGACCTTCATCGTGAAGGCGGCAAATATCCCGACTCCTGGCATTACCACCACATGAACGATCCAACATCGATGTCCCCAGGCTCTATTATGCCTGCATACCCCTGGCTGATTACGCAGCAGCTTGATGTTTCGACAACATCGGCCAAGCTTCGGGCGCTGAACAAGATCGGTGTTCCCTACGATGACCTCGCCATTGCCCAGGCCAATGAAGACCTGACTAAACAAGCTACCGAAGTTAGCGGTCGTCTGGCGAAGGAAGGTATCAACGTAAAACCTGACCGCGAAATCGTAGCCCTCATTGCCTACCTGCAACGGCTGGGAACGGACATCAAGAAAATGGAAACCGCACAGAAATAAGTAGTGGGAGTGAGGAGCGAGGAGTGAGAATGCTTGCGCAAAAACACGCCCGGATGGATTCTCACCGCGTCAGTCCTCCTCACTCCTCACTCCTACATACTCACTACTAAAAAGAGCCATGTTCAAGCAATTTATCTCAGCAATACCCGGAGCAGACGTCTATATGGTGGGCTCGTTCCTGACGTTTTTTACCTTTTTTCTGCTGGTAGGCCTGTATCTGATCCTCGCCGATAAACGCCATATGCAGCAAATGAGTCACCTGCCCCTCGACGAATCCAACGAGGTTTAATCGATCTACTTTTATGAATCTTCTCGTAACAACTTTGTTTGACCCGGCAACCGGCAAATCGATCTGGGATCTAACCTCTGGCGAAGACTTGCTATGGGTCACGGTGATGATCTTTGTAACAGTTGCCACCGGATTGTTATTAGTCATTACACTTTATCTGGCTTATGTATTGCGTCAGGCGCTTGGTCTGAAGCCAAGTACATCCACAAAGCCTGTCGATACACGCACAGCCTGGCAAAAATGGGCTGGCCTACACGCGCTGAACACCGAAAAGGACCTAATGCTCGAGCATGCCTACGATGGTATTGCTGAACTTGACAACCCTACTCCTCCCTGGTTTATGGGCTTGTTTTACAGTACCATTGGCTTCGCTGCTATCTATCTGCTGATTTTCCATGTGATCGGTACGGGGAATATTATGGAGCAGGAATACACGCAGGAAGTAGCCGTTGCCGAAAAACAGCGTGAGGCCTATATCAAGCTTGTAGCTGGTAAAATCAATGAAAATACAGTTACGAAGCTCACTGAAGCTAAAGGGCTGGACGCTGGCAAGACCCTGTTCAATCAATACTGTACGGCCTGCCACGGTCAGAATGGTGAAGGTAAAGTTGGCCCGAACCTTACGGATGAATACTGGCTGCACGGCGGCTCCGTAAAAGAGGTGTTCCATACGGTTACCGAAGGTGTTCCCGACAAAGGAATGATCTCCTGGAAAAAGCAATTGAACCCACTTCAGATTCAGCAGGTATCGAGCTACATCCTGTCGTTGCAAGGCACTAAGCCTATTGGCGCCAAAGAACCGCAGGGTGAAAAAGTAGCGATAAATTAAAAAATATTACACAGAGTTCACATAGGCAACCAGAGACTCACAGAGAAAATAATAGAAAAGTCTGTGGGTCTCTATAGCTCTCCGTGTAGCTCTGTGTAATAAACCACAACAACTACGATAATGAACACAACACTCAACGCCCCTCCTGTAAAGAAACCTACCCCAACGTTCGGTAAGCGGGAATGGCTCTACCCACGTGTGGTGAAAGGGCGCTATTTCCGCTGGAGGGAAGTGATGGCCTGGGTTTTACTGGCAGCCCTATTTTCCGGACCTTTTCTAAGTTACGATGGCCAGCCGCTGTTCCTGTTCAATATTCTGGAGCGGAAATTTAACTTCTTTGGCGTCACATTCTGGCCCCAGGATTTTTATCTGGTTACCATTGGGATGCTGGCCTTTATTGTCTTTATCGTACTGTTTACAACGATATATGGCCGTGTATTTTGCGGATGGGCCTGCCCCCAGACCATTTTTATGGAAATGGTTTTCCGGCGCATCGAAATCTGGATTGAAGGGGACCAAAACGCCCGCAGACGGTTGGATGCCTCTCCCTGGACTACCGAAAAAGCCCTCAAAAAGGCCGCGAAGTACAGCTTATTCTTCCTGATTTCTTTCGCTATCAGCAATACATTTCTGGCGTATATCATCGGCAAAGATGCGCTACTGACTATTATAACCGACAATCCGGCGAATCACCTGGCTGGACTGACGGCCATTCTGGTGTTTACCGGAGTTTTCTATACGGTTTTCGCGCATGTACGCGAATATGTATGCACCACCATTTGCCCCTACGGCCGCCTACAGAGTGTGATGCTCGATAAAAACTCGCTGCTGGTTACCTACGACGAAATACGGGGTGAGCCAAGAGGTAAAATGCAGAAGGATAAGGGAATGGAGCAGCGGGTACAAGCTGACACCAAGAGTTTTTACGCCCTGCCCCTCGCTCCCAGCTCCCAGCCCAAAGGTGACTGCATCGACTGTAAGCTTTGTGTGCAGGTTTGCCCAACCGGTATCGACATTCGAAACGGCAACCAGATGGAATGCGTGAACTGCACCTTGTGTATCGATGCCTGCGACGATATTATGGATAAAGTAGGTCGCCCGCGCGGCCTCATCCGGTACGATTCGCTCGAAGGAGTTCGGACGCAGAAACCCTGGCGTATGACTACCCGTATGGTGGCTTATAGTGTCATTCTGGTGTTACTCATGAGCGTATGGGGCTTCCTGCTGGTAAGCCGGAGCGACCTCGACACTACCATTCTACGAGCACCCGGACAACTCTTTCAGCGTGAACCGGGCGGTATGATCTCCGATCTGTATCTGGTCGAACTGGTCAACAAAACCCATAAAGACAAACCTGTTTCGTTCCGGGTGAACTATCCGGGAGCCAAACTAAAGATGGTACAACCCATCACCAAAGCACCTGCCGATGACCTGACCAAGGGCATGTTTTTTATTCTACTGCCTGAGAAATCAATTCACCAGAACAGCACCAAACTCGTTATTGAGGTGCTTTCCGAGGGCGAAGTCGTCGACAAAGTAAACACAACATTTTTAGGACCGGTACAATGATAGAATGAGTGAATGATAGAATGCCTCAATAGTTTCTATTCTATCATTCACTCATTCTATCATTCACTCATTAAAACTATGAACTGGGGTAAATCAATCGTTCTTGTTTTCGTGCTCTTTGCGAGCTTCATTGGCACACTGGTGTATCGGATGAGTCGCGAGCACATCGATCTGGTTAGTGAAAACTACTACCAGAATGAACTTGACTATCAGCATCAAATTGATCGGGAGAACAATGCCCGACAAAATACGGCCGCTGTTATCACAAATCAACTCGACCAGCAGCAGGTCGTTTGTGAACTGCCTAATACGCTGCAAAAAGGGCAACTGGTTTTTTACCGCCCCGGCGATCGTACACAGGATTTTAAAGTGACGATTCCGGCCAATCATGAGACACAACAAGTTGTTTCGACGGCTGCGCTGGCGCGTGGACGCTGGCGTGTGCAGTTTACCTGGTCGGATGGCACCCGCGAGTATTATCAGGAAAGTCCAATTAATTTATAAGTGATGTCGCCCTGGCTTGCTACCGCTTTTGTTACGGGTCTGATCAGTAGCCTGCACTGTGTAGGTATGTGTGGGCCGTTGGTAGCCGCTTTACCCGTCGGGCGAATTCCCAAAAACGCACGCTGGAAAGCTGTTGGGCTATATCATCTCGGTCGTGTAGCTACTTATAGTACGTTAGGCGCATTGGCCGGTACCATGAGCCTGGGGCTACACCTAATGGGCTGGCAACGTCCGCTAGCCGTTATTAGCGGCCTGGTGTTGCTGATCAGTTTTTTCTGGCGAAAAGGCTTGCCTGCCCGGTTGCGCTGGTCCTGGCTCGACAGTCAGATAACCCGCACGTTTCGCCAGCACATGCAGCAACCCGGCTGGATGGGTTTCAGTTTGCTGGGTATTCTGAATGGTCTGCTTCCCTGCGGATTTACCTATCTGGCCTTGGCCGGTACGTTAGCCACGAATACACCACTGGCAGGAGCTTCCTACATGCTCCTGTTTGGCCTGGGAACACTCCCTGCGCTACTAGGTGTCAATCTGATGACGGGCTGGTTATCCATCATTGGTCGTCAATACCTAAACCGCGCTCTTTCGCTGGCTACCGTAGTTATAGCATTGCTGCTCATCGGTCGTGGGATGGCTCATTATCAACTCCCTGTCAGCGTTCAGGACGCCATTCCGATGTGCCACAGCCTATTAGCAAAATAGGAAATAGTATTCAAGATACCTTACAAATCATCAATATTCCTGTGTGTAAGCACATTACCACTTTCATCCAGAGGCACAAAGGGGTTGTAAGCCACTTCAAGGATATTGTTTTCCGGGTCGGCGAAATAGAAGAAGTAACCGCCAAAGATTGTGTCGTGCGGCTCTTTCAGAATAGTAACCCTTTTCGCTTTCAACTCATCAAATAAGTCGTCGACTTCCTGTTTCGATCCGACATTATAGGCCATAGTAAAAGAGCGAAATCCAGCACCCTCGGCCGATACCCCAACACCCTCAGCCAGACTAGCTCGGTCGAAGAGGCTGAACAGAAAGCCATTCATTTTGTAAAAGACGATGTCTTTGTTTTCGGCTACGGGTTGCCAGCCCAGCGTTTCGGAATAAAATCGCTTCATGGCAGCCAAATCGTCCGTCCCTATCGTAATTACACTCAATCGCTGATTCACATTACAGGTTTTTGGGTTCCAGCAAGCGTTTTTCTCTTTTTTCTTTCATCGAGCATTGCAACCGAATCATGATCTCAGCTACGGGTGGGTTGTCCGTCTTAATCCACGCAACTACCTCATTGAAATCTATTTCTGTAACAGACACATTAATCAATTGGTACCCTAGAAACGATAAGGTTTTATCGCTAATACTCCTGTAACCATAGGAGGGTGACCACCGTTGTAGGCTGGCAAAAACGCCTGCAAACAATACTTTGGCCTTAGTTTCCGGTAAACCCGCCGTTAAACAGGCATCATAGAACATCTGATAAACCAAAAACCAGTTTTCCTTTTTGTAATTACAATAGTACGTGAGAAGGATTGCCGCACGTCGATAGGGTGCCAGTAATGGCGTACTATCCTGTACCCACAGCGGCTTTGGAATAGAAGCCTCTTCAATGATCGTTCCACTGGGCACCTGCCAGACTTTTCCTTTAGAATCGACATAGCCAAAGTCGTTCAGGAGCTTTAGATTACGGTGTCCGTTGTCCGTATCTATCCATTGCCCCAGAACACTACTCAGGAACCGCCCCGTAGGCTGAGCCCAGACCGAAGAGGCTGTTGCTATAAGAAAAACGCAGAAAAGTAGCCACTTAGGGAGGGTGGACTTAACCGAAATCATACTCTATAATCGCTTGTATTGTAAAGTGAGTATATCGGCAAGATATGCTACAGGAGACAGATTTTATATAGGATACTACGTCTTTTGTTGAATATAGGGCGAAACGAGTCTTCAAGACAAAGCAAACGGCTATTCCGCACGCTTAGTCTGGTTCCTGATGTCAGGAATGCACGATCAGTTGCTGGCTCAATTGCAAAGACAGGGATGAATTATCGATTGGTCCTGCATATCGCCATAGTTCAAACCCCTGCTGAAGCAATACAAAGGCAGGCAAGGTCGTAAAGCCAAAACTACGTACAACTTCAGGATGCGTTACATCGTCGATGTACATAATCTGTATGGTCGGTTTTATAAGCGATCGAAGTTTTACCACTAATCGATCAACTTCAGGACGTTGAGAAGCACTAGTCGCTGTACAGACCAATAAGATGGGGTGCTGCGGCAGAGCCGGGAAGGTGGAAGACGGAGGTACCATACGGCATAAGCGATTAGTGGCTGTAAAATTGGTGTTTCCTGCCCGCAAAATTCTTGAGACAGGTCAAGATAAAAGCAGATTTTTATCACTCAGGCTAACGGCATGCCTGACAAAACTCCTTTCGCAACAAGCTTTTCAGTACTGAAGCCGTGTAATTTGACAATCAGGCTACTGACTGACCATAATCAGGCTAGTGGCTAACCGTACTCATGACCCGTCGTAACCTACTGGTCTAATTTTGGAAGGAATACTAGCTACGATTACCCAATGAAAAAAGCACTTCTGCTCACGGATGGTTCTGTCGATATGGCCTTGTCGTTCAATCGCTGGATGGAAACCCAGTCAGAACCGATTGATTTGACGGTCGTCTACGCGTTTGATCTGGCTAAGGAAACAGACCAGCCACTAAAAGCTTCTATTTTTCGGGAAGCCAAACAAACGGCCAACAACCAATTGAATCGCTGGGTAGGCTTTTTATCAAAAACCGGACTGGCTGCTTTTCGTACCGAAATTTTACTGGGCGAACCCGAACTGGTCTTAACCATTCATTTGCTGTTGCGTCAGTACGATTATTTAGTGATCGATCTCAGCCAGAAAGATGCTTTATCAACCTATAGAGGGTGTCAACGCCAAATCAATACGCAACTGCGCTGCCTGAGTTTATCCCAATCTACCAACTGTCTGGTTGAGCCGGTACAGGGAATGGGGTACGCCTTTGCTGGCTAGGCAATGTGTTTGCGCCAGTAATATCAAGTTTTCATAGTGAGATAAGTTGAGTTTAGTGTTTGCGTTGCCATTTAACCAGCCTGATCATTTCGGGCTGGTTACTTTTTTTAATGAAAATTAAATCACGCTTCGGTCCCAGTAGAGCCCTACCAAGTGGCTAATGCGATAACCCATCAACTTGTAAGTACTCAAGCGTAAATAGTTTAGAGAATGCTACAAGGACGTTTCTGTCATCCCGACGCAGGACCGGGCCGCCGGAGCGGGGATCTTCGGAGACGGCATAAAAGCTAATCTCCGAAGATCCCCGCTCCGGCGGCCCGGTCCTGCGTCGGGATGACAGAAAATAACCTAATGTATTTTCAGGAGCCTACTTAATTAACAGTCGTTTATAGGGCAGCCAACATGACTATACGTAAGTTGGCTGCATCAATTTAACTAGATTTACGGATCGGGCCATTGTGACGAAGCAACAAATTCAGGTCTATACGGTTTAGTTCATCTGACGCTTATACCGATTTTTAGGTGGCTACCATTCGATTTACTTACACTACCAGTAACCTGCTTCGACGGCTCGGCTGTTCGGCTTTACTGCTCGGGCTGACTCCATTTGCCTTGGCTCAATCCAGCGATAGCTGGCCGTTGCAACCAGGCATTTATTTTCCGCAGGCTCCCCTACCCGGCAAATGGCGCAAGTCGGTCGGAGTAGTCTTTACCACGACACCTCCTGAACTTACGGAAGAAATCCGGGTAAGTGTACCGGCTATTGACTTTAACTTCCAACGCGGGCTATCGAAAAATTTCTTTCTAACAGGTCGCTTTCAGACTCAGTTCGTCCAAAGTAACATTGGTGTGGGTTTTCGCTGGGTCAAACCGTTTACGAACCGACTGTTTATGTCGGCCGGGTACGACATAACCGGCTGGCTGGGGGCGTTGCAGATCAAAGACGTTTTTAGCAGTCAGGCCTTTGGCGTTGAAACCTTCCCGAATGTATCGATCGGCTATAAACTCACCCGCGACCTCCGCTTCACGTTTCGAACCGAAGCCATTGTTGATCTGTATTATCGTTCGCAGGTGGGTTCACTGGCCGTAGTATATAACCGTCGGGAGGTGAATGGGGTAGCGTTTACGTTCATGCTCGAACAGCCGTTTTATCACCAGCGGCAGGTATCAGTCGGCATCCGGGGCGCCTATTCCAACTTCAACTGGCAACTTTGGTCGCTCTTCGACACCTTTGACCGCAACCTGTTTTATCCACAACTTATTTTTGGCTTTATCCTGTGAAACCGATCATCTATAGTCTGCTGATCCTGTTGCTGATAGCCTCCATCAGTTGTCGGAAAACGTACGAAGCTCCGGTTCCCTATGATTTTGTCAACCTTCCAGGCTCGGGTCAGTTTGGAACGTCGGTTCGGGCTGTTATGGACGGCGTTTATACCGTCTCGAACGGAGCCAGTGAGTTTGGCGATCAGGTGGCGCTGAAATGGACGTACCTGCATAACGGAACCGATACGAGCTATTATCTATCCGTTTTCACCGGGCGGGATGCAGCTTATTTTAACCTGGAAGGAACACCGCAAACGGATAGTATGGTACTAGGTGGCTATTGGCGCAAACTGGTAAATGATCAGATTGGTCTGGCTCAGTTGACCCTACGTGCGAAACATCAGGGCAAATTGCAACTGTTCAAAGGTACGCTGGCCCCCGGCGATACACTGGTCATCGACGGACTGTACGGTGATAAAAACAGTTCCCTAAGCCACCCTATTACCTTCACCTATAACCGGCCGCTCAACCCTCGACCTTTTTCCATCATGGCGCACCGAAGTGGAGGGCGAACGTCCGACCTGTTGCCCGCTTCCGAAAATTCGGTAGAAATCATCAAACTGGCGTCGCGCCTGGGTGCCACCGGCATTGAGGTAGATGTACGGTACACAAAAGATGGGGTTCCGATCCTGTATCACGACAACACGCTCAATCTGCGCCTTATCCAGAAAAACGGTCTGATGGGACCCGTCGAAGATTATACGTATCAGCAACTGAGCACCTTTGTCCGACTCATCAATGGGGAGAAAATACCGACGCTGGAAGAAGCACTGGAAACGGTGGTCAACAATACGTCGCTGAGTTTTGTCTGGCTCGACACCAAATACATCGGTCCAATGGATAAAGTGCAGGCGATTCAACAAAAATACCGTCAGAAAGCACTTCAACTGGGCCGCAACCTGCGTATTGTGATTGGTTTGCCCAGTACCGAAGCGGTCGATTCCTACAAAGCCCTGTCCAACAAAGAAAATACACCGATTCTTTGCGAATTGGATACGGCGCTTACCCGAAGTCTGGACGCTCGTATTTGGGCTCCCCGCTGGACCCTTGGCCCACAAACCGCCGAAGTGCAGGCCATGAAAGCCAGTGGTCTTACAGTATTCGTCTGGACCCTCGACGAACCTGAATTTATCCGGGAGTTTATTGGTCAGAATCAGTTCGACGGTATTCTCTCCAACTACTCGCCCGTGGTTGCCTTTTATCACTATACCGAACAACCATGACCATGAAACACTTCCGTTTACAGACAATTGGCTGGGTTGTTTTGTTACTACTGATAAACCTGAGCGTTCAAGCCCAGCGGACACCGTCGGCCCGTCGGCAGCGACGATTACAGGCTATACAAGCCGACTCGATCATCGATTCGCGTCGTGGCCCCTACACGGTGGTCGTGACGGCGGGTGGTGGACTGTCATACTATTCAACGCATCTGGGCATACCCGACGCCATTGAACAGCCCCACCTGAGCCGGTTTGGTACGCCTTCCTCACTCCGGGTAATGTGGTATCCCGATCATCGATTGCGGGTAGGGCTCGAAACCGGCTGGACAACGATGTATAGCTATCGCGGCCAGGTGGCAGGCGAAAACGCACATGTGTACGTGTCGGCCATTCCGATTCTGGTTGTTTTTTCGATGCCACTGGGCTGGCTTACCGGTACCGACCGGAGCGTGGCCCGCCGAATGGCCATAACGGCCGGAACGGGTTTGTACGTCACCCATTCCCGGCTCGATTATCAGAGTACTGTAATGACGAATACCAATAGTTTGGGCTGGATGGCGGCTGCTTCATACACCTATCCCATTGGCCGTCGTTTTCGAGTAGCAGGTGAATTAAAATGGTTCGATGCTGTAGCGGTTGAGAACGCAGCCTTCACAGCCGAAATACAATTAGTATGGCGGGCCTTTTCATGGTAAATGCATGAACGTTATGGAAACGGATACGAGTAAACGGGATATTTTATTTCTGAGCGATACACAAGCCCCCATGTGGGTAGAGCGCCTGGTGTTGCGGACACACCAGAACAAAAAAGCTACGCAGGTTATTTTCAACGAAATCCTGCGTATTCAACCGGCTGTATTGTACTGGCTGGGCGACATTGTTTCACTCGGCTATCGAAACAACAAATGGCGAATTATCGACCAGTTTCTGCTCAAATGTACGGAAGTACGAACGGCCGTTTATGCCATTATGGGAAACCACGATGTGATGGGACGCCCACGCAAAGGCGCCCAAAATTTTCAGCAGCGCTTTCCCGACCATATTCATACCGGCTATGTAAAAGTGACCGATGCCGTTGCCGTCATCATGCTGAACTCCAATTTCAGCATATTGTCGGTAGCCGATTTAGTGACCCAGCAAACCTGGTATCAGCAAACCCTGGAGGAACTGGACGACGACCCGGCTATAAAAGTCGTTATCGTAACCTGTCACCATGCCCCTTACTCCAATAGTAAGCTGGTCGGTTCATCGAAACTGGTTCAGCAGCGCTTTGTACCACCCTATCTTCGGTCGCAGAAAGCGAAATTGTTTATCACCGGTCATTCGCACGCGTTCGAACGCTATGAATTTGAGGGCAAAACCTTTCTGGTGATTGGTGGCGGGGGTGGACTACGTCAGCCATTGAATACCTCTCCCAGCCGACTCCCTGACCTCGCTGCCGACTATAAACCGCTGTTTCACTACCTGGCCGTTCGACGCGAAGGGGATGGACTGGTGCTAACGTCGTATTGCCTGAATAAAGATTTTTCAGGCTTTTCAGAAGGTTACCACTTCGAAATCCCAGCCGAAGCACCGTCTGCCATATAAGGTAACCTCCCGATTGGACCAGGTGTGGCCTAAACTGGCAACCAATCAGCTAAGACATTAAATCGCTTTAATTGTTTCCAGACAGTTGCCAGGCTACATACTTGCGCTTGCTCATCCAGTTGAAAATCTTCAGCCGATGGTGTAATTACAAGTATGGGTATAGCTCCGAGATCCCTGCTGGCAATGTAATTTCCCCGGCTTAATCTAGGAGCATTCGTGTATTTTATTTCCAATCCTACAACTGGCTGATTACCCCGGACTAAAAACAGATCCAACTCTGAGCCATCAGCCGTACGATAATAATAGGGGTGGATATCGTAGGCTAAATTAGCTACTACTTGCTGAATCACATAGCCTTCCCAAGAGCTACCCACATACAAGCTCCCCACTAATTGTTCTATTGAGCTTAGACCAGCTAATGCATGAAACATACCGCTGTCGCGCAGGTATAATTTAGGAGCTTTCACTAATCGTTTGCCTACATTGACAAAGTATGGTGCCAAACGGCGAATTAGAAAGGCATTCTCCAAAAATTCCAAATACCCCTGGATTGTTGGTACACTTAGCCCTAATGACCGAGACAACTCCGACATATTAAGCTGATTGGCATGAACACTTACCAGCATTGATAGTAATGTTCGTACACGAGTTGGAGAAGCCCCAAGTCCCAAAGCAGGTAAATCTCGCTCAACATAAGTCTGAATAAAATCATTCATACGTCGATTCGCAGAACGATCACTAGGGGCTGTCAGTATATCAGGATAACCACCTCTTAGCCAATGCTGTTCATAAAGAATCTGCTCCTTAACCTCAAACCAGGTTAATGGTTGCAACTCGATATAGGCAATCCGACCAGCCAGTGATTCAGAACTGTGTTGAAGCAATTGAGGAGAAGCAGACCCTAGAAGAATAAATCGACCCGGTACGCGATGGCGATCAATCAACGAACGCAGTAGTGGGAATAAACTGGGCATGCGTTGAATCTCGTCCAGAATAACCAGCTTATCTTGCCGTTCCGACAAATAAAGCTCTGGGTCTCGCAGACGATTAAGATCCTCAAGTGACTCTAAATCCAGATATAAGAATTGATCAGAAAATTGCCCTACTATTGATTTAACTAAGGTAGTTTTACCCACTTGCCGAGGCCCTACTACTGCTACGGCTGGCCGATCAGCAACTAACTCTAAAAGCTCTTGGCCAACAAAACGGTCGAACATAATACCGTAAATTTAAACTTTGACTTTAAATTTACGGTATTATGTTCGATAATTTATATTCTACTGTTCCTCCACGGTACCTACGCCCAGTTCCGAAAAGAGCGTTTGCCAGTACTGGGTAACGGCCGGGTTATTTTCTTTCACGGATGCATTCGGTTCGAAGGGCAGAATCATGGTGATCTCGGGACCTCCCAGCGTGTACTTTTTGAGTTGCTCGGCATCTTTCTTAGCCCATTCGTCGGCCTGGGCGTTGTCTTTGGGCGGGGTTACCTGAAAATCGCGTCGGTTGGCTCCTTTTACGCTCTCGATCATGTCGCTGAGGTAGTAGACTTTCACCGTCGCGCCCGATTCATTGGCTTTCGCGATAACGGGCAGACTGGCCCAGATGTCAGTTTCCCGATTCGACGAGCCTACATTTTGCGCTACCAACTGCTGCAACACCCGCTGCCGAATCTGGGCTTTTTCACGAGTAAGCGACAGATTAAACTCCGTTTCAGCCGCTTCCCGGTCGGTCGGACTGGCAGCCGACACATCCTCCATTTCGGAGCGGACGGTTATATTCAGCGCCCTGGCTTTAGAAGTGTTTTCATGGATAAAATACACTTCCAGTTTATCGCCCTTCTGCCGGATGTTCTGCTCGATGATGTCGGTCAGCGCCTGTTGGTATTTCTGCCCCACAAACGCCTTATTGATGTTTACGCTACGCGTTTTATCCAGGAAAATCAGCGTATACATAGGCTCTTCGGTGGCGGTTTTGGTCTTGTCGCCATCGCCTGAGCAGGCCATTATGAATAAAGTGAATAAGCAAAACGTGATAATACGATTCATAGTGTTAGTGAACTTAGCCATAGGCTACTCAGCAGGAGCCGTCTGGCAGAATATGTGTTTAGTGTACCAACTCCTTCCGTAATGTGCTGTCGGCCGGAGTCTTATGATTCCAGTAATCCGTTTGAATTGTCTTCGTTAAAACGGCTCTGGTGGTCAGAAGGTTATCTCGGGTATCGTAGGTTTCTTCCCAGCCGACAATTTTATGGGGGAAATCACGCTCAAAAATAATGATCAGCGTTCGGTCGTCGGTAGGGTATTCGATTGTGTACGATCTGAGGTACTTACCCGGATACAGCACCCCTTCGTAATTGGCCAGCGTCGCTTTGGCCGGTAACACACTGATGGATTTATGCCGAAGCCGGGCCGTCATCGTTCCGGCAATCAGTCGGGTTTCGCCAGTGGGTAGTTTATCGGGGTTAATGCGAATCTGATTCCAGAGTTCATCTTCCAGCATGGCTTTTTCAAGGGTAAACGCTTCGTCTACCTCTTTTTCCAGAAACGATTTTCCAATAACCTGATAGGCATTGTCGCGGTAGTTGATCTGCTGGTAATAATGCCCGTCCCACTCCTGCCCCACCATGCTAACTTTCAGCGTATTCGGAAACAGGGCTGGGCGGATACCACTTTTATCGACCGGCGTAAAGACCGAAGTAGACAGTGAATAGTCATAAAGCCCCGTCGCAAATTTCTTGAACAACCCAGCTTTCAGAACCGGAATCGATCCGTCCTGTTTATCCGCCTTTACCTGTTTAGCAGGTTGAAAATCTTCTGTCTGGAAAATGAGCGTGGCCTCGCCCGTGTGCAACGCACCACTCTTGGCCTGCTGAAGCCGGTAGCTGTTCAACTCGGCTTTGTTGGCAAACCAGTAGTTCCAGAAAACAGTGGGTGCCGTTTCAGCTGGCTTCGCTTTCGTATCGGGCTCTTTCTGAAAAATCGTTGCTTTCATGGCGAAGGCAAAGACCACGGCCATGGTCAGCACGATCAGCAGAAAATTATTGATAATGAATTGGCGCATATGATAAACAAGTAGATAGAATACGGATTGTTATGATCAATATGATTTGTTAAGATCTATGTCAATCATAACAATCGGCGTTCTATTAGCCTTAGCGCAAAAATCCGGCAGATTCGCTTATCTTACAACTGTTTATCAAAAACGATTTGCCCCGGCATGATACAACCTTATACACGGCTCCTCTTTATTCTTCACATTTCTCTCTTCATTACTTACTCCCTCTTTGGTCAGGTCGAAAAAGCCCCTGCTCGCCATGAAGGCGAAGGGCCATTTGGCAAACTGATCATTCGGGGGGTTACGCTGGTCAATAGTACGGGGGCTCCGCCGATAGGACCTGTCGATGTTGTGGTCGAAAAAAACCGGATTACCCAGATCAAACAGGTCGGTTATCCAGGTGTACCAATCGATGCCAGGAGTCGTCCCAAAGCTGATCCTGGCGACAAGGAACTGAATTGCGAAGGTATGTACCTGATGCCCGGCTTTGTAGATATGCACGGGCACATTGGCGGGCAGGCGCAGGGAGCCAACGCCGAATATGTATTTAAACTCTGGCTGGGGCATGGCATTACGACCATCCGCGATCCATCATGTGGGAATGGACTGGATTGGGTACTGGAGCATCGGGCGAAAAGCGAACGAAACGAGATTACCGCCCCCCGTATCAAAGCCTACACCGTGTTTGGACAAGGAGCTAAGGACCCAATCAGTACACCCGAACAAGCCCGCACCTGGGTACAACAGAATGCCAAACGCGGAGCCGATGGGATTAAATTTTTTGGTGCTGAACCCGCTATTTTCAGAGCCGCGCTGGAAGAAAACAAAAAGCTCGGTTTGCGGTCGGCCTGTCACCATGCCCAACTCGAAGTAGCCCGGATGAATGCCCTGGCGACGGCCAAAGCCGGTCTGACCTCGCTGGAACATTGGTACGGCCTACCCGAAGCGCTGTTCGACGACAAGACAATACAAAATTATCCGGCTACTTACAATTACAACAACGAGCAAAATCGCTTTGAGGAAGCGGGTAACCTATGGCAACAGGCTGCTAAGCCCGGAAGCGAACGCTGGAACAAAGTTATGGACGAACTCATCGCCCTCGACTTTACACTCGATCCGACCTTCAATATCTACGAAGCCAACCGCGAACTGATGCTGGCACGACGCGCCGAGTGGCACGACGACTACACCATGCCCAGCTTGTGGCGATTCTACGGCCCCAGCCGGATTTCGCACGGGTCGTACTGGCATTCATGGGGTACAGAGCAGGAAGTGGCCTGGAAGAAAAACTACCAACTCTGGATGGAATTTATCAACGAATACAAAAACCGGGGTGGCCGCGTAACCACCGGTTCCGACTCAGGCTTTATTTATCAACTCTACGGCTTCGCCTACATCCGCGAACTCGAACTCCTGCGCGAAGCCGGTTTCCATCCGCTCGAAGTGATCCGGGCCGCTACCCTAAAAGGTGCCGAAGCTCTCGGCATGTCCGATCAGATTGGCTCCGTTGAAGTAGGTAAACTCGCCGATTTTGTGATCATCGACCAGAATCCGCTGGCAAACCTGAAAGTCCTCTACGGCACCGGAGCCATCCATCTGAATGACAAAAACGAGGTGGAACGCGTAGGTGGGGTTACCTATACGGTGAAAGACGGCGTTGTTTACGACGCTAAGAAACTGCTAGCCGACGTTCGTAAAATGGTGGCCGACGCCAAGCAGAAAGAAAATTTCGAAATTACTCAACCCGGCGTTCCGGCTAAGCCTGGCAAGGTTTCGGGTGGGAAGAATTGAGATTGCAGGTTCATTGACTTGTCTGGAAATGTCAAATTTTGGGAACTTTTCCAGACAAGTCAAGGAAAGCCTCCTCTGAGACAGACTGATTGGCAAGTGCAATCAAATAACCTCAAGCTTTTTTATCAAACTGGATTTAGCGTTTAAATGCAGCAGTAGTTGATTTAGCGCACCCTTATATGAACTCCCCAAATCAATGTGAATAGTATAGTATTTACCTACTTTTTTAAGTTCTCCCGCATTGTGAATCAATCCTTGATCATTGCCTAAAAGAGTAGCTTTATTCCAACTTTCTACTGATTCATAAATCGTATTAGCGATCTCCGCTGAATGCCCAACTTCACTTTGAAATCGTAAAGTAATATCCAATCCATTTGTTGGATCAACTCTAGCTTTATAGTGAAGGGATTTTAGGAAAGGGTCTTTAGCTGCTTTTTGTTTTCTTTCTAATCGTCTCCTTAAATAGTCTATAAGGATCTGTTCTCTATGAAATTTTTCCCACCAACATTCGATAGACTGTGTAATCCCGTCTTTTCCATCAACTTGATTCACTAACCTCCAGCCTATCGTACAAGGAAATCCATAGATACCAATTATAAGATCCGTCTCTAGGTAAGTTATTTCCCCGTCAATTGTAATTTCCCGTTCATTATGGTTCAGACAACAATTAGTTATGGGTATTCGTAAACCATATGATTCAAAAAACTGACTCCGTAATTGCTTATCAATCGCTGGCAAATAACTAGCATCCAGCCCCGTCATGAAAGGAATACTATCTAACCAAGCTAATCCCATATTAATTCGTTTACTGTTTATGGCTATCGACTACTAATCGCTGGTCGCGGTTGGCGATGTCCCAGGCGGTATAGAAAACGAGCCGGGCGGATTTTTCAGCCAGATTGAAATCAATCTTTTCTATATCATCGGTCGGTTTGTGGTAGTCGGGATGCAGGCCGTTGAAATAGAAAATAATGGGGATCTGGTGCTTGGCGAAGTTATAATGGTCGGAGCGGTAATAAATGCGTTGCGGGTCCTGCGGATCGTTGTACTTATAGTCCAGCTCCATGTTTGTGTATTTCTTGTTCGTCTCTTCACTGATTTTGTGCAGGTCTGACGAGAGTTTGTCAGAGCCGATGACGTAGATGTAGTTGGATGACTTCCCCTGATGTAGATCATCGACCCGGCCCACCATATCGATATTCAGATCGGCGACGGTCTTGTCGAGCGGCAAGACGGGATCCATATCCGCATAGTACTGCGAGCCTAACAGTCCTTTCTCTTCGCCCGATACGGTTAGGAACAGGATCGACCGGCGCGGCCCTTTTCCAGCGGCTTTGGCTTTCGCAAATGCCTGCGCAATTTCCAGTACCGATACCGTACCCGACCCATCGTCGTTAGCCCCGTTGTTGATCTGCCCATCGGCACTGATGCCTATGTGATCGTAGTGAGCCGAAACCACCAGCACCTCGTCTTTTTTGTCGGTTCCTTCCAGAAAGCCCAGTACATTCGATGACTGCGTTTTTTCCTCAACCCGGTCGGCCTTCATGCTTACTTTGCCAGTCAAGGCCGAAGCCACAGGTTTGCTCGACTGAGCTAGTTGCTCAACCGTTTGATTGATTGTAGCCGCAGTCGTATTGAGCAGCGTCGATGCCATATCAGCCGTAATCAGAAACACGCCCACAGAACTTACATTTTCGGCACCTGGCTTCAACGTCAACCGATTCAAGCGCCCCAGCATAGCACCCCGTTGCGCCATGAGTTGTTTGAACGCTTCGGGCGAATCGGCCGAAATGATAAATACCTGAGCTGCTCCCTTATCTTTCGCAAGCAGACTTTTTGCCCGCCAGCCGTTCGTGCCACCCCATTTCGACGATTCAGCCGAGCCGCTCAGCAATTTTTTACCATCGGCTGTTTTCGGCTCATCGTCCAGCATCACAACCGCCTTCCCTGAAACATCACGCCCGGCATAGTCATCGTAATTGGCTTCGCCAATGCCATACCCGACAAAGACCGTCTCATAGGCCGTTTCGTTAGGTAGGTAAAGTAAGCCGTTCGGCATAAAGTCTTTCTGTGGCTCAAAGCGTTTACCGCCCGCATTGACGTAGAAATCACCCCATGTTTTTCTGTAGAGTGTAAACGCCTGCTGGTAACTCATTTTGCCATCCTCGGCCTTAACAATGGGCTTTAAGCCTTCGGCCGCAAACTGACTGGCAATGTAGTCGGCGGCTTTCCGCTGACCTCGTGTGCCGGTTTCGCGCCCTTCCATGTCGTCAGCCGCCAGCACTTTAAGGTTTTTTTCGAGATCAGCAGCGGTAATGGTATTGGCAAATTTGTCCTGGGCCAAACACAGGCCGGGCAGCACAAGCAGACCGGCCGCCAGCGTAAGTTGATGAGATGTCATTAACTAAATGTGATTGAGATGTTTGAAACGACGAATTTACAAAAACTAAGTTTGATTAGGATTTTGTAAAGTATATGGTTTAAAGATAACATGTGTTTAACCGATTCGCCAACAGTAAACTGCCTATTTTTGTAGGCTTTCGGTCGGCTTTAGCGATCGTTTCGTAATCAGGATAGGAATAATAAGAAAACTCAGACTGCTTAGCAACAACGAAAAACCAACCTGCACCCCGTGTAGAAATGTGGCCACTACTACGCCCTGCGTAAGGGTCATACCATAAAGTACTAACGCACGACTGACTAAAAAATGATAGGTGCCCAGACCGCCCTGGGTTGGCACAGCCAAACCGCCCAATGAACTCACTGCCAGTATAGTCAAAACAGCCGTTGGAGGGAGCTTTGCCGTCTGAGAGGTCGAAAAAAATAACGCATAATTAAGCAGAAAGATCAGGACATAACTCACAACCGTTAAAGCAATAAACAGTCCGGGTTGTTTTAGTTGCCGAATACTCAGGAAACCTCGCTTTACGTTACTGATAATATCGACAACCCGAATGACGAATCGATGACGCCAGAACGCTTCACTTTGGAGTAGACGATATAAAAAAATAAGAAGCCCTAATCCGATTAGTGCCCCAACTATAAGCGATTTATTAGATGAACCATCCGTCGAAAGCTGGGGAAATAAAGGCGATAAGACATCAATAAAATAGGCACTCACTCGATTGAACTCGAGCAGTACTGTCAACGTAATTATTACCAACAAACTAATTAAATCAACAACACGCTCTGCCACAACGGAGCCAACGCCCTGAGCCAGCGGAACGCCATCTGTACGTTGCAACGTACCACAACGGGTTACTTCACCTGCACCAGGAATAATCATACTCGCTAATGCGCCAGCTAGCATAGCAACAGTTGTCCGAAAGAGCGAAGGAGAATATCCCAACGCCTGTAAAGCCAGTCGCCAGCGCGCTGCCCGCGACACGTGATAAAGCAGGATAAGTATCGTTGTAATCCCGATCCAGTATGGATTGGCCTGTAAAAACTGTGTAGTCAGTTCGGTTAAAGGAACTCCTTTCAACACGTACCAAAGAAGCCCTACTGCAATGATAACGGAGATTAGCTGCCGAACAAGACGTTTCACCATGGGGGCAAATTAGCTATTTTACGAAACAAAATGCCAGATGTTGGCAAACTGGCACGGTATTAGTAAGTTTGACTGATGAGCCTTGCTCAATAATCAACCCAATTTGAAAACCCGTCCGTATTCTTACCCATGTCGAAGAAAAGGAAAGGCCAGTCTGGCGGTGCTACACCCAATCCGGTAGCGCAGCAACAGCCCAAGCCTCAACCAGCCCCTGTTCGTTCTCAGCCTGTTATACCATCTAAGGCCGTTGAATCAACGCTTACAGAGCAATCATTTCAGCTTATCCGGTTTGACAAACGGCTGAAGTGGTTTATGGGTATTTGTGTCGGTTTGTTTTTATTACTCACCCTATCTAAAATTCATTCGATTTCACTAGCTCTGTGGAATCAGCTAATGCCTGATGGAAGTAATCCTAAGCGTGGCCTAATCTCGGGTGAACCACGCCGTATTCGTATGGACGATTATGCCGTGGGTACTCCCTGGATTCTGTCGCAGGCCAACAAAGGCTTCCCAACTGAAAATTTGACCATTGGTGGCGAAAAAGCCCCTATTCTGGTCACGCCAACCAAGCATTTCAGCGTCTTATTCAAACCCGATCAATGGGGTTTTTTCATCTTTGATGTTGAGCGAGGCTATGCTTGGATGCATAATTTCAGGGTAATGTTTGCCCTTATCGGCGCTACGCTGATGTTGTTATTACTGACCCGGAATAATTTCTGGTTATCAGTCTTTGGCAGTGTATGGCTCTTCCTATCGTCGGGCACGCAATACTGGATGTACATTCCCACGCCCATGATAGCGGCCATGAGCCTGATTTTTGTTGCGTCGGTCTATCTGATTTACAGTGATAATCCCAAAGCAATCCTACTCAGTGCAGTTGCACTAGCCTGGTTACTTATGGACTATGCCTTGATTCTGTATCCACCGTATGAATTACCCTTAGGCTATGTACTGGTATGCCTATTGTTGGGCTATATCCTGAATAACATCGAGCTAAATCGAATGGCAAAACGCTGGCCAATCAAAGCAGGAGCGGCCGTATTAGCCCTTGGATTAACAGGAATTGCTTTTTGGTCTTTTTACTCTGATGTGAAGCCCACGCTGGATGCTATCATGAATACGGTGTACCCAGGGAAACGGAGCGAATTAGGTGGTACAGGTTTTATCGCCAACTGGTTTTCAGAGTACTTTAGTTGGATGGTATCCGACACCAAGCTGCCCAGCAACTGGCTAAATAGCTGTGAGCAATCTCACTATATAACCTTTGCTCCCATCATTATCCCCTGCGCGCTTATCAGCTTTAGCCTCTACCGAAAAATTGACTGGGTGGTACTACTCTTAATTACCTTTGTGATTTTTGGGTATATCTGGATCGAAGTTGGCTTCCCCGAATGGTTGGCCAAACTTACCCTCTGGAGCATGAGCCCTACTCGTCGAACGCAGATTCCTTTTGGCATTGGCAACGTTTTACTTACTCTGGCTTATCTGTATTACCTAAGTACACTACCAATAAAAGCCAATACCCTATACACAGCCATTGGTGTTGCTGGGGTGCTCGCTTACATGATTTACGCAGCCAATGTAAACGTTGACGACTCGGCTGGCTTTTTCAAAATGGGACAGCTTATTATGCCAACGGTGTTTTTTGCGGCTGTAGGCTCGTTGCTCTTATTTAGCTGGGATGTTCCTTACCGAAACTTGTTGTTCGGCAGTGCCATTACCTTGTTTTTGCTACCAAATCTTAGGATAAATCCTGTTTCGAAGGGGATGGCACCTATTACGGACCATCTGCTGTATAAAACGGTTCAGTCAATCCATGCCCAGGAGCCCAATGCCAAATGGGTCGTGTTTGGTGGCCAGTATGTGGCTTATATGGTCACGGCGACGGGTGTAGATGTCTTGAGTGGGGTTAAATACATTCCGCCCCGTTCGGTCTTGAAAGTGCTTGACCCGACTATGAAACGGGATTCGGCCTATAACAGGTTTGCCCATACGATTTACACCAGTTACGTAGATGGCCGCGATTCGGTCATCATCCAGAATACGTTTGAAGATGGCTATACAGTAGCCATGGACCCTTGCTCACCAAAGCTGAAACAACTTAATGTGAAGTATGTGGTCTTTGACCATACGCTGCATCCGGCCGAAAACCGCTGCATGAAACTGGTATCGACGCTCGGCTCGCTAACCATTTACCGGATCAATGACTAATGGAAACCCAGGCTCTCACCGATCCCCGCATTCTGATTGTGGTGCCCTGCTTCAATGAAGAAGCCGCTATAGCGACCGTTGTTCGGGAGATTAATCAGGTAAAACATCAGTTCGAGCTGCGGCTGGACATCCTGGTGGTTAACGACTGTTCGACCGACAACTCGATGGCGATCATTCGAAATCTGAACTGTTTATACCTTGATTTGCCGGTCAATCTGGGTATTGGCGGGGCCATGCAGGCAGGCTACAAATACGCGTATCGAAACGGTTACGACATTGCTGTACAGATGGATGGCGATGGCCAGCACCCCGCCAACGAGTTAATCAAGATTCTGCAACCGTTGATCGATGGCCGTGGAGATGTAGTTATTGGCTCCCGTTTTCTGGAGAAATCTGGCTTTCAGTCGACCGCAATTCGGCGTATCGGTATCAACTATTTCCGTCGACTCAATTATATGCTGATTCGCCGGGCCATTTATGATAGTACGTCGGGCTTCCGGGCATTTAACCGACGAACGCTGAAAATCGTGAATGACTACTATCCCGACGAATATCCTGAACCCGAATCGATTGTGCAGTTTGGGTTGTATAACCTACGTATCCTTGAAGTTCCGGTTACGATGCGGGAGCGACAGGGGGGCGTTTCGTCGATCAATACGGGTCAGGCGGTTTATTACATGCTCAAAGTGACGCTTGGAATTTTGTTTGTCTACATCCGTCTACTGAATAAGCGGGTAAGCTTAGCAAACTGATATGGCCTCTTTATCCATCACGATCCAGATCATCAGCCTGCTGGGAGCCGCGCTGTTTATGGTCATGATTTTCCGACTAATCGTTCGGGGGCGACTTCGGGAAGAGTATTCCATCATCTGGATACTTTGTACCGTTATCCTGATCGTCTTTGCCATCTGGCGAAAAGGACTGGAACAGATCTCGTTATTGCTGGGTGTATACTATCCACCATCGCTGATCTTTCTGGCAGCCATTTTTGCCATCATTGTTTTTCTGGTTCACCTGTCGGTCGTTAATTCCAAACTACAGAATCAGATCAAAGATTTGACGCAGGAAATGGCGATGCTCAAAAAAGAAATGCGAGATCTGCGTGCTACCCTACCGATCAACCAACCGGATGAGTCGGTTGTAGTGCATGAGAAATAACACGAGTTTTGGAAAATACGCCCGCCGATACAGCCGTAGAGTTAACTATTGTTATTGTATCCTACAACAGCCGAGCCGATTTAGCCCGCTGTCTGCCAACCATATACAGCCAATCAACTGACGCTACGGTTGAGATTATTGTGGTCGATAATCATGGACGCGATGGGGTAGCTTCATTTTTGCAGACATCTTTTCCTGACGTTCTGCTGATAAAAAATCCAGCCAATACAGGGTATGCCGGAGGAAATAATCTGGGCTTAGCCGAAGCCAAAGGTAAGTGTATACTCTTCCTTAACCCTGATACCGAACTCTGGCCAGAATGTCTGGAACAATTACTGACAACAGCCCGAAAACATCCTAAGGCCCTTATTACGCCGAAGTTATTAAATCCAGATGGTACCATCAATGCCTGTGGCAATCAAATGCAGTACACGGGTATCACCACCTGCCGGGGGCTGAATCAATCGGCGGACAGCTATAAAAATCAACAGCAGATCCCATTAGTATCAGGGGCTGCGCTACTGGCTCCAGCGTCTGTACTTCAGCAAATTGGCGGGTTTGATGAGTCATACTTTATGTATTTTGAAGATACGGAATTGTCGCTACGAGCACGGCTGGCGGGTTACGAACTCTGGTGCGATGCAGATGCCGTAATTACCCATTATTATAAATTAGGGTTC
Source organism: Spirosoma gilvum (assembly GCF_054776815.1). NCBI lineage: Bacteria > Pseudomonadati > Bacteroidota > Cytophagia > Cytophagales > Cytophagaceae > Spirosoma > Spirosoma gilvum. The sequence continues at coordinate 229,602 of NZ_BAAHBH010000012.1, read as the reverse complement.
TCTCCAACTAAGTTCTACTACCTCGAACGAAACCGGCTGCTGACCTTTCTGACCATATTTTCGCGGTCAACATTACTGAGCTTGCTACCTGCCCTGCTGCTAACTGAGCTGCTAATGTGGGGATTTGCCTTGCGGGGGTGGCGTTATGTACGAACGCGCTTCCAAACATATGCCTATTTGTTCGAGAATTGGTCCAGTATCCGCAAACGACATCATCAGACTCAACAACTTCGGCAGGTATCAGACGTGGATTTACTACAAGGTAGCCTATTATCACTACCTTTTGACCAACTGGTGAGTGGAAAGGTAGGGCGTTGGTTAGATGCCTTAATACGCCCCTTTTATCGGCTACTAAAACCAGGCGTAGTCAGGTTTGGTCAAGAGTAGTCAGACATGGTCAAAAATCGTTTTTGCAATTCTTGACCACTCTTGGCTATACCTGACTACTCTTGACCATCTTTTACACATCCAACACGCCGGTCAGGGGAAAATACGATTGGTTGGTCTTATTAGTCAGATGGAGCCAGAGTTTGTACTGCCCTGGCTTCAAATCGGCCTTTCGAATCACGCAGGAGAATCCGGCATGGATGTATTGCATGGACTGAAGCTGATTCACTACATCGTAGCGAATATGTCGGCTCGTTGAAAAGGCGTAAATGTTCTGGGGCGACTGCGCAATGACCTCAATCTGGGTATCTTCTGAAGGGATGCCATTCATGACCGCCCAGGCCTGATACATCACCAGAAATCCGTTGGTCAGAAAAGGCTGTGCCTGTGCCGTTACGTCGTTAGTAGCCACTAACTGGCTCCCATCAACCGGTTTTGGCTTACTGCTTAGATCGGACAGTGTAATCGACGGAACCTGATAAATGCCTTTTTTTAAGGCATCAGGAAAGATGGTTTTCGCATCGTTGTTTCCCTCGCGATACAAAATCAGGTTTGCTTTATTGTCGTTATACAATGCACTACTGTATTTCAGCAGGGCTGTGCGGTCCTCCACTTTAGGCAGATTCTGTCTGTACGAATACTGGCACAGGTAAACAGCCGTGGCTAGCCCAAGCACCGCCAGAATGGGTCGAACAAGCTGGTGCTTTACCGTTTCGATGGTCACTATATACAAACTGATCAGCAGCATAACCGGCAAGATGCCATACCGGGGACTTAGCGCCTGCTGAATACCAAAGCCCGACCGCGCCATGGTGACCGAAAGGCTAGTTAGATACATAAAAGCCAGCAATGCCAGTATCGTCAGGTTCGTTGTCAATTGCCGTTTAGCCGCTTTCCAGGCCAGTAAACCGATGAAAAGAGCTAGCATCCATTTCCCGGCCCGAAGGGGCCAGTTAGGTTGCGAGGCAAAATCAGAACCCGTTAGCGTAAAGAAGTAGTCGAAAAACTGACCGGGTGTTTTTGTCAGTGTCTCGAAAATGGGTGGATGATGGCCGGGTTTTGCGTACCCCCAGAAATAGATGGCTGCTGTTAGCACGCCGATTCCCACCCAAATACCCAACTGCCGATAGGATTTTTGCAGAAAAAGTACGGGCAGACCAATGATAAACGTGAAGATACCGTTGCCGCTGGTGAACGACGCCATAAACGCACTGGCTACCGCTACCCAAAACCAGGCGGGCTGCTGTTTACTGCGGTCTAGCGCATAAAAGCTTAGGAGTGCAAATGCGACAATATACAGGTTCTGAATCGACGCCATGCCCCAAACAGTCAGTTCCCAAAAGTGCAGTTGGAAAAGCAGGAACGGAACAGGCAGAAAATAAACGACCTGCTGGAGAAGCGTTAGACTACGGAACGACGAGACGAATAATAACCCGATCACAATCAGTAACGACAGATTACCGAAAAGAATCAGGTGACGAAAATTAATGCTCCCGGTAAGTGCATAATCAGTCAGAAAAGCCAGCCGGTCCAGCACAATCCGGTGCTCGTTATGCTGCGAAAAAATCCGCTGTATTTTTCCGACAAGCGTGGGCGTTTTATATAAATAATTACTCGCAAATGCTAAGGCGCTGTCGAAATCATCTTCAAAAGGTACATTTACCGCATTACCCCAGACTACTTGATAGTAGTGGTAAATAGGCCATATAATTGCCAATACGACTATACCGATTAGCCCGTAGCGCAATGCCGGAGGGAGCGTTATCGATTTAGGTGCTTTCGGTGTAGAAACAACCGAAGCAGGCTGAGAATCTGCTTTCGCAGTAGGAGCCACCGACGTAATTCGACCAGAATCGCTACTCGATTTCGGGTTATGTTTTTCAGGCTGGCCTTGCGAGCGGCCTTTGGGTTTGGTTTTCACGGATAAGTAGACGAATAAGACCGATATTGGCCCGTATATTGATTATTGATCGTTAGATTCAGAAGAATCTATTTTACAAAAACAAGTTTACAAATTGCTGGTCAGATCAGCAACGACTCGGAACGATAGCTGCCATGCTACTAAAAAATATCATTCGATTTCTAAAAACTTCTCCTCTGCTAGTCCCATTACTGGCTCTAATTGACCTTATTTTATACATTGTGGATCGACTGGCTGTTCAGGCGGCTGGCCCTATTCAGCAGAAAGCCAATAAGCTGCTCATTATGCGAATCGACGTGCTGGGCGATTATATGCTGTTTCGTCCTTACCTAAAGGCGATTCGACAATCGGCACAATACAAAGACTATGCCATCACCCTATGCGCTAATCATGCCATTCGGACAGTAGCTGAGGGGTTCGATGGCAACCTGATCGATAATTTTATCTGGACAGATATTTACAAATTAAGTACTCGGCCGCTCTACCGCTTTCGATTTGTCCGGCAACTTCGGCAGCAGGGTTTTTCAGTCGTTTTTTGCCCGACATACAGTCGCGTACTGGTGCTGGACGATTTTTTATCGTATGCAACAGGGGCACCCAAACGAGCTGGTTGCGTAACTGATTTTGTGAACATAAAACGTTGGGAAGCCTGGTTTGGAGATAAACTATATACTCGTTTGCTGCCCACAGGGTCCGGGTTTGTCTTTGAAATGGAACGAAATCGTCGCGTAGTAGAAGCTTTTCTGAATCAAGTAGTACCTTTTGAACTACCCAGATTAGACCCCAACTTCACTAAGCCGGTTCCAATTCCGGAGCGCTTTGTGGTTTTATCGCTGGCAGCCGGTCAGGATTTTAAAATATGGCCTGCCGAAAATTTTGCCGAAGTCGCCCGATTTATCTTGGCCAACTATCCCTCCTGTAAACTGGTACTGACAGGCATGAAGAGCGAGATACCCTACGCCGAGGCTTTCAAAAAACATATGCCAGACACCACAAACGTACTGGATTTGACCGGCAGTTTATCGATCCCAGAACTGGTTTACGTGGTCATGAAGGCGGAACTCCTGATTGCCAACGAAACCGGCGTTGTCCATATTGCTGCATCAACACAAACACCAGCACTGGTTATTTCGCAAGGCAAAGCGCTGGTTCGCTGGCATCCTTATCCGCTTCCTATTGGCAAGTATATACACTATCTATATCCCCCCTTTATTGAAGCGAATCGGCATCGGCTGGAAACCATAGCCCCCATGTTTAAGCCCGAATCGCCTTACTCAATCAAAGACGTCTCTGTGGAACAGGTAATTACTTCACTGAAAGCTGTTATTTCCCTGCCCATCCATTAAATTATTTCTTCAGCAACTCCTGATCCGATAGGGTTCGGCTTTTCATCAACAGGTTCACCAGCAGATTCAAGCCGAATCGTCCTGCTGCTACTAGAAACCAGAAAACTGGCGCCGACAGCCTCCGTTTCGTCAGCAAATGATAATTCAGTAGATTGTAGTAGTGCAAACCATACTGTTTGCCTAAGTATTCCAGCGTTTTAGGGCGATACAAAGCTATATGCTGCCCATGATGTGGCGAATAGTACCACCAATTACTAATAGCAGGAGCGGGTTTGGGGCAAGGCTGTGTAGTAAAGAAAATACTATCAGAATAAGCCAGAATCTTCTCTAACTCCTGTGCAGGTTGTTCAAAATGCTCGAAGCATTCAAAAGCGGTGGCCATCTCATACCGACCAGGCTGAGCATCAAAGCCACGCGCCATGAAATTAGTAGCATACAAATCAGTTGTATAATAATCGAATCCAATGTCACGCATGTATCGGGCCAGTGTACCGTACCCGCCCGCGTAGTCGATAAACCGAGCATTTCGATCAAAGGCGAAAAAGGCTAGTGTTGCGGCCGATTTTCCCAGAATTAAACTCCGCTGAAGTGTTCCTGTATCCGTTGATGTAAAAGCATGACTATACGCTTCCTCGAGCCAATAGGGGGTTTCGGTCTGTACAAAATCGCAGGTAGGGCATTCATAATAAGCAACGCTGTATTTATTTAAAACAGTCGTTCGAAACAAAAAAGATGTTTCACTTTCGCAGACACGGCAATTCATAGATGGCTCTTATCGGTTATCGAAGATATGGGCAATTGCAATCAAAAATAGGGCCAGCTTTCAGGTAGCCTCAGTCGGGAAAGGCAAATTCCATTATTGATCAGGCATCTACCGTCAATGTAAGCGGTTGATAAACTTTGGTCGCTCCATTTGCGAGGCAAAGCCAGAGTTCATAATGCCCTGGCTTCAGGTCTTTTTTGTCCAGAACGCACGAAAAGCCGGGTTGCTTGTATTGACCGCCTAACGTATGGTCGACCGCATCATCCCAGGTATGCCGGTATGCATCAAACGCATAACAGGTCGTTGCCGATTTCGCAATGAACTGAGCAGACATCCCGCGCGGAAACTCATTATTCAGGAAGGCAGCCGCCCGGTATATAACCAGAAAATCACCAAACCGATACGGCTTTACTTCCGAACGAACCGCCGATGATGCTACTAACTGGGTACCATCGCACGACTGGGGGATATTGCGCAGGTCGCGAAACGTAGTTGGTGGAACCTGAAACACGCCTTTTGGGGTAACCTCTCTGAAAATAGCAACCGCAGTCTCCGGATTGCCCCAATGCAGCGAAACCATTGTCGGCTTTTCATGGAAAATAGCGCTGTTATACTTCATTTGCAGGGTCCGATCGGCCAGACGATGACGATTCCCCTGGTTATTACCCGACCCGTAAAAGAAAACACTAACCAGCGAATAAATCCCAAAAACGCCCAGCCGCCCATAGCGATTTGGTATGGTTTCGATAGCCAGTAAGGCCTGTGTGGCAAACAGCATGACCGCCACAATGCCGTATCTCGGCGTAAACGCCTGTTCAACTCCCATCCCCGACCGCGACGCCATCAGCGACAGGCAGGTCAGGTAGAGAAAAGCAATCCAGCCCAGGAGCGGTAAATGATCAATCAGTTTTTTCTGATACCACAAATAACCCAATAAGCCCAGTGTTACACTCAATGACAAGACACCAAATACTAATGCCATTTTCGCCCGACCAGGGCCTATCATCGACCCAATGAGCGTAAAGAAATAATTGATGGCCCGACCTGTATGATTGAACAGCGAATCCGCAATATCGGGATGATAAGGCGGTCGGATGTAGCCAATAAAATAACACCCAATGGTGATGGCTGCGACAAGAACCCATAGGCCTAATCGTTGGTACGATTTCATCAGCAGCAACACACCCATCCCCGCCACAAACGTAAATAGGCCATTGCCGCTCGTATAAGTAGCCAATACAGCACCTAGGCAGGCGGCTGTAAAAGCCCCTTTTCCTAACCGGCTCAGACTGTATAGGCTAAACATAGCAAACGGAATCACATACAGGTTCTGTAGAGCCGCCATGCTCCAGGTCGATAATTCCCAGTACTGGAACGAGAATAGCGAATACGCTACGGGTAGTAAATACAGGAGTTTCTGATTCAGCGGTAACCCCCGAAATACCACCTTCATAAATAAATACCCGATCAGCAAAGGAGCCAGGTTACCAATCAGAATCAAATGCCTGAAATTCAGCTGCCCAAACAGCGCGTAATCGAGCAGAAAAATAAGCCGATCGAAAACGATGCGGTGTTCATTATACTGCGAGAAAATAAGTTTTAGTTTGCCCCAGAAACTCAATCCACCAAAGTGATAGTCGGCAATGAACGAAAGTGCACTGTTCAGATCATCTTCATACGGAAAATTATAGGCATTCTGGTAGATGGTCACATAGTAAATAGCGACTGGAATAGCCAACAAAACCACCAGAACGAAATACTGAACGAGCAAGGTTGCCGACAATGGCTTACTCGCCCCCGATATAAGGGTGGGCAATTGTGGCCCCCTTGAACGGGAGGCTGACCGAGCTTCATAAACGGATTTTTGGGTAGATGATCGGACTGGAAAAGAGGGGAAAAAGTTGGCTGCAACCGTTGCCATCGAGCGCACTTATCGGAAGTTGAGCTGTAAGTATAGTGCATTCCTGCCGATTAGACAAGCCACTTCTTCTTAACATTAATTACATAATTGGTTCAACCATACGGCTTTTCTAGCCTTATTGGTGTAAATTTGCAATAGACATAACAGAAGCCATTCTTCAATGAAGTTAACTCTTCAGCAAACAGACATATTTGAAGACCGTCACCACGGTCAGACCGAAGCGGCTCAGGCCGACATGCTCAAAACAGTAGGCGTTACTTCCATCGACCAACTCATTGATCAGACCGTTCCCGAAGCCATTCGGCTCGAAAAACCGCTCAACCTGCCCCAGCCAAAGTCAGAAATGCAGTTTCTGACCGACTTTAAAAAACTAGCGGGTCAGAACAAGGTGTTCAAATCGTATATCGGTACGGGGTATTACGATACCATCACGCCCAACGTCATTCTTCGTAATATTCTGGAAAACCCTGCCTGGTACACGGCTTACACGCCCTATCAGGCCGAAATCGCTCAGGGACGGCTCGAAGCGCTGCTGAATTTCCAGACGGTCGTATCCGATCTGACAGGTATGGACCTGGCCAATGCCTCATTGCTGGATGAGGGAACGGCTGCCGCCGAAGCCATGCACATGCTCTATGCACTACGTCCGGCTGCACGAAAAAACGCGACCACCATTTTCGTTTCGGAACGCTGCCATCCGCAGACGATCGATGTGGTACTGACGCGGGCCACTCCGCTGGATATTAAAGTACTGGTTGGCGATCACCGGACTGTTGATCTGACCAATAGCGAAATTTTCGGTCTGTTGCTTCAATACCCGGCTACCGATGGGGAAGTCTTCGACTATACCGACCTGATTGCCGCAGCCCACGAGTTAGGCATCACCACAGCCGTAGCTGCCGATTTACTGGCACTTACCTTGCTTAAATCACCGGGTGAAATGGGTGCCGATGTTGTTGTAGGTTCGTCGCAACGGTTTGGTGTTCCCATGGGTTACGGTGGTCCGCACGCAGCCTTCTTTGCTACCCGTGATGCCTACAAGCGGCAGATTCCTGGCCGGATCATTGGTGTGTCGCAGGATGCCGAAGGCAAGCCAGCGTTACGTATGGCGTTACAGACGCGCGAACAGCATATTCGTCGGGAAAAAGCAACGTCAAATATCTGTACAGCGCAGGTTTTGTTGGCCGTAATGGCCAGCAGTTATGCCGTATATCACGGTCCAAAGCGTCTTCGCACCATTGCTGAACAAGTTCATGCGCTCACCAAAGCGTTTGCTACGGCCCTTCGGTGGAGCGCTCATGAAGTAAGCACAGAAAATTATTTTGATACAGTTACGGTTCGGGTCGATGATGTTGAATCGCTGAAAAAATCGGCGAAAGCGGCTCAGATAAACCTTCGTTACCTGCCTGATGAAGAACATGTCAGCGTATCGTTCGACGAAGCTAAAACCTTACACGACCTGACTGAACTTCTGACCGTATTCGGTGTAAAAGCCGACATGGAGGTGGTGCTGGAGAGTCTGGCAATCACCTGGCCTGAATCACTCGTTCGTACGACCGACTACCTGACGCATCCAGTGTTCAATACGCACCATACCGAACACGAAATGCTGCGTTACCTGAAATCGCTGGAAGAAAAAGATCTTTCGTTGGTACATTCGATGATTTCGCTGGGCAGTTGCACCATGAAACTCAACGCCACAGCTGAGATGATTCCTGTAACCTGGCCGGAGTTTGGAAAAATCCACCCCTTTGCGCCGAAAGACCAGACCGTTGGCTATCAGCAACTTTTCACAGACCTGAACGCCTGGCTTTGCGAGATTACCGGTTTTGCGGCCATGTCAATGCAGCCCAACTCAGGTGCGCAGGGCGAATACGCGGGTTTAATGGTTATCCGTGCCTACCACGAAAGCCGGGGTGATTCCCATCGGAACATTTCGTTGATCCCCCAATCGGCACACGGTACCAATCCAGCCAGTGCGGTTATGGCGGGTATGAAAGTGATTATCGTGAAATGCGATGATCGCGGAAACATTGACGTTGCCGACCTGAAAGCTAAAGCCGAACAGTACAGCAATGATCTTTCCTGCCTGATGGTCACCTATCCATCAACTCATGGCGTATTCGAGGAAAGTATCAAGGAAATCTGTACTATCATCCATCAACATGGCGGACAGGTATATATGGACGGGGCCAACATGAACGCACAGGTTGGTCTGACATCACCCGCAACCATTGGTGCTGACGTTTGCCACCTAAACCTCCATAAAACCTTTTGCATTCCACACGGTGGTGGCGGTCCGGGCATGGGCCCAATCGGCGTTGCTTCGCAACTGGTGCCATTCTTGCCAGGCCACGTGACTAACAGTCGTGGGCTCAAATCCTATGGCGCAGGTGCTGTTTCAGCAGCTCCGTATGGCTCGGCCAGCATTCTTACCATCTCCTACGCGTACATAGCGATGATGGGCGGTGAAGGACTGACCAATGCCACGAAACGAGCTATTTTGAATGCCAACTACATCAAAGCTCGTCTGGAAGGTCAGTACGATACACTCTATACAGGAACAAACGGTCGTTGTGCTCACGAAATGATCATCGATTGTCGGCCGTTCAAATTAGCTACGGGCGTTGAAGTCGAAGATATTGCTAAACGGCTAATGGATTATGGATTCCACGCACCAACGGTTTCATTCCCGGTAGCTGGTACATTGATGGTTGAACCAACAGAATCCGAGTCGAAAGCAGAGCTGGACCGCTTCTGTGAGGCTATGCTTGCGATTCGTAACGAGATTCGTGAAATTGAAAGCGGTGCAGCCGATAGAGCCAGTAATGTCCTGAAGCATGCTCCTCATACCGCAACCGTAGCCCTAAGCAATGACTGGAATCGCCCATATAGCCGCGAAAAGGCCGTATATCCATTGCCTCAGGTACGCGCCCGCAAGTTCTGGCCAAGTGTTAGTCGTATAGATTCAGCATATGGCGACCGCAATTTGGTTTGTGCCTGTGTACCCATAGAAGCGTATGCCAGTGAAGCCGTCGAAGAAGTCAGCGTAGCGCAGTAAGTTTAACTGGTTACCCAAGTACAAACGAAATCCCCTCAAGTCTGTAAGTGACTTGAGGGAATTTTCAGTTTAAAGAAGCTCGACACGGACATGTAGCGTAAGAAAATGCGTTGAATCTATCCACGAAGCAATCATATAAATAGCTGTTCAAATCAATCAAATAACATACAGACTGCTTTCGACTGGCGATAGATAAATAACCTGACACTCAAAATTTTAAAGAGTTTTTCAATAACATTATGTGTTATCTTAACGCACAATTTCCTCTTGACTCATCAATATGCCTAACCTCTACGCCTTACTTGTGGGGATTGGCGCTTACGAACGGGTACGCTCTTTACGCGGACCAGTCAATGACGCGCTTTCCGTCAATGATTACTTAGGGCTATTAGCCCCCCATTTCACCCTGAACGTACAGGTCCTGATCGACCAGCAAGCTAATAAACCCGCTATAATTGATGGGTTTCAGACCCATCTGGCTCAGGCAGGTCCGGATGATACAGTACTATTTTATTTTGCCGGGCATGGCACGCAGGAAACTGCCGATCCAACAATCTGGCTCACCGAAACTGATGGCCAGCTCGAATGTCTGGTTTGCCATGATGCGGGCGCTGCCAATACCTGGGATTTTCTGCTGGCCGATAAAGAACTGCGCTACCTGATTGGTCAGGTCGGCGCGACAGGTGCGCATGTTGTCACCGCATTCGATTGCTGCCATTCGGGCGATAATACCCGCTCAGATGTGTTGCTGACGGCTGCACTGGCCGAGCAGGATGTGCGCGAACGACGACTGGCCTTCAACGCTCCTCAACGTCCATATAATGGTTTCTGCTTTCACACGACTGTACCGGTTGAATCGATCAGAAGCCAGGGTATTGACACCGTTCTCCCTCAGGGCGCGCACATACAGATGGCGGCCTGCGAGTCGGATGAGAGTGCAGTGGAAGTTAACGGCGAAGGTGTTTTTACCAAACATCTATTGGCGACACTGAGAGCAGCCCACGGGCAGTTATCCTATGGCGATTTGCACAACCGCGTTCGGCAAACAATGCGATTTGGCTACGAACAGCATTTACGCATATATACGCCAGCCGTAAACCAAACCAGCGAGTCAGGAAGCAGTTTGCTGAATCAGGGATTTCTGAACCAGCCGCTTGATGCTGATACGCTGACGGCCTCTGTTCTATATAATAAACAGGAAGGCTGGCTGCTCGATGTAGGGGCAATTCATGGGATTGGGAAGCCCGATCAGGCTACTTATCTGTATGACCGCTATGGAGAACGATATCCTCTTCAGGTTGAACGGATCGGGGCCGATTATAGTGTAGTTTCCATTCCCTCTGCTTTGCAGTATACTCTCGACAAAACGGTCACTTACCGAGCAACGGTGTCAGGGCTATTAAGTCAACCTATTCGGCTTCAGTTGTTCAACCATGGAGGGCTGACCAGCGATTTACCCACTTTATTGAGCGAGTTAACCAATCGGGCCGGTGCCTGCTTTGTCACGGAAGATGATCCGGCCAAAGCGGACTATTGCCTGCATGTCCGGAACGGCCTTTATTATATCACGCATCCCGATACAAGCGATCCGTTAAACCACGAGCGCCCGCTCATTCGACCAATTCAGGCCGACAACCCACAGGCCTTCGAAGAACTGGCAGACGATTTACGCCACCTGGCCCGGTGGTATTACCTGACTCACCTGCGCAACACTGAAGTTATCGAGCCCGTACTGAATGTTGCAGTAGAAACCACATCGGAGCAGACCATCCCCTTAACCGAAGCCCATCCGGCTCCATTGCCTGTCCAGTTTACCCGGATAAATCCAACGAAACCTTTCTTAGCGCAACTACGCATTCGGCTGACTAATCCCAACGATCAGGCCTTGTATTGTACAGCCCTGTACCTATCGCGGGATTTCGGTTCGTTTCTGGATTTTCTCCCCACCAATTGTCGTCTGGAACCGGGCCAGAGCGTTGCGTTGGGCTTGGCCGACAGAAAAGCGCCAACAGGTCGTCAGACGACATTACGACTCGGTCTGGAAGAGGTAATCCGGGAGTATAACTGGCCTACGGTTATCGAAGAAATTAAATTACTGATCACCATAGAGCCGCTCTCAGAAAAAACATTGGCGTTTCTAAAGCTAAACGCGTTGCCTTCGCCCCCCGTATTGGCCGACCGCAACAAGCTGGATGGAATGACCAGGGGCGCCTTCGAACTAGACACCGAAGAAACTGAACCCTTACCCGAATGGAGTACGCAGACCATTAGTCTGCAACTTATCAATCCGCTTTACAACCAGATTCAGCCGGATGATGTAAACCAGATGCTGGAGCCCGTTGCCGACGGTTCGTACACCGTTCAGACCGATTTCGCCTTGGGTTTATATTACAAAACGGCTCCAACCAACGGGCTACTACCTGACTTGCAACTTCGCGACGAACTGGTTCTGATACAACCGGCCGAAGGCGAACGTGGGCTCTGGAACGATCTGAAAGTAGGTATTGCGAACCGAATAGCAAGGCAGATACGCAATCGGCAATATAAGCAAAACCTATTCCGCTATCCAGACCGTATGCGCATCGTGGCGGAGGGCGATTCCTGGTTTCAGTTTCCATCTCTACTACGGGATATTGTCGATTATCTGTCAGGCGTTTACAATATCTACAACGTAGCCAGTGCCGGGGCTTCGATGGAAGACTACCTGAAAGAAGGGAAGTTTCTGGAAGCTATCGCCCAGGTAAAACCGGCATTTTTTCTCCTAAGCGGTGGTGGCGATGAACTGCTTGGCGAATCATTTCCCCAGCTTATTCGCGACGTACCGCGCACCGACGTATCGGATGCATCGCGGTATGTGGCCGACACGATTACCGAAACACTGGTGCAACTAGGCGACCGCTTCAACCGTATGCTGCGACTCGTGCAACAGGGATACCCGCAGGTACACGTACTCATACACGGTTACGATTATGTGATTCCGACCAATACCGTCATCAATCGGAAACCCGGTTGGTTAGGCAAAACCTTACTAGCCAAAGGTATTACGGACGCCAACGAGCGTGAAGCAGTAGTCCGGTATATAGTCGATGCCTTCAACAACACACTGCGTCAGGTGTCGGCTGCTTACCCGAACGTAACCTACCTGGATTTGCGGAGTACAATTCAGCGCACGGATCGGCCTACCGATTACTGGTACGACGAAGTTCACCCCAACGACAAGGGTTTTCTGAGTCTGGCTTCGCGGTATGTAAGCCATATCAATCGGAAAGAAGGGAAAGCCGACCATATCAATGCACCATCCGGCGATGCAAGTGATCAGGAGGGTACGCAAACCGGGTCGGACGAGGCTCCCGAGCGCTGGTCAACGACCTATCTGGAAAGCAAGCGTCGGGCAGGCGACCCACTGGCCGACCATGTGATCGAAACGTTGCTGGCTGAAAACCAAAAGGGTGAGATCGACCAGATTTTTCAGGTACTGGTGCGAAACCGACAGTTTCCCAATCCAGCTTTCGATGTACTGCCCGATCCGGTTAAACGCATCGTAGAGAGCTATTTTGGGCAAACCCGTCAGCTACCTGTCAATGCCGAGCCGTTCAAACTGATGATCGCCAGTAAGGTATTTCAGCAACATGGCCCAAAAATCCTGTTTGTTCTGCTCTGCAAATCGCTTCCACTTTGCTATACCTGCTGGCGAGGAGCCAAAGTGCTGTATCGTACCGGACGGCTGCGCGTAAACGACGGCTCGCTGGATGCCTTTAGTCGCCGGGTGATGGAAACGGCCCAGTTTGTCGTAGATGTGATGACGCACAATAATTTTGAGCACGACGGCACCGCCATTGTTGCCATCCAGAAAGTACGGCTCATGCACGCGACCATCCGGTATTTTGCCCAACAGCGGGCCTGGGACATAGATACGTATGGAGTGCCCATTAATCAGGAAGATTTGGTTGGTACGCTTTTGTCCTTCAGTGTTACTATCCTTGATGGGCTGGATCAACTTGGCGTAATGCTTACACCCGACGAGCGCAGTGCCTATATGCACCTGTGGAGCGTTGTAGGGGCCATGATGGGTATTGACTCCGATCTGCTACTAGAAGATGAGAATGAAGCGCGTGAGTTGATACAGGCCATTCTGAACCATCAGGCAGGACCCTCGATGGAAGGAACCGAACTGGCCAATGCGTGCATTGAGCTAATGAATGAACGGATGGTGGTGGGACCACTCAAGCGATTGTCGCCTTATTTTATCCGGTTTTTTATTGGCGATCACTACGCCGATATGCTCCAGATACCAACCGTAGATACAGACAACTCATTTGTACTGGAAGCGGCTCAGTGGTTAGACAAAGGCATTCGGGGTGTAAACGAGCGGAATGTACTGCTAGCGGCTTTAGGCCGTTCGTTAAGCCATAACATGATCACCGGATTCATGCGGTTTAGCAATGCCGCCAAGCACGAACAGTTTTACTTACCCTCGGCCCTGACCGACGATTGGGAAGCTGTTACACCTGATTTCCGCATTCCACCACTCGACCGTATTGAGGATGTAATCGCTTATCTGGATAAACTGGCGCGGCACTTTCGGTCGCAGAACAATCCAATGGGCATGTTCTGTGCCGTTTATAAACTGGTTACAGAGCGCGTGGCCGAAGGTATTCGACTCCGACTGTTTGAGAACCCGGCAGAGATGGAGCAGGTCGATGTGGGCTTCGGTAACCGTTATTTCGAGGCCCTAAATCTGTATTTCGACGGCAAACCCGCACCTGGCCCCTGGCAACTTTCGTTCGATGCAGCCCGAACACTTCTTACAACCGATCAGCATATTTTTTCAGCAGCCAGCGCCCATATCACCTATGACCTGCCCATTGTTGTCGATGAGGTGTTCCGGGGCAAAGATATCGAGCGGTTCAAGGGCGATTTTGCCAGGATGAACGCGCTCTTCGATGATATGTATCACCAGATGAACGACAATGTCGGGCGAATCTTCCGGCCTTTTGGTCGTTTACTGACCTACTTTTCCGACCAAATCATACGCCTTGAGAGTGGAGTGATGAAAAAAAGCCGTGAGCTGGCCTGGAAAAAAAGTGGACAACTACATCGGGCGACTGATGCCACCGAACGTGCCCGCTTGCTCACCCAGCTCGAAGCCGAAGCCACGGCACTGGGCGACGCCATTGTGAATCCGCCAGTGCTATTACGGATGCCGTTACAGCGTATCGCCAGGCAAGAGTTCGGGACGGCCGCCCACAAAATCGATGTCATGCTTCGATCGGCGCTGTTGCCCCAAGTCGCTTAATCACTCCATTCATCCATGCTCCTAAAACGCGGTTACCTTTTCGCTTTGCTGGCTTGCCTGCTTATGAGTCCACTCCGGGCTGCGCCAGTTGTTGTTCAAGACCCAGCTCAATCCTATGATCTCTTCTCTGCCAGTACGTTGCTGGAGACCAAAGTGGGGAGTTTATCGGTGCAGGCTTTATTGCAAAACCCAAACCAGTATCGATTTGTACCTACCCAGCATGAGCTGATCAAACCCTATTATCGCCAGTTTGAATACTGGTTTCGGTTCGAACTAACGAACCAAACCGCATCGGACCTGTTTCTGCACTTCGTTTATGCTGGAACTGAGTTCATTACAGTCTATGAAGTAGCCGATGGGCGGCTCCTGGCTACTCACCAACTCGGCACACTCCAGCCCCAACGGACATACACCTTTCTGAAAAGCAATGAAGTGTGCCCTACCTCAGTTCGGCAGGGACAAACGCACGTGTTTTATGTGCAGATGCGTGGGGTATTCACCACAGCAATGCCTATTTATGCCAAGGCAACGAATACCTTACTGCAAACGCTGCACCGAGATGATCTGTTTTACGGCCTCTATTACGGATTCATCCTGATCATTATTATTTATAGCCTGCTTCTGTACGCCCGGCTTCGAGAGAATGATACGCTTTTGTATAGTATCTGGGTCATTTTTATGGGACTGCAACTGGCTCTTTTTCGGGGCCATACCAATGAGTTTTTCTGGTCTTCGAACCCAGCTATCGAACGCTACGCGACAGTCCTGGCTGGTCTTACGGGGCTGGTACACATTCCGTTCACGCTGGCCTTTTTGCGCCTGCGCGAGAAAGCTCCGCTATTCTATAAAATTGGCATCGGCATACTGACTCTCTATGCCATCGGAATTGTACTCAACCTGATTGGCATCAGTGCATCAGTGGGCGAAAACCGGCGGCTGGACTTTGTTCCTCAAATTGCCATGCTGGAAGGTATTTTCAGCGTAACGGCGGGGATTATTATTTTACGACGGGGATTCCAGCCAGCCCTGTTCTACGTCATTGGTAATTTGGTCTTTTTTGCGTCTATTTTCCTGTATCTGGCCTACGCAACTGGTGCCTTAGCGTACTCGTTCTGGACTTACAATAGCCTGCATTTAGGGTCAGGCATTGAGATTATCCTGTTTACACTCGCTTTGACCAATAAGGTAAATCAGCTCAAACAACAGCAGGAAGCCGCTGTGCGTGAACAACTTCGCCTGGCCGAAGCGAACCGGCAGTTGGTAGAACAGCAGAACACGATACTGGAAGAAAAAGTAAGTCTACGCACGGCCGAACTGCACAGCCAGAAGGAAGAATTACAGAAAACATTAACCACGCTACGAACTACCCAGGCGCAGTTGATTCAGCAGGCCAAACTAGCGTCATTGGGCGACGTGACGGCAGGTATTGCCCACGAAATTCTGAATCCGCTCAACTTCGTCAATAATTTCGCCAGGTTATCGGTTGGGCTGGCCGACGATATGGAGGAAGGTATACAAACGAGCGACTACGGGTTGGTGACGGATGCGATGGGCGATATCCGAAAAAACCTACAATCCATTGCTCAGAACGGGCAGCGGGCAGCGGCCATTGTTGGCAACATGCTTGAACACGCCCGAACTGGCGGCACTTCGGGTCCACGCCAACCCGCCGATCTTAATGCGCTGGCCGACCAGTACATAAACTTAAGCTACAACGGTCTGCTGGCTAAAGATAAGTCAGGCTCAATGGCTCAGCTTAATATTAAGTTGATGGCTGAACTAGACCCAACTGTGGGCAAAATTGATCTGGTACCGCAAGACATGGGACGGGTGCTGATGAATTTGTTCAATAATGCGTTTTATGAGGTGATTCAGAAAGCCCGGAAGCAGCCTGCCGATTACCAGCCGACGGTATCTGTTCGGACGGAGCGGATGGCAAATGAAGTTAAGCTCACGGTATACGACAATGGCGCTGGCATTCCGGAGGCAATCCGCGCCAAGATTTTTCAGCCTTTTTTTACGACCAAACCCACAGGCCAGGGAATCGGACTGGGCCTATCGCTCAGCTACGACATCGTTACCAACGGCCACGGTGGGCGAGTAGACGTTCACACAGAAGTAGGCCATTTCACGGAATTTTACGTTTATCTGCCGATTAGCAACCCTGAATCCTGATTTTACAGGAATTCTTCGTGTTCGAAACCAGCTATCAGATCATAAGTAGCGGGTAGGTTAACGCAATAATTTTCTAACCAAACTGACTGTTATACAATCTTTTGGGTTAGATTTATAGTAGTTTCCAGAATCCTTCCTCTCATGAAAACGCTTCTTTTCTGCTTTGCCAACGACCGCGATCGTCCGCTGCCAGAGCTACGACGCGAAGACGACACTATTGATCGGTTATTAGACCCGTTAAGCAGCCAACAACACTTTCAAAAGATTCGGGATTCATTCGCCACAACCGACTCTGTTGCCAGCAAAATCATTACGTATCAGGAGTCGTTGTGTCTGTTTCATTACAGTGGACACGCGGGCTCTTCTGCACTTCATCTGGAAGATTCGCCGGCCAGAGCCGTGGGTATTGCGCAACTACTGGCCCGTTGTCCGCAACTCCGATTGATCTTCTTAAATGGGTGTTCTACGTTAGAGCATATTCGATTGCTTCGGGAGCAAAACAGCCAGGCGGCTATCATTGCCACCAGTACGCCCGTTCAGGATACGGTAGCCACCCAGTTTTCGATTGCCTTTTACCGCGCTCTGGTCAATGGTACAAGTCTGGCCGAAGCACTGGAACGGGCGCGTCTGGAACTCCAGGTTAAAGACACAGCCATGATTGAAACCATTCGGGGCGGTGTTTTCACCGAACTGGAAGAGGTTAGCCGCAACCAATGGTACTTCTCAACGCCTAATGAAATCACTACGCAATGGAGGTTACCAGCCGGTGAAGAGCGACGCCGTGCCGAGCGTCGAACCCGCTACGACCGCTATTTCCGTCTGGCTCTGATTCTGAGCACGATTGTGATTGTGGGTGGGAGTTATTCCTATTTTCGCATGCATCAGAGTTTCGATTACATCGTTTACCTACGCCCAGGGCAAGGTCAGACCCCAGTTTCGTCTGCTGCCAAAATTCGGCTGATTCTGGGCAACGTTCCCCGTGAGGAAACGGTTGACGCGAACGGTCGGGTGATGATTGCGGGGATTCCGGCCAGGTTTCAGGAAAAGCCCGTCCGCGTCGAACTGCTCAACAGCCCGGATCTGGCGTTTAGCAACGGTACATTTGCCGATACGCTGCTACTAGACAAAACTGAAGCTACGCTGTCGTTGATTCCGCACCAGGATCTATGCTGCATTCGAGGCACAGTGTACGACAACAACGGCCATCCCGTGTCCAAAGCTACCGTTTGGGCGGAGAACTTTCCGGTCCAGCAAACCGATAGTCTGGGGCGTTTTGTTCTCCAGTTGCCGGTAGAGTACCAACAGGAAACCAGCATTCGCGTAACGGCTCGTAAAAATCAGCAACAAGCTTCCGTACACGCTACTCCCCGCGAAGAAACGTCGGTATTGCTTCCTCTTTAACCCATGAAATCTTTAATTGTACTACTCGTTTTAGTAAGCCTACCGCTGTTCTTGCAGGCACAGGCACCGTGTGTACAGGAGTATAAAGGCGAAATAACCCTGTTTACCAACAAAGGCCGATTACCCCAGCTACCGATTATCATTGACGGCAATCAGGGGCCTCTGACTGATGAGAATGGTATCTTTCGGTATCGCCTGAACAAGTGCCCGGGCATGACCGTTCGCATCAAGTTAGGCGGCAACCATTGGGATGTCGTTAATCACACCGAAATCTACTCCTACACAATCCGCCAACTAGCCGACCCCTCCGATTTTCAGTTTAAGCTGATTGTAGCTCAGGTTCAGGACATCGAACGAGCCAGACGCCAGTACTACGCTACAATTGCCGGTGTAGCATTAGACAGAGGCTTGACATCCATGAAAGGCGATATCAAGAAACTAACCGATCTGGTGGTCGATCAGCAGCGGCTCATTACCAATGGGGCTAAACAGCCCGCTCATCAGACACAGCCAATGACTGATGGACTAGAGCAACGGTTAAAACAACAACAAAAAGAGTATCAGCGGGTACTGGATAGTCTGGTTCAAATGCCTTCGATGCTCACCAGCCGAATCAATGACTTGCAGAAGTTGCTCGAAAAGCAACAGGTGGCCGACAAACACCTGATCGACAGCCTTGGCCGGGGGGGAGTTAATCAGCAAAGTAAAATTACCGAGTTAGAAAAAATTCTGAATCAACAGCGACAGGAGAATCAACAGCTACTGGCAAAACTGATCCAGAAGCAGGATTCGACTCAGAAGCATGAAAAAACTGGGGAGTTACAAAAACTTGTTGACCAGCAAAAACGGGAGAATCAGCGGCTGCTCGACAGTCTGAGCAAGAAGGAAATGGCCTGGCAAAAGCGCCAAAAGGACGAGCTTGCTAGTAATACCCAACAAAACCTGTCAATTCAACAACTGCGCGACAGCCTGGCCCGGATGCAAAGCCGGTATCAACAGGCGTTAAACGAAAAGGATAAGCGATTGAGCGAAGTGAAGGCAATGGCAGCCGTTTTTGCAAAGCAAACCGCCATTGACAGCAGTTATCAGCAAGCCTTTCTGAAATATAAGGCAGGTCAGTTTGCCAGTGCTTTATCGACGTTATCTGATGATACGCTCAGTAGAGATAAGACGAAGATGAGTGCGAGAGTAGGGGGTGGCTCTCCTTTTAAGCCTGTTGCTAACCCCAGTGAACTATCCGATTCGGAAGTACCGAAAGATCGGGCTGTTTATGTGGGTAAGTGTCTGTTGAAGGCCAACATCTACCGCTCGCAGTACGACATGGAAAAGGCGGCTCATTGGTACGAAGAAGCCATTCATGCCGATTCGACGCAGGTGGAAAACATACTTACCTATGCCAATTTCCTGCAGCAACTAGATCGGTCTGATGAAGCAGGCCGTTGGTATAAAAAAGCGTTGGATCTTAATCCCAATGCTCCGCTTAAAGCTGATGTCTACGTTGACCAGGGCTATTATTACATGGCAACCAATAGGCTTACTGAAGCCGAAGCTGTATTCCAGAAAGCCAAAACGATAAAGCAGCAACAGGCGCAGGCTACCCCTGAACAGATTGATCCGGGGCTTGCTCACGTGCTCAATGGACTAGGTACGCTCTACGCGAAAAAAAGGCAGAATATTGAGGCCGAAAAAGCATTTTTAGAGGCCAAATTCATCCTCGAGAAGCTGGTTGAAAAATACCCTGATGAGTTCAAAGCCGACCTGGCCTATACACTGGTGGATATTGGTAATATCTGCTTCGACACCCAACGACCTGGAGAAGCTAAAAGCGATTTTTTACGGGCTAAAGGCATACTGGATCGGCTTAAACCAACGGAAGGTGAGATAATACCTGCGGTACAGATTAAGACCATGCACCGGCTGGCACTCTTGAGCAATGGGGAGGAACGTAGAAGCTATTTTCGTGAAGCCGACTCATTGCAGGGGCAAGTGGTTGAATTGATCGAAAAACATTTTGGCGATTCTGAGCCAGTTATGTTGGCCCGCGAACTAAGTAACTGGTCTTATCACTCGCTTTTCAGTGGGAAGTTTGCCAAAGCGGAATCGTTGGCCGAAAAGGCAATTTCCTACGACGAAAGCGAACCATGGGCTAATGCCAATTTAGCAATGGCCTACCTCATGCAGGGCAAACTCGATGACGCCAAAGCACTCTACACCTATCTGAAAAGCCAATCACGACAGTCAGACGGGACTAAAAAGACGTTTCTGGATGACCTGGATGAACTGGAAGCCGCCGGTTTAACCCATCCAGACATAGGAACCATTCGTAAATTATTGAGTCAACAGGGTATCAAATGAAAAAGCCGTACAGAAATTATCTGTAACGGCCTGATCCGATTAATAGCTCTAACAGTTGAAAACTCGAACCAATTGGTTGGAAGGGCTGAAAAGGATTTATGAGCTTAAATCAGTGATAGATGTCGAATCAACTGGTAATCACTGACAGGATATAGGAACAGCAAGGATTTAGCTCGGCTGGAATGTGGCATTAATTGTCATTAACTCAATGCTAAAAGAATCTGTAGTGGTTCTATTTATTCTTGGATCTCAGATGGTTATCTTTGATGTATTCGCTCTTACAACGATGATACTAATTTCTACCCAATCGGTTTAATAGTTTGGCTGCTGACGGAACTGAGTCTACAGGTCAAGGTAAGGCTAACTATGTAGCTAACACAGCTAATTTAAGCACGCCTGTTAGTGTCATAACGTCCTAGTGTGCGGTCAAGCAGGTAATGCAATCACAACAGCGAATAGCAATGTGTTTGTGGGCTTCGTGGCAAGCTATTTCAACACCGCTAATTACAAGAGAGTATTCAGCAGGATAAGTAAGGAGCCACAGGCCGCAAAACAGTAACATCAGCAGAAATTGCAGTCGATAAAGAAAAGCAGGCCAAGTTAGAGCGACCGCTATAATATTCGATTGTTTTCTTTTAAACAATGTTCAGAAGCCCAAGCGCAGCTTAGAAGAGGAATCGGCAAATAATAAAAGGCCAGTAGAGTCATAAGTTAGTTTTTTTATTTCAGCTATTGTACCCGTAGGTATTGTTATGACATGCTGTAAGAATACTTTATCAGTTGCGGTTGGTACTCTACCAACTGACCAGATAGTAGGATCCGTCCATTGACCATCTTTTAAGCTATGAACTTGCCCTAGCTCTTGAAATTCATAAGCTCCTACGTCAATCCGGCCATTTACGAATCGAGGACTTCCCTGTAAATCAGTGTTCCCCACTAGCGCAGAACTTGTAAGTGGGTCGCCAATATCAATGGCGGAAGAACCTTGAAATAGGTGAGTACCCTCTGAAGAGGAAAAAGGAGAGGAAGTAATCATTTTATTCGTAGAATCACTGGCATATCCTTCAACTGAGGTTTCTAACAAACAGTATCTGGCGGTTATAGTGCTTATGTAATTAGAGAATGTGTTGTCTGAACCATTGTTCCAGAATGCACAATTCGATAGAGATATAAAACTATTACCATTGAGCCCAAAGTTAAATAATGCACCACCTCGGGGTGAAAAATTATACAGGAATGAACAGTTAACGAATTGAGGAGTGTTAACCCCATTTCCTCCACCATCATTAGAGATTGCCCCCCCATGCTGGGAGGCAGTATTATTTTCAAAAGAACAATTAATCAACTGCGGACTGGAGTTACCTCCCGATCCATTATTAACAAGTGCACCACCGTAGTTAGCCGAATTATTTTGAAAGAAACAGTTTCGGAATAGCGGGCTGGAAGCTCCAGTTGAGCCTAAATTATAAACAGCTCCCCCGCTTGATGAAACGGACGTAACAGAATTGTCCTGAAATGAACAATAATCAAGTTGAGGACTACTCAAACCACTATTGTATCCATCATTATAAAGGGCACCTCCATCACTTGCTGTATTATTTTGGAAAGAACAATATCGAAGATGAGGACTACTAATACCTGCATTTCCGTAGTTATAAATAGCTCCTCCATCGTAAATAGCCGTGTTATTATAAAACGTACATTGGCTGAGTTGAGGGCTGCTTTTCCCCCCATCCGACCCATTATTAAATAGGGCGCCACCATATCGGGCAGTGTTATTTTGAAAGTAACAATTCTGAAACATAGGCTCGCAATCCTTATTGTCTCCCGATCCATCGTTATAAACTCCTGCTCCCCATTGATCCTGACCAGACCCATCAGCATTTCCGCTGGTAATCACAAATCCATCTAAAACTGAAGTTAAATTGAGACTTGACGGGTTTTTTATAACATGAAAGCAATTATCAGTATTAACTCCTTGTATTCCAATATCACCTGAAAGCGTAGAGCTTGAAGGTTGTGTCGATGACAATTGAGGACGCTGATTTAGAATAGTCTCATTACCTAGAAAGCCCCCTAAGATAGTAACCCCATTTTTCATGGAAAAACTAATACTACGATCTGATCCGCTGGTTGGTTTGTATAGACCTGCTGATACCCAAACTTGCCCTCCAGTAGCCGTCAAAGAGTTAATGGCCCCTTGCAAATCCGAAGTACTGGTAACCCAACTAGTAGCGGAGGCTGGATCAGTGGTAATGCCTGCGGTAGAGACATACCGGGTAGCGATGGGCTGAGCTTGCGCCGAGCGAAAAGCGAAGATTCCATAAATGAGTGGAATTAAGGAAAGGTAAATCTTCATTGAGGCAATTTCAATGTCAGTAACAGATCTTATAAGGTACATACCTATATAATAGCTCAAACTTAGACTCAGTACACCGTTAACAGTATAGGTGTTGGCTAGCACGATCGACACGACACTACCTGTATCCAAAACAGGCCCGGCTATTATATTAAACGGGTTTAGTCTTACTCAGAAAGTGGCTTTCTACAATCCCGAATTGTAGACACTATTTTGCAAGTCTTCAGATAACTCATGCTGAATCTCTTCTATCTTGCGTTGAATGGCAAGTAGCGGTTCAGAGCCAAAGCTGCAATTTAAAAGCAGTTGCTGCTTATCGGTTGGTAAATGACCACAATCAGTTCTAAAATCGCGTAATTAGTTTCTCTAAGCTGCCCTAATTCCTGCAAATCAGCAGCAATGCAGCGTGTGTTGGTTATAGATGTTCCTTTTCTATAAAATTTTCATATTGCTTTTCAGTAGTAAGTTTTTTGTGTGCATTAATTTTTATATACAAATATCTGTAAAATTTATAAAAATTCAAAGTTTATATATATTAAAACAATACTATAACCTACAAATCTTCTTATTCATACGCATACTCATCGCATATTGGACGTACAGCTATGGATTGCAAAACGGCAATCCATATTAAGCGAAACATACTATAAACCACCCAATACATTTTCACTTATCCAAATAGTAATTTCCCTAGCTCCTATAAATAAACTTAATCTACCTATAAAGTATATTATTTTGTTTTTCGCGCGCATATATACAAATTATTCTTCATGCAACTTATTCTTTATAATAATGTTTCGTTTATTAAATGGTGTTTCCTACCCCCACGCCATTAAAAATTTTTAATATCTACACTTTAATGGGAGTGCTTTCTTTCATTGCTACAAATGCCACTGGAATACTTATGAGTATAGTGGCTAATCGATTAGATGCTTTCATCGTCAAGAAAATGCCTTGGGGACAACGCTGGACGCTATGGCTAGCAACCTTTAAAAAAGATTTGATCCGTGTTTCCATTGCTTACTTATATCGAATTGAAATAGATGGGAAGTACCTTCTAGTAAAAGGTAATCGCATTAATCAGTTTCAGCCAGTAGGAGGTGTACGTAAATATTATGAAGGTGCATTACCTAAATTACGCGAATTAGATGTTCGAAAAGACGATTCCCTGAAAATAGATGATATTAGTCGGGATGATCTTCGTATTCGAGTACCAGCGAAAAATTTACTTGAGCTTTTAAAGTGGTATGAAACTAACTCTGATCGGGAAACGGACCAACAGAGAGAATTTCGTGAAGAGTTAGTTAAGCCCAATTATTTATCTCAGCAGTTATTCGAAGACATACAGACTCGTTACCTCTACACTGTACCGACATTTCACTACTCCCAACACTTCCAATGTTGGGAGTTGCTGTATCATGAGATTTATGAACCTGTCTTTACTGCTGATCAAAGAGAAGCCATTAAAGAAGCCATTAAAGCTGTAGAAATCCCAGGCATACTCACTTGGGTGAGCGAAGACCTTATTCTTTCACTTGGCCATGATAAGCGACAAGGCCAAAAGCCTTTTCATATAGGAGAACACGCTAAATTATTAGTGAGCAAAAACCTTAAGCTTTTCAAATAGTAAACAACCAATATATGCAACCTGCACAACCAGTTTTCCCACCACTAGGGTCTGATTATCGGATTAGTGATACAGATGATTTATTGAATCGGATTGGCGAGAGTTTACAATTGAATGCTACGCAACGAAAACTCGCAGACCAACGCTACAAATCAGTCGCAGAATGGATTGAGACAGATGACGAATTTTTCAAAGATGTAGTGGTTAGTATTTATGCACAAGGCTCATTTCGGATAGGAACGATGGTGAGGCCTTACAAGCAAAAGGAATTTGATTTAGACTTTGTAGTACATATTGAATTCCTGTCCGGAAAAATTCACAACCCAATAGAAATACTAAATCAACTGGAAAGGCGGTTAAGAGCACATGACATTTATAAACAAATGCTTGATCGCAAAAATCGGTGCATGCGAATTACGTATGCGAACGATTTTCATATGGACATTATGGTTGGTTGTGAAGAAACTTACCAAGAACCGCAACGTATTGTAGTGCCTGATCGCAAAACAAAGGAATGGACACCAAGTAATCCGATAGGCTATGCACATTGGTTTTTAAGTCGATCACAATTGGTTGCCGAACAATATGCGAGGTTATATAAAGCCTACGAAGTGCGTAACATGGAGTTAAGATCAAGTGAAGACTTACCCGTTGAGCGTTCGTATGAGTTTAAGTTGCCCTTAGAAAGAGCGGTACAAATTTTAAAGCGATACCGTGATGTCTATTTTTACAATAATCCAGATTTCGCTACTTCCAGTATTATTCTAACTACTTTGGCAGCGGAAGCTTATGGTGGTCAATTGTCAGTCTTCGAAGCCATTGATGGAATCATCAATACTATTAACCAGAAAGCTACGAATTTCTACGGTCGTGTTGCCCCTTTCAAGATTCCTAATCCTGCGAATCCCGACGAAAATTTTAGTGAAAAGTGGTTTGAAGACCATCGATTGTTCGATGAGTTTTTGGCCTTCATCAAAGACGTAAAAAGAACTTGGGATACTCTGAAATCTGCCACTAATTCTGTTCTCCGTGAGAATATCCTAAAACAAGCATTTGGCGAAAGCCGTGTAACTCGTTTGATGGGAGAGCAAAGAGACTATCAAACAAAAGCCGGAAAGGTAAATCGGCTTACCCCAATTGCTCAAGCTGCTGGTTTAGGATCGCTTCACACTACGCCAAGTGTTAAGCCGACATTTGAAAAAACACCTGTCCAGAATCAACCAGCTCGTCGATATGGTGGAAAAGCTTTTCCGCTAACCAATGTTCAATATTCAGCAGGAACCAACTATCTGCAAGAGCGGTGGATTGAAGAGACTTACCCAGGTATATTCAGTTTTAACGTCAGGAATGGTGTATTAACCTGCAAAGGAAAGATTAGACCTACTGATGATTGCGATGAATACCGTATTACCATCCAGTATGTCTCTGGCAAACCGCCTAGGGTTTATATTAATAGCCATCGTATCAAATCCAGTCGCTCAATTCATATGTATAGCGATGGATCTTTATGCTTACATTATCCACCTGACATCAAATGGAAACATCGAACCTCGGTAGCGAATTTTACCATTCCTTGGACAGCGGAATGGATTGTCTGTTACGAACTTTGGAAAATAACAGGCAAATGGGAAGGTTCCGCCATAAAACACTAAATACCTATTATTCAAATAGATAAGGCCTCTATTTGTTGTACCTATGTTGTACCAAATGAAAAAGCCGTTACAGAAATTATCTGTAACGGCCTGATCTACTTAGTAGCGGGAGCTGGACTCGAACCAGCGACCTTTGGGTTATGAGCCCAACGAGCTACCAACTGCTCCATCCCGCGATGTTTGGACTGCAAAAGTACGGCAACTTTCTGAAAAAACAACTATCTTTGTAAAAAAAAGTTTACGATCGATCTGAAACGTTTTCGGCAGATTGAGAGTTGTTTGCTAAAGCCGCTGGTAATCAGCCAGTGGGATCACCTCGTATGAATACGGAACTTATCGAAAATTTTCCGGCCAATCATAAGGCCGGCTTCATTAGCATCGTCGGAAAACCCAATGTGGGTAAGTCAACCCTGATGAATCAGCTCGTTGGCGAACGTCTGTCGATTATCACCTCCAAAGCGCAAACCACTCGCCACCGCATTATGGGTATCCTGAATGGAACCCACGATGGTCAGGAGTTTCAGCTGGTTTACTCCGATACACCGGGTATTATCAAACCACAGTACAAACTGCATGAGTCGATGATGAGCTTCGTACGCGGCTCTATCGAAGATGCAGACGTAGTGTTGTTTGTGACGGATATTTTTGAGCAACACGATGAAAATGATGTCATCGAACGATTGCAGAAGTCGGAGGTTCCCATTCTGCTGCTCATCAACAAAATTGACCAGGCCACACACGACCAGGTTATAGAAAAAATAGCTTATTGGGAGACTCATTTTAAAGCTCAGGAAATCATACCCATTTCGGCATTGAACGGATTCAATATCGATAAGGTATTTAATGCTCTTTTCAATCGATTACCACTGCATCCACCTTATTTTCCCAAGGATGAATTAACCGATAAACCTGAGCGATTCTTTGCGTCAGAGATAATCCGGGAAAAGATTTTCCTGAATTATAAGAAAGAGGTTCCTTACAGCAGTGAAGTAATTGTTACCAGCTTCAAGGAAAAGCCAGATATCATTGTTATTCAAGCCGAAATCTTGGTAGAGCGGGCAACCCAGCGGGCTATTTTGCTCGGCGAAGGGGGCAAGATGATCAAAAAAACGGGTATTATGGCCCGCGAAGAACTCGAACGCTTCTTCGGCAAAAAAGTTTTTTTAGAACAATTCGTCAAAGTAGAACCCGACTGGCGTCAAAAAGAACGGATGCTGAAACGGCTGGGGTATGATGAATAAGTATTAGGAGCGAGGAGTGAGGAGTGAGAATGCGCTGCATGAAGAGTTTGCGCCAGCCATTCTCACTCTTCACTCCTCGCTCCTCACTCCTATCAAAAAATGGCAAACATTGTTGCAATTGTGGGTCGACCCAATGTGGGTAAGTCCACACTATTTAATCGCCTGACCGAACAACGACAGGCTATCATGGATAACCAAAGTGGCGTTACCCGCGATCGGCACTATGGCACGGCAGAGTGGAATAATAAGTATTTTACGGTTATCGATACTGGTGGCTATGTCGTTGGCTCCGAAGACGTTTTTGAAGAGTCGATTCGCGAACAAGTCGAAATAGCTATCCAGGAATCAACAGTTCTACTTTTTGTAGTGGATACACAAACCGGCATAACCGGACTTGACGAAGACTTTGCTAATGTACTCCGTCGGTCGAAAAAGCCAATTTATCTGGTTGCCAATAAGGCTGAAACGATCGAGCGTACTCATGCGGCTTCCGAATTTTACGGTCTGGGTTTAGGCGATCCGTATCCTATTTCGTCCGTGACGGGTTCGGGAACCGGCGATCTGCTGGATGAAATCGTTAAACATTTTCAGACGGATGGCGTAGAAAATCCAGACGCGGGTATTCCCCGTGTGGCCATTCTGGGCCGACCTAATGTTGGGAAATCATCTTTTCTGAATGTACTGACCGGTCAGGAACGTAGTATTGTTACCGACATTGCCGGTACTACCCGTGATGCGATCGACACACGATATCGGGCGTATGGGAAAGATTTTATTTTGACCGATACAGCCGGTATCCGCCGTAAAGCGCGTATTCAGGATAATATTGAATTCTATTCAACACTACGTTCCATCAAAGCGATGGAGGAATCGGATGTATGTATCATTTTACTTGATGCAACACGAGGGCTGGAAGCGCAGGATTTAACGATCATTGGGCAGGCTGTTCGGGCTAAGAAAGGGATCGTCATCATGGTCAATAAATGGGATGCCATTGAGAAAGACTCCAAAACGGCTGATACATGGCGCAAAGAGATGATTCAGCGAATGATGCCTATTGACTACCTACCTATCATTTTCGCGTCGGTCCATGAAAAACAGCGCATTTTTCAGGTGATGGAAAAAGCGATGGAGGTTTACGAAAATAAAAATAAGAAGATTGCTACGTCGAAGCTGAACGAGGCCTTGCAACCGGAAATAGAGCGATACCCCCCTCCGGCTCTTAAGGCAAAGCATATAAAAATTAAATATATGCTTCAGGTACCAACGCCTTCGCCCACGTTCGTTTTCTTTTGTAACCTGCCTCAATACGTACAGGAGTCTTACCAGCGATTTTTAGAAAATAAAATCCGCGATCATTTTGATTTTACAGGGGTACCAATCACTTTATTTTTCCGCCAGAAATAGTTTATAACCGTATGGATAGGTAAGGATTGCTTTACCTATCAATACGGGCTTTACAATTATGACGCGCAGTAGCTACTGGATTGGGGCTTTTCTAGTTTTCCTGGCAGCCTTTTGCTTTGCTACGAAAGGCATTTTAATCAAGCTGGCTTATCGATACCCTATTGACTCTATTTCGCTTCTGACGTTGCGAATGCTCTTTGCCCTTCCTTTCTACATCATCATTTTACTGAGATTATCCCGAAAACAACCAGATGTAACCTTAACAGGTCGGCAATGGCTATCGTTAGCCATTTTTGGAATAACGGGCTACTATTTTGCCAGCTTCTTTAATTTCCTTGGTCTGGTATATATCTCGGCAAGTCTGGAGCGGATTCTACT
The DNA here is from genome assembly GCF_054776815.1 of Spirosoma gilvum. Classification (NCBI taxonomy): domain Bacteria; kingdom Pseudomonadati; phylum Bacteroidota; class Cytophagia; order Cytophagales; family Cytophagaceae; genus Spirosoma; species Spirosoma gilvum. The sequence goes on along the minus strand of NZ_BAAHBH010000012.1, from coordinate 200,312 downwards.
ATTTGTTTACCCAACGTTTGTTTTGCTAATAAACGCTGTTGGCCTTGGCCGTCCGGTCACGAAACTTCAGATTATTGCCTTACTCCTTACCTATGCAGGTATTGTACTCGCTTTCTGGGGCAGTATTGATACGGCTGCTCAGAAAGATGTGTTGCTGGGGGCCTTTTGGGTAATTCTTAGCGGATTGGTCTACGCTATTTACCTGGTCGGGAGCGACCGTATGATAGCCTTAGTTGGTTCTCAGCGTTATACCTGTTATGCCATGATAGCGGCTACAATACCTACTGTGCTCCATTGCCTTGTTCATAATCAGCTACAACTTACCGACTATCCTGCTCCTGTATATTTTCTGAGCCTGAGTATGGCTGTTTTCGTTACCGTAGTACCAACGTTTATGATCGCCGAAGGCATTAAGCGAGTGGGCTCGGGCAATGCATCGATCATAGCCAGCGTCGGACCTATTTTTACTATTGTCCTGTCAACTACGGTATTGCAAGAGACCATCAGTCTGGAACAGATAATTGGTACTTTATTTGTGTTAGCGGGTGTCTTCCTTATTAGCTGGAAAGGAAAAAAGCAAGTAATTTCTGTAGCTTCTATTAAGTAATTTCCGCAAAAAATACTTAGTATTGTTGTAGCTAATATTTCTTTGTTACTTACTTACAGGTTACCAGTCTAAGCTATATGGGTGTACTATAGTTATACGAGCTTTGGAAAAAGAACCATTAAATAAAGTTACACTCACATTCAGCATGTTAGTTCTTTACATATGTCAATTTTCGGGCTATATTTCGTTCTATTACCCACTGTTAACAAATCACTACTATGGCAACTGAAAAAGTTTTAGATGAAGAAAAGCGGATCGATAAGGCAGCTTATGTGCTGAAAGCTGTAGCTCACCCTCTCCGTATTAAAATCATTCAAATGCTGAATGAAAATAAAGAGCTGAATGTTTCGGCGATTTATAAAAACCTAAACGCAGAACAATCCCTGATTTCTCACCACTTAATTAACATGCGAGATAAGGGAATCCTTGAAATTCGACGCAGTGGCAAGAATATCTATTATTTTCTGGTAGATGATGCTGTAGCTGAAATAATCGATTGTATTTACAGAAGTAAGCTTATTTAAACTTATCGATAAAAAAGGCCGTAAAGTTGAACATTAATAAGTGGGTTATTATAGTTCTAACTTTACGGCTTTTCATTAGTAATTTCTCATCCAAACAAATCGCCTGTTCGGAAATTCGGAACAATGCCTAAGTGGCGATATGCTTTTTCCGTAGCCTCTCGTCCACGAGACGTACGTTTCAGAAACCCCTCCTGAATCAGAAAAGGCTCATAGACTTCTTCAATCGTTTCAGCTTCTTCGCCACAGGCAGTAGCAATAGTCGTAATACCAACTGGACCACCTTTGAATTTATCAATAATGGTCATCAGAATACGATTATCCATATCGTCTAAGCCATTCTGATCAACATCCAGGGCACTCAGAGCGATTTCAGCAATTTCGACGTTTATATACCCGTTGCCTTTTACCTGGGCAAAATCGCGGGTACGACGCAACAGATTGTTGGCAATACGGGGTGTTCCCCGGCTCCGACGTGCGATCTCAAAGGCCCCTGATTCATCAATCGGCGTACCTAATATTGCCGCCGATCGCTGAACGATACTGGTTAATAACTTCGCATCATAATATTCCAATCGGCAACTAATCCCAAACCGGGCGCGCAATGGCGATGTAAGCATACCCGCACGAGTTGTAGCACCTATTAGCGTAAATGGATTCAGTTTGATCTGGACACTGCGGGCATTTGGTCCTGAATCGAGCATAATATCGATCTTATAATCCTCCATCGCCGAATAGAGATACTCTTCTACAATCGGATTGAGTCGGTGGATTTCGTCGATGAATAATACATCATTTGGCTGCAGATTCGTTAACAGTCCGGCCAGATCGCTGGGCTTATCCAACACTGGTCCAGAGGTCATTTTAATGTTGGCGTTAAGCTCGTTGGCAATGATGTGCGACAGAGTTGTTTTGCCTAAACCCGGAGGGCCATGAAGCAGTACATGGTCGAGCGCTTCTCCTCGCTGCATAGCCGCCCGGACAAACACTTCAAGGTTTTCAAGCACCTTTGCCTGACCCGTAAAATCCTCGAACGAGAGAGGTCTGAGTGCGCGTTCAATTTCTTTGTCAGTAGCGGTCATGCCATCGGCCGAACCTTTCAAAAAGTCGTTTCGCATGGTTTTGATCAATACAAACCCGGCCGTTTTTTAGGCTCAAACAAGCCATTTTGGGCCGGGTCGTTTAACTCAAATATACGAAAAAAACTGGAGAAAACCGCTACCGAATCAGCAAGACAGACCCTCTTTTTGTGACTCGTCCACGCTCTGGAAATGACTCACTTTTGTAGGTCACCACGTATGGGTAAAGCATCGCTGGATAAGTGGATCCATGGTAGGTTCCGTCCCATTTCTGTTCAGGATTATCGCTGGCAAAAATTACTTCTCCCCACCGGTTATAAATTCGGAATTCATAGTCGGTAACATACGCGGTAAATATTTGCAGCACGTCGTTTATTCCATCATTGTTGGGCGTAAAGGCATCTGGGATATTTACACGAGGTTCGCAAAGATTAAACACCCGTGCCGAACCGGTGGCCGTACAGCCCAACGGGTCCGTTACTCGTATCTGATAATCGCCCGCGCGGTCCACAATGATCGATCGGGTGGTATCATTCCGACTTATCCATAAATATTTCAAGCCTGCTGCACCACCAGCGGTGAGTGTTGCTTTACCCTGATCACCTTCACAAAGGGCGGCCTGCTGAGTCAATGAAAAAGGTGGTGGTGGGCGGTCTCCAACCACAATACTACTCTTCCCAACACAACCCGACTGCGTATTCCGAACGGTTACGCTATACGAACCTGGTTGCGCGACGGTTATACTGGGTGAGCTGGCCCCGGTACTCCATTGGTACACATTTCCTGGAATATCGCCCGACAACGGTGCCAGCACAAGGGTTAGGCCATTGCATTTGAGCGTATCAGGTCCTAATCGGGCAAACCCTGTACTATCCAATCCAACCTTAATACTATCTTTTAGGGCCTTACAACCTTTCGTATCCACTATCTGCACTTTATACAGGCCAGGCGCTATCTGGCCCAGTACGGGCGTCGTAGCAATAACAGCATTACCGGAGCCATACCAGCTATAACTAGCCGCCGTTCCTCCCGTAACATTTACACTGATCGTTCCGCTGTTCGGAATACTACATAAGGCATCTTTCACGAGAGGAGCTATAGCCAACTGATTCTGGGGCGACTTCAGGGTAAATGATGTATCGGCTTTACAGTCATGCAATGTATCGGATACACTGACCGCATAGCCTCCCTCGGTAAGGCTCAGTTGCTGGCTACCAACACCGGTCAAAATACTGCCATCTGCTCGGGTCCAACTATACTCATACGTACCCGTTGGTGTCGTAGTCACTCGAATCGCTCCATCAGCCGATGTACAAGCCGTAGGGCCAGTCAGGTTAGCAGCCATACGGAGTTTAGGCAATTCGCTTACACGAATCGTATCGGAATTTTCGCAGGTCGTTCCATTGACGGTCGACTGGGCTGTGACTGTATAAGTGCCTGCTTTCGATACATTAATGGAACGCGTCGTTTCTCCATTACTCCACTGGAACTGCGTCCATGTCTGTTGAGGCACTCTTATACTTACACTCGATCGATAACAAAAAACTGTATCGGGTCCCAGATCGAGCGAGGGGGTAGGTTTGATCTGCACCTCGATGGTATCACTTTTGAAACATTCGCCGTTTGCCGCCAGGCCCACTACAATGTAATAACCAGGTCGATTGAGCGTGATGGTCTTTTGCCTACTCGCGACGGCCCCATTTACCAGCCAGACATAAACTTTAGCCTGCACTTTTATATCCAGTGTGATGCCTTTTTTATTACAAATGGCCGTATCGGCTCCCAGATGTATGTCGGGTGGCGTTTCTAAAATGGTCAGTGTATCATGGATTATAGTATCCTTACAGATGCCTCCCGAGCTAGTTCGGGTAATAATCCTAAGGCTAGGGTAATAGATACCCGGTTTAGCGTATCCGTGGGTAACAGGCTGAGCAGACGTTGTTGAGTAAGGACGGGTGCCGTCACCATAATCTAGGGTATACGCTTCTTTCAGCTTAGGACAGTTTGGCCCTATGGTAAATACCGTCGGCGCATTCACGCAGGTATCGGCGTAGGTAAGCCCTGGCCCACTCGATTGATCATTGAAGTTCGCAACCAGGTTCGGTAAGCCCAACTGACTTGTTTTGCCTCCTAACGACTGGCCATTCAGGTTAAAAATCAGGCTATCGAGTAACCCTCCGTTGGGATTTTCGATGGTTGCCAGCGAGTTGCTTCCCTTTACAGCCACATAAATTCGTCCATCCGGGCCGATCTGTATAGACCCGTATTGCCTGGTTGTACTACTATCGACAACCGTTTTGGACTTTGAGACTAGCGAGTCTGTTTGCGTGAGGTCATATTTGAGAATATAGGACGATCCTTTCTGACTGCCATCAGAATTGGTATCAGCCAGCATTGTCACATATAAGCTTTTCCCATCGGGCGAAAACTCTGCTCCATACGCTTTTGGTGGCGCAGCACCTAGATCGATGGTTCGTTCGTATTTGAGTACTCCCGTCGAATCGTTGAACGTATAAATTTCAACGGAGTTCTTGGGCGGGCCAGGAATGACAACCGCCATGGGTCGATTGCCTTCATTGCCACTAGTTGTATCGGCCGGACCAATTTTAATATAGCCTTCGGCATTCGATAAGGAATCAAGTACCTGCCCCCCCGTATACGTTACCGGGTCGGCGCTTTCGCCACGAGTTAGGTGGCGAACTTCGAACTTATTGGTTCCATACACCCGAGTGATTACCCAGTAAGTAGAATCGCGTTTGTTCTCTACCGAAGCCGCCTGCTCGGTACCTTGCCCCGAAAGCAGGACATTTTTTTCGACAACAGCGCCTTTGCCCCCATTCTGACGCATGTCGACTACGCTATACGTCAGAGTTTTTTTGCCTCGAATTTCGGAAGTGGTGTAGACATAATATAGGTATTCACAACCCCGGCACGTTGGCTTTGGAACAATCAGCGCTGACTGGGTTGAGTGTGTACTACCGTCTAGAGGGATCTGAACCGCATTGGTATCGCCCGGGACGAGTGATTTGAGCGGTTTACCATCTTTTCCGTAAATAGTGATCCCGTCCGTATAGAAAAGTAGTATACCTTTCGAGTTAGCAATGGAGGATGAACCCTCTATAGTACTTAAGCTACCATCTGTAATGGGCTTTGGCGTTCCTCCTCCACTGAAATCCAAACCGGCATTCTGCCCGAAATACCATTTTACGCCCTGCGATTCTTTCTTTTCACCGCACACATCTACGTTTATACGGTTCTGATACGAACAACCGTTGGGACTGATGGCTTCGACAGAATAACAACCGGAACTGTCAACCTGAATCGACTGGGTAGTATCGCCCTTCGGATACCATATATACCGAAACCCTTGCTGAGTAGTACCGGCATACGGATCTAGTGTGATAACTTCTCCTTTACAAATCGTTGTATCCGTACGCCAATTTGAAAATGACGGAGGAGGTGTGCTGACATTAATATTTCGCTCGCTGGTTTGCGTTACACCATTGACGGTTCGGGTCAGGGTGATGGTATAAAAACCCGGTCGCGTATACACGTGCTTGGCAACTGAGTCCCGTTGCTTTGTAATGGTGGTTCCATCGCCAAAACTCCAGACGTGCGTGGTGGCTTTGATAGCCGATGTATCAGTAAACGTAAGGGAATCGGTCCCGCATTCCTGATCCGGAATACAGGCCTTTCCACTAATTTTGAACCCCTGAGCCCAGGACGTAGTTAGCCCCGCCACTAAAACTAGTAACGCCCAGAGTCCAACAACACGAATAGTACTGCTAAAACTTAACATGAACAAACGCTGAATATAGCCGCCTTCCCAATTTCAGTCCCACAACATAACAACAGCGGGGGCATTACGTTAGTATAAACGATGATGATTCGTTAAAATTTTATCGTCTGACTCTCGCAAATGCCTTTAAAATCCGACTATTTTTATAGGCTGTTGCATCATTTAGTACTCCATTTGCGTTCATAACGTTGCAACCGAAAAGTTGGCCCAGTCTTTGCCTGATTCTGCTCATATGATTAAGAAATACATACTGACCATTTTGACACTGGCTCTGGGCCGGGTGGCCTTTGCACAAGACCCCCAGTTTACCCAGTTTTATGCTGCTCCGCTTTACCTGAATCCAGCATTTGCCGGTTCAGCTTTGGCACCGCGTATTACCGCTAATTATCGGAATCAATGGCCAGCGATTACAAACTACGTCACAACGATGGTTTCGGTCGACCATTTTTTCGAAAAATACAGTAGTGGTGTGGGCCTTTTAATTCAAAATGATAATCAAGGTCAGGGTAGGATTCAATCTACTGATATAGGGTTGCAATATGCATACCAATTTCAGGTAGGCGAAGCGTCGTTTGTCCGCCTGGGTCTGCAGGGTTCTTACGTTAATCGGAGCATCAATTATTTCGGCCTTACCACAGGTGATCAATTCACCGATCGTGGCTTCATTACTGGCAGTGTTTCCAGCGACCCAACGCTACAAGGTGGCTTGCCCACTCAAAAGTACGTTGATTTTTCGACGGGTGGCCTTTTTTATTCGGATTGGTTTTGGGTTGGCTTGTCGGCTCACCACATAAATCGACCCGATCAGGGATTTTTTATTGGTGGACGTGAACGGTTGCCCGTCAAAACCAGTATTCAGGCTGGATTACGCATTCCACTTATGGGCTTCACCGGGCTGGCTGACGAGCAGGACCGGGAAATCAGTATCTCACCTGTGATCATGTATAAACACCAGGGCAAATATGATCAGTTAGATATAGGGGCTTATCTGACCTATTCGCCATTGACCATTGGAGCGTATTATCGAGGAATTCCCTTCAAAAAATACGACCAGACTCTTAACAACCATGATGCCGTGGCGGCTTTGATTGGCTGGCGTATGGACAAATTTTCGATCGGCTACAGCTACGACGTAACCGTTTCAACACTTGGCAATAGTGGTGGTTCGCACGAGTTATCCATCTCATACATTTTTGACAAACCCGAAGGCCGCCGTGCGGGCGTAAAACGGCGCGACAAAAAATTACCCTGCCCGAAATTCTGATAGATAGCAATCAAAAAATGGGCTACATCAAATGATGTAGCCCATTTTTTGATTTACCCGAGTTTCTTATATTTTATCCGAGTTGGTGTAGCGTCGGCGCCTAAATGTTCAAGACGGTTTTCTTCATATTCTGAGAAATTACCTTTGATACATACAAGTAGTTTAGTTTACCTGTCTACGGGTGCGTATGTAACAGCTCTTCCAAAACAGGTTTCAATTCAAGCGCTAGTAAGGTACGATCTAATTTATCCAGTAAATCGCTCTTTTGCTGAACTAGTTGCTGAACCATAAAATCATCCAGCTTACTTGAGTTAGACTCATCCGAAAACAGGCGAATTTGTTCATTAATTCGCCGTATATGTTCAAGTCGATATACTAACTCATCGAGTGTATGAGGCTCGTCTGTCTTCATAAAAATTCTATTTTAACAATCCCTTTTGATTCAGCGTTTTTGCCTGGGGTTGAACTAAATGTATCAATCCAATACCGGTAATGGGCTTGAAATTTTACCTGAGCTGGATTTTGCTCATTCGGGATTAGCGAAAAAAAGGTATGCAAACCCGATTTCTCCTGCGAAAACTCATATCGTTCAAAAAGCGATACCAATTGTTGTTTCAACTCATAGTCCTGCTCAAAAATATATGGTACAAATGTTACTATATCAATATCCTGAGGCCAGGCTTTACAGGTAACATAACTACCTCCTATCAATTGAAAGAACGGTGTTGAAACAATTTTTCGTAAATCAAGTAAATAGGACTGATATGAATTGAACAACCGACGTCGTTGAGTTTTATTGTCCAAATTAGCAAACACTTGCTCAAACTCCTCAATAGTCAATGCATAAATACCTGATGGTGTGATATGACCTAATTCATTAAAACGAATCATCCTTACCCCAACTTCTTATACTTTATACGGGTTGGTGTAGCGTCAGAACCTAAGCGTTTGCGTCGGTTTTCTTCGTATTCCGAGAAATTCCCTTCGAACCAATAAACTTGTGAATTCCCTTCAAACGCCAGAATGTGTGTGGCAATACGGTCCAGGAACCAACGGTCGTGACTGATGACTACCGCACAACCCGCAAAATTCTCCAGACCTTCTTCCAGAGCCCGTAAGGTATTCACATCCAGGTCGTTGGTTGGCTCATCCAACAAAAGCAGGTTAGCGCCTTCTTTGAGTGTCATGGCCAGGTGTACGCGGTTACGCTCTCCACCGGAGAGTGTCCCAAGCTTCTTTTCCTGATCAGAACCCGTAAAGTTGAAGCGACCGACATACGCACGAGCATTCGTCTGTTTGCCGCCCAGCATTATCCAGTCGCTACCGCCTGAGATCGTTTCATATACCGTTTTGTTTGGGTCAAGGCCGTCATGTTCCTGATCGACATAGGCCACCTTAACCGTTTCACCCACATCGAAGGTGCCGGTATTGGGTTTATCGCGCCCAGTAATGAGCTTAAACAAGGTCGTTTTCCCTGCTCCGTTCGGACCGATTACCCCAACAATCCCACCTTGTGGCAATTGAAAACCCAGATGTTCAAACAAAAGTCGGTCACCGAAAGCTTTGGAAACCTCCTCCGCTTCAATCACTTTTGCGCCCAGTCGTGGGCCAGCCGGAATGAAAATTTCAAGTTTTTCGTCGCGCTGCTTGGCGTCCTCATTCAACAACCGCTCGTAGGCTCCCAAACGGGCTTTCGACTTCGCCTGACGCGCTTTTGGGGCCATCCTCACCCATTCCAATTCGCGCTGAAGAGTCTTCTGGCGCTTCGATTCTGACTTTTCTTCTTTAGCCAGCCGATTTTGTTTCTGTTCTAGCCAGGACGAATAATTGCCTTTCCAGGGAATACCTTCGCCCCGGTCGAGTTCGAGAATCCAGCCTGCTACATTATCCAGAAAATAGCGGTCGTGCGTTACGGCTATAACCGTACCTGTATATTGTCGGAGGTGTTCTTCCAACCACAGAACTGACTCAGCATCAAGGTGGTTAGTTGGCTCATCAAGGAGCAAAACATCGGGTTGCTGGAGTAATAAACGGCATAGGGCGACCCGGCGTTTTTCGCCACCCGACAGGTTATCGATCAAGGCATCGGCAGGTGGGCAGCGCAGCGCGTCCATAGCCCGTTCGAGTTTTTGATCAAGCTCCCAGGCATTGTAATGATCAAGTTTTTCCTGTACTTCCCCCTGCCGGGCAATCAATTTATCGAAGTCGGCATCAGGATCGGCAAAAGCTTCGTTGATCTCATCAAATTCTTTCAACAGATTGACAACTTCCTGTACCCCTTCCTCCACAACTTCACGAACCGTTTTGCCAGATTCGAATTTTGGCTCCTGTTCGAGCATTCCCACTGAATAACCTGGTGAGAAAACTACTTCTCCGGTATAATTTTTGTCTATACCTGCTATAATGCGTAACAGGGTGGATTTTCCAGAGCCATTTAAGCCTAAAACACCAATTTTTGCACCGTAAAAAAAGGAAAGGTAAATGTTCTTTAGGATTTGTCGGTTAGGCGGAATATTTTTACTCACGCCGGCCATAGAGAAAATTATGGTTTCCTGACTCATTAATTTCTAATAGATTTGTAGTTGGCATTAATCCTCAAATTTAACCCACAGCGCAGCCTTAACCAAGCACAGTAATGGAAAACGCTTCACTGGTAGATGAATACGGTTACGTCAAAGACGGAAAGGTATTTTTGAAAGGCTACCTGAATTATGAAGACCGCCAAATTGGCGAAGTAAAACGAACCGAGCAGGAAGCGCTCGATTATTTTAAAAACCGCTTCATTATTGCTGAGAATAAAGTCAGCCAGTTAGAGAGCGATATTGCCGAAGCGCAAAATAAAGGCTCTTATCTGACCAAGCTGGTTCAGCTCCGCAAGAAACTCCTCGGTTTCGATGCATTAGGCGATTTCCCGCCCCTCCTTGAGCGGCTGGACGCACAAGAGCATTTGCTGGCCGATTTAATTACGGTCAATCAGCGTAAGAACTACGACATCAAGCGAGCCTTGATTACCGAAGCCGAAGCAATTGTCGACAGTAACGACTGGCGACCCACAGCCGATGCCCTGCAGGAAATCAAGACCAAATGGATCAAAACAGGTCCCGTTGATAAGTCGGTTGAAGCTGAAGTAGAAGGCCGTTTTCAGGAACTACTGGATGGGTTCTTCCAGCGTCGGCGTGAGTTCTTTAATGAACAGAACAAGGTGATTCAGGAACGTCTGGAAAAATATGACGAACTGATTCGGCTTGCCTTTCGTGCCAATCGGCTGGGCGATCTGGACGCTGCTTTTCAGGAGGTTCGGCGGCTCAATAACGCTTGGAAACAGGTGGGGGAAGTACCCATCAAGAAAAGCGGTAAACTGTACAAGCAGTTCAAGAAAGCCACAACCATGTTCTACGCCAAGTATAACGACGCGAAGGGCATTGTGATCCAGCCGAAGATAGATCCGCGCATCGAGGCCCAAATGAAAATGGCTGATGAAGCAGAACGCCTGGCAAAACAGTCTGACATTTTTGCGGCTGCCGACCGGGCGAAAGTCTTGCTGAATAGCTGGAAGGAGGTTAAGGTTCCCTTCAAACTACAGGATAAGGTCCTGAACGAGCGCTTCCGGTCTGCTTGCGATAAGATTTTCGAATTGAGCTATCTGGGCCGGGTTTTGACCCGAAAATATCCTGCTTTTGATTTGAAAAGTAAGGCCGAACAGCTTCGGACCAAAATTCGGGAGATGGAATACCTGATCAAACGGGAGAAAAACGACCTTCAGTTTGCCTTACAGGATGCTGAAGGACTTGATCCTAACAATGATGCCGACAAACAGGTATTGAACAAGATCAACACCCAGAAACGCAAAATTGCCATGAAAGAAACTATTCTGCGTGAATTCCAGAAACAATTGGAAAGCGTTGGATACTGATAAACGGGCAAGGATGAGCATCCTATTATAGTGAACGTGCCACGGCTTAGAACCGTGGCACGTTTCGTTTTGGCGAATTGTTATTGGGGTATGGAAACGAACCTGAATGATTCCAATTTTTTAACGTCCGATACTGACTTTCGGGCGGCTATTGTCCCTGGCAAATTTGTCCGGCTTGAGTATTTGACCGACTTAAATGAATTTATCAAAGCCGACGTACTCATCAAGCAGCTCTCGTATGAAAATGGCACGGAATGGCTTGAACTGGCCACTGGCGAAACCATCCCACTCGACCGGGTCGTAAGTGTTTCGGGCAAATTATCTCCCCGCTATCCAGGCTACGGCAATTATTCGTGTGATTGTTAACTGTTAATCAATCACGTCAAAGCCACAATATGGTACCAGAACCTTCGGAATCCGAATACCTTCTGGCGTCTGATTATTTTCCAGAATAGACGCCAGAATACGCGGCAGGGCTAAAGCTGAGCCGTTGAGCGTATGCATAAGCTGCATCTTACCCTCCAGTTTCGAGCGTAATTTCAGGCGGTTGGCCTGATACGTTTCAAAATTCGATACAGAGCTAACTTCGAGCCATCGCTGCTGGGCTGCCGACCAGACTTCCATGTCGTAGGTCAAAGCCGAGGTAAAGCCCATATCGCCCCCACAAAGCCGCAGAACACGATACGGTAATTCCAGCTTCTGCAGTAAGCCTTGCACGTGCTGGCTCATTTCTTCCAGCGCGGCATAGGAGTTTTCGGGCTTTTCAATCCTGACAATTTCAACCTTATCGAATTGGTGTAGCCGGTTTAGTCCACGCACGTGAGCACCCCATGATCCTGCTTCCCGTCGGAAACAAGGTGTGTAGCCCACATTTTTGACCGGTAATTGGGCCTCTTGTAAGATGACATCCCGGTAAAGGTTGGTAATGGGTACTTCAGCCGTTGGGATCAGGTAGAGTTTGTCCTCTGTTACGTAGTACATCTGCCCTTCTTTGTCCGGCAACTGACCGGTTCCAAAACCCGAATCTTCATTGACAACGATAGGTGGTTGAACTTCTAAGTACCCAGCTTTCAGCGCTTCGTCCAGAAAGAAATTGATCATGGCTCGCTGAATGCGTGCTCCTTTGCCTTTGTAAACCGGAAAACCAGCTCCCGAAATTTTTACTCCCAGTTCAAAATCAATAATATCATACTTTTTGATGAGCTCCCAGTGCGGCTGAGCGCCTTCGTAAAGCGTTGGTTTTTCACCATTTTCCAGAACAACCTCGTTATCGTCGGGAGTACGACCTTCGGGAACGCTACTATGAGGGATGTTAGGGATTGTTACCAGAACAGCCTGCAAATCCACCTCGATTTGGCGAAGAGCTTCACCCAAGTCTTTAGAACGAGCTTTCAGTTCGGCGGTTTCAGCTTTAGCGGCTTCAGCGGCAGCTTTATCCCCGGCTTTCATCAATGCCCCAATCTGACCCGCTTTGGCATTTGACTGCGCCAAAACATCGTCGAGTTCGCGTTGAGTATCCCGCCGTTGCTGATCAAGGGTTAGTACCTGGTCAATTGTGGCTTCGGCATTAGCGAAATGTCGTTTATGAAGACCAGTCAGTACAGTTTCTTTATTATCTCGGATGAAGGGGAGTTGAAGCATTGGTTTGTATCGATAAGACGTTCGATTACGTCAATGAATTCTTGTGATTGGAAAACTCTAAACGATTCGTTATTCGTTGAATCGTTTAGAGTTTACATAGCAAAGTTAGGCCGAAAACAAGCCGTCGTTCAGCGCATTTAGCGCGTCAGCTTTGTATTTACCATGCACCAGCAAAGACAGATTGCTTTCGGTACCGCCGTATGAAATCATCCGAATCGGAATGTTTTTCATGGCGTTGAACACCCGAACCGCAACACCTTCGTTATCGGCACTAAAATTACCAACTATACAAATAATGGTCTGGTCGTAATCAGGTTCTTCCAGTGTACAAAATGCACCTAACTCAGCTTTAATTTCTTCGATACGCTCGGTATTATCTATCGTAACAGACACCGATACCTCTGAGGTCGTAATCATATCGACCGGGGTTTTGTACTTCTCGAAGATCTCGAAAATCCGACGCAGAAAACCATAGGCATTCAGCATACGGGTCGAGTGGATGTACAATGCCGTAATACCGTCTTTAGCCGCAATAGCTTTAAAAACCTGGTCACTTGTCCGGTCGGCAATGAGAGTTCCGGGAGCGCTGGGATCCATTGTATTTTTCAACCGCACGGGTACACCAAACATCCGGGCGGGCGTAATGGTCGACGGGTGCAGAATCTTAGCTCCGAAATATGCCAGCTCAGCCGCTTCGTCGAATGTCAGTTCGCGAACCGGGAACGTATTTTTAACAATCCGGGGATCGTTGTTATGCATACCATCGATGTCGGTCCAGATCTGGATTTCGTCGGCACGGATAGCACCACCAATCAGAGACGCGGTATAATCCGACCCTCCCCGCTTCAGGTTGTCGACTTCACCCCGTGGATTACGGCAGATAAAGCCCTGAGTGACAATGATATGCTTGTCGGCATGTTGCGGCAGCATTTCGGCTAGTTTCTGCTCCGTAAACGCAATTTCAGGCTCGTTATCGGCATCGATCCGCATGAATTCGAGCGCGGGCAGCAGTGTGGAAGCTACATTTTCTTCTTCCAGGTACGCCTGAAACATCTGCGTACTCAGCAGTTCACCTTCAGCCACAAGCTCTTTTTCCTGCTTCAACGTGAACGGCTTAATCCGTGTCAATGATCGGATAAAGGCAAATTCATTATCAACAATCTTCTGCCCAGCGGCTTTGCCTTCAGTTGTCTTGTACAGTTCGCCGATAAAGCTGTCATAGTGTGCTTTAAGCGTATCAATTTTGGCGGTTGCCTCAGTATCGTTATTCGCTTTCAGCGATTCGCCAATGGCCAATAAGGCATTGGTTGTACCCGACAAAGCCGACAGCACTACAATTTTGGGCGTGCTATCCTCAGTAACCAGATGGCGGATGGACTGCATACGTTCCGGTTTCCCAACCGACGTGCCGCCAAATTTCCAGACGTGCATTGTTAAAAGGTGAAAGAGTGAATGAGTGAAAGAGCGAATAAGTTGAGAGCATAACATCGCTCTTTCACTCATTCACTCTTTCGCTCTTTAAAACTTACTATATACCTGTTCTTGTAATCCGATCATTTTGATGGCGGTAATGGCGGCTTCGTCGCCTTTGTTGCCGTGCTTACCACCCGCGCGGTCGAGCGCCTGCTGCTGGTCGTTGGGCGTCAGAACGCCAAAGATAACGGGCTTTCCGGTTTTCAATCCTACATTCGTTAAACCTTGAGCCACGGCATGGTTGATGTAATCATTATGCTTGGTTTCGCCCTGAATCACACAGCCAAGGGCAATGACGGCATCAATATCGTCGCGCTGGGCAAACCACTGAGCCCCTAGGGTTAACTCATAACTGCCCGGTACATTGCCACGGACAATATGCTCGACTTTCGCTCCGTATTGCAACAAGGTTTGATAGGCGCCTTCAAAAAGGGCTTCGGTCACTTCACTGTTCCATTCAGAAACCAGTATCGCAAACCGGCGTTCGCTAACATCGGGTAAGTCGTTGGTTGAAAATACACTCAGGCTTTTTGCAGCAGTGGCCATTCTGAACCGGGATTTAACTGATTTTATTGATAAACTTTGATTTTTGGCCTCGGATTTATGTGATGTAACAGATTGTGCTTATTCTTAGGTATCACTTCATTGAAGTGAAAATCAAAGTCCATCAGTAAAATCACATAAATCCGGGTCAAAAAAAAGGACAAAACCGGCTTCGGCTTTGTCCTTTGCTGTATTGATTGGATCAAGTACGCTTACGACTCACCGACGGTAGCTTCCAGTACGGATTTGTACTTTTTAGCACTACCAGCTTCGGTCGATTGAGCGTACTTCTCAATAATTTCGTTGTACGTGTCAATAGCCTTATCGTTCTGTTTCGCTTGCTCGTAAGCAACGGCCAGCTTCATCAGATAACCAGGCGTAAAGAATTTATTCGATTTATAATCAGCAGCTTTCCGGTAATAGTCGGCAGCTTCATCGAAGCTTTTCTTTTCCATATAGGCATCACCCGTGAGCGCATACGCCCGCGCCTGAACCAGCAAATCCGACGAGCTGAATGCTTTCAGATGCTCAATGGCATCATCGTATTTACCTTGTTTCAATAAAGCAATACCTGAGTAGAACTCGGCCAGGTTACCGGCAGAGGTTGAACCATAGTTGCTTGCTACAGCTAACAGGCCAGGGCTTTTGCCATCACCGTTAAGTGCCTTTTTTGTTGAATCGGCTTCGAGTTGATACACCGATGGGAACATTTCAACCTGGGCTGTATCGTCCTGCTCACTGACATAATAACGATAACCGAAGTAACCCGCTACTAACAGTAAAATACCACCTAGTACACCAAAAACGATGTTTCGATTCTGTTCAAAAAAATCTTCGGCCCGTTCTAATTGACCGGCCAGTGCGTCTGGATCTTCCAAAAACTCCAGTCCGCTGTTCTTTTTGCTCATGCTTTTGCAATTTGGATTGCAAAATTAGGAATATTTACCATTAAGGAAAAGGGTAATTTTCAAAACTTTACGAATCCTGTCCGTTTTGTAAGTCAATATCCCGTACAGCCATAACCTCCGACGAGCGCACTTCGCGAATTTGATGGGGTAATAAGGTCTCTACAGCAACAGCTTCGCCCGTAAGTGTAACAAATTCAACTTCGTAGGCTTTGCCCCCATTATACACGGTTAAAATGGTTCCGACATCCCCGGCCTTCAGGCGCCCATCGGCAATCTCTTCCTGAAGGACAACTAAATCATACTCACTCATAGATTCATACACTGGTTCAGAAAAAGAAACGCTCGACATAGCATCTTGTTTTGTTCATAATTAAATAACTTTGCCGTGCTAATCTTCCAGGGGTGCCCAAAAACAACGGGCTGAGATTATACCCATTGAACCTGCGCAGGTAATGCTGTGAAGGGAAATGTGTTCATAGGCTACGTCTATGAGCGTTTTACAAATATCATACCAATCAAAGGTAGGTTTGGCCCCTTGCCTATCGTAACCATTTTCGTTTATGAAAAACGGTACGACAACCTATCTTACTCTTTTTGTAGCCTTGCTACTCATCAATCTGCCCGCGTGGGCACAATTCTCTATTTCAGGTAAAGTGGCTGATGCTGATGGTGGTACACTACCCGGAGCAGCTATTGTGTTGGAAGGAACTTATAAAGGAACCTATACCGATGCAGCCGGAAACTTTCAGCTCACTACTCTAAAACCGGGATCAGTATCGCTACGTGTTTCTCTACTAGGGTATGAACCACAAACTCAAATCGTAGCACTTACCCAGAACACAACCCTCGACATTAGATTGGCCAAAACGGCGGTCGCAGTCGATGAAGTGGTTGTCAGTGCCACGCGGGCAAATCAGAAATCGGCTATTGCGTACAGTGATGTAACACGTCGGGATCTGGATAAGCTCAACCTCGGGCAGGATATTCCGCAGTTGCTCAACTTTACACCTTCCATCGTGACTACCTCAGACGCCGGTGCGGGTGTCGGCTATACAGGTATTCGCATACGAGGTTCGGATGCCACTCGGGTCAATGTGACGCTGAACGGAATCCCCTATAACGATGCCGAATCGCAAGGGACATTTTTTGTCGACATGCCTGACTTTGCTTCTTCGGTCAGTAGCATCCAGATTCAACGGGGCGTTGGCACCTCTACCAACGGAGCTGGCGCTTTTGGCGCATCGGTGAATATACAGACCAACAAACTCGAAGCGAATCCATATACCGAAACGAACGTATCGGCCGGATCATTTGGAACCCGAAAACTCAATGTGCTGGCCGGAACAGGACTGCTAAACGGTCATTTTGCGGTGGACGCTCGTTTATCGACCATTCACTCGGATGGGTTTATCGACCGGGCATTTTCGAACCTGAAATCCTTTTATCTCTCAGGTGGGTATTATGGCAAAAAGGGTTTTATCCGATTGAATGCGTTTTCAGGTCAGGAGCAAACCTACCAGGCCTGGAATGGCATACCGGAGGATATTCTGAAAACGAATCGCACCTATAACGCCTTTACGTACGACAATCAGACCGACAATTACCAGCAGGATAATTATCAGTTAATTAGTTCGTATGAGCTTAGTAAAAACTGGCGGGCTAATCTTTCCTTCTTCTATACTAAAGGCAAAGGTTACTATGAAGAGTTTAAGCCAAACGACAGCTACAGCAAGTACGGTTTGCCCAACGTAACTATTGGTGATTCAACCATTACAAGTACTGATCTTGTTCGCCGAAAATGGCTGGACAATAATTTCTATGGCACTGTTTTTTCGTTTGATTACAACAGTTTTGGAAAACTGACCGCCAATATTGGTGGGGGTTGGAACCAGTATCAGGGCGGCCATTACGGCGAAATTATCTGGGCACGTGTGGCTGGCAATGCCAACATACGCGAACGCTACTATAGTGACGATGCTATCAAAACCGATTTCAACATCTACGCCAAAGCCTTTTACCAGTTCAGTAATCGGCTCAATGGGTTTCTGGATTTGCAGGTACGCACGGTTGGATACTCGTTCTTAGGGTTCAACAGCCAGTTGCAGAATGTGCAGCAGAATGCCAATCTGACATTTTTCAACCCCAAAGCGGGTCTGACCTATACACTCAACGATCAAAGTACGGTTTATGCATCTGTAGGCGTTGGCCATCGGGAGCCCAACCGTGACGATTACACTCAATCGACCCCAGCGAGCCGACCAAAGGCGGAACAGCTCATCGATTACGAAGCCGGGTACAAGCTTCAGACCGAACGGCTGGCCTTCACCGCGAATGTGTATTACATGGACTATAAGAACCAGTTGGTCCTCTCAGGTCAGTTGAACGATGTGGGGGCTTACAACCGGGTAAATATCCCTGTTAGTTACCGAGCAGGGCTGGAACTGGAAGCAGGGGTTCGATTGGCCAAACAACTTCGCTGGAATGTGAATGCCACCTTCAGTCGTAATAAGGTGAAGAATTTTACGGAATACCTCGACAATTACGACAATGGGCTTCAGGAGGCTCGTCAATACAGCCAGACCGATATTTCGTTTTCGCCCAACGTGATTGCAGGTTCGCAGCTATTGTTTACGCCCGTAAAAGGCCTGGAATTAGGGCTGTTGTCAAAATATGTCGGAAAACAATACCTGGATAATACGTCGAATGAAAGCCGGAAGTTGAACTCTTATTTCACTAACGACATCCGGCTGATTTACTCCTTCAAGCCAAAGTTTGCGAAAGAATTTGCCTTTACGTTGCTTTTAAACAACGTTTTGAATGAACTGTACGAATCGAACGGGTACACCTATGCATACATCTCGGAAGGGAAAGTGTATGCTGATAATGCCTATTACCCACAGGCTGGCCGGAATTTTCTGGCAGGTATCCGGCTACGGTTTTAGAAAAGTCATTTGGTGGTCATTCGTCGTCATTCATAGTCATTGGACGTGGTGTCGGTTTTTGAGAAACCTGTGGTGTCAGATGCTCACACCTGACATCACAACAGGAAGCCTCTACGGCCACCAAATGACTATAGAATTAGCGTACCAGTAAGCGCTGGTGTATAGCTGGCTGGTCGGCGGGTTGAAGTGTAATCTGGTACAACCCGGCTGGCCAGTCGGCTACTGAAATCCCATACTCATTCGTGCCAGCCGTAAACCGGACAGGGTGCTCGTAGGTTGGTCGGCCCAGCAGGTCAGTTGCATATAATTGAGCCGTACCCGGCATCAGCGCGTCGTACCGAACGGTGATCTGCTCACGAGCCGGCGATGGAAATACGGTTAACCCTTTCGTAATTTCGGGTACTGTTGCCGTTATGACCTGGCCGCTAAACAGATACGGTTTGCTGATGATCGCTTTCTCAAACTGAGGTGAACTCCAGAATAACTTCGACGTGGCATAACCCTGACTTTCCAGAAAATCCATCTGTATCGTGTACGATTGTCCAGCCACCAGATCAAGCTTTCCTAACCATTCGAGCGATGGCTGGGCTTCCCATTTGTCAATCAGTTGTTTATTATTGACCGATAGGCGAACACCGTCATCGGTTTGCGTATAAAAGGTGTACGTATCCGTAAAAGGCACCTGGATTTTCCCCGTCCAGCGCACCACAAAATGATCGGTTCCTACAGTTGGCGCTGGCTCTCCCTCACCCCAGTCAAAGTTAATCGTCTCATCTGTGCGGGCAACGGTAGGTGTACCGGCTATCTGATCGGTGTTTGCGTAATATTCACCGAATAAACCGTTACCTGTCAGGGCTGGTACAGCCTGATACTGCATCATCAATGTTGGACTGCCCGGTTGCACTTCATACGTTACCAACGGAGCATTCTGGCCATTGCCCCAGCCTATAAATTTATAAAACCCATTCGAAGCGGCCGTGTAGGGTTTTGTTTCAAGACTCCGCAGCATCCCCACTACAGACTGAAATGTCAAATCCGGCTGACGGGGCTCTCCATCCAGATATACCCGAACGCCCGTAACGCTACTACCGATAGTAACTGTAGCAATCTCAGGTTTTATATCCACAAAGGTTTCATTGGTTAAGCCCGATACATCGGTTGCCAGAAGGTGAATTCGATACCAGACTTCGGTAGAGGTTTCGCCTACACGAGGAATTTTAAACGTGCCTGTCGTAACGCCAGAAACGGGGTCCAGTGCAGGATGAACGTGATCGTCGTGATGAAAATCGATCCACCAGGTTTGTTTGGCGTTGGCTAGCGGCTGCTGATTAGCATTCAATACGTCGCCTGCGAAGGTGAGCACATCACCCGCCCGATAGGTTTTATTGGTAACAGGCTGTTGGATACGAGCCACTGGTCGCTGCGCCTGTACAACGCGCAACGACATCGATTCTGAACTATCGGCTCCTAAGGCATTTGAAACGATACAGTAAAAAGTTGACCCGTTATTGGACAGTGTTGGGCTACTGATGGTATACTGGCTTTGATCAGCTCCGGCAATTTGTTTGCCATCCTGATACCATTTGTAGCTAAGCGGCTTCTGCCCTACGGCATTAACTGTAAACGTAATGGATTCACCAACCGGCACAAACGCATTCGGCGACTGACTACTGATATACGGTAAACCTGAATCAAAGAATGATACTTTATGCAGGGAGCCGTTCCAGGTTGAGGTATTGTCTTGCTGAGTTCCCCCACCCTGGCCGGACCGGGCCAGGTAATACAGATAGCCATCAGGGCTAGTAGCTATTCCAACCGGCCGGTCAACATCAGTCACAAACTTACCGATAACCTGTCCTGTAGCCGGATCGAATGAGTAGATAGTGCCATTGCAGTAATCCGCAAAAAATGCTCTGCCTTTGTATTCGGTAGGAAAGCGAAGCGTCGGCGGATTGTAAACGGCCATACCCGTTATGGCGCAACCAGCATCATGATCGTACACCTGGAGTGGATCGGCATAATTTTCGGGAGCATCCTGATTCGTCCGGCGACCTTCGATGAGCGGCCAACCGTAGTTTTTACCTGCCCGAACCTCATTGACTTCTTCAAAGCTGGCATCACCCACATCGCCCACCAGAATTCGCCCGGATACCGGATCAATATCCATACAAAACGGATTACGAAGACCCAGCGCATAAATAGCCCGGTATTGGCCCGTCAGTTGGCCCGCAAATGGATTGTCGGATGGAATACTCCCATCATCATTCAGTCGTATTATTTTCCCAAGCAGGCTATTCAGGCTCTGGGCTGCCGATGCATTGGTGCCTTCACCCACGGCAATATACAATTTACGGTCAGGCCCAAACCGCATGGTCCCAGCGTTATGGAGTGTTGCCAGTAATGGATCAAACTCTAGTAATACCGTTTCGCTATTGGGATCGGCTACACCATTTGGCGCCCTAAATCGACTCAGCCGGTTATGATTCTGATCTTTTACCGTGTAATAGACGTAGAAATAGGGCGTTTTAGGAAAGTCGGGATGAAAGCAAATCCCCGTCAGACCACGCTCGTTGGTCACGTCAATGTTGGTAACTGTCATAAACGGATCGGGCGAGAGAACATCTTTGACAACTTCCCGAATTTTTCCGTCCTTCTCGATCACAAACAGTCGCCCGTCAGGCGAAAAGGCAATACCTGTCGGATTCAGATTACGGGCAACTTGTTTCTCCACAAACCCACTCGGCAGTTGAGCAACCGCCGACTCCAGCAAACCTATCAGTAGAACCGTATAAATGAAGCGCATTAGACCAATTCAAACAACTATTTAGTTAACGCTTTCCCACATTTTGTTCATGAGACTACATTAATTTGACTAAACTTCGATTTGACGGTCACATCTACAATCAACCAATTGCCTGTTCCAAATCCTGAATCAGATCGTCTACGTCCTCTATCCCGACGCTGAGTCGAATAAGCGTATCTTTCAGACCATTGCGCTGGCGTTCTTCTTTGGGGATGCTGGCATGGGTCATACTGGCCGGATGTGTGCAAAGCGATTCTACCCCGCCCAACGATTCGCCCAGCGAAAACACCTCAAAACTTTCCATGACTCGCACGGCTTCGGGCATCGAATCGCCTTTCAGTTCAAACGACAACATGCCGCCAAAATCCCGCATCTGTTTTTTAGCCAGGTCATGCCCTACATGCGACTCCAGACCGGGATAGTATACCTGGCTAACTTTGGGATGCTGTTGCAGGTAACGAGCCACTTTCATCGCGTTTTCGCAGTGCCGTTGCATCCGAACATGCAGGGTTTTGATTCCGCGTAATACCAAAAAGCAGTCCTGAGGCCCCGGAACTGCCCCACAGGCATTTTGAATAAAGGCCAGTCGTTGAGCGGTTTCATCGTCGTTCAGGACAATAGCCCCCATCACCGTATCCGAATGGCCTCCAAGGTATTTGGTCACAGAGTGCATAACAATGTCGGCCCCTAAATCGAGCGGATTTTGCAGGTAAGGCGATGCAAACGTATTATCCACGACCAGTTGAATGGTGTGCTGTCTAGTGATGGCCGAAATGGCTGAAATATCCACCAGACGCAGCAACGGGTTAGTCGGGGTTTCGATCCAGACCATTTTGGTGGCCGGTGTGATAGCCGCTTCCAGATTGGCCGGATTATCTAGCCCGACAAACTTAAATTTGAGTCCAAATTCCTGGAATACCCGAACCATAATGCGGTATGTACCACCATACAAATCATTGCTGGCAATAATTTCATCGCCGGGTTTAAATAGTTTCAAAATCGCATCGGTAGCGCCCAATCCCGACGAATAGCAAATACCATGTTTGCCATTTTCGAGCGCGGCCAGGTTATTTTGCAGCACCGTTCGGGTCGGGTTCTGTGTACGCGCGTATTCATACCCCTTATGTTTCCCCGGCGACTCCTGCACATAGGTCGAGGTCTGATAGATAGGCGTCATGATGGCGCCCGTCGTTGGGTCCGGCTCAATACCGGCATGGATGGCTTTGGTTCCGAATTTCATGGTCAAAAGTAACGAAGTTTGTAACGAAAATAGACAACCCGGGTGGTTACCAAAACCACAACCCCTGTCTTGCAGTTTGATACTAAGTGAAAACCACTATTCCTAAAAATATAACTGGCCCCGCTATTGCCGGGCTCGTGCTATCAATAACGCCAATCGTCTTTACATCCGTACTGACGTATTATGCTATTGTGTATGAACCGATCATTGCTGAATTTACCACCTGGCAATGGGTAGCTATCACTCTTACCTGTGCTATCACCTCAGCTGGACTTACCCCGCCGACGATGCTGGCGCTGATTTTCGGCTATTTTCTGGGTTGGAACGCCGTTCTCCCTATGTTCGTCATCAATTTTGGTGGCATCCTGTTCATTAATCTAATCGTCCGCTGGCTGGATCATGATTGGGTACTCGCCTTTATTCGACGGAATCCCAAAGCACAATCGGTTCTGGATCGTATCCTAACTAATGAGTTGGAAGTTATTTTTTTCGCCAAACTCTCCCCTATTCTTCCATTTGGCCTGACCAATCTGATGTTTGCCCTATCGGGTGCCAGACTCAAAAATATTCTGCTGGGCGGGTTTCTGGGCATGACGCCACGAACTATTCTGGCGGTTTGGTCAGGCCACGAAGCACATGCCATAAAAACCCTGCTGGATAATCCGAACCAAGGCTCCTGGAGTCAGATCATCGTTGTCGGATTGGTCATTGTTTCGATCGCCGGTCTCTGGCGCACCATCCAAAAATCACTGAAGCAGTAACTTACCCTTACGGTTGCAATAAGTAACTTCCCGAAAGCTCCGAGCTTTCGGGAAGTTGAACACAGCCTTGTTAGCCTGCCCAATCCCCGTGGCTGTGTCCTCACAGCCACCTATGCGTCAGCAAAGTGTACCCTCCGGCCGGGCGACTGTGTCCTCACAGCCGCAGGATTAGACGTTGAAAAGAGCTTTGTTAACATCTTAATTGCTCAGCCGCCAGTTCAATCAGTCGATTATGACCGGTTCGTAAAATGACTAGCTCATACTGTTGAAGCCGTTTGGTAAGCGGAAGAATGTAAGAACCGGGCACAATTCGGTCGAAAGCGCCTGTAAAAAAACGCACACGGACCGAATGCGTGTTCAATAACTCGGCAATACGGCCCAGATCAGGTGAGATCAGCCGGAATTGTGTCCAGCTTTGATAAACCCGTTCGCGCTGCTCGGGAGTACCAAGCGATAGTTCGGCGAAGCGCATGGCTGTTCGGTTCAGTAGCCTCAGACGGGTTAGCAGATGGCCCAGTCGATTTAGTGCAGATAAATGCTGTAGAAAATAGCGAAACGTCCATCGGCCTGGCCCCGAACTTGTTGCCAATTGATACCAACTACTGCGAGTAATACCATCAGGAGCAATTAAAATCAACTGATCGATTTGATTGGCAAATGCTTCGACAGTGGCGAGTGCAAAGCGCCCCCCTAAACTAAAGCCCATTAAGGAGAACCGACCAATATTTTTCTCTTCTAAAAAAGCGCCAATAAGTTGCTGCCAGGCTGTTTTAGTCAAGAGTTGATCGCTTTGATAACGACTGTCGCCATGAAAAAATAAATCCAAAGCAAAAACGGTGTATTGATTACCTAACGTTGACTTTAATGTTTTGAAAACCTGACTACTTTGTCCAAAACCGTGGAAAGCCAGCAAAACTGCCGGGCCATTCCCGATTTTTTGGTAGGCAAGCTGGTTGCCTGCTACCTCAATTTTTTGGACCTTGGCTATACTCATAACCACAAAGTTGCTAAAAACCCGAATGTCTATGTTAACCTTCAAGAACCTTACTGAGTTAGCAGCCCATACTGGCCAATCGCTGGGTAGTACCGATTATCTGGTCATCACACAGGAAATGGTCAACCGCTTTGCCGAGGCCACTGGCGACTACCAATGGATTCATACCGATCCCGAACGAGCCATCCACGAATCACCTTATAAGACGCCCATCGCACACGGGTTCCTTACGCTTTCCCTGGCCCCTCGACTTATGGCCCAACTTTACAAAGTAACATCCGTTAAAATGGGCATTAATTACGGGGCTAATAAAATTCGATTTACTAATGCCGTACCGGTGGGTAGTAAATTACGATTGAACGCCCGGCTCATTAACGTAGAACCGCAGGCCAATGGCAGCCGTGTCATTACCGAATGTATTTTTGAGATCGAGAATCAACCCAAACCCGCCTGTATTGCCGAATTAATTACGCTGTTATTTGAGTAACTAGTATGCGTGCATACTAGTTTATTGCCCAATTGCTTACCTTTACTCTTCTCATTACACAGTCGCAAACTAAACCACGCAATTCAAATGGCAACAGAATCGCTGGAATTACAGGGATTAAATTTTAATTTATCAGAAGAGCACCTCGCCGTCAAGGAAGCCGCCCGCGATTTTGCTCAAAATGAACTCTTTCCAGGTATCGTTGAGCGCGATAACGAAGCCCGTTTCCCAACTGAGCAGGTCAAACGGATGGCTGAACTTGGCTTTCTTGGTATGATGGTATCGCCGGAGTATGGTGGCGGAGGTATGGATACGGTTTCGTACGTACTGGCGATGGAAGAGATTTCGAAAGTTGATGCGTCGGCTTCTGTCATCATGTCTGTCAATAATTCACTGGTCTGTTATGGTCTGGAAGCTTTTGGTACCGAAGAGCAGAAACAGAAATACCTTACCCGACTGGCTACCGGCGAAATCATTGGCGCTTTCTGCCTGTCGGAGCCCGAAGCGGGTTCGGACGCCACCTCGCAAAGCACCACAGCCGAAGATAAAGGGGATTATTATTTAGTGAACGGGACTAAAAACTGGATTACCAACGGAAACTCCTCGAGTGTTTGCCTGGTCATTGCTCAGACTCACCGAGAGAAAGCCCATCGAGGCATCAATTGCCTGATCGTCGAAAAAGGAACACCTGGTTTTGTGGTTGGCAAGAAGGAAGACAAAATGGGAATTCGGGCTTCAGATACCCATTCCCTGCTGTTTACCGACGTTAAAGTTCCTAAAGAAAACCGCATTGGCGACGATGGCTTTGGCTTTAAGTTTGCCATGTCGACTCTCAATGGAGGTCGTATTGGTATTGCCGCTCAGGCACTGGGCATTGCTGCGGGTGCTTATGAACTAGCTCTAAAATATAGCCAGGAGCGTAAATCTTTTGGCAAACAAATCTTTGACCACCAGGCCATTCAATTCAAGCTGGCCGAGATGGCTACTAAAATCGAAGCAGCTCGGCTACTGGTTTACAAAGCAGCTCGGCTAAAAGACGAACATAAGGACTATGTACAGGCGGCTGCTATGGCTAAATTATTTGCCTCAGAAGTGGCTATGTGGGCAACAACAGAGGCTGTTCAGATCCACGGTGGCTATGGTTATGTGAAAGAATTTCACGTGGAGCGTTTAATGCGGGATGCCAAAATCACTCAGATATATGAAGGTACGTCCGAAATACAAAAATTAGTGATAGCCAGAGAGCTAATCCGATGATGTAATTACATCTAAAATTGAATTTTTATCATTCGATAATGCGTGTTCGACATGAATACGCATTATTTTTTTTATTATTTGGAAACTTTTATACTTGTATTAGTTTTGTACAAATTATTAGTTTTGTGCAAATTTGAGCGCAATACAACTTCGGCAACACGCACCTTTCATCTATGGAAGACTATAATAAAATAATCGAATCTCTGGGCGTTAAGTTTATTAAGGCCCGAAACATTCGGATTCTGCAGCCTATCACCATCAAGAATTTCTATGATGTTGAGA
Source organism: Spirosoma gilvum (assembly GCF_054776815.1). Lineage (NCBI taxonomy): Bacteria > Pseudomonadati > Bacteroidota > Cytophagia > Cytophagales > Cytophagaceae > Spirosoma > Spirosoma gilvum. The sequence goes on along the minus strand of NZ_BAAHBH010000012.1, from coordinate 173,798 downwards.
ACACGTTATTGATTTTATATAATGGTGAGGTATCGATTGGCGACGAAAAAATAAAGGTGGAAGTAGGCGACATGCTGTTTATACCGGGTGGCAAACACGTTACGGTTACCTATGGCGACCCCACAAACCCCAAAGTTGTCTCGAATGAAGAGTTTATGACCCATCGGGAATCCTATTGGGAAGGGAACCATGATCCGAAACTGATCAGCCAATTACCAAATTCATTCGGGTATGTATCGTTCGAAGCGAAAGTGTTCGACTCTGTGAATTTCTTTAACTCACTGGACGTACCGCCTTTCATTATCAAACGCGAAGATCACTTAGCTAATACCATTGATCAGATTCTGGCCGAAGAAATGACCGATCTGGCTGGTAAAGGGCGAATTATAAAGATTAAAACCGAAGAAATTGTCATTGAGGTAGTTCGGTATATTCTTAAGAATCACCTGTTTGTTGAACAGTTGGTAACGAACAGTACGTACTTCAAAGATCCGCGTCTAATCGACATCTTCGCATACATTAAAGAAAATCTGGGGGGCGACCTGTCGAACAAAGTGTTGGCAAACGTAGCTAACGTTTCGGAAGATTATGTAGGTCAGTACTTTAAGATGCTTACGGGTATTAACCCGCAAGACTACATCGAATACCAGCGTATGGAAGCGGCTGTTGGTTTGTTGCGCACGAGCAAAAAGAGTATTCGGGCTATTGGTTCTGAAGTGGGCTACAAAGATACCGCTTATTTCTGCCGTCGATTCAAGATGATGTTCGGCATCCCAGCCGGTAAAATGCGCCGTCGGGAATCGCTCATGAATGTATAAATAAAGGGAGAAAGGCAGAAGGGACGAAAGGGGAAAGGTAAATGCTACAGGCAAATCCTTTTCTCCTTTCGTCCCTTCTGCCTTTCTCCTCTTATTGCATTGTTATTTCGATGGGGAGGGTATAATAGACCGGAACAGGCCGTCCTCCTACTTCGCCGGGTGTCCAACGGGGCATTTTTTCGACGGCTGCGATGATATTAGCCATAAACGCTTCCATTCCTCTTCGCCCTTTTTTATCGAGTGGCTTTACCTGTATCCGGATGTCATGAATATAACCCAGTTCATCAATGATGAATTTGGCGGCCACGGGGCCAGTATCATATCTTTTCCGGGCTAATGCATTTGGAATAACGATATTCTCGGCCAGATAACGACTCAAGGCTACAGTACCTCCCGGAAATTCAGGCTGTCGCTCAGCTACTGTATATACCTTATCGATTTTAGATTGTGATTGCGCCAGTACGTCTACACCAGAAGCCAATCCTATACAAACAGATACGATTAGGCTGAGTGTCAAAAAAGTAAACCGTTTCATAAATTAAGCGCGCACAACAGATTGATTAAATTCCTGAACTATAGTCGATAATTGAGGCAACAGTTCGGGGTCATGTTCGATACCATTTCCTACCACAATCAGATCTGCCCCTGCTTTTAAGGCTTCATAGGCTCTTTCTCCCGAGTTGATCCCCCCACCCACAATTATAGGTAAATCAACAGCAGCCCGAACAGCCGCTATCATATCCGTTGATACGGGCTTCCGGGCGCCACTCCCTGCATCCAGGTACATTAATTGTAAACCGAGCATTTCACCAGCCATTGCCGTACAGGCAGCTACCCCTGGCTTATCGTGTGGCAAGGGCATCGTGTTACTAACATACGAAACGGTCGTTTGCGTACCACTATCAACCAGCATGTAGCCTGTAGGTAAAATTTCCAGCCCACTTTTCTTCAGCAGTGGCGCGGCAATAACATGTTGTCCAATCAGAAACTCAGGATTACGGCCCGAAATCAGCGATAAGAATAAAATGGCGTCGGCCGAGGGCTCTATATGCAGCGGATTGCCTGGAAACAGGATAATGGGTATAGCCGTGTGCTGCCTGATGGTTGCAATGACCTCTTTATGAACGTAATCGGTCACTAAACTGCCCCCTACCAGAAAAAAATCAATGGGATGCTCGACCGTGCGGTTGAGTAAGTAAATCAGACCGTCCTGCTCTATTTTATCGGGATCGAGCAGGACGGCAATGGCTTTTCGACCAGACAGCCGATTATTACGGAGTATAGTCAACAGGCTGGGTTGGAGCCTGTTCGTGATAGTCTGTTGGTTCGGCAGTTGGATTGATGGCATTATTTGAACGTATGCGGGCTAAAAATCCAGTTAGCTGCTCGCGAGCGATATTGGTTAAGACAGAGGTCAAAATACCACTGATTAAGCCACTCACGGCTGCCGTTTTTTGCACTTCTGGCACCTGGTTCCTGACAACTGTATGTTTTGACGACGCATCGTCTGATTCGTCATCGGCATAGTCGCTATCATCCTCCTCATCGTCGGGCTCGCCATACTTTTCGGCGTAGCGATACTCATCCGATTTGGGTAGAACGGCATTTACAACCAAATATACAGCTAAAGCAGCACCTGCGACAAACAAGGTTGTTTTACCAAGCTCTGTAGCGTCATCTTTTATGGTTTCAACACCGCTTGAGATCGATGATTTTAGGCGCTCAGTAGCCGCCATCAACTCAGCCCGCCGAGCCGTTGTGTCTGCGAATGGTACCTTTGGGTCTTCCATATTGTGTAGTAAAAAAGCGTTTGAATCCAAACTTATCAAACAAGTAAGTAACTGTTTACCAAGCTTCCTGAATTACTCGTACGTCAGTTCGATTGCGTACCTGGGCTGCCCATTGCCGAGCGGGTTTGCGCCATCAGCTCTTCGACGGCATCTGATTTCTCTTCTATTTTTTTCTCCTGGCTCTTTTTTATAGTACTGTAGGCCATCACCCGAATTTTTGCCTTAAAAAAATCTTTAGCAAACAGCCACAATAAGGTTAGCACCAGGAAAAAACCAGCCACGATTAAAAAACCCAGGTATTGGCTATCGGTTACCTTATTCAGATAAGCAGCAAGCAGAATGAATAAGAAAAGAAGGGTCATTGTGCTCAGCAGAGCGAGTACTATGCCATGAATACCAACAACAACTCCTTCTTCGAGTTTGCCTCGGCTCTCCAGCGTAAACAGCTCAATGCGGGCTTCGAGATAACGAAATATATTTTCCCGAATTTCTTCCAGATGTTCCAGCATGGTTTTAAAAAATTGATTTCCTTCTGCGGTATTTACAAATAATGGCTCAATTTGTTTTAAAAAAGTGAGGAAATAAAAAACAGCTTCAACATGCAGGATGTGAAGCTGTTTATGAAAATTTATCGTTGTTGATGAGCCCGTTACAGTTTATGGCCCTTTTTAAAGAAGCCGAAGGTACACAGGCACTATTATCAGTAGGGTCGCTAGTCAGACAATAGGCTCAAACAATAAAGCGGGCCGAAACCCACAAATTTATGTACAAGGCATTCAGATTCTTACCCGCTGCTCTTAACGAGATTGACGCAATTTGGCTTCAATCGTTTGCTGCGTATGAGGTACTGCCCGCAGCCGCTCTTTCGGAATCAATTTGCCAGTATCTTTACAGATACCATACGTACCATTTTTAATACGAACCATAGCTGCGTCCAACTGCTGAATAAACTTTTGCAGACGAGCAGCGAGTTGACTTAAGTTTTCACGTTCGCTGGTATCGGCACCATCTTCGAGCAGTTTTGAATTACCCGATGTGTTATCCGTGCCGCTATCGTTCCGTTTACTCAGTGTTTCCTTAATGTAGTTGAGTTCGCTACGAGTAGCATCCAGCTTTTGCCCGATCAGCTCTTCAAACTCCTTAAGTTCTTCTTCTGAGTACCGCTTTTTTTCTTCCTGAACCATAGCTAATCCAATGTTAAATTTTCGTTAGATGGTGTGCCCCATTTTTTCAGCCACAAAATTAATGCTTTGTATCCGGTATTTCAATGATTCTTAAAACATAATCTAATTTTAGCGGAATTTTATCAAATTGAGAATAATGGATTTTACGAATGAATATTCGGTTAATATAGGCTTTATTAATAGCCTGTTTGGGCAAACAAGATGAAAGTAGATAATTATATGGCCCTTTTAATATTATATTAATCTTAGAAAAAATATACCTTTCACAATATAACTAACGATTTACTAAGTTTGTGGACCACTTCATTAGCAATTTTGTTTAAAACAGAAGTAAATACAAAGCCATGGCCTATATAGAACCAGCTCCAATAAAAGATAAAGAGAATCCACTTGAGTCAATGATGTCGCGTTTTGATGCCGCAGCCAAACTGGTTGGTATCTCCGACGAAATGTATGACATCCTGAAAGTACCTGCCCGGCAGGTTATTGTTGGATTACCCGTTACGATGGATAACGGGGCGATTAAAGTTTTCGAAGGCTACCGGGTCATTCATTCCAACATTCTGGGCCCAGCTAAAGGGGGCATTCGGCTCGACCCGGCCGTTAATCTCGACGAAGTTCGTGCGCTGGCGGCCTGGATGACGTGGAAGTGTGCCGTTGTCGATATTCCATATGGTGGTGCCAAAGGCGGCATTGCCTGCAATCCCCGCGAAATGTCGGCCGGTGAAATCGAACGTTTAATCCGACAATATACGGTTGCGATGCTCGATGTGATTGGCCCCGACCGCGACATTCCAGCCCCTGATATGGGAACCGGCCCGCGCGAGATGGCCTGGATTGTGGATGAATATTCAAAGTCGAAAGGCATGACCGTCAATGGAGTCGTAACGGGTAAACCACTCGTTTTGGGCGGCTCACTTGGACGTACCGAAGCAACGGGCCGAGGTGTAACCGTAGCTGCACTGGCTGCAATGGATAAATTAAGAATGAACCCCTACCGGGCAACGGCCGCTGTGCAGGGTTTTGGCAATGTAGGTTCATTTGCCGCCGAACTCCTGCATGAGCGTGGTGTAACGGTTGTTGCCGTCAGCGATATTTCGGGCGGTTATTACAATAAGAGTGGTATCGATATTACGGCAGCAGTCAATTATCGCAATTCGAATAAAGGTACACTCGAAGGATTTACGGGAGCCGAAAAGATTTCCAACGAAGAGTTGCTTTCCCTGGCTGTCGATGTACTGGTTCCTGCCGCTAAAGAGGATGTAATCACCGACGATAACGCCGGTTCTATTCAGGCCAAAATGATCGTGGAAGGCGCCAACGGTCCAACCTCCGCTAGTGCCGATGAAATCATTAATAGCAAAGGCATTCTGGTTGTTCCCGACATTCTGGCCAATGCTGGTGGGGTAACGGTCTCGTATTTTGAGTGGGTACAAAACCGCATTGGTTATAAATGGACGCTTGACCGAATTAATCGCCGGGCCGACCGTGCCATGAAAGATGCATTCGATCGGGTATTCGAAACTTCCCAAAAATACAAAGTGCCGATGCGCCTGGCCGCCTATATTGTAGCCATCGACAAAGTAGCCAGCACCTATAAATACCGGGGTGGATATTAAGTGAATGCATAATGAATAGTGTACAATGTATAATTTTGTCGGTCTCCGAACATAATTCAACCATTATTCATTATACATTGTACATTATTCATTAATTAATTTATGCGCTTACACCGCGAAGGCACGACCATCATGATTACTACAGGGCTGGTTTTACTGGCTCTGAATCTACTTGCTTATTTCTACCTTTTCTCCGACAACTCAACAGCTATCATCCTGCTGGCTCTTGTAAGCCTGATTCTGTTTATCCTGGTCGTACAGTTTTTCCGGATACCAAATCGGTTGCTGACGCTAGGTGATACGCAGGTAATTGCTCCAGCCGATGGCAAGGTCGTTGTGATCGAAGAGACTACCGAGAGCGAGTACTTTAACGACCGTCGTCGTCAGGTATCCATCTTTATGTCTCCGTTGAACGTCCACGTCAACCGAAACCCAGTAACTGGTATTGTTCGGTACTTTAAATATTTTCCGGGTAAATACCTGGTAGCCTGGCACCCCAAATCGAGTACGGAAAACGAACGCACAACGGTTGTAGTCGAGACAGCCAATGGCGTTCAGGTATTATTTCGGCAGATTGCGGGGGCAGTGGCCCGTCGGATTATCTGGTATGTGAAAGAAGGTCAACCTGTTAAACAGGGCGAAGAATTCGGTTTTATCAAATTTGGCTCCCGAGTAGATGTGTTTCTTCCACTGGATGCTGACATAAAAGTAGCCATCGGCGACGTGACCAAAGGGGGCGTCACCGTGCTGGCAGAGTTGAAGTGATTTCGTAAAGTAGTTGATTGATTAATCAATCAACTACTTTACGCTTAGCAATTGTCCTTTTTCGGTTTCGGTTACGATCAATCCCAATTCGCCCGATAGATCGTACGTACAGTTGGATGGGTTTTTCCCAGGTAGCTGAATATCCCGCACAAAAGTGCCTTCGGCCGAGAACACCCGAATAATTCCAGCGCCAAATACTGCCACATACAAATTGCCATCTGGCCCAACGGTCATACCATCTGGACCGGGAATTGCCGCACCTACTGGAGCTTCGATAACAGTTGTCCAGACAGTAATATTTTCCCAACTTAAATCAGACACATCCCAATACCCACCCCAAATGCGCTGCTGATGCGTTTCAGCTATTAATAACGTTTGCCTGTCAGGATAAAATACCAGACCATTAGGGTAAAGTAATCCTTCAGCTATAATATCGACCGAGCCGCCTGGCGAATAAACCACTACATACCCCTGTTGCCCTGGCTCGGGTAGCCCCGGACAGGTAACAATCAGGTTATTCTGATCATCAAACATCAAATCGTTAGGCATATTAAGCGGCTGACCGCTTATCTCTTTAATCACCGTTTCAATGGTTCCAGTAGCTGTATGTAAACGTCGGATCGAATTTTGCCCTGAATCGCAGAACCAAAGATCACCCTGATTGCAAACTAATGAATTCGGTTGCCCGCCCGTTTGAATCCGTTTCGTATCGCCATTCGTGTACCGACAAAATAACCCTTCTCCTTTTTGCTCTACACACCACAAATTTCCTGCCTCATCGAAGGTTGGCCCCTCCGGAAAGCGCAGGCCCTCTGCTAATACACGTATCTGATTCATACTCCATATCGTTGATTCACTGAACTTTAGTCAAAAAATATGCCACGAAGGCATTTAAACATTGTGTATGAATGCTGAGCATTAATAGAATGGGCATTCATCAGTTTTTGTTTACAAAAGCTTATTCTGCGCGTCAAAAATTCCTTTTATTTCGCCCGCCAACTCTTCTATTATTTAATTATTTTTAGAAGTAATTAGACATTTACGCCTTATAGACATTACTCTGGTATGACATACGATTACATCATTGTGGGTGCTGGATCGGCAGGATGCGTACTGGCCAATCGGCTGTCAGCCGATCCGTCGGTGTCGGTGTTACTACTGGAAGCAGGTGGGCCGGACTCAAAAATGGAGATACACATTCCGGCGGCCTATACCAAACTCCACGGCACATCTGTCGACTGGGGGTTTTGGACTGAACCTCAGGAGGCACTTAATAACCGCCGGATGTATCAGCCAAGAGGTAAAACGCTGGGAGGCTGCTCATCGACCAATGCAATGGCGTATGTTCGCGGGAATCGGCTCGATTATGATGAATGGGCTACCCTCGGCAATCAGGGCTGGAGCTACGACGATGTTTTGCCGTATTTCATCCGCTCGGAACATAATGAGCAGTATGATCAGCTTGACCCGAATTACCATGGGAATGCCGGGCCAATGCATGTTACCTATGCCACTCGATTTCAGACCCCAATGGCTAAGGCTTTTCTTGAAGCCTGCACACAAACGGGTATCCTGCCCAATCAGGACTATAATGGAGCTCGGCAGACCGGAACAGGTTTATTTCAGTTTACAATCAAAGATGGGAGACGACATAGTACAGCTTCGGCCTTTTTAAAGCCTGTCCTGAACCGACCTAATCTGAACGTGATAACCCATGCCCATACCCGCCAGATTCTGATTCAGAACGACCGGGCTATTGGGGTTGAGTTTATAACCGGAAAGGCTCAGACGCAACAGGTCAACGCCCGAAAAGAGGTTATTCTCTCTGCAGGGGCCTTTCATTCCCCTCAGCTGCTGATGCTATCGGGTATTGGTCCAGCCGACACGCTGCATTCAGTAGGTGTTCCCGTAAAGAAGGATCTTCCCGGTGTAGGGCAAAATTTACAGGATCATTTATTCACAGGAGTGAGTAGTTTATGTTCACAGCGTGGCTCATCAGCTAACTTTTACCTGAAACCATTCAACCTCCTGAAAGGTCTTACCCAGTTTTTCCTGACTCACAAGGGGCCGATGACCAGCAGCCCGCTCGAAGCGGTGGCTTTTTTAAAAACCGAACATCTTTCTCCTCAGGCACCACCCGACGCTGTAGACATGCAGTTTCATTTTGCCCCTGTCCATTTTGGAAATGATGGCACTACAGATTTCTACGATTTAAACACTTACCCGTTTACTGATGGGTATACTGTGCTCCCAACGCTATTGAAACCGAAAAGTCGTGGATACGTTAGCCTATCATCAAAAAACCCGCTCGATCCACCTGTTATTCAACCCAACTATATGGCCCAAGAAAGTGACCGACTTGTACTGATCAGTGGTTTACGAAAAGCTATTGAGGTGATGCAGGCCGACGCCTTCGGGCCATTCAGTAAAGGCATCAATATCCCGCTGAATTACGGCTCTGACGATGCTTTGTGGGAGCACATTCAACACTTTATGGAAACGGTTTATCACCCTGTTGGGACCTGCAAAATGGGGTCGGATGAACTCTCAGTTGTCGACAATGCATTACGGGTGCGGGGTCTGGAAGGATTACGCGTAGTCGATGCCTCGATTATGCCAACAATCGTTTCGGGCAACACCAATGCTCCCGTCATTATGATTGCCGAAAAAGCAGCTGATTTAATAAGGGCTAGTTGATAAATGACTATTATATGTTAGCCAGGTAGTCCAGATTTCGTTCTACAATCTCAAAAACAACAATATCAGGCTTTTCGGAACGAACTAATTCGTCGGGTAGAAACTTGTTGCGAATGATATGAGTATGTGAGAAGTAGCCCGGTATGCATTGGCGTAGGGTTAACGTAAACGAATCTCCTACAAATAGTAAATCGGGCGCTTGCCGGTTTGGTGAAGTAAATCGTTGAGACGGCCAGGTTTCCTGTGCCTTAGTATTAGTTTCTTTTATCTCTTTTGGCTGCAACAGCGTAGGTGGCACAATCTCATAATTGGTCTTATCAAAAATCGTCTCATTCAATGCAAGCATCGTGACCAGATCGCCAGGGTATCCTTTTTTCGTATGGATATGATAACTTTTTTCGTCAGGCACAGGTATATTCGGAAAATCTTGCCGAATACGATTTATAATAGCCAACGATGCGGTAAAGGCCCCGAAATCGTTCCAGTGAGAATCCGTTTGTAAGTAAGTAGGATGGATCGATTTAGCCGCTATTAAGTTTGGCCTAATATCGATAAGAGTAATTGTCGTATGCTTTTGTAAATAATTTTTTAATATATCAAAATTAGAAGTAGACCGGGTGGCTTTTAAATAATTAGGTAAATATTCAGGATAAATGCTATACGAATCTGGTGAAATAACTACATAAAATGCCATTCGTTGCTTAGCCAGTTCCCGTTGCTTATCTGACAGTCTTTTAGCTATTGCCTCTAATTCTTTTACGGAAAATGGCAGTAAGCCCTGATGCCGATCCGCCACGTGATTCATATCATTGCCCGGAAAAAACCAGCCTTCTTTACCAAGAACAACTTTCTCAGGCAATGGAGAAACGCCTAAAATAGTATATTTCAATCGGCTATACTGATAAAAAAGGGCATTTCGCCAGCCAAAATGTTCTTTATAATATTTATTAAAATTTGCAATGTACGTTTCTACATGCGGAAAGTGAAAAACAGGCCGGGGAGTGAGCGCATTCTTTTCTGTACTCTTAAAGCCAGCCGAAAAACCAAACCATTGATCCAGCGTAGGCAAAACCAGGAACAGACTGAATCCCAGAGCCATAAGTACAGATCGGTACTTTTGTAGCCTATGTAGTTTAGTGATGGGTTCGCTACCCGATCTAACAGACTTATGTTGACTACGCGTAATCATCTCTGGTTCTTGTTCAACATGCATGATTAAAACCGGAAATAGATAAATGGATTATATGTATCAGCAGCCAGATACATAATAGCAATAATAAATAAACCGAACAGGCTAAAAACGTATACCGTATTAACCAAATATAAAATCGATGGCTGTGCAATTTTTAGATGCATCTGGCGCCACTTACTATGCAATAAATGATATACAGGAGTGGCCAGAACAAATCCGGCTAAAAGCGTAATAACAACCTCAATATTTAGAAAATAACTTAGCGGAAAAGCCATTTGCCTGACTTCGATAAAGCCAAATAATTTTTCTAAATAGATCAGCGCCAAGGACAGATTATCGGCTCGAAAAAATACCCAGCCAATTAAGATGACGAACAGCGTATATCCATGCCGGAGAGGAGCCCATAATTGGTTTAGCTTTTTATCAAACCCGGCCCGTTCGATCAATAAAAATAAACCATGGTATAGGCCCCAAACAATAAAGTTCCAACTAGCGCCATGCCAAAGACCTGTCACCAGAAATACAATTAATAAGTTGCGATAGGTCTTAACTTTTCCGCCCCGGTTCCCCCCCAATGGAATATATAGGTAATCGCGAAACCAGCTTGAAAGCGATATATGCCAACGTCGCCAGAAATCCTGAATCGACTGGGCTATATACGGATAATTAAAATTCTCTTTGAAATCAAACCCGACCATTTTCGCCAGGCCAATAGCCATATCCGAATAGCCCGAAAAATCGAAGTATATCTGGAGTGAATAGGCGATTATTCCAAGCCAGGCTGTTTCGGTAGGATAAGTATGCGGATTAGCTTTAAATACAGTATCGGCAATCTCGGCAAAGGTGTTAGCGAGCAGTAGTTTCTTTATCAGACCAATAACAAATCGCTCGGCACCTATGCCAAATTTTTCAATAGATACAGTTCGGCGAGCCAGTTCAGCATCAATATCAGCATACCGGACGATAGGCCCTGCAATTTGGTGAGGAAACATGGCCACATAGGTACCATAATTTAAAAAATTGCGATTAGCCCGAATTCGTCCCCAGTAAATATCAAGCGTGTACGATATACCCTGAAAGGTATAGAAACTGATACCTATAGGTAAAGCAATCTGGGAAACGGTTATTTCCTCAGCAGCTTTCAGTCCCATTACACCCAACAAGCCACCCACCAATGTAACCAGGAAAGCGAAGTACTTATAATAAATCAGGAGCGATAAACTGCCGATTAACGATAACAGTAGGCCCCCTTTACGGTATCCGCGTTCTATAATCTGACCGGCAAAGAAGTTGATACATATAGAGCCTATCAACACCAGCGTATCGCGCCCTTCACCCCAGAAGTAAAAAAGCAGGCTTGCACTGAATAACCAGGCATTGTGCCATCGTTTGGGCAATACATAGTAAACTAGCAGGAATACCGGCAGGTACAGAAACAGGAAAATTGCCGAGCTAAAAAGCATAGCTGTTTCGGTAGGATAGACATTTAACGTACAAGTTTTGCAAAATAACAGAAAAACGTACAACTAATCCCCTATATTGAAGGTCATTATAGTAACCGGTACGGCATTGTTTTTCTATAAGTCCTAAAATTGATTAATGAACTCTGTTGTATAATTTGTACTCAATACATTAGGGATCACCTATGTTAACTCAACGAAAAAATAGATTCTGGCCAGTAGACAGCTACCTGATCGCAGGATTGCTTATCCTATGTTTAAGTATCTATGGTTGTACCAGAGATTATCCGGCGCTTGTTGGTAATAAGCTGCCGCCTGACAATACCTCCACTACACCAACGACGTCAACATCTGCCTGTTCCTGCACAGGAACATCGTCTTCCAGCAGTTCTACTACAGCCTCGCCCGCGTCATCGACCAGTACCAATACGGTCCAGGTTGATACTTTAGACGTACCTCCTCCACGGTTTTCTCCTAATGGGGGCAATTTTTACTTTAGCACAACCGTCAGCCTCATTACTGACTCTTTGCCCGCTCAGGCCGACTATGAGTTTTCACTGGATGATGGGCAAAGCTGGCTAACAGGCAAGCAGTTTACGGTTACTGCGGGCGGAAAGATTCTCTCTCGTTTACGAGTCGGCAATAAGCCTTCACGAAGCCGTTCGGCTTTATTCACGATTTATTACCAACGCCTACTGGTGATTGGCAACAGCATCATGGCCCACGGACCCGCCCCCCAACTGGGCTGGTACAACTTCAACGGCATGGCCGCGTCGGCGCCCGAGAAAGACTTCGTCCACCTGCTGACCGCCAACCTACAAACCCTAAACCCAGCCACTTCCGTCCAACTGCA
>NZ_BAAHBH010000012.1:0-161321 GCF_054776815.1 Spirosoma gilvum | reverse complement strand
AGGCCGGAACCGGACTCGAACTCGACTTTGGCAAGCCCACCTACAAGATGGAGGAGTTCGATCAGCCCATGCAGAGCTTTAAACCCGACCTGATTGTGATTCGGCTGGGGGAGAATGTGGTGGATGGGGATGTGCCCACTCGTCAGTTCGAAGCCCAGTTTCGTCAGTTTGTCAATCGGCTGGAGACTCTGAGTGCAGGTCGGGCGGTCAGGATTGTGACCACTACCAGTGTGTGGGACAAGCCCCAGGCTGATGCCGCAATTCGAAAGGTTATTGCCGAAAAAGGGTGGACGCTGGTCGATCTACACTGCCTGGTTGGACAACCGCAATATTTTGCCAGCCAATATGCCGATCCGGGCGTAGCGGCCCATCCCAATGATGCAGGTATGCAGAAAATAGCTGATTTAATTTGGGCTAAAATTCAATAATAGTCTAGCTGAGTGTGTAGCTTTTAACCAGCCTGCTCATCTTTTTGAGCTCTCCTCGCTTTTTCAACTATGGCCTGTTAACTAGGTATAGTCGCTTAACTGCATTTGGGCTGTATCATAGTACCTCAATTAAGATACAGAACACAATATAACTGACGAACAGGCTATTAAGATTATATCAACAGACTACGGCAATAGCCGTACTTAATGGATAGAAAATTCAGTATGACACAAAATTGGCACAGTTTTAGCGGCATAGGCTACAGGTAACCCAAAAGCCAATTCTAGCCAACAAAATGTTATTCTCCATTAGAATTGTAAGCTCAACAAGATATTTTCTTTTCGTATTGCTTTGGTATAGCCTTGTTAATAACTCTGTTGCGCAAACAGTAAACTGCAAATCTGGCTGTATTGAGCTTAGTTTTCAACGATTGACCCCTCCTCAAAGTGGTACTTCTGTACCCCTCACGAATCCTTTGGCTACACCTACGTTTAGTCAAACGGCCAAAGTGGTTCCGTTTGGAGATACCATAGATATTATGGCTCCGAATCTGCCCAAAGGAGCTATTGTAGAATACTCTGTAGATAATGGTAAATCCTGGGCGACTGGCAATTATGTAGTAATTGATACAAAAGTAAATCTGCTGGCCAGAGTGCGACTGGACCAACAAACATCTCCGTTGTTAAAGGGCAACTTTACACCTTACTACCAACGCCTACTGGTGATTGGCAACAGCATCATGGCCCATGGACCCGCCCCCCAACTGGGCTGGTACAACTTCAACGGCATGGCCGCGTCAGCGCCCGAGAAAGACTTCGTCCACCTGCTGACGGCCAACCTACAAACCCTTAACCCAGCCACCTCCCTTCAACTCCAGGCCGGAACCGGACTCGAACTCGACTTTGGCAAGCCCACCTACAAGATGGAGGAGTTCGATCAGCCCATGCAGAGCTTTAAACCCGACCTGATTGTGATTCGGCTGGGGGAGAATGTGGTGGATGGAGATGTGCCCACTCGTCAGTTCGAAGCCCAGTTTCGTCAGTTTGTCAATCGGCTGGAGACTCTGAGTGCAGGTCGGGCGGTCAGGATCGTCACCACCACCAGTGTATGGGACAAGCCCCAGGCTGATGCCGCAATTCGAAAGGTTATTGCCGAGAAGGGATGGATACTAGTCGATCTGCATGATATGGTTGGACAACCGAAATATTTTGCCAGCCAATATGCCGATCCAGGGGTGGCCATGCACCCGAATGATGCAGGTATGCAGAAAATAGCCGATTCAATCTGGGCAATCCTCCATTAACTGCATACCCGCTGTATTTTTTAGAAGAACGACAGCCGCAGGACAAACGGGCTGCCGTAAATGGTACGGGCTAAGGAGTTGTCGTTGTAATTCAGGTTATACAACGCCGTTAAATTAACTCCAAATCGACGTGAAATTGGCTGTGAGTAGGTCACTCCTACCAACGGTGCAGTCAGCGCGGCACTTGATTTTAAACCAGTCTGATTTTCAACCTGCTGGATGGTGGTGCTTTCAATCTCACCATGCAGATACAGATTCGGTAAAATGGACGGAATAAACTCATACATCACAAAACCTCGCCCACCATATTGGTTATAGGTCAGATACGGAACGGTTTGGCCCGTGTTTGTATAGGCCTTATAGCGTGTGTAGGTGTAACTACCTCCAATCCCGATCAGCATACGCTCGGTAGCCTGATAAGCAACAACCGGCGAAACACCCAAACTAAACGGATTGCCAAAGCGGAAACCGTTGATACCACCCCCAAATCGTAAACGCTGACCGAACGGCAAAGGACGCCCTTCGGGTGTTTGCGTCCGCAACGGATCACGCCCCTGATCCTTCCGATCTTCCGGATCTTCGGTCAATTGTCCAAAGGCAAGACTGCTACTCAGTAAAGCGGTGATAAACAGTAGCTTTCTAATATGATTCATAGTATTTTGTACAAGAAAGAAAATTATACTAATAACGAAATCAGAAGGTAAATTCTTTTACTTCCGGGTCATTCAACAAACGTTTAATACATTTTTCATGGTTCCGTTCGTTCCCGTAAACACGCCAGTGTCCGATAATTTCTGTACCAATCCGTTGTTGCTGGCTGCGAGTGGGCGAAAGACCGCATTCTTCAAAAAGCTTCTCGTATTGATGCAATGTCCGGTTGTGAAATACCGTAACAATTTTATAGTCACGAATCTGATTAAGCCGCTGCACGCGTCTTGCCGGACCAACCAGTAAAAGCAGCGACCCCAGGATAACAACGAAACCAACAAGCGCAATGTCGTAAAACCCCGCACCTATACTCATACCTAACGCAGATACGGCCCAAACCGTTGCAGCCGTTGTCAAACCTTTTACCCGACTTTCTTCCCGAAAGATGATACCTGCTCCCAGAAAGCCAATGCCATTGACAATATTGGCCGCAATACGACCGTCAGAGCCAATCCGGCCCGAAACAATTGTAAATAAGGCAGATCCAACACAGATCATGATCATGGTTCGAAAGCCAGCGGCTTTACCATGATATTCACGTTCAACGCCAATCAGGCCCCCAATAATCAGCGCAACCCCAAGTCGAATAAGATCTTCTTCCGCAAAGTTCATCTGTTTTATTTGCCAATCAAATTGTTTAGAACACCTCTCTTATTTAACTAGTAAGAAAGGCAAATCTAAGAAACCATATTCCCAATTTAACCGTTAAAATTAGATAGCGTTTTACAGAATTTAACAAGGACCCGAACGCCATACTTTCGGTTGTATCGGACACCTGTAATATTCTACTTCATTAGTTCAGGATGACTCAAACTCCGGAAACCGGACGCTTACGCTCCGTTGACCAGCTCGACCCCAAACAGTTCATTATCATCAAAGGGGCGAAAGTACATAATCTAAAAGGAATTGACGTTGCCATACCGCGCAACAAACTAGTGGTGCTAACGGGCCTGTCGGGTTCGGGCAAGTCGTCGCTGGCCTTCGATACGCTGTTTGCCGAAGGGCAGCGGATGTACGTCGAAAGTCTGAGCAGCTACGCCCGGCAGTTTTTGGGTCGGATGGAGAAGCCCGAAGTGGAATACATCAAGGGTGTATCGCCAGCTATTGCCATCGAGCAAAAAGTTTCGACCCGTAATCCGCGCTCAACGGTAGGTACCTCCACCGAAATCTACGATTATCTCAAACTGCTCTTTGCCAGGGCAGGCATCACCTATTCGCCCATTTCGGGCCATGAGGTGCGGAAGGATACCGTTACTGATGTCGTTAATTACATCTATGGGTTCGAAGAAGGGCAAAGGATCATGATCACGGCGCCCCTGCGCACACGCGAAGGACGCACCCTGGCCTATGAACTGAACATCCTCCTCCAGAAAGGCTATACCCGGATCGTTGCCGATGGCCAGGTTTTGCAGATTGAGGACGTTTTAGAAAGTAGCGAGGAGCGAGGAGCGGGCCGGGCCGACGTTCGGAGAGAGAATTTGCTGTCGCACCCTTCCTCCTTATTGGAAATTCTTGTTGACCGGGGTACGGTGCTGTATGATACCGACGGCAAACCGGACGAAGATAACCTATATCGCTTCTCCGATTCGGTGCAAACGGCGTTTAATGAGGGCGAAGGCACCTGCCGGGTGGATATTGTAGGACAGGAATCACGCACATTTTCCGACAAATTTGAACTCGACGGTATTGCCTTCGAAGAGCCGAGCGTTAACCTGTTTACGTTCAATAACCCCTATGGGGCCTGTCGGCGATGCGATGGCTTTGGGAAAGTGCTGGGCATCGACCCAGACCTGGTCATTCCGGATAAAAATCTGTCGGTTTTTGAAGGAGCCATTGCCCCCTGGCGAAGCGAGAAAATGAGTGAGGAGTTTCTGAAGCCTTTACTTAAAAACGGCATTCGTTTCGACTTCCCAATTCATCGTCCTTACAAAGACCTGACTCCGGCTGAACAGGAACTGCTCTGGAAGGGCAACAGCTACTTCGATGGATTGAATTCCTTTTTCAATTACGTCGAAAGCCAGACGTTTAAGGTTCAGTACCGGGTTATGTTGTCGCGCTACCGGGGCAAAACCAACTGCCCCGAATGTCGAGGGTCGCGGTTGCGTAAAGATGCGAGCTACGTAAAAGTAGGCGGCAAATCAATTACCGACCTCGTGCTGATGTCCATTACGCAGGTTACCGAATTTTTCCATACCCTCGAACTCCCTTCTCTACAGCAGCAGGTAGCCAACCGGATTCTGATCGAGATTCGGAACCGACTGGATTACATGGAGCGGGTCGGCTTGGGGTATTTAACCCTAAACCGCCTGACAAATACCCTATCGGGCGGTGAATATCAGCGCATCAAGCTGGCCACTTCGCTTGGCTCAGCGTTGGTCGGATCGATGTATATTCTGGACGAACCCAGTATTGGGCTTCACCCCCGCGATACCAAACGACTGGTTAGCGTACTGGAATCGCTGCGAGATATGGGCAATACAGTCATCGTAGTGGAGCATGAAGAAGAGGTTATGCGAGCGGCTGACCAACTCATCGATATCGGCCCCGATGCCGGCTCGCTGGGTGGTCATTTGATGTTTCAGGGAACCTGGGATGAAATTAACGAGCAAGGTGCTGGGAGCAGGGGGCATGGAGCGGAGAATGAGATTGTTCTTACTTCCCAGCACCTTACCCCCCGCTCCCACACAATAGACTTCCTGACTGGACAGGAAACCGTACCGGTACCGTCGTTCCGCCGGAAGGCGACCAATTTTATAGAACTGAAAGGGGCACGGGAGAATAATCTCAAAAATGTCGATGTGCGCTTCCCGTTGAATACGCTGACAGTAGTAACGGGGGTATCGGGCTCAGGGAAAAGTACGCTCATCCGAAAAGTGCTGTACCCGGCTCTGATGCGCGAAAAAGGTGAAGCGGCCGAAGAAGCGGGCAAATATGAATCGCTGGAAGGTTCGCTCAACCGAATTACCTCCATTGAAATGATCGACCAGAACCCGATTGGTAAGTCGAGTCGCTCCAACCCGGTCACCTATATCAAAGCCTACGATTACCTTCGGACGGTAATGGCCGACCAGCCTGTATCCAAATCCCGTGGCTATAAACCCAGCCATTTTTCGTTCAACGTCGACGGAGGTCGCTGTGAGGTTTGCCAGGGTGAAGGCGAGGTAAAGATTGAGATGCAGTTCATGGCCGATATTTACCTCAAGTGTGAGGGCTGTGGCGGCAAACGTTTCAAGCAGGAAGTGCTGGAGGTGACGTTGCGAGACAAAAACGTATCGGATATTCTGGACATGACCGTCGATGAAGCCGTTGCTTTCTTCCGGGAGGTCGACCCTAAAATGGCCGATAAGCTACAGCCTCTGCAGGATGTGGGTCTGGGATACATTGGCCTTGGGCAATCGGCTAACACACTGTCGGGGGGAGAAGCGCAACGCGTGAAACTGGCATCGTTTTTGGGCAAGGGCAATCCATCCAAAGGTGGTACCCTTTTCATCTTCGACGAACCAACCACGGGTCTGCATTTCCACGACATTCGAAAATTGCTGGCGGCTATCAATGCACTGGTCGACCAGGGTGATTCGGTTATTATTATCGAACATAATATGGAAGTCATCAAAAATGCCGACCATATCATCGATCTAGGCCCCGAAGGTGGCGAAACGGGCGGCTACGTGACCTTTACCGGTACTCCCGAAGAGATGGTAAAGCTAACAGACGGTAATTATACGGCAGAGTATTTGCGGGGAAAAGTGTAACGGCTTATTTATCATCGGTGAATTAGTAGCTGTAGCTATCAGTAAAAGTAGCTTAGCTCCCACCTGCTTCTGAGCCAACTTGTCCTTATCTTTGCTGGATTACCGGATTAACTGTTCATGTCATCATTTATAAAATGGCTTCTTCTGCTCATTTTTTGTCCAGTATTAGCACTTGCCCAATTACAGATCTCGCATCCTATGGCTCGGTTTGTGGTGCAGCGCGGGCTGGATGGCAACGGGCGACTGTACATAGCAGGCCGATTTTCGGGTTCTGCTGATCGGGTAGAAGCTCAGCTCACTCCTGTTACGGCTGGTCAGGGAACGGCAACGGGCTGGCAAACGGTACAAACCAGTCCGACTAACAACATTTTTCTAGGATACATCACAGGTGCGGGCGGCTGGTACACATTGACCGTCCGCACCATTGTGAATAATACCGTTGTCAATCAAACCAGCGTACACCCGGTAGGCATTGGGGAGATTTTTGTATCGGCAGGCCAATCAAATTCACGTGGATTAGGTATCGGCGATAACGACTTGGGTTCATTTACGGACCGTGTGAGCACCATCGACTCTATTAACCACTACTATCCTCCCGGTGCCCAGGCTCTCTACTCCTCGGGTGATCCTATGCCGGTACCTATTTATAAACCTCTTACAGCCGGACGACGTATCTTTCCAATGGCCGAAAGTTCGTGGTGCTGGGGGGAATTAGGCGATTATATTGTCAATCGGTACAATGTGCCAGTAGCCTTTTACATAACGGGCTGGGACAGTTCCACGATTGAAAACTGGATTAATAGTGCCAATGGTATTCCGGCCTGTAATCGATACTGGTGCGTCGAAAACTGGCCCAATCTGCAACCGTATACCAACCTGAAGAATGTTATGAACTATTACCTGTCGATGGCAGGTGTACGGGCCATACTCTGGCATCAGGGCGAAGCGGAATATGGCGATGCGACATCAGGCAGTATTCCTGCCTATGCCACCAACCTAACCAATCTAATTCAGAAATCACGGCAGGATTTTAATGGGCGAAACATTCCCTGGATGGTAGCCCGCGTTTCCTATGACGGAGATACGATCAACCCGGTTCGTCAGCCAGTCATCGATAAGCAATTACAAGTGATCAATACCCCCGGCTTAAATGTTTTTCAGGGCCCACTAACTGATACGATCCCTTTGCGAAATGCGGGCACGAACGGAGGCCATTTTCGTAACATTCTACGGCCTTCTCCCAACCCCCAGTATTACCTGAACACGGGGGGCATTCCGACCAATATGGGGCTATCACATCTGGCCCGAAACTGGAATAATAGCCTGAATAACACGTTTTTTCAGAATGCTCAACCCATTACCCCGACTCAGTTTGCTGTAACCGGAAGTCTGAATAATACTGTACTAGCCGGTTCAACTCAGAGTATATCCTTTGCCACCTTAGGTACGTTCAACAGCGGCAATCAATGGCAGGTGCAACTACTGGATTCGCTGGGGCAATACAAAAGTGTGTTGGGCAGCGGCACCACCAGTCCAATCCAGATTACATTACCTAGCTCATTAACAAGTGGTTATTACCGCATACGGGTGGTTGCTTCATCGCCAGGTATTCCGGCAGTTCCTTCCAATGTGTTTCAGATTACCACCCAGATTCAGGCGGATGTGAGTCTAAGTATGGCTGTTAATGCCCGGACACCTTCGCTAAATACACCTGTTCTTTTCAGCTTGTTTGTGCATAATGATGGGCCAGCACAGGCAACCAATGTGGTCGTGCGCAACCGACTACCTACTAACCTCACGTTTATTTCATCGCCAAATTTTTCAGCGAGTAATGGCGTGCTGACCAGTTCGGCGATGAATCTGGCCATTGGTGAAACACAAACGCTAAATTTCATTGCTCAACCAACAGTAGCAGGAAATTATCAGAATGCGGCCGAAATCGCTCAGTCGACTAGTACAGATCCCGACAGTCAACCCAACTCCGGTACGGGCGATGGACAGGACGATGCCACACAGGTCGATTTCCGTACGGCTCAATCAGGTGCAGGCTCTTTTGTGTCGCCCAACCCGAATCAGGTACCATTACCAGCGGTGATTAGTAACCAGCCCACACCCGATCCGGCTAAAGCCGACATCAGCATTCGGCTAGTGACCAATACGCGAACGCCATCAATTAACGATGTCATCAGCTATTCACTCACCGTCACCAATCAGGGTGGTTTATCGGCCTCAGGCTTAAGTGTATCGGCGACACTGCCTGCGGGTCAAACTTTTGTATCGGGCGATGATTTTGGGGCATCGGGGGGCAACCTGATCAGCGGTGTCAGTAGTCTGGCCGCTGGCAATAGTGTTACACTCGTCTTTCGGGCTCGAGCCACGGCTTCAGGTACTGGCATCTGTAAAGCCCAACTGACCGCTTCGAGCGTTGCCGACCCCGATTCGACTCCTAATAACGGCACTGCCAACGGCGAAGACGATACCGCTCAGGTTGATGTACGGGTTCGGTAAACCCTGTCGAAAACTTTTCTATCACTCTTCTACGTTAAAATTACATCAATCAGCGATTTTCATAGTACAAATAGCCTGTCACGTGCTTTTAGCGGTAAGTGATGTTTGTCTGTATCGGTTTATGAAAACTCAATGGATACTTGTTGGCTTAATTGGTGCGGGATTAGCCTTCACGCTATCGTCGTTTTTGGGCATGTTTGAGAGTCGAGTTGACTATAACACGCAGGTTAAACCATTACTCAACAAAAACTGCATTGCCTGTCATGGTGGTGTAAAAAAAGCATCGGGGTTTTCCCTTTTGTTTAAACAGGAAGCGCTCGCTCCTGCCAAATCCGGAAAGCTCGCTATTGTTCCGGGAGATGCCGATGCCAGCGAGATGATCCGGCGACTGACCCTAACCGACCCTGATGAACGGATGCCGCTCGACCATCCGGCGCTAAAACCCGAAGAAATCGAGCTGCTTCGCAACTGGATCGACCAGGGAGCCGAATGGGGTGACCACTGGGCCTATCAACCCGTTCAGAAACCCGATGTACCCCAAATTGGTACATTCCTAAGTCGGCTCGGTATTACCAGCAATGACGAAACCGACTGGGCTAAAAACGAAATCGACCACTTTATTCTCGCCAAACTGGCCGAAAGTGAGCTAAAACCGTCACCCGAAGCCGACCGGGCTACCCTGATCCGGCGCGTTTCGCTCGATATAACCGGGCTACCACCTACCGAAAAAGAAGTTGTTGATTTTGTCAGTGACAAGTCGCCCAATGCATTTGAAAAAGTTGTTGATCAATTGCTGGCGTCACCTGCCTACGGTGAGCGATGGACGGGGATGTGGCTCGATCTGGCCCGCTATGCCGATACGAAAGGCTACGAACGTGACCCCGGTCGGAAAATCTGGCGGTATCGGGATTGGCTGATCAAAGCGTTCAATGCAGACAAACCGTTCGATCAGTTCGCCATTGAACAACTTGCAGGCGATTTGTTGCCCAACCCCACTGATGATCAACTGGTAGCTACCGGCTTTCACCGAAATACGATGACGAACGACGAAGGCGGTACACAGGACGAGGAGTTCCGTACAGCTGCCGTGATCGACCGGGTCAGCACTACCTGGGATGTCTTTCAGGGAACAACCTTCGGTTGTGTACAATGTCATAGCCACCCCTATGATCCATTCACCAACGAGGAATACTACAAATACATGGCATTCTTCAACAACACCCGTGATGAAGATGTCACCAGCGATACCCCTACCCTTCGCTTCCTCAAACCCGCCGATTCGACCAAACTTGTTGCCCTGCAACAGTATATTCGTCATTCAGTAGCTAATCCGAAGCAAGGTCAGGCCACAATCGATCAGGTTACCCATCTGGTTCGTACGGTTGAACCGAAAATTAATTCGCACGATTTCGACCAATACGTCAATGCCTCTCTGCTCGACGCTAAGTATTTTGGGTTTCAGGATAAAGGTTCATGCCGTATCAAAAATGTTACCCTCACAGGTCGGCCACGGCCACGAATGCTGATCCGCTGGGGCACCAAAGCTGAAAATGCTACTGTCACGGTTCATCAGGATCGACTGGATGGCCCCGTTTTAGCAACGATTCCAACGCCTAAGCCCGGCAAAGACACCGTTCAAATGATTCCGCTGCCTGCCGTTCAGGGCCGTCACAATCTGTATTTGTCGCTCAATAGTACGAAAAAGCCTAAGGAATGGGTACAGATCAAATGGGTTGCATTTGCGCCGATCCTGCCTGGCCAGCCGCAAACCACCCTTGGCGAACAGGACAAGCTCCTAACGGATCTGCTCAATGCCGAGGCCGAACAAACGCCCATTATGCTCGACGGCTCAGGCGATTTGTTTCGCGAAACGCATGTGTTTGAACGGGGCAACTGGCTGGTAAAAGGCAAACTTGTAAAACCTGCCATTCCGAAATCCTTGCCAGCAATGGCTACTGAACTGCCCAAAAATCGGCTGGGTCTGGCTCGCTGGATGGTCAGTCGTGAACAGCCGCTCACAGCTCGGGTTGCTGTAAACCGGTTCTGGGAACAACTGTTTGGTACAGGCATCGTCGAAACGGTCGAAGATATGGGTACGCAAGGAATTCCACCTACCCACCGCGAACTGCTCGACTATCTGGCGGCCGAATTTATGGATACCGATCATTGGAGCGTTAAAAAGTTGCTCAAGAAAATAGTGATGTCGGCCACATATCGACAACAATCCACGGCCTCGCCCGAGCTGCTGGCCAAAGACCCTTACAACAGGCTCCTGGCTCGTGGACCACGTGTTAGGCTCTCCGCCGAAGCGGTTCATGATCAGGCATTAGCTGTTAGCGGTCTACTAAGCCACAAACTTTATGGTCCCAGTGTGATGCCTGTTCAACCCGATGGAATCTGGCAGTCGCCTTACGATGGCGAAACCTGGAAACAAAGTACCGGCGAAGACTTACATCGTCGCGCCCTATACACATACTGGAAACGAACCGCTCCGTATCCATCAATGGTAACGTTCGATAGCCCCAGTCGTGAATTCTGTCAGCTTCGCCGTCTTCGGACCAATACCCCTTTACAGGCTTTGGTAACATTAAATGACCCGGTGTATGTGGAAGCTTCTCAGCATTTAGCGGACTATATGCGTCAACAGGGCTCATCGCCCGATCGTCAGATTCAGGCCGGTTTTCGGCGGCTTATGCTCCGTGACTTACCGCCTAAAAAATTGGCGGTTCTGGTTCGGCTCTATCAAACTACCGAACAATATTACCGGAAGCAGCCAGGCCAGGCAGAAAACCTACTGGATCGACCCGGCATGGACTGTTCGGCCATTTCACCGCAACTGGCGGCCTTGATGGTTACGGCCAATACGATGATGAACCTGGATGAGGTGATTACAAAAGAGTAAGTAACGCGGGTGGAAACCCGCTTTTAGAACATAAAAAGCGGGTTTCCACCCGCGTTACACCATGAACAAGCTTCTGAACGAACTCCAGCATGCGGCTGCCGAAAGCGAAACCCGGAGGCACTTTTTGCATACCTGCTCCACAGGTCTGGGAGCCATGGCATTGAGTTCCATTCTGGGTAGTTGCGGCTTTTTTGGAAAAGAACAGTCAAAGGATAATACCGTTGGGGCTGCTTCTATAAATTCGGAGCCGACGGCACCGCATCCTTCTCAATATTTGCCTAAAGCCCAACGAGTCATTTATATCCATATGGCGGGTTCTCCCAGCCAGTTGGAGCTGTTCGACTATAAACCTGAACTAGCCAAGTATAACGGCAAGGACTGTCCACAAGCTCTGCTCGAAGGTAAAAAGTTCGCCTTTATCCGGGGAACTCCGAAAATGCTGGGTCCACAGGGTAAATTTGCGCAGTATGGTCAATCGGGAGCATGGCTATCAGACTATTTACCTCACCTACAGGGCGTTGCCGATGACATTTCGTTCCTGAAAGCTATGTATACCGACCAGTTCAACCATGCGCCTGCTCAATTGCTCATGCACACAGGTAGTGCCCGACTGGGCCGCCCGAGTCTGGGTTCGTGGGTGACTTATGGGCTAGGTACCGAGAATGATAACCTGCCGGGGTATATCGTACTGGCATCGGGTGGCAAGCAACCCGACGCAGGTAAATCTGTTTGGGGAAGTGGCTTCTTACCCACTGTGTATCAAGGGGTTCAATGCCGTACGGATGGCGATCCAGTTCTGTATGCGTCGAATCCGAACGGAATGGACCGGAACATCCGTAAGCAAACGATCGAGGCCATCAGTCAGATCAACCAGCAACAGTACGAGGATGTAAAAGACCCGGAAATTCTGACCCGTATTGCTCAGTACGAACTGGCTTTCCGTATGCAGATGTCGGTGCCCGACGCCATGGACATCAAAAGTGAACCACAATACATACTCGACAGCTATGGCGTCGATCCAGCCAAAGGATCATTTGCCCGCAATTGCCTGTTGGCGCGCCGATTGGCCGAACGGGGAGTTCGCTTTATTCAGTTATTCGATTGGGGTTGGGATACACACGGAACCAGTGCCGACGGGGCCATTGAAATCGGACTTCGGAACAAATGCAAAGAGTCGGACCAGGCCGTAGCTGCCCTTCTGAAAGACTTAAAGCAACGTGGATTATTAGATGATACACTAGTGGTTTGGGGCGGTGAGTTTGGCCGAACCCCGATGCAGGAGAACCGCGATGGGCAAACCCTACCGTTCATGGGCCGCGACCATCACCTTGAAGCATTCACGGTCTGGATGGCGGGTGGCGGTGTAAAACAGGGCTTTTCGTACGGGGAAACCGACGATATTGGCTATTATGGCGTGAAAGACAAAACGCATATCCACGACCTACAGGCCACCATCCTCCACCTGCTCGGCTTCGATCATACCAAATTAACCTACCAGTTTCAAGGCCGCCCCTTCCGTCTGACTGATGTAGCGGGGAAGGTCATTAAACCGATACTAGCCTGAACCGGGATTTATTTGATTTAACTGACTGACTTTGATTGGCTTTCAAAGAAAGCATATATCAAAATCAAAGTCGGTCAGTTAAATCAAATAAATCCCGGTTCGGACTTACAGCACCTTCGGCACTTCAAAAAACTGTTCATCGTGTTGGGGGGCATTGGCGAGGGCCTGTTCGCGGGGGAGGTGGTTACCCACTACATCGTCGCGGAGAACGTTGGTTTCGTCCGAAATATGGGTCAACGGCTCAACACCCGTCGTATCAACTTCATTCAGTTGCTCCATCCAGGTCAATACCCCGTTCAGGCTATTGAGCAAGTCCGTTTCTTCTTCTGGCCGAACTTCCAGCCGGGCCAGATGGGCAATTTTATAGAGCGTCTCCTGATCTACCTTCATAATCAATGAGTGAATGAGTGAATGAGTGAATGAGTGAATGAGTGAATGGAGTGCAGGATCACTCTTTCACGCTTTCGCTCGTTCGCTCTTTCATTAATTCGTTGTCAATAACTTTATACGTTTCTTCTTTAAGTCGTTCTACATCATCCTGTGTCATACCAGTTGTTTCGATGGGCGGATGAATAACGGCCCGTAGTGGATGCCAATGCAACCGAATGGGACTTTTATCGGGCAAAATCTGGTGATTATTCAGCAGTGTGACGGGTACAATGGGCACTTGCTGTTGAATAGCCATAGTAAACGCTCCATCGCGAAACGAGACCATTTGGGGTGGTTCAGTCGCTTTAATACCCCCTTCCGGGAAAATCATAATACTCCGCCCGGAAGCTAATGTCCGTATGGATTTGGCCAACGAGTAGGCCCGACTATTCGGCTGACTACGATCGACCTGCACGTGCAACTTGGCAAACATATACCCCAGCAACGGAATGTGTTTTACCTCGCTTTTCCCCACAAAGGCGTAGTAGTTTCTGACAATAACCCCCATAGCAGCAATGTCGAGGTACGAAAAATGGTTCGCACAAAACACATAGGTTTTCTTGGGATCGGGTCGAAACCGACGCTCAACCCGCACCGGCATACCCGCCACGATGAAAAACAGCATGCCCCAGATGTAATTGACTTTGTGGGCAAGCGGTTTCCATTGCTCCCGTTGCAGAAACACAAACTGAAACGGAAACAGTACGAGGTACAACGCCACGAACCAAATAGCGCACCAGATTGTGTAGAGTAGTCGCATAGGTTGTCTGAACCGCTCCGGCGGCCCGGCGGGATTTATATGATTTAACTGACTGACTTTGATTTTGTAACGTAGCTTTCTTCGAAAGCAAAATCAAAGTCAGTCAGTTAAATCATATAAATCCCGGTTCGGATTAGTGTTTAAAATGACGCACACCGGTCGTAACCATGGCCAGGCCGTGCTGATTACAATAATCGATTGAATCCTGATCGCGGATGGAACCACCGGGCTGGACGACGGCGGTCACACCGGCTTTGCCAGCGATCTCTACGCAATCGGGAAATGGGAAAAAGGCATCCGAAGCCATTACCGAACCGTTCAGATCAAAGCCGAACGAGTGCGCTTTTTCGATAGCCTGTCGGAGTGCATCCACCCGTGATGTTTGCCCTAC
Source organism: Spirosoma gilvum (assembly GCF_054776815.1). NCBI lineage: Bacteria > Pseudomonadati > Bacteroidota > Cytophagia > Cytophagales > Cytophagaceae > Spirosoma > Spirosoma gilvum. The sequence continues at coordinate 146,575 of NZ_BAAHBH010000012.1, read as the reverse complement.
GCCACTGGCCAATAGCTGCCCTTCTTTTGCCAGAACGATTGTGTTCGACTTGGTATGTTTACACACTTTAAGTGCAAACTCCAGGGCACGAACCTCGCTGTCAGTAGGAGCCTTTGTCGTAACCGTCTTGAACTGACTAGCCGTTTCGGCTACATTATCCTTATCCTGCTCCAGCACCCCATTCAGAATCGTCTTGAACATAACTGGTGGCAGTTCAACCGGCTTCCGTTTCAGCAAAATGCGGTTCTTTTTCGACTTCAGAAGTTGTAGAGCCTCTGGTGCGTAGTCAGGAGCTATTAAAATCTCCATGAAGAGCTTATTCAATTCCTCGGCCGTTTCCAGATCGACGGGCACGTTGGTAATCACTACGCCCCCAAAAGCCGAAACCGGATCACAGGCCAGTGCATTCAGGTACGCTTCTTTGGCCGTAGGAGCCGTAGCAATCCCACAGGCATTGGTATGTTTGATAATGGCAAAAGCAACCGAATCGTCCGTAGCCGGGAATTCATCGATCAATCCGACACAGGCATCAACATCGACCAGGTTGTTATACGACAGTTCTTTGCCATGTAATTTATCGAACATAGCGTCCAGATCACCGTAGAAACTGGCTTGCTGATGCGGATTTTCGCCATACCGAAGGTGGTTGGCGGGCAACGATTTGAAGTCATAAATGACTCCTTCATAGCCCGTTCCCTGTGGCTGTTCGCCAGCAAAATAAGCTTGAATGGCGGTATCATAATGCGAGGTGACGGCAAAGGCTTCGCCTGCATACCGACGACGATCTGCCAACTCGGTACTACCTGCTTTTTCGGCCAATAGCTCGACAACACCCGCATACTGGCTCCGAGAGGAAACGATCAGTACATCATTGTAATTTTTGGCAGCCGCCCGAATCAGCGAAATACCGCCAATGTCAATTTTCTCGATAATATCTTCGTCCGATGCACCCGATGCGACCGTTTCTTCAAAGGGATACAGATCCACCACGACCAAATCAATGGGGGGAATACGGTGCCGTTCGGCCTGCGCCAGATCTTCGGGCATTTCGCGTCGGTACAGAATGCCGCCCATTACGGCAGGATGCAACGTTTTTACCCGCCCGCCAAAGATGGACGGGTAGCCGGTCAGGTCTTCAACGGCGGTAACCGGAACTCCCAGTTGTTCAATGAATGCCTGTGTACCACCCGTCGAATATAATTTGACGTTTTGCTGGTGCAATAACCGAACTAAAGGCTCTAGACCGTCTTTGTAGTAAACGGAGATTAAAGCAGAGGAAATTTTCAGAGACATGAATATGGCCGAAACAGGCTCCGGCTGTTTCAGTAGCTAAATGGCAAGTAATCCGAAACAACCGGGAGCCTGTTTCGGCCTGAGCCACAAAGATAACCAAAGGTCTTAACTTTGCAGTCAGCAAGGCGAACTCTGGAGTAAGTTAGCGACTAAGCTGACTCAATTCGACGTTCTTTCCATACATGAGCACATTTAAAAAATTAGCGGGCGATACAGCGCTTTATGGGGTTAGTACCATTTTGGGGCGACTTATCAACTACGCACTCGTTCCAATTCAGACTTATGCATTCGCTAAACCGGCGGCTATGGCCTCCAACGTAGAGTTTTATAGCTGGATTGGCGTACTACTTGTTGTTTATACCCTGGGTCTGGAAACGGCGTTTTTTCGGTTTATAGCTCGCTCGAAGAATGCTCCTACAGAAGAGAAGAACCGTATTTTCAGCCAATCCCTCAGTATCGTCATCTGTATTAGTATCGTTTCAACAGTCCTGTTGTATAGCCTGGCACCGCAAATCACTAACTGGCTACATTATCCTGGTCAGGAACGATTTGTACGTTGGTCGGCGCTGCTGGTGGCCATCGACGCTATTGTAGCCATTCCGTTTGCACGGCTTCGGGCCGAGAATCGGGCGCGTGAGTTTGTGAGTGCCAAAATCACGAATATCGTTCTTGTAGTCGTGTTGAATATCTTTTTCCTGATTCTGGCAAAAGATATATCAGAAGGCAAATATTTAACGGCTTTACAGCCAATAGCTGGTTTGATCTACAGCCCTGCCATCGGCCCCGGTTATATCTTTTTATCCAACCTGATTGGCAACGCCCTTTATTTTGTCATTATCCGGAAGGCCTTCACTGGATTTCATTTCCAGCTAACTGGTTCGCAAAGTCAGGCGTTGATTGCCTATGCGTTTCCAATTATGCTCACCAATCTGGCCACCGTGCTCAACCAACTGACCGACCGGTTATTTTTGCGTCATTCGCTGCCAGAAGGTTTTTATCCGGGTTTATCGTCCGAAGCCGTGCTGGGTATTTATGGTAACTGCCTGAAATTGTCGGTATTTATGGCGTTGGCAATTCAGTCGTTCAAATTCGCTGCCGAACCGTTCTTTTTCTCCCAGGGCGAAGACAAAAATGCCCCCAAATTATTGGCGGAGGTTACCAAATGGTTCGTTATCGTCTGCGTGCTGATCTGGGTAGGAGTTAGTTTAAACCTTGATATTATCGGTTTTTTTGTCTCAGAACAGTATAGGGTTGGTCTGGATGTAGTGCCTTTGCTCCTACTGGGCAATCTACTATTAGGCGTTTACTACAACATTTCGTTCTGGTTCAAACTGAAAGACAAAACCCAGTATGGTACGTTTATTACTGTAGCTGGCACAGCGATAACTATTGGATTGAATCTGATTCTGATTCCGATAATGGGCTATATAGGTTGTGCTGTAGCCTTTCTTGTATCCAGCTTTGCCATGATGGCCATTTGCTATGTGCTGGGCGAGAAGTATTATCCTGTGCCTTATCATGTAGGCTCGGCTTTTGGTTATATACTGGGAGCGGGATTACTAATCTATCTTTCCTGGCAATTTCCTATTCCGAATCTATGGGTGTCGGTCCCCGTGCACGTTGGGTTGTTCGGGTTATTTCTAGGGATAATTGCCGTAATCGAGCGAGATACCTTCCAGCCCCTATTAGCCCGCATTCGCAAACGAAAACCTAAAACACCTAAACTGCCCAATGAGCCTGAGCAGGTATTTCCGGGAGAAGGTCAACCCTAAGGTAACCTGCTCATTAGAAAAACTGGCTCCAGATGTTAAATTTTCAGTAAAAACCCCTACCGTGTACTAATCGGTGCTTTTATAGGTAAATTTGAAGATCATTTGTTTCCTCTGCCACCCAAAACGGCGTGTACTTATCCATGAAATTTCGCTTCTTCCGTGGGGCCTGGTTGCTGCCCGTAGTGTGTCTACTTATCCTTTGTTCATGTCGCGAAAAGCCTTTATTTGAACGGCTCGACTCGTCCGATACCGGAATCACCTTTGCTAATACCATTACCGATAGCGATACGCTCAACATCCTGAACTACCAATACATCTACAATGGTGGTGGCGTAGGTATAGGTGATTTCAACGGCGATCAGAAACCCGACGTATTTTTTGCCGGCAATCAGGTCTCTAACAAACTCTACATTAACGACACCGAAACGGGTAGTGGCGATTTCCACTTCAAGGATGCAACCCAGTCGGCAGGTGTTAGTGGCGGAGGGCGCTGGTGCTCGGGCGTATCTGTAGTGGATATCAATGCCGATGGTAAGCTCGACGTATATGTATCCAACACACTTCATAAGAAAGGGACACTGCGAGCCAATTTGCTCTATGTCAATCAGGGAAATGATACCGACGGAACCCCGAAATTCCGGGAAATGGCGGCTGATTATGGAATTGCCGACACCACCTACACGACCCATTCAGCTTTTTTCGACTACGACAACGATGGCGATTTAGACCTATTTGTGCTGGTCGATCAGATTGCCGACCCCAAAAATCCTGGCTACCTGAAAGTCCGCATCGATGATGGAACATCGCCCAATACCGACCGGCTATACCGCAACGATTTCGACTCGACACGCGGCCACGCCTACTTCACGGACGTTACCAAGCAGGCAGGCGTTATTGCTGAAGGGTTTGGACTGGGCCTAAACATTTGCGACATCAATCGCGACGGTTGGAAAGACATCTTCGTGACTAATGACTTTGCGACCAACGACGTACTCTACATCAACAACCATGATGGCACGTTTACAAACCGCTCGCACGAGTCGTTTAAGCATACCAGCTCATCAGCGATGGGCAACGACGTAGCCGACATTAATGGCGACGGCCTGGCCGACATCATATGTATGGACATGTTGCCGGAAGATAATCTTCGCAAAAAGAGTTTGATGGGCCCAAGCAGTTATTTTGCCTATCAGGAGTGGGACCGCCTGGGGTATGAGCACCAGTACGCCCGCAATACCCTACAACTCAATCAGGGTGTACGGCCGACCGACACCTCCAGGGCACATGCGAACATGCCTATTTTCAGCGAAATCAGTATGATGGCGGGCGTTGCTGAAACCGAATGGAGTTGGTCGCCCCTGCTGGTCGATCTGGATCATGATGGCTACCGGGACCTGCTGGTGACCAACGGCTTCCCCCGCGACGTGACCGACCGCGATTTCACCGTTTACTATAGTTCTGTCAATACTTATCTGAGCGATGCCTTACGGAAGGAACTGACCGACAAAATTCCGCAGGTAAAGGTCAGCAATTATGCATATCGTAATCGGGGGAATTCGGGAGGGCCGGTTTTTGAGAACGTGACCGAGCACTGGGGCATGACCGAACCCAGCTTCTCGAACGGGGCTGCGTATGCCGACTTTGACGGTGATGGTGACCTCGATTACGTTGTCAACAATATCAACGACGAAGCGTTTGTTTACCGAAACAATCTTAACGACCGTAAACCCGAAAATGCCCATTACCTCCGCATTCAGTTTGAGGGCGATGGAGCTAACCCGATGGGTCTGGGCGCTCTAGTTGAGTATGATCTGCCAGATGGGCGTAAAGAGTTTTATGAACATACCCTGTATCGGGGCTTCCTGTCAAGTGTCGATCCAGTTGCTCATTTCGGTTTAGGAAAGGAGAAAACCATTAAAAACCTCAAAGTGACCTGGCCCGGTGGGCGCGTGCAGATTTTCCCGAGCGTTAAGGCCGACCAACTATTGATCGTTAAAGCGGCCGACGCTAAACCCGGCACTTCTATCACCGAGCCAAAGCCTGTCCAAACCCCTTTGCTGACCGATATGACGGCTGCGCTCGGCGTCAACTACCGGCACGAAGAAACTGACATTATCGATTTCAACCTCCAGAAGACCCTGCTGCATAAACTCACCGAATATGGCCCGGCGCTGGCCGTTGGCGACGTAAACGGCGATGGTCTTGTGGATATGGTTGTGGGCGGCAGCTCGAAATTTTCGACCGACTTGCTACTTCAGCAGCCGAATGATCATTTTGTTCGAAAGTCGCTTCCCACCAAGCTATCGGAGGATGCTGGATTACTCCTGTTCGACGCCGATGCCGATGGTGATCTTGATTTATACGCAGCAAGTGGAAGCCCGGAATTTGGCCAAAATCAGCTAGAAGAAGCCCTACATCATCGGCTGTATGTCAATGATGGCAAAGGAAACTTCACCCTGGCAACCAACGCCTTACCAAACTTCTGGTTGAATAGTTCCTGCGTAAAAGCCGCTGATTTCGATCACGATGGCGACCTTGATTTGTTCGTAGGTGGCCGTGTCGAACCCTATAAATATCCAATGGGCGTTCGTAGCTACCTGCTGCGAAACGATGGCAGCTCAAAAGATAAACCGCATTTTACCGACGTTACAGCTCAGGTAGCTCCGGCACTGACCAAGCCAGGCCTGACCTGCGATGCCCTCTGGACCGATTACGATAACGATGGTTATGTCGATTTACTGCTCGCTAGTGAATGGGCTCCGCTGACCATGCTACGGAATGAGAAAGGCCAGCTAAAGCCCCTTGACAATAGTGGTTTAAATGACAAGCTTGGTTTCTGGAATTCATTAACCCCCGGCGACTTCGACAACGACGGCGACATCGATTATCTGGCTGGAAATCTAGGTCAAAACAACTTACTTCGTGCTACACCCGAGCGTCCTGTACGGATATATGCGGGCGATTTCGATAACAACGGTTTTTACGACGCCTTCCCAACGGTATACTTCAAAAACGCCAAAGGCCAGTATGAAGAGTACCCGTATTTTGGTTGGGACGACATGGTGAAGCAGATGATTGGGATCAAGAAACGCTACATCAAATACGCTCCTTTTGGCGAAGCGACCATCAACCAGATTTTAACCGACGATGAACGTAATCAGGCACTAAAATTTACGGCTAATTACCTATCAACCAGCTATATTGAAAATAAAGGCAATGGAAAGTTCGAGGTCAGACCTTTGCCAATTATGGCCCAGACGTCGCCCGTTTTTGGTATGCTGGCCCAGGATATTGATGGGGATGGTAACCTAGATGCGGTACTGGTTGGAAACGAGCACGGAAGCGATCTGGTAGCTGGTCGAATGGATGCCTTGAATGGGCTTGTTTTGAAGGGTGATGGAAAGGGCGGTTTTACTCCCAAAACCATCGAGCAAAGTGGCTTCTTCGTTCCTGGTAATGCCAAAGCCTTGGTAAGCTTACCCGATGCCCAGGGCCGTTGTCGAATTGCGACAACTGAAAACCGGGGGCCGTTACGACTGTTCGCTGTTCAGCAGGCGCAAACTTTCATGCCCGTCGATACAAAAACGACTACTGTCACTGTCAGCCTGAAAAACGGCAAAACCCGTCGGCAGGAGATTCCCTTCGGCACCACATTCTACGGCCAATCAGCACGGGGAGTATGGCTATCACCTGGTGAGCAGATTGTGAAAAAATAGAACTCCATCACCCCCAGCCCCTCTCCCTTAAGGAGAGGGGAGCCATCCGGTTACTAACAAAACCTTTTCTGTGGCGTGTGTCCTCTCAGGCCACGGAGAGTAGACTACTCGATACGACAAAAAAGCCCTCTCCCTTAGAGAGAGGGCCGGGCCGACGCTTCGGTTGGGACGGTCGGCCGATGCCGTGAGGGGAAACAAGCAATCAATCTTCCCGAACCCGGATATTGGCCTGATTCACCGTGGCGGTTCGGCTCCGAATCGCAGATGTAATAAAAAACCCGACTGCCGCTCGGCCCGATGCATTAGTGTTGATAATATTGGTTGGAATGTTGGCGGGGGGCGTTGCAAACAAACCTCCGTTCGTAATCTGGGTGCGAAATTGTTGCCAGAAATCAAAAGCCTCCGACGTTAGCGACTGGACTTCAACTTTCACCACATCGTTCATGTTGTACAGACTGTCGATATTGACCGATCGGCGAATTGGCGCTATGAACATCAACCCATCCGTGACAGACGTGCTACCGCTTCGGAAGCCCCCGTCCTGCGAGGTGATAATATTGCCCGGTTTGTTTTGCAGCGCACCATTCTGAAAAAAGCGTATGCGGTAGTAGTCGATCTGGTTGGGTATATCTATTGCATAAAACTCAGCCCGATACCCTTCGCGTTTCGAGAATGGATTGGGTTTACGCTTTACAAAAACGAGTGAGTCAATGGGCGGAACCCGATTCATCTTTGAAACAGCCCGATAGGTCTCTCCCTGAAAACCGATTGTCAGTTGATAGGTACGGCCAATATGGCCCAGCGTGTCATTTCCTGTTGGTTGCCACACATAGTAGCCGTCGTTATCAGGATCTAAAAATTTATAACTCTTTCCCGCATCGTCAATAACCGTAACAGTAGCGCTGGTAGCAGCCGGCGTTGTACTGTTGTCAAAATAAGCGGCCGTCTGAGTCAGTCGAATGGTTTGAGCTCCGGGCTGGTCTGTCAGTACTGCATCGACCGACAGCTGCGTTGGGCCAGTATCCAGCTTGGCATCAATAACCGTTGTGCAACTGTCGAGCAGCAAAACAGCGCTAAAAAGATATACTAAAATAGGAAGTCGTTTCATTGCAGCAGTGCCACGTATAAGCCGGGCGTTTAACTACGGATTTGTTGTTCTAGAATTTGAAATTGTAGGTTACCGACGGGATAATGGTCGCAAAAACCGAGTATTTAATGGCTTCCGTCACCCGAGGATTGTCGGCGTTTGGCTGAAAGTAAACCGAGAATGGGTTTTTGCGGGCATAAACGTTGTACACCGAAAATACCCAGTTGTCTTCCTTGCGTTTACCCGGCCGCTTACGTCCCTGCAAAGTAGCCGCCAAGTCGAGCCGGTGATAGGCAGGAATACGGTAGTTATTCCGACCATTAATAATTGGCGCTACAAACCCTTCGTATTCAAAGCGATTTGTTGGGAACGTACCGGGTGTACCACTGGCAAGTGTAAACGTAGCCGAAAAATTCCAGCGCTTGGCTTGTGGTGGGTCGATAAGTAGGACTGATGTAAGGGTATGGCGCTTATCAAAACGCGTTGGGTACCAGTCGCCATTGTTGATGCCGGCTACCTGTCGTTCAGTCTTGGCTAATGTGTAGCTGATCCAGCCGTTCACTACACCTGTGTTTCGTTTGACAAAAAACTCAGCACCATAGGCCCGGCCTTTGCCATTAAGTAAATCGCCTTCAAGGTACTTGTTCAAAATCAGGCTGGCACCATCGATATAGTCAATCTGATTCTGTAACCACTTGTAATAAACCTCTATCGATGCTTCGAATTCACGACCAGTATGGCCAAAGTTTTTAAAGTAACCAGCCGCAATCTGGTCGGCAATTTGTGGTTTGATGTTATTGGTCGAAGGTGTCCAGATGTCGAGCGGTGTAGAGGCCGTTGTATTCGAAACCAGGTGAATGTATTGGGCTAGCCGATTGTAGCTGACTTTTAACGAGCTGTTGCCCGAGAGTTCATATTTAGCGGCCAGACGCGGCTCCCAGTTTCCGTAGGTTTTAATAACGTCATTCCCTTTATAAGCTACCGTTGTTAGGACTTCTCTACGCGTACCTAACGGCACATCAGTCTGGAAGGTATAGGCTTCGCCGGGACCCGTGTAATTGAAGAGCGAATACCGAAGCCCATATTGTAACTGAAGCTGAGGAGTTACCTGTTGTTCATTGCCAACGTACAACGCTGTTTCGAGCGCATGCTTATTCGCGATACCGAACGAGCGAACGGTCCCTGCACTAGCCGCCGTAGCTGTACCAGGCTGGAAATCATGAATAATAGCCTGCCCACCAAACGTAATTAGGTTTTTACCAAGTGCTAGTGAGAAATCAGGCTTGATGCTGTAATCGACAATGCGGGAATCGGTTCGGAAGAAATCGTTTGGCCTTTTCCCTTTCAGGTCCGTATTCAGTGAATAATCGTAATTGCTGTAGTAAGCTGTTGTATTCAGGAACAATCGCTCACTAAAAATGTGGTTCCAGCGAGCCGACAAGGTGGTATTCCCCCAGTTGAAGCCGAAATCAGATCCAAATACATCCCGTCCTAAATAGCCCGACAGGAACACCGTGTTTTTATCATTAATCCGGTAATTGCCTTTGGCCGTCAGATCGTAGAAATAGAACTTAGCGCCTTTCAGATCACTGTTTAGAAATGGCTGCGCCAGAATATCGGCATACGACCGACGAGCCGCTACGATGAACGAGCCTTTTCCCTTAAACAAAGGCCTTTCGTAGGATAATCGGCTAAATATCAACCCAATACCACCATTCAACTCAGGCTTTTTCGCGTTACCTTCCTTCAGTCGAACATCCAGAATTGAGGCAATTCGACCACCGTAATTGGATGGGATACCGCCCTTGATGAGCTTCACGTCCTTTACAGCATCGGGGTTAAATACAGAGAAGAAGCCGAACAGGTGGGACGAATTATAGACGGGCGCTTCGTCGAGCAGCACTAGATTCTGGTCGATACTACCGCCCCGAACGTTGAAACCCGTTGCCCCCTCACCAACCGTTGTCACGCCGGGCAGCAACTGAATACTCCGAATCACATCGACCTCTCCCAATAAAGCCGGAATCCGTTGCAGCGTTTTGACATCGATCCGATTGACGCTCATCTCAATATTTTTGACGTTGTCGTCTTCCCGATTGGCTGAGACGACCACTTCCTGAAGGTCCTTGCCTTCCTGCTTTAGTTCGAGATCAAGCCGTATGTTTTTGTCTGTGAGTTCAACCGGCCGGGTTTGTTTGGCATAGCCAATGTAGCTGATAGCCAGGTTATAGCTACCTGGTGGCAAGGTAATAGCATAAAAGCCATAGCTATTGGTAACCGCTCCAGTACTGGTCTCTTTTACGTATACGGATACGCCAATCAAGCCTTCACCATTTGCAGCATCTTTTATATAACCGCTTATGGTTAGGGCAGCCGTGCGGCCTGGTTTTTCCTGGGTAACTCCAAGACTATTGATCGTAGATGGGGCCTGAGCCTTACTGTATTGCAGGGGCAGCAAACAGATAAAAAGGCAACTTAGCCAGTAGGGTAAGCTATATTTCATTGCGTTATCGATAAGTAGTATCCGATGGGATGGATACGTCAGGTTGTTCGACTAATAACGCAAAGTTAGTTCTACCTACCTTGAACTCAGCTAAAATTAGATAAAGCTGCTAAAAACCGGGCTGAACGGCCCTACATACAGGACAAAACCAATATATAAACTATGCTGAGCCGCCAGAAAAGTAGCGGAGTGATTGATTTGCGGGCCAATCCAGAGATTGGCCCGGACAGTTACTGAGCCTTAATAACTGAAATTAGTTTTTGTAGCTCTTTAAAACGGTCTTCGTCCGGCTTGGGGTTTTCAATAGGTAATTTCTTTAGCTCGTCGATGACAATTCGGCCGACCAATAGTCGCATATTCTTTTTATCGTCGGCCGGAATCACATACCAGGGGGCTTTATCGGTGGCCGTTTCGTTGATGCATGTTTCGTAGGCATCCTGATAATCGTCCCAGAAATCCCGTTCTTTGACATCCCCCTCTTCGAACTTCCAGTTTTTATCAACATCCTCAATCCGGGCAATCAGCCGATCGGCTTGTTCCTTTTTGGAAACATGCAGGTAAAACTTAACGATCGGGAAGCCATTGCGATGCAGAAACGTTTCCATATCCCGGATAGCCTCGTAGCGATGTTTGAAGAGTTTGTCCAGATCGTCGGTCGTTTTTTCGGGCAGGCGCTGGCTTTGGGTCAGAATTTCCGGATGAACTTTTACGACCAGCACTTCTTCGTAATACGACCGGTTAAAAATAGCGATCATACCTCGCTCGGGCAGTTCCCGCCAACTTCGCCACAGAAAATCGTGATCTAATTCCTGATCGGTGGGGCGTTTGAAGGAATACACGCGTACACCGGCCGGGTTGGTTCCGGTAAATACATGCTGGATGGTTCCATCTTTCCCAGCGGCATCCAATGCCTGAAATACCGTTAACAGTCCATATCGGTTATGCGCAAACATACGCTCCTGCCATTTATCAATTTCAGAAGCCTGTTGCCGAAGAATGGCTTCATAATGCGCATCATCTTCGTAAAGGTCATCGACTTTGGTGGGCGCTTTTTTAATTTTTAAAGGCTTTTCTCCGTCGTAACGGAAGCGGTCAGTGTTGAAATCAGTCACGGGAATAAGGGAAAACTTTACGTTGGTAAGTTCTGTTAACTAGTCAGGCAAATTAACCGAATAAAACCTATAAGGTTTTAGAAATCCTACAGGTTTGTCGAAACAAAATTTATGGCAACAAATGAATCAGGCGCTTTGGCAAAAGCCACCTTTGGAACAGGCTGTTTCTGGTGCACCGAAGCCGTTTACGAATCACTTAAGGGCGTTATATCGGCTGTATCGGGTTATGAAGGCGGCCACAAAGTAAATCCGACCTATAAAGAGGTTTGTACGGGCACAACCGGCCATGCCGAATGTGTAGAGGTGACGTATGATCCCACCCAAATTACTTACCAAGAACTCTTGGAAGCGTTTTTCAGGAGCCACGACCCAACATCGCTCAATCGGCAGGGAAACGACATTGGTACACAATACCGGTCTGTGATTTTTTATCACAACGATGAGCAGAAACAACTAGCCGAATCGGCCAAAGCCGAACTGGATAAGGCAGGAGCTTATAATGAGCCAATTGTCACAGAAATCACACCCGCCAGCACGTTTTACGAAGCCGAAGCATATCACCAAAGCTATTTCGCCAACAACCCAAACCAGGGCTATTGCGCTTTTGTGGTAGCACCGAAAGTAGATAAATTCAGGAAAGTTTTTAAAGAAAAACTGAAAGCTGATTTAAATCATTCTTAGTAGCTTCTATTAAAATATTATTTGTTAAGCCCTTCAAATTGAGGGGCTTTTTTATTTATTCAGCGTACGACACGTCGTTTAATCGAAAACTAATGCATTGAAGGTTAGGTCTTTAAATAATTTATTTTCTAATCGTCGGTAGGTTATCATTTTCCGTTTGTTATGTTTGTCACAAGGTCAGCAATGACCGAATAATAAGAGGTCCATTTTAGCGTTTGTGAGGCCCACATATTCGCTTTTACTTTGTTTCAAATTTTAACACAAATCAGTTTCGTCAAATGAAAAAAATCCACTTTTCTATTTTATTGGTTCTTGGTCTGTTAGTTGGCACCCAATCATTTGCTCAATACAAAGTTGACAAAGGAACCAAATTGATTAACCTTGGAATCGGCGTGGGTGGTTACGCTAGCGCTGGTGGTATTGCTTTCGGTGCCTCTGCCGATTTCGGTGTTGCTCCGAATATCACTGTTGGTGGCCAGGCAGCTTATCGTAGCTTTAATTATGGCTACATTGGTTTTAACGATAAAATCAATTACCTGTATTTTGCAGCTCGGGGTTCGTATCACTTCAACGAAATTCTGAACCTGACGACCGATAAAGCCGATCTGTATGCAGGTATTGGTTTGGGCTACGAAAGTGTTTCGTACAGCAATAGCATTTATAGCGGTACAGCGTTTGGTAGCGGTATTTTCGTCCCCATTCACCTTGGTGGCCGTTACTTCTTCAGCGAAAAAGTTGGTGCCTTTGCTGAATTAGGTACGGGTGTAGCTCCGCTGATGCTGGGTATCACCTTCGGTTTGTAAGCGTATCTCATTAAAAACAGAAAAGAGACAGTCGTAATTGGCTGCCTCTTTTCTTTTGTAACTATGTCAACAGAACCTATTTATGAGCGACTTCTTTTAGGCTGACAATGCCCATATTCCAGAAAATGAACGAATAAATATCGGCCGTCAGCTCAATATTCTTTTTGGTATTGCTCGCTCGGCCTTAGTACATATTGCCTCCCCAGACAAATTCCCGAAAGCCCGAAGCAGGTACATAACGACCAATCAACGAAGCCGCTGGTAAGCTTGCTATTTGGGCACGGTATCGTAACGTTAGTAAATCCTGTTCCGTTGGCGTTTCCTTTACTTCAAAAGCCTGATTGCCATTTAGAATAAAATCAATTTCAGCACCTGATCGCCCAGTTTGGTGATACTGCACTGTACCTAACTGGCCTAATTGAACGGCTATTGTATTTTCGAAAAGTGTTCCACTACTTACCTGGGCTAATCGATTAAGTAAACCACTGTCGCTCACATATAACTTAGGCTGATGAGCAATAGCGCGATCAGGATTACTCGTGTATGATTCAACAACACGAACGAAATAGGTGTACTGCAGCAGAGAAATATAGTCCTTTACTTTAAACCGACTAATACCTAGTAAACTCCCTATTTTACTATAATCGAGCTTACTACCCACACGATTTGCCAGTAGCCGCATTAATTTATACAAGTCATCACTTATTGAAAAGTCCGATAATAACCGAATATCCAGTTCAATATGGGCATTGATGATGTCGTCAAGATATCGCTGTTTGTCTTTTTCAGTATCGGTTAATACTACCTCTGGAAAGCCTCCATAGTAAATGTACTGCTCGTATAGGGCGTGGTATTTGTCGTAAAAAGCAGGCTGATATAGCTGACGTGCGAACGGGCTAATCCGGTTTACATCGATTTCTTGAAATTGAAGAAACTCCGCAAATGATAAAGGAGCCATTTCAAAAATAGTCTTTCGCCCGGCTAGACTTTCGGTAAAATGATTCCGTAAATAGAAGGAACTGGAACCAGTCACTATAAATTTGATGTCGTACGTATCATACAAGTATTTTATAACACTAGTGCTATTAGGAACCAGTTGAATTTCATCCAAAACAACTACTGCTGGTTTTGTGAAATCAATACCTTCCACCTGAAGATTTATTTCAATATCAGTATAGGACGACTGGTTAAAAATGAAGCGATTATTAGCTTTCTCAAAGTCCAGATAAACCTTATTTTCATGATTTACCTGAGCCATCAGGTGCTTAGCAGCCGTTGATTTCCCAACTCTACGCATTCCCGTAATAACAGTTACCTGCTTACGTGTGAGATGATCTTCAAGTTCATCATAAATAATTCGCCTGTACATATTCATATTTGTCATAGTATCTAACAAAAATGCGCAGTTTTTGATAAAAAATTTATCAAAAACTGCGCATTTTTGTTAGATACTATGACAACAGAACCTATTTATGAGCCACTTCTTTCAGGCTGACAATGCCCATATTCCAGAAAATGAACGAATAAATATCGGCCGTCAGCTCAATATTCTTTTTGGTATTGCTCGCTCCGTGACCTGAGTTTGTGTCAATCCGAATCAGGATCGGATTGCTGCCTTTATAAACTTCTTGAAGCGTAGCGGCATACTTGAATGAATGTGCCGGTACTACCCGGTCGTCGTGGTCGGCCGTTGTGATCAACGTAGCCGGGTAATTCAGACCAGATTTGATGTTCTGAATTGGCGAATAGGCATATAATGATTTAAATTCTTCCGGATTATCGCTGCTACCATAGTCGGCGATCCAGTTCCAGCCAATGGTGAATTTGTGGAAACGGAGCATATCCATCACGCCCACTTGTGGAATAGCCACCCGAAACAGTTCAGGCCGTTGATTCATGACGGCCCCAACCAGCAATCCGCCATTCGATCCACCCTGAATAGCCAATTTAGCCGAACTAGTGTATTTCTGAGCAATCAGGTATTCGGCAGCGGCAATAAAATCGTCGAACACGTTCTGCTTCTTCAACTTCATGCCCTGTTCGTGCCATTTTTCGCCATATTCGCTACCTCCCCGCAAGTTTGCCTGCGCATAAACTCCGCCCTGTTCAAGAAAAGGAATTCGGAATGAGCTGAACGAAGGTGGCAAGCTCACGTTGAATCCTCCATAGCCGTACAGCAGCGTAGGATTCGTACCATCGAGTTTCAGCCCTTTCCGATACGTCAGAAACATCGGCACTTTAGTACCATCCTTACTGGTATAAAAAACCTGTTTGGTTTCGTATGCATCGGGCTTAAAATCAACTTCGGGTGCGCGGAAAACGGTACTCTTTCGCGTGGCTATATCGTATCGGTAAATTGTTGGGGGAAACGTAAACGACGTGAAGGTATAGAACACGAACTTGTCGTCTTTCTCCCCACCAAACCCACCAGCCGAACCCAAAGCCGGTAACTTTACTTCACTCTCCCACTTGCCGGTATAATCGTATACGTCAATTTTGGAAACAACGTCTTTGCTGTATTCGACAAACAGTTTACCACCAGCCGCCTGCACACTTCCTTCAGCAATCGGTTCTGGCTTTTCGGGGATAAGGTCAGAGAAGGTTTTCTTTTTTGTATCGTAGGCAATGACTTTACTATTCGGCGCTTTTTCGTTAGTCAGAATCAGTAGCCGGTCGCCATCATTATCCACCGCATCATAGCTAAAGTCGGTAATGTCTGCCACTACGGGCGCAAATGGTTTATTGCCGGATTTCGCATCCAGAAAAAACAGCGCGTTACCATCTTTCCCTTTTCCCCGATCACTCACCGACAGCAAGGCAAATCGCTCATCATCCGTTGTCCGTAGAATGTGGAACCGCTGCGGATTTTTGGCATCTTCGTACACCAGCTTATCGGCCGACTGTGGAGTGTTGAGCTTATGAAAGAATACCTGATGGTTTTCGTTTTTAGCGGCCAATGCACTGCCTTCGGGCTTCGGGTATCGGCTGTAGTAAAAACCATCTCCCTGCCAGGCGGCACCCGATACTTTCACCCATTCAATTTTTTCGGGCAGGTATTGCTTGGTAGCCAAGTCCATAATCTGGTATTCCTGCCAGTCGGAACCTCCTTTCGATAAACCCACGACGGCATAGTTCCCATCTTTTGATAGTGAGAAAGCGCCGAGCCGGGTTGTTCCATCGGCCGATAGTTTATTGGGGTCAAGGACCAGTTCAGGTTTTCCGTCAAGGCCCTTTTGCCGATACAGAACGGCCTGATTTTGTAGGCCATCATTCTTAGAGAAGTAAAACCATTGGCCTTTGCGGCTAGGCGCTGAATATTTCGGATAATTATACACCTCTTCCAACCGATTCTGTAGCTGTTTTCGATACGGAATTTGCGACAGATAATCGAAGGTCACCTTATTCTCGGCTTTAACCCACTCGGCTGTTTCGGCAGAGCGGTCATCTTCGAGCCAGCGGTATGGATCGGCCACCTGGGTGCCATGGTAATTATCGACCTGATCGGTTTTACGAGCGTGCGGATAGGTAAGCGGTTGCGTCGCCTGCCCCTGTACTCCCAATGAACTTAGCATAAGACATACTTGAATAGCCTTCAAATAACGCATAGTTTGGTTGATGATTAACGGTAAGAACCTTAATAACCTTCGAATTTCGTCTGCAAACAGGAAAACGCCAATTACTGGGTTACATTATAAGTTTACGGTTTATTTATTATGTCAACATTAGCGGTACCTCTCTGTATTTATTAGCTGATAAGCTTGGATATTCACTAAATAAATAGCTCATTTACAATGGCTTCCTCAACCACCATTCTTTATTCCGATGCTACGTGCTGGCTATCTGTATCTGTCTGTGCTTTTCTGGAGCTTATGGCTTCAGCCCGGATGGACACAATCGCTCTCCAGCCCCATTTTTCGAGTTGATCACATTGGCGTTAGTGATGGACTCACTCAGGGTTCCGTTTATTATATTCATAAAGACAGCCGTGGTTTTCTGTGGTTCGGGACTCAGGATGGGCTAAATCGGTATGACGGACATCATTTTCAAACTTATCGACCTGTTCTGACCAAAGATGGTACCGTCCAGCCAGGCACCATTCGGGGTATTAATATTTTCGGGATTGTAGAAGATTCGGAAGGAAACCTGTGGATAGGCACGGAAGTAGGGCTGAATCGCTACGACCGCCAACATGATCGATTCGACTGCTTTTTCGTAAACGGATTTAAGCCAGGGCGCTCGCGGCTAACGAGCCGTACCATGCCTTTTTCTATTGACTCAACCGACCTGATTTACCTGAGCGACGCTGAAGGGCTGGTCCAGTTTAACTATCGGACTCTTCGCAAAACGATACTGGCGGCTAATCTGCATCCGACGCGCGAGTACGATTTGCAAAGCTCAGCCGTCAAAACATCGACGGGCGATATTTGGCTGCATGGAACAACGGGCATTCTGCGATTTGACCCTAAAACAAAGAAAGTATCCCGTTATTTTAGCGATCATCCGCACAATCTGACTGGTTCGGCTCAGGCAGTATCTTCCTTTTTTATCGAAGACAACATAGCGTGGCTTGGCACAAACAAAGGCCTCATCCGATTTGACTATCAGCAAGGCACTTCCCAGACCTACGATATTGTCGGAGACCGTCCGATCAGTCCAATTTATAGCATTGCCTCCGACCAGCGCGGTCGTCTGTGGCTAGGTACGCAACAGAACGGCGTTCTTTACTTCGATAAACGCTCCCGACTATTTGGCCAGGCAACCGATTTTCTGAAAGCAACCCGGCAACTTAGCGATTTTAAAATCAGCAAAGTATATGTGGATAACATGGGAATCGTATGGGCCAATACGGACCCGGATGGCATAGCCCGAATCGTCCCTGACGCCTTCTTGTTCGGTAGCTTTGTGAAGAGTCAGACCAACGACGCATTACCTGCCAACCAAAAACTAACTAACTATACCATCCGAGGTTTTCTGGAGGAGCGCTTCGATCGGATTTGGGTACTCAACCAAACTGGCATCGACATTCTTGACCCACGCACCAACCAGATCACGGAACGTTATTTGGGAAATTCTTCAACCAATACTGGAAGTTCACAGATTGTGCCTAAATGTTTGTACCGTGATCCTCAACGGCGAATCTGGGTAGGTACCGTTGGTGGCGTATTGGCATTTGATCCAAAACCCCGAGCGTTCACCTCGATTCCCTTCCCGGCATCTACCAGTTTGGTTAGTATCAATTATGTGCGGAATCTGCTCAGTATCAACGATACCCTTTTGGTGGCCGGTACAGAAGATGGCCTATATGCGTTGAACCCATTCAAGCGTAGCTGGTCAAAAATGCCCGTCCTGGCTGGTCAGAATATTTTCAGTACCTGGTACGACACGAAAAGCCATCAGCTCTGGGTAGGCACGTATTTGAACGGATATTATTGTTACCAACTTTCTCAGCCAGAATCTGGAAAACCGCTCAACTGGCGGTTTGTTCGTTCAGGGCTAAAGGGCTATATGATCTTACACATCCGACCCGATGCCAGCGGGCAAACCATATGGCTTTCGTCTGATCGGGGTCTAGTTGCCTTAAATGCTCAGACCAGTCAGTTCAGGCTCTATACCGAACGCCAGGGACTCGCCAACTCGTTCGTTTACGGGACAATTAGCGATGTTCAGCATAAAATCTGGATGAGTACCAACCGGGGTATTTCACGGCTGGACCCAGGCACACAGGTCATTAAAAATTTTACACCTAAAGATGGTCTTCAAGGGTACGAATTCAATGGAAATGCCCTCATGCGGGCGGCTAATGGGGAACTCTATTTTGGCGGAGTCAATGGGTTCAACCGGTTTCGGCCCGATGCATTCCGAAGCAGTACCTTCAACCCACTCGTACATATTTATTCGCTGAGTATCAACGAACAACCCTATCATTCCGACACCTATGTTGGCGAAACGAAGGAAATAGAGCTGGATCATACCCAGAATACACTGGCTCTGGAATTTGCCGCCCTAGACTTTTTCAGTAACGGCCACAATACCTATCAATACCAACTTACCGGTTACGATGATCATTGGGTAATGGCTGGAGAACGCAACTACGTCCGCTATGCCAACTTACCACCCGGAACCTATACATTTCAGATCAAAGCCGCCAATCAGGATGGGCACTGGAGTCACCGGATTCGAAAATTAACCATTCGTATTGAGCCGCCTTTCTGGCGAACTATTCCATTCATAATCAGCCTGGTTCTATTGTTGATCGTAGGTGTCTGGCTATGGGTACGTCGCCGGGAGGAGGCTATTCGTCAGCAACAGATCGATCGGCTGCGATTGGCCTACGAAATTCAGGAACAGGTCAAAAAAGACATCGCCCGTGACTTACACGATGAAATTGGCACCCGTCTGGCAACGATCAAGTTATACACCACACAACTGACCAAACAGGCGGGTGAAACACCTAAGATCTTATCCCTCAAATCGACGATAAACCAGTTAATCAACGATACAATCAGCGATGTCCGTAACCTGCTCCGAAAGTTAAATCCGCAGACGCTGGAACGGCATGGCTATGTGGCGGCTGTTGACGAACTATTTTCCCGAATTGGGGCCAGTGGTGGTATTGCCGCGCAATTCATTGGTGGAGAAACGCTGGAAAACAATAATCGACTTCCCACTGAAACCGAGGTGATGTTATATCGTATAACCCAGGAATTAGTGAGTAATTCGCTCAAACACGCCAATCCACGTCGTATCGATTTACATTTAATGCCGCAAAAGGACCAACTTATCATACTTTACCAGGATGATGGAGCCGGTTTCAACTACGATCAAATACGTGGCAAAGCATCAGGCCTGGGCATGAGCAACATCGAGTCACGCGTATCGTTGTTAGGCGGACGGATTACCTGGGAAAGTAAACCCGGCTCAGGCGTAAAGGTCACCATTGAGATCCCCATCGATCCGCTCAGCCATCAGCCAATTTACAAAATACTGATGAAGCAACCCCACGCCAATTAATTGGGGAACTGAATCTGGGGGGATATACGGGGAATAACTCCTCGTGAATCCTGACGAAGTAATAGTTCAAATAACAGAACCGTAGCAGCCGCGTCGCCCTGAGCCCGATGTCGGCCATGCAATTGAATACCTAATGATCTACAGAGCTTTCCGAGGCTATAAGAGGGGTGTCCTGGAATTAACTTTCGGCTTGTACGAACCGTACAGAGTGTTCGTCGATGGTAGTCGTAGCCTAACCAATTCAGTTCTTTCTTAACGAAGTTGAAATCGAACCCGACATTATGGGCCACGAAAATAGCGTCGTTGGTTATGCTCAATACCGCTTCTGCTACATCAGCAAACGTTGGGGCATCCTGAACCATTTCATCCGAAATTCCCGTAAGATGCTGAATAAATGGCGGTATTGAACAACCTGGATTGAGAAGCGAATGAAAGGAGTCGACAACCTGTTGGCCGTCGTGACGGAAGATGGCAATTTCAGTAAGACGAGTAGGGCCGTTTATGCCTCCGGTTGTTTCAACGTCGACGATACAATACACAAAAAAATCCGTTATCAGTTACCCTATCAACAGCGAACAGCTCATGATGAGTTCGCCATCGACTGTTTGCAATCGACTATTCCTGAAGCGCCGACACCTGCACCGGCTGTGTTTGACCCGGCCGACGGGCCACTATACCATCCCGAATCAGTCGAAGCGTATAATCCAGAATATAATCGCGGTTGGTCATCAGATCATCATAGCTGCGCGTAACGGTAAAGTCGGGCTCTACCGTAAACCCATTAGACCGATCGGCGTTTACCGCATGGGTCAGCTTTTTAAGTGGCATACGCACCTGAATCCGCGAGTTGGGTAGGATAATCGTTTTAAAATGTCCCGCAAAATCACCCCAATACGCGCTTCCGCTGGCTTCCCCGACAAATGTACCCAAACCGGCATCGAGCGTTTTGGCCAGCACGGTGGTAGTCGCCGAAAAGGATGCGCCATTCATCAAAAAATACAGGTTACCCATAAACGCATCTTTATGCCGTGGGCGGTATTTATGCCGGAACGAACGACTGGTAAACCCTCCGCCCTGTTCAGACTTATATTGTAAACTAAAATTAAGTGCAGAAAATGGATTCCAGGGGGTAACCAGTTCGGCCCGAACAGCCCGTTTCATGTCTTCGTGCTCCATCATTCGGAAGGGCTTTGGCATCCAATAACGCAGCAGTCGGGCCGAGTTAATCACAATACCTCCACCATTGCCCTGCATATCGACCACGAGGTTTTGCACATTCTCGTCTTTAAGTTGCTTAAACGCCCGCTTGAGTCGCCGGTTAAACGCCCATTGAAAGGGGTCTTTCTTTTTGAACCCCATAAATGACGACACGCGTAGTATAGCTGTGTGTGTAAGCGTATCAACTACCTTAACGGATAAATTTGGACGTCGGTCAATATCGACTCCATATCGACGATGGATCGTTCGCCGAAAATCCTGAAGCGACAAACAGGCAATTCGTTCTTCACGGCTTACGGTATCTTTAGCCAGCCGATAGGTAATCCGAACCGAATCGGCGGAGCCAAACCAGGCTGCATAATAATCGGCAAACTGCACCATGCTCCAAAACCGCCGACCCGTCAGGTTATCGCCATCCGAACCCGAACGGTCAGCTTCCATCAGTTCACGGTGCAGCTCAGCTACCGCCCGACCATTAATCATAAGCAGTTCTGTACCCCGCTGGAGTGTCGTGTCCGCCGATACGTTATGACTGATGAAATATCGATTGTCGACCGGCCGAATGTAAAAGGGTAGGTACCGCGTCTGTTTACCGATAAAATTCCGACGGTGGTTCAGATTCGTATGACCGTCTTTCAGCGCAGCGACTAACGGGCTAACGTGATGAAAAAAAGACAGATAGCTCATAGGAGCCGTCAGCCTGTTGTATAAGGAGTCGTAGAGTTGTTCGACTCGGGCTTGCGGTGTATAATAGCCCATACCCGGATGCAGCCCATCGAGCTTATGCTTCAGAAACGAAATATCTGCCCGAGCCTGAGCAGGGGTTAGCTCCTGAGCTGTGGCAATCCGATCACTAAGGTTGAGTAAGATGCTTAGTACAAGCAGAATTCGGCCAATCTTCATTGATGCACGTTACGGTAGAAAGCGGCCTTCACTGGCCATACTATTCGTTCAGTGAAGATACAATCGGACGCAACTATAATCAATGAATATTGTTTAAAACTTCCTTAAAATTTCGCTTACGCCCCCCTAAACAGCATAAATTGTAGATTTAGTTACTAAAAAGTTAACTATCCTTTCGGTGAGGAATCACTGTCCAGTGTTTTACACCCGGCATATGTTCACCGGCAATAGCAGCTGCTACGTCTTCCAGGTTTTCCTCATTCGTTGTGAAGAAAAGACTTTTAGATTCATCGGAGCCTTGGGTAGGGCGAACCTCATAATATTCATTGTGGTGCTCGATAGTGTGTTTTTCGACGAGTTGGTACTGTGCCATGGTAGAGAAGTATTTTTAGTAATGGTAACCCCGTTTGTTGAAGGATGGTTTACGGTATTCGGTTTACGGTGGCTGACGCGTCAGCTCTATCTTGCTTCAGCCACCGTAAACCGTAAAACTATCCCAAAATGGTAATCAACACTGCCCCCGCTACCATAACACCGGCTCCGACAAGTTTACGAACAATGCCCTGTTCACGAAAGAACTGGTAGCCGAACAGTACACTCAATAGCGCCGATGTTTGAAACAGCGCCAAGGCATACCCTACGGGCATACTAGCCAATGCCACATTACTCGCGATCTGGGTAACGCCGACCGACAAGCATAACGCAATAAATATCGTCCGTTGAGAAACCAAAAGTCTTACCTGTCGTTGCCACTGTTTCCGTATGGTTAGCATAATCCAGACCAGCGTACAGCCAAACCCTAACAGGCACCAGTAAAAGAAAGCAATCGTTGGCGTCGACACCAAAATGGCCTTCTTCAAAAAGACGCCATCGATAGCCGAAAAAACCAAAGCCGCCAGCCGTAGCTTTACTTCGGGCCGTTGTATGATTTCCCACGAAAACCCTTTTCGTTGCCGACCGTCGGCTAATACAATATAACTACCTATAATGATCAGCAAAACGCCCATCAGTCCCCACCAGCCCGATATCTCGTTGAGTAAAACCATACCGGTAATCAGGCCGACCACCGATTTGTACGCATTAATGGGACCTAGCACCGATAAGTCGCCAATATGAAGGGCCTTCACCAGAAAAACATTACCAAACATGGCCAGTACGCTGGTGACCAGCATGCTCGCCCAAAATACATCGGGCAGTCCCCGAAACCGTAGCTGAGGCCAAAACGCCAGGCAAACCAGCGCCAGAAAACCGTAGGTAGCCGAAATAACAAACAACGGATCAGCCGCTCGCTGGGTCAGTTGCTTTTGAAACACATTGGAAAGTGGATTCGCAATAATTCGAACCAGAACGGCGAAGGATGTGAGAGTAATAATCGATTTAGCATATTTATGGTAATCATTGAACATACATAAAAAACCTTTTTTAGCTTTCACTTTCCTGATTCACAAATAATTCGTACCTTTGCGCTCCTATTTTTGGAGAGGAGATAAGAAAGGTGAACGCATTACGCGCATACGACATTCACATTGTCGGTCTGGACAATAAACGGCACGAGTACGACTTTACGTCGGACGATGCGTTTTTTGCCGCGCTGGATCAGGATTTGATCGAGAAAGGAAATGTACATACGCATTTGCTACTGGACAAGTCGGAAACCATGATTCGGCTCGATTTTCAGATCAAAGGTACCGTTGAACAAGTCTGCGACCGGTGTCTCGACGAATATGATGAGCCAGTAGATACGCAGCATACGATGTTGCTGAAATTTGGTGATCATAATGAAGAGCTGACCGACGAAATCGAACTCATTGAACGGGCCACGGCCACGATTAATGTAGCCCGGTACATCTTTGAGTTTATCAGCCTGTCGCTTCCGATGAAACGCCTGCATCCGCGTTTCCGGAACGAAGAGGATTCAGACGATGATGAACAAAATGGTAAAGTCATTTACCGTACGGATGCTGAAACAAAGGACGTAGAAGAGCAACAGCCAGAGATTGATCCTCGCTGGGCAGCCCTACGAAAATTAAACGATAATTAAACTGGTTTAAGGCTAGTAGTTTGATGTTGACGTCTGAACTACAAACCACAAACTGCGAACTTCAAACTGTAAAACAAGACAATGGCACACCCCAAACGACGCCACTCTAGCACCCGGCGCGACAAGCGCAGAACCCACTACAAAGCCACGCCTGTAGCGCTCTCGACCGACGCTCAAACTGGCGAAGTGCATCAGCGCCACCACGCTCACGTTTTCGAAGGGAATCTGTTCTATAAAGGACAAATGATTGTTGAGAATTACGCTAAAACAGCCTAATTCCAAACCATTTATGAAGAGTATTTCGCCGACGTCTTTCCGAAGATGAACGCGAAATACTTTTTTATTGCCTGACACCTCCCTATTTTTACGCATAGTTAAGAAGATAGAAAATTCGTGTCAGGCCTTTTCAGGAAGCGTTAGCCTTTTAGGATCAACCCGTTAAGGCTATAACCGCCTACTGGCAGGCTCCAAATCTACAACCCCGACAAGCAGGGAAGTATTGAAAAAACCGAGTCAATGAAAATTGCAGTGGACGCAATGGGTGGCGATTTCGCACCCGAAGCAATTGTGGAAGGAGTAATTCAGGCCGCTGCTGAATTGCCGGAAGACGTAACGATTGTGCTGATCGGCAAGGTGGCTGTTGTGCAGGCCTTACTTGACAAGCAAAACGCCGGTGCAGTGGCCAATGTGGAGTTGGTCAATGCTGACGATGTTATTGAAATGAGTGAGCACCCAACCAAGGCGCTCTCCCAAAAACCCAATTCCAGTATCGGAGTTGGGTTTAAGCTTTTGAAAGATAAGCAAGTCGATGCATTTTGCAGCGCTGGCAATACAGGTGCCATGCACGTAGGCGCTTTATTCAGTATAAAGTCAATTGAAGGTGTTATGCGCCCTTGTATTGCTGGCTTTGTTCCGCAAATTACGGGAGGTTATGCCGTTATGCTCGATATTGGTGCCAATGCCGATTGTAAACCCGAGATGCTGGCCCAATTTGGTGAAATAGGGTCTATCTATGCCCAATATACCTTCGGCATTGATCAGCCCCGGGTAGCGCTTATGAATATTGGCTCTGAGGAACAAAAAGGGTCATTGATAGCGCAGGCAGCTCACCAGCTTCTTAAAGATAACCGTCGGATTAACTTTGTAGGCAATATTGAAGGGGGCGACTTCTTCGATGGTAAAGCGGACGTCATTATTACAGATGGCTTTACCGGAAATGCTATGTTTAAGTTAGGCGAATCCTTTTATGATATTGCCAGCCGCCGGGGTATTCAGGATGAATTTCTGGACAAAACCAACTACGAATCGGTAGGAGGAAGTCCAATACTAGGCGTTAACGGAAACGTGATTATTGCACACGGAATTTCGTCGCCTTTAGCGATTAAAAACATGATTGGTTTGGCCATTCGACAGGTCGAATCCAACGCATATACTAAAATTGCACAAGCATTGAGTTAGTTTTCTGTTTACAGTTTTCGGTTTACAGTCGGCTGACGCGTCTATTCTGCTAACGTCAGCTAGCTGTAAACCGAAAACTGTAAACAGAAAACGTTGTAAATACCACTTATGAGTAAAGCTGCCATAACAGGAGTCCACGGCTACGTTCCCGACTATGTGCTGACCAATGCTGAATTGGAGCGTATGGTGGATACAAATGATGAATGGATTACAAGTCGAACTGGTATTAAAGAACGGCACATTCTCAAAGGTGAAGGTATGGGGTCGTCGCATATGGGAGCAAAAGCCGTAGCTGGCCTGCTGGAGAAGACCAATACCAAGCCCGAAGAAGTCGACTTACTTATTTGTGCGACTACCACCCCCGATTATGTGTTTCCATGCACGGCTAACCTTATCTGCGACATGGTTGGCATTCGCAATGTGGGAAGTTTTGATATTCAGGCTGCCTGCTCCGGATTCCTCTATGCAATCACAGTAGGTTCTCAGTTTATCGAGACCGGCAAATACAAGAAAGTAGTTATTGTGGGCGCAGATAAAATGTCGGCGATTGTCGACTATACCGATCGCACCACCTGTGTACTCTTTGGTGATGGAGCGGGGGCAGTGCTTCTTGAACCGGATAGTGCTGGCTATGGCATTCTGGATTCGATTATTAAATCGGATGGAGTTGGGCAAAATCACCTGTTCCAGAAAGCAGGCGGAAGCCGCTATCCACCAACGCATGAAACCGTCGAAAAACGGTGGCATTATGTTTATCAGGATGGTCCTTCCGTATTTAAGTTCGCCGTCAAAAACATGGCCGATGTATCTGCCGAAATCATGGAACGGAATCACTTGTCGGGCAACGATGTCGCCTGGCTGGTCCCACACCAGGCCAACAAACGCATCATTGATGCTACGGCTCATCGGATGGGCATTCAGTCCGATAAAGTCATGATGAACATTTATCGATACGGCAATACCACGGCTGCGACAATCCCACTTTGCTTATTCGACTACGAATCGCAGCTAAAAAAAGGAGATAATCTGATTCTCGCTGCTTTTGGTGGTGGGTTTACCTGGGGAGCCGCCTACGTAAAGTGGGCATACTAATTCATTAGAATGAACAATGTATACTGTATAATGGAGCTTACTAAATAGTATAGTCTCTATTTGCATTATTCATTTTACATTAACCATTATACATTAACAAAACAATGGCAACGACCGCAGACATCCGCAATGGACTGGTCTTAAACTTCAACAACGACCTTTTTCAAATCACTGAATTTCAGCACGTAAAGCCAGGTAAAGGTGCGGCATTCGTACGCACGAAGCTGAAGAGCCTGACCACAGGTCGTGTTATCGACAATACCTTCAACTCTGGTGTTACGATTTATCCTGTACGTGTTGAGCGCCGGAAATTCCAGTTTCTGTACAAGGATGAGGCTGGCTATAACTTCATGGACCAGGAAACGTTTGATCAGATCAACCTTGACGAAAAAATAGTCGATAGCGCCGATCTGATGAAAGAAGGCCAGGAAGTAGAAATGCTGATCAATGCCGAAAACGAAACTCCTCTGTCGTGCGAGCTTCCTCCGTTCGTTGAACTGGAAGTAACCTATGCAGAGCCGGGCATTAAAGGCGATACCGCCAACAGCCCTAAAAAGCGGGTTGAAGTAGAGTCGGGCGCTAAAATTATGGTACCACTTTTTATCGACTCTGGCGAGAAAATCCGCGTTGATACCCGTACCCGCGAGTACGTTGAACGAGTGAAATAGCTATCATTAAACAGTTAGTTCTTTATACAGTTAGAGAGTAAATCCCTTTTCTATTCCTAACCTACCGATCACTCATTCAACTGTGTGACTACCAAACTATGACAACCCAAGACATACAGCAACTTATTGACTTCATTTCTCAGTCGGGTCTGGACGAGGTCAACATCGAAACAAACGACCTGAAAATCAGTGTTAAACGGTATGGTTCTGGTGCTCCTGCCATGGCTCCCGTAGCAGCTCCGGCCATTGCACCTGCCGCAGTGCAAGCTCCAGTTGCGCAACCGCAGGCCGTAGCTCAACCCGCTACCCCAACACCGGTAGCCACGCCTAAGGCGGATACCTCAAACTACATCACCATCAAGTCGCCGATGATTGGTACGTTCTACCGGTCATCGAATCCTGAAACGCCTTCGTTTGTCGAAGTGGGCGACAGCATCACCGAGGGTAAAGTAGTCTGCATCATTGAGGCCATGAAGCTCTTCAACGAAATTGAATCAGAAGTATCGGGCCGCATTGTCAAAGTGCTTGTCGAAAATGCGACGCCCGTTGAGTATGACCAGCCGCTGTTCCTGGTAGAACCCATCTAATTAGCGATTGAGTGAATGAGTGATTGAGTGAAAACCATGCGTCAGCTTATTCACTCAATCACTCATTCACTCATTCACTCAATTGTCTATGTTCAAGAAAATTCTTATCGCCAACCGGGGGGAAATCGCGTTGCGAATTATCCGTACCTGCCGCGAAATGGGCATTAAAACGGTGGCTGTTTTTTCAACGGCCGACCGCGATAGCTTGCACGTACGTTTTGCTGATGAGGCTGTTTGTATTGGTCCGCCGGTAAGCAAGCAATCGTATCTTAGCATTCCTAATATTATTTCAGCGGCCGAAGTAACCGGGGCCGATGCTATCCATCCAGGCTACGGCTTTTTGTCGGAAAACGCCGAATTTTCGCAAATATGCGCCGATTATGGCATCAAGTTTATTGGTGCCACTGCCGAGCAGATCAACAGCATGGGCGATAAGGCCACTGCTAAAGCCACGATGAGAGCGGCTGGTGTTCCGGTAATTCCAGGCTCTGAAGGACTGCTCGAATCCATTGAGCAGGGCAAAAAACTGTCGGCTGAAATGGGCTATCCGGTCATAGTCAAAGCTACGGCTGGTGGCGGTGGTCGTGGTATGCGGATTATACGATCAGAAGCCGATTTTGAAAAAGCCTGGCATGATGCCCGTACCGAAGCCGGTGCCGCTTTTGGCAACGACGGCCTGTATCTGGAAAAATTCGTTGAAGAGCCTCGCCATATCGAGATTCAGATTGTAGGCGATCAATATGGTAAAGTTTGCCACCTGTCGGAACGCGACTGTTCCATTCAGCGTCGCCACCAGAAGCTGGTCGAAGAGACGCCCTCCCCTATCGTTTCGGACGAACTTCGGCAGCAAATGGGCGATGCCGCCATCAAAGGTGCCCAGGCTATTGGTTACGAAGGCGCCGGTACCATCGAATTTCTGGTCGACAAGCACGGGAAGTTCTATTTCATGGAGATGAACACCCGGATTCAGGTAGAGCACCCCATTACCGAAGAAGTAACCGACTTCGACCTGATCAAAGAGCAGATCAAAGTAGCAGCCGGGGCTGAAATTTCGGGCCGAAATTATACACCGAAACTGTATGCGATGGAATGCCGCATCAACGCGGAAGATCCAGCTAATGGTTTCCGGCCATCGCCCGGTAAGATTACCAATCTACACTTCCCCGGTGGTCACGGCGTTCGGATCGACAGCCACGTTTACAGCGGTTATACCATTCCCCCAAACTACGACTCGATGATTGCGAAGCTGATCGTTTCGGGCCAATCGCGGGAAGAAGTGATTACACGTATGAAACGGGCATTACAGGAGTTTGTCATTGAAGGCATTAAAACGACGATTCCGTTCCATATCAAGCTGATGGACGATCCGGGATTCCAATCCGGAAAATTCACAACAGCCTTCCTGGAGACGTTTGATTTCAGTAAGCTGTAACGCGACCGGGCTGGCGTACCAACATCTTGTCCGCATTGTTGATACACTCGATTGCCCTTGCAATGCGGACAAGATGTCCGCGTTACGTTAAAAAAACGAGGTGACTTGCTTTAGTGACAAGTCACCTCGTTTTTTTATTACCCACTACATGAATCACCTCGCTACGGCCGATTACATCGTCTTCTTTGTTTATTTCATTATTGTTGTCGGTTACGGATACTGGGTCTATCAGCGAAAGCGGTCGGCCCAGATGAGTACAACTGACTTTTTTCTGGCCGAAGGTTCATTAACCTGGTGGGCTATTGGGGCCTCCCTGATAGCCTCGAACATATCAGCGGAGCATTTTATAGGGATGGCAGGTTCGGGCTTCGCCATGGGACTAGCCATTTCATCGTACGAATGGTTTGCAGCCGCTGTACTGATCATTGTAGCCGTATTTTTTATCCCGATTTACCTCCGAAATCACATTTACACCATGCCCCAGTTTCTGGCCCAACGGTACAGCGATACCGTTAGTACAATTCTGGCGGTGTTCTGGCTCGTCGTTTACGTATTGGTAAACCTGGCTTCCATTCTTTATCTGGGCGCTATTGCCATCGAATCGCTGGTCGGAATTCCCTTTACAATCTGCACGATTTGCCTAGCCGTTTTCGCCATTTTTATTACACTCGGGGGAATGAAGGTAATTGGCTATACCGATGTTGTTCAGGTGCTTGTCCTGATTTTAGGTGGTTTAGTCGTTACGTATCTAGCCTTGGAGCTGGTTTCGCAGGAAACAGGCAAAGCAGGAATGAGTACAGCTAACGTTTGGGATGGATTATTATCGCTTCGGAAACAGGCAGGCGATCATTTTCATATGTTTTTCCCTAAAGGCCATCCTTATTATGATGTATTGCCAGGTATGGCGCTGGTGACAGGCGGCATGTGGCTCAATAATTTGTACTACTGGGGTTGTAACCAATATATCGTTCAACGCGCTCTGGGGGCTGACCTGAAAACTGCCCGAACAGGGATTTTATTTGCCGCCTTTTTAAAGTTGATGATTCCGCTGATCGTAGTGATACCGGGGATTGCCGCTTTTGTTCTTTACCAAACCGGCCCTTTTCGCGAAGCCATGACCGATGCATCTGGTGTCGTAAAACCCGATCATGCTTACCCTGTACTCATGAACCTTCTGCCCGTTGGTATGAAAGGGCTGGCGTTTGCGGCACTAACAGCGGCTATTGTCGCGTCGTTAGCCAGCAAATGCAATTCGATCTCAACCATTTTTACGCTCGATCTCTACAAAAAGTACGTCGATAAAAATGCTTCCGATCGAAAGCTGGTCAATGTGGGGCGATGGGCAGTAATCGTATCATTTGCGATTGCCATTGCTATTGCTCCTATGCTCCGGTCGCTGGATCAGGTATACCAATACATACAGGAATATACCAACTTTGTTACCCCTGGCATATTCGCCATTTTTCTACTCGGCTTTTTCTGGAAACGCGCTACCAATCGTGCCGCTCTGACCGTGGCCATTCTAACCCTACCTTTCTCCACGCTGTTAAAATTCTGGCCAGAAGTGATGAGTATGGTCGGTGTTGAGGCCGATCCGATTCCGTTTCTTCACCGAACCACCTGGGTTTTCTGCATTGATATTGTGCTGATGGTGATCGTATCCTTAACCGACCCAGCCAGCCACAAAACTGGTAATGAGATTATTGTTGACAAGAGTTTGTTCAAAGTAACCCCATCTTTTGTGGTTGGCTCCGTCGGAATTTTCAGTATTTTGGCTGTATTGTATACAGTCTTCTGGTAGAGGTACATGCTAAAATTCCTGATGGCGGGGCTACTGCTGGTATCTACAGCGGCTATGGCACAACTGCACGAACGGCTTGACTCGCTGATGCAGGCTACTACCCAGTCGGGCCAGCCAGGTGCCGCTTTATTAGTCGAAATCGGCGGAAAAGTCATTTACCAGTCAGGCGCTGGCACAGCCAACGTAGTAACCAAAGCGCCGATTACGCCCGAAACCGCTTTTCGAATGGCGTCTGTTTCCAAGCAGTTTACGGCTATGGGAATCTTACTACTGGAGAAAGACGGTAAACTATCGCTGGACGATCCACTGATCCGATTCTTTCCGGAGTTCAACGGGCAGGTTGGCCGAAAAGTACAAATTCGGAACCTGCTGACTCATTCGTCGGGCATACTGGATTATGAAACCGTAATGAATCCGAATCAGCGCGAGCAGCTTTTGGATGCCGATGTGCTTACACTCCTGAAAGACCGTGATTCACTCTATTTTGAGCCGGGTAGTGCGTTTCGGTACAGTAATTCGGGCTATTGCCTATTAGCTCTGCTTATTGAACGGGTATCGGGGCATTCGTTTCAACTATTTATAAAAGAGCGGATTTTTAAGCCGCTGAACATGACGCACTCAACCGTTTA
The DNA here is from genome assembly GCF_054776815.1 of Spirosoma gilvum. NCBI lineage: Bacteria > Pseudomonadati > Bacteroidota > Cytophagia > Cytophagales > Cytophagaceae > Spirosoma > Spirosoma gilvum. The sequence goes on along the minus strand of NZ_BAAHBH010000012.1, from coordinate 114,768 downwards.
CGAAGCCGGAAAACCGATTGCCAATCGTGCTATGGGTTATCGTAAAAAAGGGGCAGCCTATGTTTTTTCGGATCAGAGCGTTACGAGTGCAACGAAAGGCGACGGTGGCGTGTATACGTCTCTGACCGATTACAAAAAATGGATTGATGCGTTACGTACCAATAGACTGCTTGATTTGAAGGCCGTTTTGGCCCGAACTGAGCAAGCCATTCGGTCTAATCCAGGCAGTTATTATGGAGCAGGCTGGTTTTTTCGTCAGCCATCAAATCCGGTTTTATTTCATTCGGGAAGCACCTGTGGCTTCAACAATTTTGTAGTATCCATCCCGGATAAAAATTTTTTGATGGCCTACTTTTCCAATAAAGCCGACAATAAAACCAACGCGGCAGCCGTACTTAGGATTTTAGCAACTACCTATCCTACCGAATTGGCCGATATACTGACGCTGGATGAGCTGACCCAATAATAAGTTCTGGCTCAACCTTTGCGCTATCGTATTGGTTTACAGGAATAAATTTTCGAAATTTGTTAGTTAACTTTTTTATCGATCATGATTAGCGAAAACGCCCCCCTTGCCAGTCTCGATGTATGGGAAGATGATGTTCTGAGTCGTTACCCTCAGCCAGAACACAAATCGAAAGACGACTACCGAAACTACGACACGCCCGAGCGTGATACCGTTCGGGAGTTTTATCGACTGAATCATACCTACCAGACGTATGATTTTGTGCTGGAAAAAGAGCGGGAGTTTTTAAAATTCGATAAGAAAGAACTGCCGGTTTGGGGCGTTGCCGAGTTTCTGAATACGCTGGTCGATGATTCAGACCCAGATACCGATCTGGATCAGCTTCAGCACTTACTCCAAACCTCCGAAGCAATTCGTGCCGATGGTCATCCCGATTGGTTCGTGCTGACGGGTTTTCTGCATGATATGGGTAAAGTACTGTGTCTGTTTGGCGAACCCCAGTGGGCAGTGGTTGGCGATACTTTCCCCGTTGGCTGCAAGCATTCTGATCGAATTGTCTATCCTGAGTTCTTTGCCAATAACCCTGACAGCCAGGACGAGCGATACAATACAAAGTACGGCGTTTATGAGCCCAACTGCGGCCTTCGCAACGTACATATGTCGTGGGGGCACGACGAGTACCTGTATCAGATGATGAAAAACTACATGCCCGAACCGGCACTGTACATGATGCGGTACCACTCATTCTACTCGCAACACCGGGAAGAATCGTACAACCACCTGATGGACGAGCACGACCATGAGATGTTCAAATGGGTACGGAAATTCAATCCATATGATTTGTACTCGAAAAGCCCAAAGCCGCCCGTCGTAAGCGACCTGAAGCCTTATTACGAAGACCTGATCGCCAAGTATCTGCCATCTACGCTTAAGCTGTAATCAAATACGCATAGTGTCATAACCGTTCCGTAAGCCGTTGATTTCTTTCGACTGCTTACGGAATTTTTATTACCTGTTTATGTAGTTTTGGTAGTTCCTACTGTTCTGATATGCTCCTCTTTTTCATAGCTCTTTACCTTCTCTCCAATGTAGCGGTTGGCGCCTGGGCGGCCCGGCGCGTGACTACCTCACAGGATTTTATTCTGGCAGGCCGGGGATTGCCTTTATTTCTGGCAGCTTCCGTGACGTTTGCTACCTGGTTTGGTTCAGAGACCATTATGGGCGCTCCGGCCATGTTTGTCGAAGGTGGGTTTCTGGCTGTGATCGAAGAGCCGTTTGGCTCGGCATTATGCCTTTTTCTGGTAGGCGCTTTTTTCGCCCGGCCCCTGTATCGACTCAACATCACAACCTTTTGCGATTATTTCCGTATTCGTTACGGGCGGGCTGCCGAACTGCTATCGGCTGTTATGGTGATTCCATCCTATTTCAGTTGGATTGCCGCTCAATTGGTCGCTATTGGCATTGTGTTGAGCGTTGTGACGGACGTGCCGCGCGAATACTGCATCATGGCCAGTGCCGCCATTGTTATGATTTATACGCTCCTAGGCGGTATGTGGTCGATTTCTGTAACGGATTTCTTTCACAATCTCATCATCATTCTGGCGCTGGCCGTGCTGGCGGTTTTACTTTGGAACGATGTCGGTGGTTGGGAAACTATTCGCCAGCGTACTTCACCTGATTTTTTCCGCCTACTGCCCAATACAACTGGTAAAGATTGGCTGGCGTATATAGCGGCCTGGATAACTATCGGGCTTGGGTCGATTCCTCAGCAGGACGTTTTTCAACGGGTTATGTCGGCAAAATCAGAGACGATTTCGGTTCGAGCTTCCTATTTGGCTTCGGGTATGTATCTGACCATTGCCATGCTCCCGCTTTTTATTGCCTTGAGCGCTAAACTACTCCACCCCGATTTGCCAAAAGACAACCAGCTGATCATTCCCAACATGGTGATGCGGCATGGGAGCTTACCGTTACAGATTCTGTTTTTTGGTGCTGTAACCTCGGCCATTTTGAGCGTATCGAGCGGAGCGATTCTGGCTCCTTCAACCGTTTTTGGCGAGAACGTGGTGAAATTCTTCCGGCCTGATATTAGTGATGCGGCTCTGCTCAAAACGATCCGTTGGGCAGTCGTTGTGATCACAGTTGTTTGCGTACTGATGAGCACAACGCGCGACACTAATATTTTTGATCTGGTCGGCGAATCGTCGGCTTTTAGTCTGGTATCGTTATTCGTGCCACTAGCCGCCGGTATTTACTGGAAACGCGCTACGTTAATCGGCTGTCTTTGCTCCATGACTATTGGCTTTGTGGTCTGGCTAGTCTGTCTGTGGCAGCAAAGCGACTATCCACCCCTGCTTTGGGGATTACTAGCCAGTACAGTTGGTATGATTGTCGGCAGTTTATTGAGTGCTCCCACTCCGATTACACATCAAGCAACCGTCGATGGTAATTGATCTGGCCAAGGTGATAGGTGAGGTGCGTCGTTAAGTGAACGAGAAAGTATTCCGTTGAAGTGGGCTTGTCGAAAACCAGCATGGGGTATTCGTCGGCAAGCTGTTCTTCGGTCACGTTCGAAAGCCCTTTCTCAACGACGATCATGGTCTCGTCAATTTTCGCCAGAAGTTCAGTTCGGGGAATATCCTTTAGCGAAAATTCAAGATCGCGGTGCCGAACGTAGCCCGTTTTGCCAAACTCAGCACCGATATAGGTGTTTAAATTACCAATCAGATGCAGGCACAGGTTACCCGCCGAATTGGCAATACTCTTGTCGACTACCCAAATGTTTTTTTCGTCTTTATACAAGCTGATTTCCTGCCTTAATTTAGCTAGATCGCGCTGAAACAGCGTATTTAGAACATCTAGAAGCATAAGAATAAACTCGTTATATTAGCCAAAGTACTGCTGTTCAATTCTTCCTACATATCCCAAATCTACAGCGCTCTCAAACCAATCCTGAATCTGCTTCCCAACGTTTGGGTACATATTAAGCTGTGGCAATTCAGTAACTGGTTTCCAGACCAGTTCAAGCGCCGTGGTTTCGGCCGGATTTAAGGCAGGAACGCCCTGAAGGTTTCGTCCGGCAAAGACAACATGGAGTACATCGTCGTTTCGCTGCGAAAGGAGCATTTCACCCGCTAGAATCATTTCTCCGACGTCGACCGAAACGCCTAGTTCTTCCTGAATTTCCCGGATAATCGTTTCAGGTAAGGTTTCATTCCGGTCGGGGCTACCACCAGGTAAAGCAAATACATCTTGCTCACCGTAGGAATAGCGCATGAGTAGTACTTCAGTTTGGCTGGCATTTTGTCGCCAGATTAGTGCGGATGGTCGGACTTTCATGCGGCCAACTTAAACAAAGCGGTCGTCTTTCCCAATTTATTACTGGAAAAGACGACCGCAAAAATTGGTCAAGGATGGTCAGGCATCGTCAGGAGTAGTCAAGTATTGTACTAAGCTACTTTTGACAATGCCTGACCATCCTTGACAATTAATTCAAATCCCGGCTAGTTTCGAACAGGAACCAGGTACGCCGTTCGGTTTCATCAATAAATACCTCAAGTAGACTGGCCGTGGCTACATCTTCGGCATCATCGGCAATCTGGTGAGCATCGCGCATGTTTTTTGCCATTTTCCGATTTTCGGCTTCCAGGTCCTTGAGCATATCAATAGGCTTCACAAAGTCCTCGTCGTTGTCTTTCACCCGCTGCAACTGCGCGATGTGCGCAACCGAGCGGATGGTGTTGGCGCCAATTTTCCGAACCCGTTCGGCGAGTGGATCGATGGTCGCAAAAATCTGATCGGCCTGTTCATCGAGCAGCAGGTGGTAATCGCGGAAATGACGACCCGATACGTGCCAATGGTAGTTTTTCGTCTTGATATAGAGGGCAAATGCATCGGCAACAAGTCGATTCAGGGCTTCAGCCACTTTTTCCCGGCCTTTCTCCTTCAGGTCAGAAGGTGTATCCAGCGCGTCAATTTGATTGATAGTTTTCATGAATGATAAGCAGTTTTCAAACAAACATTACTTTCATAGAAAACTCAATTTACCCCGCATTGTTCGGCCAACTAAGCAGAACCTCCCAACCTAATCTACTGTTACTATCTTTGTAAAAATGCCAGAGCTATGACACCAACAGAGAAAGAGGAGGTTAAAGGAATTATCCGCGAAATGATGCAGGAAAACAAAGCATTTTTTAAAGACATCATACGCGAGATTGTTCAGGAAGACACTGCCCAATCTGACCGGAAGGCAAAAGTAGATGCTATTATCAAACGGGATTTCAAGCGGTACGAAAACGTATTTAAAGCCCTGGCGTAATGGAGTATCTGGAGAAGGAGGACATATTATACATCAACTTTTTAACCATTCAGCATGTCGGTGGCAATTTTGTCCCACCCAGTAATTTTCTGCACGAGGAAAATTTAGATTACTTGTTGGAAGCGGTAAAAGCGGATATGTTTGGCCAGCCTCTTTATCCAGAAATTTATCAGAAAGCGGGTTTGTACATGTATAATATCATCTGCAACCACATTTTTCAGGATGGTAATAAACGTACAGGATTAGAAGCGGCTTTATTGTTTCTCCAGCTTAATGGCCATGATTTAGTTATGGCTGATGAACCATTAACTCAATTCACACTCGATGTAGCATCGGGTAAACACTCGCTTGAAACGGTGCAGGCATGGTTTCAAGCGACTATTCAGCCGTTAAGTCTGTAAGCTACTAAGTACGATTGTACCGATTAAAAGCGAGCCAGCACTTTCTCCGATACCGTTTTGCCGATTGATAAGGAAGAGGTTGCCGCTGGCGAAGGTGCATTCACTACGTTGATGGCTTTATCGGTTTCCAGAATAGCAAAATCATCCAGCAATCCGCCCGTACGGTCGCAGGCCTGAGCGCGAACGCCAGCACCACCCGGCTCCAGATCGGCTTCCTGAATTTCGGGGATTAATGCCTGTAATGCTTTAGTAAAGGCCGCTTTAGAAAACGAACGATACATTTCGCCCAGGCCGGTTTCCCAGTACTTAGCCGCCACTTTCTGAAAGCCCGGCCACGAAAGGGTTTCAAATAGCTCTTTCAGATTAATATCTGACTTTTTATAACCTTCGCGCTGAAACGCCAGTACGGCATTGGGTCCGGCTTCTACCCCACCGTGAATCATGCGAGTGAAGTGAACCCCCAGGAAGGGAAAGTTAGGGTCTGGAACGGGATAAATCAAGTTTTTGACGAGATACTCTTTCTGCGGTTTGATCTGATAATATTCTCCCCGAAACGGTACGATCCGTACATTGACAGGATCGCGTTGAGTAAGCTGGGCGATCTTATCGGAATACAGTCCGGCGCAGTTTACGACGAGTTTGGTTTCGTAACGACCTTTGTCCGTTACTACAATACTCAGGCTGTTACCGGGCGTAACCTGTTCAACCCGCTCGTTGAACCGGATTTCACCGCCTAGGCTCTGAAATTTACTAGCGTATTTCTCAGCCACCTGCTTGTAATCGATAATACCCGTTTGCGGAACGAACATACCGGCTACCCCATTAACATGCGGTTCAATCTCCCGTAGTTCGGACAGTGACAATTTTTTTAGCCCTCCTAAACCATTTTGCTGACCACGCTGATACAGAACGTCCAGTTGAGGAACCTCTTCCGGCTTCGTCGCTACCACTATTTTGCCGCACAGATCATAAGGAATTCCTTCGGCATCGCAGAAATCGATTAGCATCTGATACCCACGAATGCAATTGGTTGCTTTCAGGCTACCCGGTTTATAATATAGTCCTGAGTGAATAACACCGCTGTTATGCCCGGTCTGATGACGCGCTACAAATGCCTCTTTTTCAAGCAGGATAACCGTTAGTTGCGGTCGCTGTTGTTTCAATTGCAAAGCGGTTGCCAGTCCAACGATTCCACCGCCAATGATTACTACGTCTGTCATAATTCACAAAGGTACGGTGGAACAATAAAAAAATGGGCGCAACGAGATTTTCGTTGCGCCCAATCATCCTTTAGCTGTCGTTTACTGTTCCAATATCTTACACCTTAAACGTGTGTTTTCAGGTTGTATTTTATCCAAAGAGGCACCTAGAGGTGCTTTCCGGGCCTATTTTGGATGAATGGAAGAAATTAAACGACGAACGGCTACGTTTAGCGCAATTGCCCTTCAATCCAGTCGAGGCCACGCCGGTAGAGCGCCTGCGCAAAGTGAACCCGATTGTCGAAGTCAGCATCTGCCGTACGGCCTTCGTTCATAAACTGGCGCACCAACCGGGCGTTTTCAAGCGCCTGCGGCTGTTCATGTTCGGTTTCGGTCTGAGTTCTGAATGCCGTAAAGGCTGGCGCATCGCCTTCAAAATGCTGAAAGAACAAATGCCCTTTAGGCGTCCTGACGGCGCACAAAACCCCGCTCGCCCGGCTCGTGGACGGAGCCAGACTCCCTTCCCGACCACGCTTAAGGACTATAACCCCATCAAAGCCTGCCATCAAAGCCAGTTCGGCCATTTTCATCTGGTATGTAATGTGAAATACCGACGTCACTAAAATTTGAGCGTGGCAGGGATTCAGCACTTTTTCGAGGGTCGCCAGGAACGGGCGTTTGATGATAATCTGCCGACGGTCAACCCATCGGTTCAAGGCAGGAGATAGTGCTTTTTGGTCCAGTACCCATCCGTAGTTATTCAGAGGGGTATCCAGTTCATGGTTGCTTTGCAGAAACTGACAGCCCAGATGCATGTATAAGTCCAGCGCATTGAGCGTAAATTTTGGTCCTCCCGACCGACCAACCAGCGATACGGCCCCATAACCCCGTTTCTGGAAAAGCTGAGCCAGCAAGGGCGTGATCAGGTAACTATTTTCGACACCGTCAAACGGCTCAGCGAGTTGAACCAGTGGACGATCGGCGCAACTCATCGGACCAAATCCGGGTGAAAAGGTTCGCTCAGCCGCTCGCATAAGCCCCAGGTATTCATCATTGGTTTCGTGACGAACGCGTAGGATACTGGCGGCCAGTGCTCGAAATGTTTCACAATCACCCTCTCCGAACAGATAATCGCCCAGTTGCTCAGCTTCCGTTACCTGCAGATTTCCTCCCCGAATCAGTTTTGTAGCGATGGGCAATAGCCGGTCGGGTAGTTCGGGGCAGACTTTATTGATAAAGAACGTGGCATGTGAAAACGCATCTTTCCCGATTACCTCTTCCAGCGTTCGCTCTTCAGGTGTCGGTCCTTTGGCCAGCAGTGAGCCCAGGAAAGCGCCCCGTTGTAGAGGATGGCTCATCGGGTCGGTAAGTGCCGTACGACATTCGGCCAGCAAGTCAGGCGGTAGTGGCTTACTCCCGTATTTCCCAATACCTATGTGTTTAATCCCTCGGCCTAGTGGCGTATCAGTAGCAGGAGTGTTCAGAACCATACAAAATACGGGTGTGACTGACGAACGTACCTAAGTAAAAGTAAACAAAAAGAACTACTAACTGATGGTAAAGCTTTAGGAAAGTGAGCGAATAGCCGTCTAATTCTTTTCTGGTTTATGCCATATCCTGATACGATCCAAAAAATAGCGTATTAAGCCCAGTTGGTAACTGACTATCTGCTAGTTGTATGTTTTTAGGGTAACTTGCAGAAAAACGAACGGCTTCATTAGCGGCTTTTTTCTACTTATGGCTTCTCCTTCTTTTGTACTTCCCATCCGAGTAGCTGCTTTTTTACTGTTAACAGGGTTGCTTTTGTGGGTAGAAGTAACGGTTCTACACAGTACAGCGTTTCGATTGCACCCAACAGGAATTTCGCTGGCGATACTTTTCGATCTGGTTTTTGTAACGGTCGGTTTATTTTACGGGCTTATTGCCCGCCCATTTCGACTGGCGAACAGCCGATTGATTCTTGTTGCGCTGTTTATGGTACGTGTAGCCCTGGCTATTTTACCCGAAACCGCTTTGCCATCTGCCTATGTATGGCCAACCTTGCTCGTATTAGCAGAAGGGACCGTTCTGGTCATTGCCGTTGCCCGAATTCGCACGATCGTACAAACCTACCGTCGACTGCGCCCGACAACCGATTTTGAAACGGCTTTACACGACAGCCTGGCCGTTGTTTTTGGTAATCGTGGAGCCGGATTTATCCTGGGCGAAGGGTTGGTAGTTTATTATACGTTTATGGGATGGCGGCTTCGATCCGACCTACCCGATGGCGCTCATGACTTAACCACCCACCGCCAGTCAGGGCAGCTTGCCCTTCAACTTGGTTTATTGCTTGTTGGTCTCATCGAAGGTGTTGCCACGCATTTGCTGATTAGTCGCTGGAGTGCTGATACAGCTTTTTGGATCACTGTGCTAAGCGGTTACGGCATGCTTTTTTTCGTAGCGGACCTCGTAGCAACGCTCAAACGACCATCTTATCTCACCAACAATCATCTACATCTGCGGCTAGGTATACGCTGGCGAGCTACTGTCCCGCGCGAGCACATTACTGCTATATCCTGGATAAGCGAAAAACCTGCTAAAAAGCCAGGGCTTCAGAACGGCGCCTTCTTAACCGCTCCTAATGTTCTGCTAACCTTCAATCAACCCATTGGTTTTAAAGGACCGTATGGCATCCAAAAGAACGTAAACCAACTTTCTCTGTTTGTTGATGACCGGGCAGGTTTTGCGAAGCTGTTAGACAAAATTCCATCACAGTAGGCAAAGAATCTTCGCTTATTCATACACAACTACGCGATTTTAGTTGTTAAATCGTTACACAAAAAGCCATGCCTGGTCAACGACAGCACAGGTATAGCAGTTTGTAAAACCCTGAATCATCTCTTTTTGTACCCGAATTAATTGTTTTCGGCAATAAATGGCAGAACGGATCGCTTACGGCAAAACGTGGTGGGGTCAGAAATGGCTTAATGCTCTGGCAAGCATTGACATGGCCAATCGCCTGCCACGAGGAAAAAGCTACGCCAACAAAGGGGCTGTGATGGGCCTGCTTATCTCGACCAATCAAATCAGTGCCTCCGTCAAAGGAACGGCTCCCCGACCCTATAAAATAAAGCTATCGGTACCGCTGTTCACCGAGCAGGAACGGTCCTGGCTTTTGACTGAAATTCGCGAAAATCCGGCAACACTGGCCCAGCTTCTGAATCGACAGCTACCTCCCGAACTGACGGAATTCGTCAATCGTCGGGGTATTCAACTGTTTCCGGCATCGTTTCGGGATCTGGCCATGGGCTGCTCCTGTCCTGACTTTGCCGTTCCGTGTAAACATGTAGCCGCCGTTATCTATACGATTGCCAATGAGATTGACCGGAATCCGTTTCTGGTTTTCCAGCTAAAAGGACTAGACATACTCGAAGAACTCCAAAAAGATCAGGTCGATGTAATGGGGGGCAGTATGAGCCAGGTTTTGTCGTTCAAAGACATCTGTACCGACGAGCTACCCGACGACGAAGACTGGCAGCCCTTGGAAGCTGCTCGGACCCGCCTGGATTATGCGACTATCCCTGCCTTATCGGAGCAATTATTAGGCTTGCTGTCCACCGACGTAACATTTACCAAAGGCGATTTCCATAAATCGTTAAGCCGAGCCTATAAACTATTCAGCAAGTCCTTATCCGACGAAAAATCGTCACCTCCCGACGAACGACCTGACTTCAGCGATAGCATCGAGCTGCAACTGGATGAGACCATGTCGGTCAAAAAGATCAATATTTTTAGCGAACATGGTGAACCTCGTCCGCTGAGTCGATTCAAAATGAGCGACCTGGTGGGCTGGATTGGCACGCTTACCGAAGCCGACTGGCCCGAAATGAGCGACTCGGTCCGGGCACTTTATCTCACGCATCAGTTTTCGGCTGCGTTGCTGCGTCGGGGTGCCGTAGTGCCGCAATTACTGCGGGTTACGCCTTCAGAAGATCAGTACCGTGTTCGTTGGATACCGGCCATGCTCAATGAGGTCGTTAAGCAGCAAACCGGGTTTCTGTCTTCGCAAATCCCGCCAACTCTGCTGACGGTTCGTTGGCAAAAAGAATGGCTGGCCTTACCGGGCGAGCAATTGATCTTAACGCTTTGTTCGCTGTTTTTACGGCGGGTTATCAAGCCAACGACCATCGAACTTTGGGAACGATGGCCCCTGGAAGATGCCGACCGGCTCTTCTTTGGTATTGAAACCTTACGGTTTGAGGGGTTCGGCCGAAAGGAAATGCCGCTGGCGATACAGCTCTGGCTCAACGACTTCTTCCTGACTCACAAGCGATTTGTGCCGATTGTGGCTGTTGAAGACAATGACCGGGGGGATGCTCCTTTTGGCGACGAATTCCGGCTAAGTTTGCTCATCCGCGACCGTGAATCGAAAACGGCTAAAGGTACCCTGGAACCACCTATTCCCCTCCCTGATCTGCTGACCAAAAAGAAACATCAGGGAATTCGGATGGCTGTTTTGCAGGATTTACTGGTGTTGTCGCGACACTTCCCGGATTTGGCCCGGTTAACCAAAATGGGTGGTCCGTCGTATCTGACTTACTCCCCCAGCCTGTTTGTGGAAGTCTTGCTCGAAACCTTACCACGCATGCAGTTGCTGGGCATTTCGCTCTGGTTACCTAAGTCGCTCCAGCACTGGGTTCGTCCGCAGGCAGGTGGTCGACTAAAGGCGAAAGTGACGGCTGATAATGCCTTTATGCGACTAGATGACATGCTGACATTTGACTGGCAGGTGGCGCTCGGCGAGGAGATGATCAGCGTAAACGAATTCCAGAAGCTGGTGGGTCGAACAACGGGGCTGGTCAAAATCAAAGACCAGTACGTCCTGATCGATCCCAACGAACTCACAAAACTCTACAAGCAGCTCGAAAACCCACCCGAACTGACAGGCTCTGAACTGCTTAAAGCAGCCCTAGCCGAAGAATACAAGGGCGGGCGATTGGGTTTATCGGCAGAGGTCAGAACCCTCGTCAAACAGTTTACCGAAAGTGCCTCCCAACCTCTACCTGATGCTCTTCATGCCACATTACGCCCCTACCAACAGCGGGGCTACGATTGGCTGATGAAAAATACGTCTCTCGGCATGGGAAGTCTACTGGCCGATGATATGGGGCTGGGTAAAACATTGCAGATCATAGCACTCCTGCTCAAATTCAAACAGGAAGGTCGGTTCAAAAAACAAAAAGGGCTGGTCGTATTGCCAACAACCTTGCTAACCAATTGGCAAAAAGAAATAGCCCGCTTTGCGCCCGATCTTCGGCCATTGATCTACCACGGTTCCAGCCGTAAACTTCCCGACGATAAGGCTGCTGACTACGATCTGCTCTTAACCACCTATGGCGTGGTGCGGTCTGATCTCGACAAACTGAAGAAAACCAACTGGGCAGTCGTTATCATCGACGAAGCACAGAACATTAAAAATTCAGACACCGAACAAACCAAGGCCGTCAAAGCCCTAAAAGCTCCGATCCGAATTGCGCTGAGTGGTACCCCCGTCGAAAACCGACTGTCGGAGTTCTGGAGCATTATGGATTTCGTGAACAAAGGTTATCTGGGTGGAGTAGGCAAATTTAACGAGGAGTTTGGCAAGCCCATCCAGCAGGAACGCGACCACCAGAAGCTTGATCAATTCCGTCGTATCACAAGCCCTTTTCTGCTTCGTCGGGTCAAAACCGATCGAAGCATTATCAGTGACTTACCTGATAAGATTGAGAATAACCAGTTCTGTACGCTCACCTCCGAGCAGGCTGCTTTGTATGAAAGTGTGGTGCAAGAGAGCCTGCGAGCTATTCAGCAAAAAGACGGCATTGCCCGTCGAGGGCTGGTCCTGAAGCTGATGACCGCTCTGAAGCAAATCGGCAACCACCCGCGTCAGTATCTTAAACAAGGGGCCGATGCACCTGCCTTATCCGGTAAAACGACACTGTTACTGAACCTACTCGAGAACATCTACGCCAGCCACGAAAAAGTGCTCATTTTTACCCAGTATCAGGAAATGGGCGCGTTGTTATCTCAATTTATTCAGCAAACCTTTGGCACTCCTCCCCTGTTTCTGCATGGAGGAACCTCCCGCGCCGAACGCGACCAAATGGTGGAACAGTTCCAGAAAAACCGGAGTGACCATACCTTTATCCTATCGCTCAAAGCGGGTGGAACCGGACTTAACCTCACCCAGGCCAATCACGTCATCCATTATGATTTGTGGTGGAATCCAGCTGTAGAGGCCCAGGCGACCGACCGGGCATTCCGTATTGGGCAAACCAAAAACGTGCTGGTATATCGACTCATCAACCAGGGGACCATGGAAGAAAAGATCGATGCCATGATCCGCAGCAAAAAAGAACTGGCCGACCTCAGTGTCAAAACCGGCGAAACCTGGCTCGGCGATCTAAGCGACGCCGAACTGAAGGAATTAGTGGCGTTAGGTTAAAAAACTGTAAATTCCATGAGTTTATTCAACGAATTAACGTTAATTCGTTGAATAAACTCATGGAATTTAGGTTATGTTAGTACAACGGGTATTATTTAATACACTACAGGCACAGTTAAAGAGCAATAAAGTATTGCTACTAACGGGGGCTCGGCGCGTGGGTAAAACAGTCCTGATGAACCAATTGGCCGAGTTTTACAAAGGATCTAAACTTGTGCTTAATGGCGATGACCTCAGTACGGCTGAATTGTTAAGTGACCGGCGCGTTGCAAACTATCAGCGTTGGCTGGGTAATACACAACTTCTGCTCATCGACGAAGCACAGGTGATTCCTGAAGTGGGTAAAGCGCTGAAACTTCTTATTGATTCGTTTCCTGATTTAACCATTCTGGCAACTGGCTCCTCTGCCTTCGACTTAACGAATCGGACAGGTGAGCCGTTAGTAGGTCGTCAATTGACCTATACCTTATATCCACTAGCGCAGTTAGAGTTAGGTACGACAGAGACCTATTTACAAACTCGCCAGCATCTCGATGATCGGTTAGTATTTGGCAGTTACCCGGATGTTGTTCTAATGGAGAATACCACCGACCGTATTGAGTACCTCAAAGGATTGGTTTCATCCTATTTGTTAAAAGACATTCTACTCTTTGAACAGGTGCGGAATGCCCAGAAAATGCTTCAACTATTACAGCTAGTGGCTTATCAGGTTGGCAATGAGGTATCATACGATGAACTGAGCCGACAATTACAAATTGACCGAAATACGGTTGTCCGTTACCTGGATTTATTTACGAAGGTATTTATTCTATTCCGTCTGGGTGGGTACAGCAATAACTTACGGAAAGAAGTCACCAAGAGTTCGAAATGGTATTTTTTTGATAATGGTATCCGCAACGCACTCATTAATAACTTCGCTTTGATACCACAACGGCAGGATGTAGGGGCTTTATGGGAGAACTATCTAATTTCCGAGCGGCTTAAACGCAACGGTTATTTACGCAGTCAGGCCGTACCATACTTTTGGCGAACCTACGATCAGCAGGATCTTGATTGGCTGGAAGAAACGAATGGGCAGTTAAATGCTTTCGAAATAAAGTGGCATACTAATTCCGTCCGTTTTCCAAAAGCGTTTCAGCAGGCTTATCCCAATGCCACCCTATCGGTTATCAATCGGGATAACTACCTGGATTTTATTTCTTCATAGAACCTATAAATTCCGGGGTTGTATTCAACGAATTAACGTTAATTCGTTGAATACAACCCCGGAATTTATAGGTTCTAACTTATCCGATAGCTTTACACTTTCTTCGGATCGGGATGAACGTATGGTGAACGATACTCGCGGGCCAGCATTTTGGTTGCCTCTTTGTCGCCAACCACTTCGCGCTTCACCGGATCGTATACCATTGGTCGTCCCGTTTTCATCGCCATGTTGGCCAGGATACAACTAGCGGTCGAGATGTGACCCTCTTCGATATCAGCAACTGGCCGACCGTTCCGTTCGATGGCATCCAGGAAGTTGAGCATATGCAGACGTGTTGCCGGAGCTGCGTTCAACTCAATTTTTGGGTTGGTATCTTCCGTAACATCTTCGGGATACTTCTCTTTCTCGTACACAACGTCGAAGTGAATTTTTTCCCCTTTTCCATCCGGAATAAAATCGGCCTGCATGGTACTGCCCCACAGGGTACCTTTTTCGCCATACAGCGTGAATGACCAGGGATAATCAGGGTTGTTTGCCGTTCCCCAGGTTTTATGGTGCCATACACAGTTCAGTTCATCGTATTCAAACAGGGCCGACTGCGTATCGGAAATGTTCGACTTACCTTCTTTCTGCACATAAATACCACCGTGTGAGCTAATTCGCTTGGGCCACTTAAGATTCAGCATCCAGCGAACGGTATCGAGCATATGCACGCACATATCGCCCGTGATCCCGTTGCCGTATTCCATAAAAGTCCGCCACCAGCGAACGTGAGGCAAGCCATCATAAGGACGGAGCGGAGCTGGACCAGTCCACATGTTGTAATCGAGAAAGTCAGGAACGGCCTGTACGGGTGGATTACCGTTATTTCGCATGTGCAGATCGCAGGACATCTCCACGTGCGATATTTTACCGAGCAATCCGGCATCAACGATTCGCTTCTTGGCTTCGATCAGGTGAGGGGTACTTTTGCGCTGTGTTCCCACCTGTACAACTTTGTTGTATTTACGCGCTGCCGCTACCATGGCTTCGCCTTCCATTACGTCGACGCTGATTGGTTTCTGCACATAGACGTTTGCGCCCGCTTTCACGCAATCGATCATTTGCAGGGCATGCCAGTGGTCGGGTGTGCCGATCAGGATAATATCCAACTGATTTTCAGCCAGCATCTTCTGATAGTCGCCGTAAAGTTTGGGCGTCTTGCCGGATTTTTGCCGTTGGCTGACCATTTTAGCGGCATAGTCAAGCATATGTTTGTCAACGTCGCAGAGGGCAACAACCTCGACGGGCGCTACCTGAATCAACCGAAACAAATCACTTTTGCCGTACCAGCCGGTACCGATCAAAGCAACACGGTATGCTTTTGGTGGGTTAATTAAATCCAGTCCTCGGGCACCAAAGGTCGAAAGTGCCAGCGAAGCGGTTGATCCCTGTATAAATTGACGGCGGTTAATATTAAAATTATCCATGCAAGTTGAGAATTTAGGCTGTTAGAGCTGGGGTTATGTGAGGGTTTATTTGAGGAGCGCCATCACGGCATCGTCGCCCACAACAGCGCGGGCGGGTCGAGGGTGTTCGGCCGTAAAGACTTGTAAAGCGGTTGGTTCAAGAATCGTATTAACGGACTCATCGATCTGACCATTTTTCTGTACACGAGCCAGATCGAGTTTCAGATGCCTGGCCAGAAATTGGTAGGCGGCAAGTCGTTTATTAGGACCGTAATCGTGCCCCTCGGCAGGCAGATGGACATTTCCGACCCGGTCTTTCGCTCCGTAATAGCCGTAGATATTCTGGATGTAAGGATATTCGACCGTTGGCGTATTCTTCGTCCAGTCTTTTCCATCCGACACCAAAAGCATAGGCCGGGGAGCCGCCAGTGCCGCAATCTCAACGTTACTGGTTTGATGGGTAGGCCGTTTATGAATGGGCATGCCGCTTTCACAGACGCAACCACCGAAGAAATGCGCCGACACCATTACAGCCGGCACCGAAACTTTGATTCGTGGGTCAAGTGCCGTCAGTACAAATGTTTGCGTTCCCCCACCCGACTCGCCCGTCATGGCAATCCGATCCGTATCGACTTCGGGTAAGCTGGTTAGAAAATCCAGCGAACGCATTCCATTCAACGTCTGCAAGGTTAAGGCTTCAGCAATCTTATGCTCGGTCTGTTTGGAGTCGCCATACCCCAGCATGTCGTAGGCAAATACGACCGCACCCATCCGCGCCAGGGTCGCACAACGCTGCTGGGTGTATTCCATCAGGCGGTTATTCTGGTTAGCGCCATGTCCGTGTGGGCAAATAATGCCTGGCACTTTACCCTTAGCGCCAACTGGCCGATACAGGTTGCCCGTTACAAAAAGGCCCGGCAGGCTTTCAAAGGCGACATTCTCGACTGTATAGCCATTCATTTGCCGTACACTATACCGAATGGGTTGAAGCGGAGCAAACTTCGGTTTGTCGGGTAGTTTCATCCCCTCGCGAATGCCTTTTCGGATCAGGGCAGCACGGGTTTCCCAACTTGCCCGGTCGTGGTATGTACTGGCAAACGTCTGTAACGCTTTGGCTCCTTCTTCTTCGGTGAAATAGGCACCCTGGCACAAATCGGGCCGGGAAGGATTGGGTTGCGCCAGGACGCTTGCCAACCCGGCCAGATAACAGATCAATGTAGTTTGGATACGCATGACTCTTCTGACAGCGAACGGATTGAATAGGGTAGCAAAACCCAAAGATGGCTTTTGCAAACTCTTACTCCTTCGGCAAGTCGAAGACGCCAAAAAACCTGATTTAGCGCGGAATATCTCCTCGTTTCAACGCTTTCACGGCATAATCAGCCGCCCGGGCGGATAAAGCCATATACGTCAATGACGGATTCTGGCAGGGCGATGAGGTCATACAGGCGCCATCGGTACAGAACACATTGTTGACCGTGTGATGCTGATTGAACTTATTGAAGACCGAATTTTTAGGCGATGTTCCCATGCGAGCTGTTCCCATTTCGTGGATGCTCAAACCTGGATGCGCCTGACTATCGAATCCACCGATGTTGGAGAAACCAGCTTTTTCGAGCATCAATATGGCCTGATCGTGCGCGTCTTTTCGCATGAGGGTTTCATTTTCGCGGTAATGCACATCCATTTTCAGAACCGGCTGGCCCCACTTGTCCTTTACTTCATCGGTCAGGGAAACCCGGTTATCTTCATACGGCATACACTCACCGAAGGCATCCAGCGTGATTTTCCACTGTCCAAACTGCGTAGCTCTTTCTTTAAAATCGGCCCCGAATCCTTCTTCATGAAAGGCATGGTCCCAGTTTTCACGGCCGGTATAAACCTCGAACCCGTACCCACGCTTAAAGGGCTGACCATCCTGACCGGGTAAATTGCGGAAGCGAGGAATGTACAACCCAGCCGGGTGGCGACCATAGTAGTATTTATCCAGATCGTGGTTATAATCGGCAGTGGCTCCTACGTGGAAATGATGATCCATCAGGTTGCGACCTAATTGACCACTATCGTCCATGCCGTTCGGAAACCGCTTCGATTTCGAATTCATCAGGATGTAGGTCGATCCTAGCGCCGACGCATTCAGAAAAATAACACTCGCCCTGAACTCAAGCCACTGGTGCGTCTGCTCATCAATCACCCGAACGCCCGTTGCCCGACCGATTTTATCATCGTAAATAATTGAGTTGACAATCGAATGCGGCCGAACGGTAAGTCGTTTGGTACGCCGGGCTGCGGGTAAGGTAGCCGACTGCGTGCTGAAATAGGCCCCATACGGGCATCCCCGCATACACAGGTTTCGGTATTGGCATTTTGCCCGACCCAGTGCCATTTGCTCTGCCGTAGGAGCCGTCAGATGTGCCGCCCGCGCTGAGATTACTTTTCGATCCGCAAACTGGCTATTGACCGACTTTCGGAAATGCTGCTCGACGCAGTTATCGGGCATGGCGGGTTGAAACTGGCCGTCGGGCAGATGTGGCAAGCCGTCGCGGTTTCCGGCAATTCCGGCAAATTTTTCAACGTAATCGTACCAGGGAGCGATGTCTTTGTACCGAATGGGCCAGTCGGTTCCGATGCCTTCTTTGGCATTGGCTTCAAAATCGAGGTCCGAAAATCGGAAAGAATAACGCCCCCACATCAATGAACGCCCGCCCACATGATACCCCCGAATCCAGTCGAACGGTTTTTCTTCGACATATGGATTGTCCAGATCATTAACAAAATGCTGATGAGTCGCTTCGGTAATGGTAAAACCCGTTCGGTTTTGGATGGGGTACTGTTTGAGCGTCTCCAGCGGCACCGACAGGTTATGATGCGGAAACTCCCAGGGCGCTTTGGTTGCCGTATGGTAATCCGTTACGTGCTCGATCATACGGCCCCGTTCGAGGAGCAGCACAGTCAGGCCTTTCTCCGCAAGTTCCTTGGCCGACCATCCTCCACTAATACCTGACCCAACCACTATCGCATCGAATTTTTTACCAGATGGAATAGGCGGCTCTTGATTAAAGGAACTCATAAATAGTACTATTAGAAACTGGATACGTACAATGTAGTAAAGGTTTTCTGTCATTCCGAGGAACGAGGAATCTTCGGGTGAAGGAGAAAAAATATTCTCATCCGAAGATTCCTCGTTCCTCGGAATGACAGAAAAAATACAGCAAAACTTTTATTACGCTGTAATGTAAGTTACAGAAAAGAGTGCAAAGATCACATCCGAACCAGATAAACCCGCAATTCTCTTTTAGATAACGTACGAGTTCGGTAATTCATGTCAGCATTTTTCCAGTCGTAAATGAGCAGCCAAACCAAGGCCAATAAACAACTGCGTATCAATAGTTTACCCTAAAAACGACTATAAAGACAGAGAGATGACCCAGCAAAAGACAGCGAACTATTGGTATCTTTACGGGAAATAAATCGTTGCTAACGCACACAGCACGAATGAGATTTGACAAGGTTATACCGGTTGATTCCCTAAAGCCTTACATAAAACACTTTGTCATTTCAGAAAGCACGCTGGAGACTACCTATAAAATCTTTCCATCGACCAGCCTGGTCATTGGATTTCAGTATCAGGGCCAATTAACTGCCATCACCGAGGGCCAGCCAAACCGACTATCGACAGCAGGCATAACGGGTCTTTCAGATCACGTTAAGGTATTTAAAAACTCGGCAGATATAGGAACAATTCTCGTTTTCTTTTCAGAAGTTGGGTTGGCTTTTTTTACGTCCTGCCCTGCCAATGAGCCGTTCAATCAAAGTATTTCGCTCGATACCCTTTTCAGCAGGCAGACGATTAGCGAAACGGAGGAGCAACTGTCGCTGGCCCAAACGGACAGCGAACGCATACGGGTTGTTGAACGCTTCCTGCTATCTCAACTTAAAGAGATTCAACGAGATAAGCTGATTGTTGAAGCGGTCAGGCTTATTTATCAATCAAAGGGAACGATCAGGATTTCGGAACTCAGCCAAAAACTAGCGACTAGCCAAAGTCCTTTGGAAAAACGGTTCAGGAAACTGGTGGGTACAACACCTAAAAAATTTGCCTCCATCGTCCGCTTCAATACCGTGCTCAATGACCTGACAACCAGCCCAAAATCGCTAACCGAAATTTGCTACGAGCATAATTTTTTCGACCAGGCTCACTTTATCAAGGACTTCAGGCAATTCACGGGTGAAACGCCCGAGCAGGTTAAACGGGCTGAATAGATAAACGATTTTTTACAATGCCAGGCCCTCTGACTGTTGGACCTTTGTGCTGACATAATCAGTTAGCCAATCGTTTACCAACAAAGAGCCATGTTTACCGTAGCGCAAATCAAAGCAGCTCATGCTAATGTCCAGTCAGGGGCCGACTTCCCAGCGTACATCCAGATAATCAAACAATTAGGTGTGAAATCTTTTGAAACCTGGGTAGTTGACAGCCATACCAACTACTTCGGCGACAACCACTACCGGACGTCATCGAAGCCTATGTATGCTCAGCTACCCATCGCCAAAGTGGTCGATAAAGAAGCATTTACCAATGCCCTGCGTATCCATCAACAAGGGCAGACCGATTACTATACGTTTTGCAGGGCGTGTGCTGCTACGGGCATCGAAAAATGGGTTGTCAATCTTGATGCCATGACCTGCACCTATTTCGACAAAGCCGATAATCAGGTGTTGGTAGAGCACATTCCCACTTAAAGCGACGCTTCGTTACGGGAAGTACTGACAAAAGCGGGTAAATCTAAAAATGGTGTGAGCTGTGCATTAAAGAATTGCCCGTTCTGAAAGCACTTCATGAGCAGTTTGCTGGTCAAGGCGTAGAATTTGTTGGTATCTCTATTGATAGTAATCCAGCGAAATGGCAAAAAACCCTCGCCAGGTATCAATCAGCGGGTATACAGCTTCTAGCTACTGAGAGAAGTCTGTTAGTGGATAACTATGTGAAACGTTCCTAATCGATCAAGATGGACGGATTCAGTCGCATGATGTACAGGGGAACGACTTAATCAAAAAGTAGCGGATTTACTGGCGAAAAATCTTAATCGTTTTTACGACCGATAAAAGCCGTAAAGGACTAGCCCCACCAGTATTGATTCAATGATCCAGATGGTGCCCGTATTCGAATGCGTAAGCCGGCTAATCATCCAGTGGCCTACTAAGCAAACGACCAAGATGGGCAGGCCAAGCACAATCTCGAGTGGATAATCTCGCTTCTGATCGGGTGTTCCGTAGAGCACATAAAACAGGCCATGCAGGATCTCGTAGAGACCCACTAAGGCTCCCAACGTCAGCGGTGTAATCCAGTTTAGTAACTTCTCAATGGTCATACAGGTATGTGAGCCAATTCGTTTGATTTCGAATGCACTCACTGATAACTACAAGTAGCGGTGTAGGGTTGTTGGCCTTTAGTGACTTCACTAACTCGCTATGGGCGGTACTGTCTGGCTGACAAGCATAGGATTTACTGCCGTCAACAGGTTGGGGTCTTGTCTCTGGGAGGAGACCACTACGATTATAACAAAGGCGAGCAAGAGACTGTTTGCTAAGACATAAACCTTGGGCATCCTATGGGTTTATCCGACACGGACGAACAGGGTTACTTATCCATTAATCGGTGGTTATCCGAAAATGATGGCCTATAAACGAAACGACTATCGCCCGCAGACTATGAGCAAGCAGGTGTTATTTATAGGAGGTGGCGGAAACGATGGGTATCAGGCAGATGCCAAGTTGGTAGCCTCGCTGCAAAACGCATTGGGAGCAAATTATGCGATTAAGTACCCAATGCTGGAAACCGATCAGGCGGCTCCGGATTTTGGTTGGCTCAAGCAAATCGGTAGTGAACTCGGTAAACTCAGCGACGATGGTATTTTGGTGGCCCATTCCTTAGGCGCTTCCCTGTTGCTTAAATACCTGTCTGAATATACGATCTGGAAACCAATAGAACGGATTTTTTTACTGGCTACCCCCTATTGGAGTGGTCAAGATGCATGGGTAGAGGGACTAAAACTTCAACCCGATTTCGCCGAACACCTTCCTCAATCAAGCCGACTCTTTTTTTATCATTGTCGGGACGATGAAGAGATCCCATTTGATCATCTTGCCATGTATCGTCAAAAGCTACCAATGGCCACTTTCCGGGAAGTTAACCAGTGCGGGCACCAGTTCGGCGACAATCTCACGATGATAGCTGAGGATATCAAAGCCTCTTAGCTTGTAATGCCCAATTTACATTATTACATTATCTCAAAAATCTATCATTTTTATTGAGATAAGGCACATTAATACTGCAAACTCTAACTGTTGCCATAAATACCCCGTTCAAGGATGGCGGCAAAATCATAGAATGTAGCAATCACTATGAGCTGTTCAATAACGAAGACATCGTTTATAAACGCCTGGCTATGATGGATGAACTAGTTCAATAGACGACCGCTACCCGAAACATAATCAACCGCTTTTGTGAATTTCGCCAGTACCTTATCCCAGGTATAATTTTTTTGGACATAGGTCTGAGCTTTTTCTGACATTTCGCTGGAATCCTGAGACAAAAGCTGCTGAACGGCCCCCTCAAAGCTGGTATAATCCGAAAACAACAGGCCTCCCTGACTAAGCTCAATGTGATCTTTGAGGACTTCGCAATCTTTATTGGCAAGCACAGGAATGCCATAGGCGAAACTTTCCAGCGTAACCATTGACAGACTCTCTTGCCGCGAAGGAATAACCAAAGCTTTGGCATCTTTCAATAAAGCTATTTTTACGTCTTCATCCACAAATCCTGCCGTTATCAAATCGGGGTGAGTAGGAATAGGCATGAAGGGCTGACCAACCAGCACTAGCTTCAAGGATGAAGGATGATTTTCTTTGAACTGAATAAAATAATCGAACAACTCATTACAGCCTTTGGCTGTATCAATTCGACCAATATAAATCAGATAGGGTGCGTTTATTCCCAATGTTGTAACCGCCGAATTGTTAGAATTTACGTCGGCTGTTTCGATCCCAACGCCAATGACATCGTTGTAGATGGCTTCATTCTTAAATAGTTGATTTACCAGGCGTTTCTCGGCTGATGTGAGAAATAAAATTGCTCGGGGTAGTTGGAATAACAACTTGAATCCGGGTAAATAAATAGGAATTTCGTCGTGCGCCGTTGGGATGAAAATCGACTTTTGGGGAGCTATATTCATCCCGGCAATTGTGGGATAGTAGAGGTAGGTAATGAAGATCAGTGCATCATATTGCTGATGGTTACGCTTTAAGTACGTGATTAAATCAGGTGTATAGGGCCCCTGCTGTTGCGCCCAGAGCATCATGTAGCGCCGAACGGTTTTACCAACCAGCGCACGTCCCCACATCCGCAGCCAGCCCATTCCATGCCATTCCTCAGGTCGTGACCATTTTTTGATTTTACGTTCCGTCTCATACATCAAATGGTCCTTTGCTTGCCGTTCGTAATGCGTTGGAAATCGATGTACGTTTATGCCATTTATTGTGGTGGTGGCTGCTGGATACCAGTTGGCCCAGGTAACGTACTCCAATGCACAACTAGTTAGTACATCTACCTCATAAGTACCGGTCAGCCGTTCGGCAAGAATACGACAATAGTATTCAGCACCGCCATTAACTTCTACGCCATAGCGCTGGACAATAAAGGCTATTTTTTTCATATAATGAACGTTGATTTCTGGGCACTTTGCCGACTGTTATGTATTGTCTACTAAACTGGTAAATTACTACCTAATACTAACAGCACAATAGCTTCGTCATGTCCGCAGAATATTGCTTAAAAGTCTATATTTACCCGTTAGGCCAATAGCGCATGTTAACCGCCTGTACTGCCCTATTTTTCAGGGAAGCTTACAGCTTTACTATTCGTGTCATATGAGAAGAAAAATAAGACGATTTCTTATTGAACCGCTGCAAACGCAACTTGAAGACGTGCAAAATCAACTTCGAGAAGCGCAAGACCAACTCAGACAAGCTAAAGAAGACAACGCGACTACTAAACTGGCGATAGGGGCAATGCTGGCTAAACAGGCAACGCAGGCTACTTCCATGAAGGAAGCTGAATTTAAACTGTTTTCTCAGTTTGGTGATGATGGTATTATACAGTACTTAATTAGCTACGTCAAACCCCAGGTTGATACGTTTGTTGAATTTGGCGTTGAGAATTATGAAGAAGCAAATACCCGGTTTTTGTTGATGAATAATAACTGGAAGGGGCTGGTTATTGATGGTTCGTCAACCCATATTGATTACATCAAGTCAAGATCGTTTTACTGGCGTTATAGCTTTAACGCCGTTGCAAGTTTTATTACCGCTGAAAACATCAACCAACTGCTCGTCAGCAATGGGATTAGTGGTCAGATTGGGTTGCTCAGTATTGATATCGACGGCAACGATTACTGGGTGTGGAAAGCCATTACAGCGGTTGATGCCGATATAGTAGTGATTGAGTATAATAGTTTATTCGGATCCGAACGATCAATCAGTACACCTTACAGCCCCGATTTTGTGCGCGAACAAGCCCATTACTCCTATTTATACTTTGGTGCTTCGCTCCCCGCTTTGTATGGCTTAGCCGTAGAAAAGGGCTATGCTTTTGTGGGTTGTAATCAGGCCGGCAATAATGCGTACTTTGTCAAGAAAGAGAAGTTAAATGGCTTACCATCTATATCCGTTGCGGAAGGATACGTATATTCTCGTTTTCGAGAAAGCCGAAACACAGAAGGGCAAATGTGTTTTCTGGATGGCGCCGAGCGAATCGCCCTGCTCGAAGGCCTCCCCGTTATTAATACGATAACGAATCAAAATGAGTACCTGTAAAATGAAGCCAGGAAAATTTTTACTCGTTTAGAGGTTCGTTACGCCAAGTGAACGCAACGGCTGGTATAAATTCGGGGCCTAGGGTTTGATTCTCGTACGCTATTGGATAAGTTGAACAACTATTAAAAAACGAGAATAAGCACTTTTGATAAAACGCCCGGCGACCCGTTCTTTAGATTTACCCGCCTTTTTGTGTACTTCTCGTAACGCAGCAGCCAGGTCCAAAACGTAGCTGGTTTATCTTTAATGGCCTCCTCCCTGCAAAAAGGCGGCAATCTCCATGCCCCAGGCTATACCGATATGAATAAGCAATCCGCCCCAAATGCTTCGGGTACTAAGAGCCAGTACACCCAGTAAATAACCACCGAATACAGATGAAACAGCCTCACCCAATGGTCGTCCAAAATGAATGGAGCAATACCAGACTACCATTGGCAATACAGCGCCATGTCCGAGTACCCGACTCATACCGATGACCAGAAAACCTCGGAAAAGTAACTCCGTCGGTACAAAATCCCAACCGTAGCACAGTTCATAAACCAGGGCGGTTACCCATTCGGGCACCCCGAAAAACTCATTGGCATTGGTATCCCGATAGGTCGGGTACGATTCCAGAAAATCCGGTTGGAAGGACGCTAGCGTAATCAACGGAATCATTAACGCCAGCATGAGCGCATATAAAACCAATCCTTTTCGCTTGGGAGCCATACCATAAAAACTACTCGGGTACGGGTCCAAGAATTTGTAGAACAGTGCCAATGGCAACACAATGGTCAGCAGCGATTGCAGGTTATGCAGGCAGTAATAGGCAAATACATAAATCTGCCCATCGAAAAGCTGACGGCTCCATTCACTATGCCCGTAAAATCCGGCATAAATGGAATAGAAAACCAGCGCTACCCCGCTCCGTAGCCAGAATTCACGATTTCGCCAGATGTCGGGCCGATGGTGAAAATACGTCCAGAGCCAAACACTGACGTAATAGGCCGTAGCATATAAGCCAAAGTAGAGTACTGGCCAGATGGGTTTTCCCTGAAACGAATCAATGTACGAATCTTCAAGATCGAGTGTGAAGTTGACCGTAAGCAATACAATAAGCCAAACCGCCGTGGCTGCGTAGAGATCAGGTCTAAAGTCGATGCGAAAATGCTGACGAAGGTCTTGCCAAAGGGCTTTCACTGGTGTAATTTTATGGACCAGCGCAAATAACTGGAAAGATTGATAGGATACAACCGTCTGTTCATTTCTAAAGATATCTACCCGTTCATCGAAGCGGAAGGCTCAGGTTCACAAGCTGCTGATTTCGCATCACGCGAACGGGTAGGGCGCTCATGTAATGGAGTTGTTGCTGAACGGACATTAATTCGGCAACGGTCGTAATGGTCACGTCGTTGACGGTTCGAATAACATCGCCCTTTTGCAAACCCGCCATCGCCAATTTACTTGTTTTCGGCACCTCCAGCACCACAACGCCCGTTTCGTCGGGGAGTCCAAAAGCAGACCGGTCCCCCAGGCCACGCACCGCACGTACACGTATACCCAGCCAGCTTGTTTCAGCGTTTTTATCCGCCTGAACAGTAGTCAATATGTCGGGAATTCTGGGTGAACGCGCCAACACACGCAGCGATGCTTTTTGAACCCCAAACTGGTTCATTGGAAAATTTTTAAAGCCCAGGGCCATGGCCGGACTCGTTGTGCGAACCCGGTAATCGCCCTGACTGGGTTGCCGAAACTCGGGGTCCCCAAACCGGCTGTGAGCGTCGGTACCGTTTTGCCGGGCCTTTTGAAGGGCTGCCTGATCGGGAAATAGATTGTAGTCCAGTTCCTTCCCCCAGTCGTTGACCTGAATTGGAAAGTAGGGCCGCATGACAATATTCCGGCGAAAAACATCTCCACTGTTCCTGAACCAGACATGTGGATGAAACGAGTTATTGACAATCACATTGTTTTCAGCAATTCGGTAAAACCCCTCCCGAAATTTCAGCCCCCCATTGAGCAGTACGTTGTTATAAATGAGGTAATTGCTACTCCCATCGTCCAGGTCAATATCCCAGCCATGATCGCAACGAAACCGGTTGTTTCGGATAATGACCGGCTTTTGGGCATCGAGCTGAACCAGTTCGGGATGGGCTGCTACGAGGCTATCCATCGTTTTTCGGTTGGGATGCCAGAAGCGGTCCCGCCCCCAGGAGTTGAACGACCCATGATCGCCCGTCTCGAGGACGGTATCAAACACGTCATTGTATTCGATTACATGCCCACCCCAGGTGCCATCGCCAATGTTGATACCGGCCCTGGGCAACTGATAAATGGTATTATGGCGCACGGTAATGTCGGAAGCCATCGAAATCTCGACGCCAGTTGCCTGTTTTTCGATTTCGCCAATGTGGTGAATCAGGTTATTGTCGGCCGTACATTGAGCTGGGTAGCGATTCGTTTTAGGACCGGGTCGCAAATCCATAGCCGCGTAAGGTACAAACCATTCATACCGGAAAGCGGGTGACCGAACGGCCGCAGTTTCGCCGACAAAACCAATGGCCGTAGCACCTACGTGATGAATATGGCAGCCTGTTATCCGGGCATTTCGGTTAAACCCGCTCACCAGCACAGCATTCCCGCCCAGATTCGTTAGTTCGCAATCCTCAATCTGGCAGTTGTCGGTATTTTCCAGATAAACGGCCGCTCCCCGATAGATCATCCAGTCGCTACGTACTAATGGCTCGTATTTCTCCATAAACGTGCGCTCAGTGTTGACCAGGTGAAGTCCTCGGATATGCACCCTACGCACGGGCTTTGCTGGCAGGCCGACCAGTTCGATAAGTGATTTTAGGTGGGATACCTCCACAGTCGCTTTCGCCAGATCAAGTCCCGCCGGTGGTATAAAGGAAAGCTGTTGGGTAGCTCTGTCGTAAAACCATTCGCCGGGCGCATCCCGTTCTTCGGCAATATTCTCAACAAACCGCTCTTTAGGGTGCATCCCCATTGGCCGATTGTTCTGCCAGCCGCCTTCGTAGGTCAGCGTATCGTTGTTTTTACCGGTAATCCGATAATGAAACCCACCCCATTCGTGCCTGTGAAGCGCGTGAATGTATCCGCCCACTGGATTGCTCCACCGACGAACCCGCTCTGGACTCGTTGCTCTGGAGTCGGTCCCATTGAATACATGAGCTGTGGAATCGTAATTGGGGTAGCGGGCCAGAATCTGCTTTTTGCCGTTGATAAATAACTGTTCAAATGGCTCACCCTGCACCTGAGCCACCCAAACCTTATCGTCCTTCTTTTGCCAGCGTACGGCCAACCGTCGGCCACCGTTCAGCACAACCCGTTCGTTCTGATAGGCGCTGATTAGCAACTGTTTGTTGCCCAGGGTTCGGGAGTCGATGCGGAGGGTTCGGGGCAAATAATAAACACCTTGACGTACGAGAATCTGTACCTGCGTCTGGGGAGCATTTTTTACTTTTTCGAGCGCTTTTTCGAGCGTAGCCATGGGGGTGGCTAATGTACCCGGCTGCGCATCGTTTCCTGCTGGAGCAATGTAAATGATTGTCTGAGCCTGAGCCTGTGCCGATTCGAACACACCTGCATAAAGGCCAAAAGCCCAGGCAATAACACTGGTTGTCAATAAAGTACATCTGCTCATTTTCTTACGAAGCCGATACGTATGACTAAAGAGTAAACATACTTTTAACAGGTGTTTTTCGACAGGATTAACAGCCGGGCACTAAAACCCTTCTTTCTCAGCTTCTTTGTCTTTTTTCTTCTCGTCTTTCTTTTTCTCTTCCTTCACCACTTTCTGCCCCGGTTGAAGCTTGGGCTTCGGTGCAGGTTTGGCTTTCGTCTTGTACTGATCAAGATAGCGATCAACAAAAAGCGTTTTTTCATCGACGGTGGCGGGTACTACTTCCAGAGCGGCTTTGCTGGAGTTTTTCGAACCGGCCAACAGCCGGTCGTTGATCTCCTGCTCCGATGTGATGATGGCTAACTGGCCGATAGTTCCCGGTCCATTACCACCCTTGTAATCGTAATACACCCAAACATCCGGCGACGATTCGAGGTAGATGCTGAACTCATCGCCGTTGCCCGTCTTACGTACTTCGACAAAACCATCCATCTGGGCGTTGATGTCGGTTGCCATGATATTCGAGACACCTAACTGGCCCGTGCTATAAAACGCATTGTATTTGGGTGACCAGCGCATATTGGCATTGGCCAGCACTAGCATGGCATTCAGCTTCGGCGATGCCTGATTGAGCGGAACGTGCTGGTTC
This sequence comes from Spirosoma gilvum, assembly GCF_054776815.1. Taxonomy (NCBI): domain Bacteria; kingdom Pseudomonadati; phylum Bacteroidota; class Cytophagia; order Cytophagales; family Cytophagaceae; genus Spirosoma; species Spirosoma gilvum. The sequence goes on along the minus strand of NZ_BAAHBH010000012.1, from coordinate 86,121 downwards.
TGCGCTTTAACCCGATAGGCATCCACCGCCTGCTGACCAATCAGGGGCACTAGTTTGTCCGAAAGACGATTCAGATCGTCGTCCGCAGCTTCGTCGTTCTTTTCTTCCAGATTCGTTTTGACAAGCTTATCAGCAATACTTGTATTGACCAGATCTGGTACGGGCATTGCAAACACCATGAGTGTGTTGAACCGATAGAGACTGCTGTCGATATTGATCCGCGCCGATCCCGACGACAACAAATACTCATGCGGGGCCGTGTTCATAAAGTTCATCTTGCCTTTGTAGGTCATCAGCCCACGCGCATCGTTGAAGGTGTAGGCATTTTCGACATCGGCATCCTCCGAACTGTCCGCTTTTGCGACCGAATCAATCTGGGCGACAGCTTCTCCACCCTTTGAGGCAATTCGATAGACTTTATCCTTTTCGTCGTAGCGCATAATTCCCGTAGCGCTAAACAGATCATCGTCGCGGGAGTCCTCTTTGGGTGACAGGAACGTTGGATATACACCAGCACCGCCCGCCCGGAAATGGATACCAGCGACTAGCTGTTGCCCACCATCATTTTTAAGGTTTTTATCAACCTTTATCTCCAGTCGTTCGGCCACTTTTTCTTTAAAGGGAATCCAGTCGCTGATCAGGTCTTTGCGTTTTTTGAGAGCCGGTTTAATAAATCCATCCATCGACAGATCCTGCTTTGGCGCTTCCATCACAATGCCACCCCTGAATAGCATTTTAGGAGCTAGTTGTAGGTTATCAGCCTCTTCGACTTCAGCACGAGCTACCGTAAAATAGGTTGTCAGCGGTTTCGAAGCTCCACTGCGTTTGTTACGTGGAGCACTGCGACTTGTTTTCTTGGCATCGGCCGTTAACGAAGCGGTTTCAGGATTCGCAACGGCCACGACGGGCGCTTCTTTCAGCTCAAAACTGCCCATTTTAATACTGGCTGTATCGCCTTTGGCCGTGGCAAACTGGTAGGTCGCATCACCCGCAAACCGAGTCCGCGAAAGCACCTGAATATTGCCGTTTTTGAGCCGGTGGAACAGGTTGATGGTATCCAGCTCGAGCCGGGCATTTTTCAGGGCCATCATCTCGCCATTCCGCCGGATAGCTACAAACCCTTTATCGGGGTAAATACGGGCATCGGCTGAGGTGATGTAGGGAACACCGCTAATGTTCAGCGTCCGTTTTTCCACGTCATATAATGCCGCCGAACCATTGAACGTTAGCCCTTCCTGTTCCTCTGCCGTTGCGGTAAAAATTGAGGTTTTTACATCGCCCTTCATGGCAATGGTTTTGGCGTTTACGTTCCATTGCGCCCGGTTGATGTTGGTTTTATATGCAGCAAACGGGAATTCCAGACTTGGCGACACGGTATCGCCTATACTTTCCTTTTTATTAATAGCTAGCCCGACCAGTCCTTTTGTCTGATTGAAGTCAACATCAATGTCTTTTCCTAACAGAATAGGTTTACCAGCCGGTGTGCCGGGCACTTCTTTGTCCGAAACGATTTTGAACTGTGCTCCACTGGCCAGGAATCCTTCTTTATTGAATTTAATGCTGTTCGAGATCGTCTCGGAATCCTTCCGTCGCAAGGTTCCGTGACCAAACAGGCCAGATGATCGCACCAATAATCCACCTTCGAGGTTTGTTGTGGCACTATAAAAATTGAAGTTATTTTTCTGCGTAGTAATGACCATGCTATCGGTTTTAGGCCACCATTTCATGCTGAAATTATTCAGTTGAACCTGGGGGAAATAACCCTTCCCAATCAGCCCTTCCTTGATCTCTCCTTTATCGCCCGACGCCAATAAAGAATCGGTCATGAACAGAATTCCTTTCGTACTCAAACTAGTTGTTAAGTGGTTCAGAACACCTTCCGCCCGAAGCCCGCTTTTGTCCATGGTTAGATCGCCCGTAAACTTGACGGTCGATGGCGTTGTGCCCTTCTTTCCTGCATAGACCGGATACCCGGTGACGGGTGCTTTATGGACAAAGCCTAAAGTGTTATCGGGCATAGTAACCAACTGAGCTTTAAACGGCGGGAAAATACCATCCGAATAAAAAGTACCCATAAAGGCAATGTCGCCTTTCCCAAGACTGTCGTTGTCGATGGCCGGAATTTTGAAATAGACTTTCTGATTGTAGGTGAGATTACCCCGGCTAGGTTGGTTGAAATAGACCGTCATTCCTTCAGGCATCACCAGACGCTGGGTTGTTTTCTTGCCCTTCATCTGGCCCGATTTGTTGTCCGATCCGGCCAGGAAAACCGTTCCTGGGTTCTCGTACTTAATATCGCCCCCAATTTCACCCTCTTTGCCCTGAGCCGCCAGCTTTTGCGACTGGAAGGTAATGGAGTCGATCTTATTGAGGCTCATCGCAAACTTGTCGTAGTTGAATTTCAGGTCACGACCGGCGTATCGTAACGTACCCGCCTTAAGTTGTCCATTCAGCGTAAAATCGCGGCCTTTGCCTACCCGAAGTATTTTATCGGATGGGAAGCCGAAAATTTTCAACGAATCCGACATGGTGAATTGCTTTACCCCCCGAATAGTCAGAATCTTATCGTTGAGGTCGATGGTTGCGTTTTTGATGCTGTCGTTGGAAACAAACAGCGACTGCACCTGGAAACTATCATAGTCCTGCTTATGCGCGTAGGCTAACACGTAAAGTACCCCTTTACGACTCAGACGCATCATACTGGTTTTGGGGTCGCGGTCGATGTAGCCTTCCAGCACCATACGGTTCAGGGAACCACGCAACGCACCTGCATTCACATTTTTAGCAAACTCGGTGATGTCGTCGTCCAGAAAGGTTTGCTGCTTCTTGGTCGAAACGAAATTGGCGACAATCTGTAGCGGGTGAAATCCATAATCGACCGTCAGATCGGAGTAGCGTTGTGGATGAAAATAATCGTACGACTCAAAGCGAACGGGTACTTCGCGTTTGGCCCCGACTTGATAAAAATCCACTTTCCGACGTGGCAAATCCCAGCGTACCACTTCGGGCATGATGAAAAATTTATGGTACGAGTCGGCATAGGGCACACGGGCAAAATCGGTGCGCTGCTCGCGGTCGAGCCAGGCAATGCGTTGGGCTTTGTCGTATCGGAATTTTACGGACTGGTGCGTGATCGAATCCGTATCGATGTATCCGACAAACGCAGCCGAATTGGCTGTAATCATGGGCCGTGCTTCTTTCGAAGAAGTAGCCGTTTTTTTAACCGGTTCGGTTGTATTGAAGCCCGATGCAGCCAGCCCGGCCTGAGTGGAATCAGCTGGCTGCATATCGTTGACGGCAAAATCGAACCGACGGCTGGTGGCTTTGATAGCGGGTTTACCGTTGTATTTTACGGTTATCTGTGCTGGAAATCCACTGGCCGACGCCCCCACCATTTGCGTACCCGACAGAGCCAAGCCGCCTTTATACTCAACATCGGGGCCTAGATCAGGCAGCTTCACATCATTTTGCCACGACATAAACCGGGGATACGTGACAGGACCACCTTTTTTCTTGCTAACGTACTCAAAAACCCCCTTAATGGGTGGTGTTTTCTCATAGGTCAGCGTCACATCGTCGGCTTGCAGGCGTGGATTCATGGTCGTGAGTGCGTAGTCACTGAGCGTTACAAAAATATCGGGTCGGCCAGCGGTAGCCCAGGTAAACTTGCCCCCCTGCCCAACCAGCACGCCGTCTTTCAGCATTATATCGCCACTGGTATTGGCTAGAATAGCCGAGTCGCCATTGGCCACCATAGCCAGCGACACATCTTTTAACGTGATCAATACACCCGACACCGAGGGTAGTGGTCGCCGTTGAGGAATATACTGGGGGCCTACCGAACGAGGTTGGGTAGAATCGGAAGGTGCCGGTGTATCCCAGCCATCGAAGCGGGAACGTTCGGCGGCTGCTTTAGCGGCAGCAATCGAGTCTTCGGCAGTTTTGATGTCGGCTGGTTTCAACGATTTGATCCCTTCAACATATCGAAACTCAAAAGTGCCCCCGTGCGCGTATAACTTGTTGTAGTTACTGGCATACAGTTCTCGGCGATCCATAAATCGCCGAACCGTTTCCAGGCTTCGGGCAAACACTTTCGCATCGGCTGTTTCGAACAGCTTTTCCGAAATGGTTAGCAGACCGTCGACGTTGGTGGCAGGTTGCTGCTGAGTAGCCAGATACAGTGATTCGTAGAATGGCGTAAAGATGGTAGCTGCGGGTAAACGCTTCTGGTTCATCTTACGGCTCAATGTCATGACCCGTTCCTGCTGCTGAGCCGACAGACGGTTCTCGGACCAGATGGCCTGTAGATTGGTTCCCGCCCGAACACCCGCAGGCCCGCCGGTCGCCATTAGTTTCTGCACATCGGCTACAAACTGATCGGGTTTATCAGAAATTCGGACCGCCTGTCCAAAGGAGGCTGAAAGTGTTATAAAAAACAGCAGTCCCACCAGGGTCTGTGTCCTCACAGACCTTTTCATTGCATGATCACGAAAAGGTCTGCGAGGACACAGACCCTGATAAGATCTTAAAACCAGGCTGTAATAAATACGATTCATATCCGAAGGCTGACCGGGGATAAATCCCTATCAGCGTTTAATAAACGATAAAGAAGTCCATTGATTTTTGGTTAGCCGCTTTATCAGCGTCAATCCCGACTCGACTGCTTTTTGCTCAATGTCCGGCGCGTCGTTATCGTAGAAACCGCTGACAACCAGGTATCCATTTTGTGTTAACCGTGTTGTGTAGGTATGAATTTCGGCCAGCAGCACATTACGATTGATATTCGCCAGGATTACATCGTATGGATTAACTGCCTCTACATCTGCAATTGTACCCTGAAATACGGTAACCTGCGAACAGTCGTTAAGTTCGGCGTTTTCGCGGGCATTTTCAACCGCCCATTCTTCAATATCGAAGGCCAGTGCAGCGCTAGCCCCCATCTTAACTGCCAGAATCGCCAGGATGCCCGTTCCACTACCCACATCGAGTACCGTTTTTCCGACAAAATCGAGGCCAAGCTGTTGCTCCAGCATCATGGCCGTGGTTTCGTGGTGGCCCGTTCCAAACGACATTTTCGGGTTAATGACAATGTCGTAACGAAATCGGGCGTCCAACGGATGGAAGGACGCCCGGACCCGGACCTGGCCCGCCACTTCGATCGGCTCGTAATCGCGCTCCCACTCGGCGTTCCAGTTTCGTTTCTCTAACGAACTAACTTCATAGGCTATTGCGGTCTGCCCCACGTATTTCTCAATCAATTCCTGTACGGCCTGTTCATCAAAATCGGATTCAACGATATAGGCATTTAGGCCCTCGTCGGTTTCCACAAAGGATTCAAAACCCAGTTCGGCCAGTTCGGCGGTAAGAATGTCGGTATAATCGGGCGACAGATGCAGTTGTAGTTCAATGTAATTCATGCATCAAAGTAACGAAAAAGGGCTAAACTGTTCGTCCCACCCGCTTGATTCAGTTTATCCTTCTATTCTTTTTTCACGTACTTTCCAACCTTTTCGGCTTCCGGCATCACTTTAGTCCGACGCACCTTCAAATTCTGTCCTGCTTGGCCATTTCGACCGACATATCTGAACACGACCTGGTCGAACGTTGTCGGGCCAATGATCGGGTGGCGCAGCGGCTTCTGTTCGAACGATATAAGCGGGCTATGTTTTCGACGGCCTACCGAATTATTAACGACTACGACCATGCCAACGATGCCTTGCAGGACGCTTTCGTTGAGGTATTTCGAAACTTGGATCAATTTGCCTTCCGGTCTACGTTGGGGGCTTGGATCAAAACCATTGTGGTTCGTCAGACGCTCCGAAAACAGCAGCTTGAAGGCCGATTTTTGACATTAGACGAACATGTACATGACTCACCGGCTCCGTTTCGCGATACCCTGACGGGCGATGAATTAGACGCGGCCATTCGGAGTCTTCCCGCTGGTGCCCGCACGGTGTTTCTACTGACCGAAGTGGAGGGCTATACCCATAAAGAAGTCGCCGACATGCTTGGCATTTCAGAGGGCACCTCAAAATCGCAGGCGAGTTATGCGAAGAAGCTATTAAGACAACGACTATCATGAACGACTCACTGCCGCAACTTCCCGAATACGACCCAGCCAACAACCTATGGGCTCGCATCGAAGCCGATTTGCAGGCCGATGAGCAGATCGACCGATTGGTTCAAGAGTTACCCATCTATGAGCCCAAAGCTGATTTATGGCAATCGATTGACGTTAGCTTATCAGTCAGCGAACCCACTATAGTCCGTCCGCTATGGACCTCTTTACAAACCTATTGGGCAGGTCTGGCGGCAATGGTTTCGCTGCTTATGGTAGGTATTTGGGTGTTTTGGCCCTCCGAATCGCCCGAAAAAGTACGGATTGAATATGCAACCGAGTCCATAAAGCCAGCTCTGCCAAAAAAAACGACGCCAACCCATTGGCCCACAACCACCAAACGAGCCGAAGAATTTATTGCAAAGCGGTGCGCTGAAGAGAAAGCCGTTTGCCAGCGGCCCGAAGTTCATGAACTACGAAAGCAGTTAACGGCTCTGACAATCAAACAGCAACAAATTGAACAGGAACGGGGAGTTTTTGGCGATGATCCGGCCTTGTTACGCGCCCAGACCAAACTGGAAACGCAACGGGCCGAAGTGACGAAAGAACTGCTAACACTGCTTGAATCATGAAAATCAGACTGGCTCGTTTGGCACGATTACCCGACATAGGCTTCTTGCGAATCAGACGTTTTTTCTGGCTGCTTTTATGGATCAATTGGGGATTACAGGGATATGCCCAGTCGGTACAGGTCATCACCAAAATCATCGATAAGGAGTTGCTGTATACTGAAGGCCAGCCCATTTTACTGACCGCTCAAAAAGCTGATGTAACGATAAAAGGCTGGAACCGCCCAACCATTTCGGTCCGACTACGACTCATTGCCAAACATACAGACAGGGCCGTGGCCGAACACGAATTAGGGTATCATCAATATACCTTACAGACTGCCAATGGCCAGGTTGATCTGTCAAATCGGTTCGTCATCCCTCAATCGGTTGGGAAGCTGAAAAGTCAGTTGAAAGCCGTTTATGACATCAGCCTTCCGGCCAAAGCACTCCTCACCATAACCAACTCCTTTGGCGATATAAACCTGAGCAATCTGGACGGGAACACCACCGTAACCTTCGATTTTGGCCGACTGACGCTCGATGACATTACCGGTAAACTCACGATAAAATCAGACTACGGGGATATTGACGGACGAAGTCTAGACGCTACGGTCAATCTAAAGGCTGAAAAGGCAGAAGTTACCCTGCAAGACATCAGCGGAAACGTAACGATCCAGACAAGTTATGGAAAACTTACTCTATTACCGAATCCCACGCTCGATGCCTTGAAAGTCGATGCGACGCGTACCGACATTCTGGTAACCACCAAACGCATAACCGATTTCTGGTTCGATGTTAGCAACCTGTCGGCCGACATCCGTGTGCCTGAAAATTTGGCTGACCAACTGGTGAAGACCAAAAACAAGCAGGTTTTCAGATACCAATCTTCAGCCAATAAACCCGAAATCGTGATTCAGAACCGCTACAACCCCATTATCATACAAGGAGAGAAACCACTCGTCGACCGTCGCTAAGCCACAAATCCTATGAACCGATTCGTACCCTTTTCGATACTATTTCTGTACCTGATAGCTTACGGAAGTTTTGCGCAGTCAGCCGATTCGGTGCGCCTTATTTATAGCGAGGAAATCGACAGCCAACAGCCTCAACACACCCCAAAACGTCTGAAAGTCCTTTATAATCGATTTATCCGCGCCCAGATTGAAGAAAAAACGCTCATTAAGCTCGGTGGTATGCCGACCAGTTTTGGCGGTACGCCCGCAGGTTGTTTTATTTGGGGGTTTCGGAATCAACTTGCTCTTGAACAAAAGCTGACGCCTGCTTTCTCTATTCTTGTTTCAGCTCGTTCCTACTATCGGCGTCTGACAAAAACCATTGATGAGGCCAATGTTTCGGGGGAAATAGCCGGGCGATGGTACGTTGCGATGAATCGCCGAATACGGCAGGGCAAGAGCGCAAACAACTTTTCGGGCCAATACCTGGCGCTACAACTGATCAAACCAATTTGGGTAGCTAACTCGTCTGAACCTCCGACCAGTGGCTTAACCCACGCATGGGCCGGTGTTGGACTAGGCACGCAACGCCGATTAAGCCGATTCGGTTATCTGGATGCCAACATCGGTATTGGCTATACCATTGCCAGTATGAACCCTATGCCCGTTGGCATCCGAACATCCATTCTAGTAGGGTTCGGCTTATAATTCGTTTCGTCTACCCTTCTCGCCATTTTCTAAACTATGAAGCCGTTTTGTACTTATTACGTTGTTTGCTGGGCGATTGTCTGCTTGACGATAAACGTTTACGGCCAGTCAGACTCCACGCGGGTCGAAATCTCGCAGGAAAGCTTGTCGGTCGATTCGACAACCCAAGTCAATTCCGAACGAACCGCTAAGGAGAAGAAATTAATGAAGGAATTTCTCCGGCGAAGTCGTCAGGAAGTTACGCTGATTGAGATTGGCTTCGAACAACCGGGTAAAGCTGGAATTTGGTTATTTAAAGACCCTCGGCCTGCCATCGAGCGAACAAACCTATACGGCTTGTGGGCGGCTGTTGAACATAAACTAACACCCGCCTGGGCTCTTTTTGGCGGAGTAAGCTGGCAATTTTCACCAAAAACCAACCAAGCTCCCGTATCCGGTACGAGTTGGTTGGGACAGGCCGGATTAAACTACTATCCACTCATTAACAAAGCGATACGAGAAGGCAAATCGGCTAATAATTTTTATCGACAATACTACATCACTGCAAGGCATTTTTTACCTTTTCATGACAAGCTGCCGGTAGAAGGAAACGGACCATCCCAAAAAATTACGGCTAACCCATTTCAACAGGCTACCTTAGTAGGCATAGGTATCCACAGCACCCGTACTCGTTTTTACTTTTATAACCTGGTGTTGGGCGCTGCTTATCTATATGGCCGCGATGAGGGACTTCGGCATCCTATACAGGCAATGTTGCGCGCTTCGCTTGGCCTAGGCCTATGAGTTTTATTACCTTTGGGCACCGTTACCAGCCAATTCAGTCACGGTACTCGACCCAATGAAAAATGCGTTCCTGATTATTGATGCTCAGTTCGATTTCTGCCATCCTGATGGCGCTTTGTTTGTACCCGGAGCCGAGCAGGATGTCGACCGTATGGCTAGTCTAATCCGACAGCACGGCAATCAAATCGACCATATCGTTGTTACACTCGACACGCACCATATTCTGGATATTGCCCATCCGGGCTTTTGGCAGGATGCCAACGGGACTCACCCGACTCCGTTTACACGCATTACAGGCGATGATGTTGGCGCGGGTCGCTGGCTACCCCGGTTTTCGGTTGATAAAGCCAAACAATACGTGCATGATCTCGAAGCCGATGGGCAGTTCGACCATTTTATCTGGCCCGAACATTGTCTGATCGGTTCGCGGGGTGCAGCTCTGCACGATACACTGCTGGATGCGCTGAAAGACTGGTCGCATCAACGGAACCGCAATTATGTAGCCATACAAAAGGGACTGTATCCACTCTCTGAGCACTTTGGCATTTTTCGGGCGCAGGTTCCCGACTCATCCGTTCCTGAAACCCAGCTTAACGAGCAACTCATTGCCGACTTAGCCCGGTTCGATACCATTTACCTCATGGGCGAAGCCAAATCGCACTGTGTAGCCAACAGCCTGAAACAACTTCTGGACTTTGCTCCAGAACTCGTTCGTAAACTGGTTGTGATAACGGATTGCATGTCGGATGTGACGGGCTTAGGTAATCTGGCCGACCCGATTTATGCTGAAGCAAAAGCCCGTTCTGTCCGTTTTACGGAATCAAACACGGTTTTTAATTAAAAAGCCGTACTTTTCGGTCTATGCAAAAGGCGCTCTCTTTGTTCCCGCTTAATCTGGTTGTGTATCCTGGTGAGGATTTGAATCTGCATATTTTCGAACCCCGCTATCGAGAACTCATCAACGAATGCCTGGAGGAAGAGCGCACGTTTGGGATTCCGGCCTTCATCAACAACAAACTTCCGGGCTATGGTACCGAAATGCACGTTACGACCCTGCACAAACGCTACCCCGACGGCCGGATGGATATTAAAACGAAAGGGTTACGCATTTTTCGACTGGTCAATTTCGAAAACCCAGTTGCGGGTAAATTGTATGCGGGTGGCGATGTAGAGATGATCGAACCGGGCGATAATTTTAGCGCACATGCATCTGCACTGACCGAACGACTGGAACGCTTATATAAGTTGCTGCAAATTGAGACGGATTATAACCCATCGTCCGAAAACCTATCCTACAAAGTAGCCCACAAAGTAGGCTTATCGATTGAGCAGGAGTATGAGCTCCTAACCCTGGAAAGTGAAGCCGAACGTCAGCTTTTCCTGATCCAGCATTTGAATACCGTGTTGCCGGTCGTCTCGGACATGGAACGCACCAAACAACGCATTCGGATGAACGGCCACTTCAAAAATCTCGATCCGCTTAATTTTTAATGAGTGAAAGAGCGAAAGAGTGAAAGAGTGAATAGCTGACGCATCGCTCATTCACTCTTTCACTGGTACGCCAGCCCGCTCTTTACTTCTTCTCCTCCACTTTGCCTATTTTTTTCGTTCGTTTTGGCAATTGCTCGGCTAGTTCCTGAAGATTTTTTATAGGTGGACGGGGCTTTTCGGCTTCACCGATCAGGAATCCGTAGGGTTTCAGTGAATCGACAGCATCAAAGATTACTTTTACGATGGCCGTCATGGGTAAGGCTAAGACCAGCCCTGGTAACCCCCACACATTTTCCCAGAGAATGAGGGCAATAATAGCCGCTAACGGGTTAATACTCACCCTCGACCCGACAATATAGGGCGTAATAAAGTTGCCTTCCAGCGCCTGCACAAACAAAAAAACACCAACAACGCCCAACGCTTTAAACGGATTGTCCTGTGTAACCAGGGTATAAGCCGCCGGTATGAGTGACCCCAGCGAAAGGCCAAAGTAGGGAATCAACACCAGGCAAGCGCCAAAGAAGCCAAAGAACACGGCATAATCGACACCAAGTATTAGCAAGCCAACCGTCATCAGCGTACCAATGATGATAATGACCACAAAGAGTCCGGCCATATAATCTTTTACCACTTCGTAAATCCCGCTCATTACGCTGTCGACTTTTGATCGACCCGCATCCCTGAAAATTTTATAAAAGAACGTCCGGAAAAAATCGCGGTAAAGCAGGAAGAAGAAAGCGAACAGCAGAATCAGGAAAAGTGTACTGATGATATTTGTCGTAGTCAGCAGGGTAGTGGTAACAATAACACCCGCTTCGGAAAGTGCCTGATTCAGGTACTTGCGGATTTCATCAACCTGACGTTGTCGGTCGATATTCAGGTGTTCGTCAGCAAATTTTTGTATGCTGTTGATGTATTCATTTGCCCGCTGAACAAACTTGGGCACTACTTCGGTAAAATTGCTAAGCTGAATAGAAATGGCGTAAAACAAGCCCGTCAATATAGCTAGTGCGAATAACAAACAGAGAACTATCGCAATGATTCGAGGTACCTTCCAGTTTTCGAGCCGTTTTACGAGCGGAAAGAGCAATACGGCAAACAGTATGGCAAAAACCAGAGGAATCAGTAAGCCTTCCAGTGTATGTAATCCATACACAATCATTACCAACGAAAGCAATATACAGGTAACTTTAGCGTAGAAAGGCAACTGAATTTCCGGAGAACGTGTATCCATAATAGTGAATGAAAAAGCTAAAATAACCCCACAATCCGTTTATTGGCTGGCAGGCTCATTTATCTTGCCAACCATCAACTGGCTACTTTAGTTTGAGTAATAATACGTTTTAGAATTCGCCCAATTAACTTATTTCCAGACAATAGTAACAGATATTGACTACAGTTCAGGCTGTTAAGTTTTTGTTAAGGATGCATTTGGAGTTGGTAACGTTGTGGATAAGTCACGTAACTTCGGGCTGCCAAACAGAAGGCAACTACTTAACGCTATGAGTGAAGTAGATCATTCTCACCAATTTAACTTCGCATGAGTGCTGGCAAAGCTGCTCAACCCCTTCATCGCGTTTTAGTCGTAGACGACGACGCCGACATCGTAGAGATGCTCGAATACAACCTTCTCAAAGAAGGCTACGAGGTGCGCACCGCGTTTGATGGCCGGAAAGCCATTGAAGTCGCTAAAGGCTATATTCCGGAACTGGTACTGCTCGATATTATGATGCCCCAGATGGATGGTATCGAAACAGGTCGTCAACTTCGCGAAATCGCCGAATTACGCCAAACCTATATTATCTACCTCACAGCTCGTTCGGAAGAATACTCCGAAGTGGCAGCGTTCGACGTGGGAGCTGACGATTACATTACAAAACCCATCAAGCCCCGTGCCTTGATGAGTCGAATCAATGCCTTGTTCCGGCGCGAAGCCCAAAAGGCAGATCCGGGTGAGCAAATTGTTATTGCCGATCTGTTGATCAACCGCAAAAACTATTCGGTAACGCAGAACGATAAAACAGTTATTCTTCCCAAGAAAGAGTTCGAACTCCTGTTCTTTTTAGCGCAACACCCCAACAAGGTATGCAGCCGGGAAGAGTTGCTTCAAAAAATCTGGGGAGCTGATATTTATGTCCTTGAGCGCACCGTAGACGTTCATATCCGAAAACTCCGCGAAAAAATCGGCGACACCCACATCCGAACGCTGAAAGGAGTAGGCTACATGTTTACAGATCAGCCCGAATAAAGAGCGAAAGAGTGAATGAGTGAAAGAGCGAACCATCCGGCAGGTTTTTCGCTCTTTCACTCATTCACTCTTTCGCTCTTTTTACCTTTGTCTCATGTCTCTCAGTCCCCGCATTATTGCTCTTCTGCTGGCTTGCCTGATTTCGGCATTGACGCTCGCTTTCCTCACATTCGTCGAAGGTGTTACGAGTAGTATGTTGTTTGTCGTGGGGATTTCGTCGTTTGCCATTTCGTTCTTTCTGGTACTGTACGCCATCGAACTGCTGGTCTTTCGGGAAGTCAATAAGATGTATAAAACCATCCATCAGCTTAAGATTCGTGACTTTAGTATTACCCGAAAAACCATTATCAAAAACAGCAACCCATTCAAAAAGCTCAATGACGAAATCTTTGTCTACGTCGCCAAAAAGCAGAAGGAGATTGACGAGTTAAAGCGACTGGAGCAATTTCGACGGGAGTTTCTGGCCGACGTGTCACACGAGTTAAAAACGCCTATTTTTGCTGCCCAGGGATTTATCCATACGCTTATTGATGGAGCCGTCGATGACGAGCACGTTCGGGACAAATTTCTGTCAAAAGCGGCCAAAAGTCTGGATGGCTTGGATGCATTGGTAAAGGACCTAGTAGCCCTGTCGCAGTTGGAAACGGGCGAGGTAAAAATGAGTTTTGAGCGCGTCAACTTTACGCAGGTGATTCAGGAGATTTTTGAGCAACTCGAAACCATCGCTAAAACCAAAAACACATCGCTCTCACTCAAGACCTCACAACCTGGCCCCGTGTGGGTAAAGGCCGATGTTCAACGCATTACGCAGGTAATGACCAACCTGGTTGAAAATGCAGTGAAATATGGCAATGACAATGGGAAAGTTATCGTGCATCTTGAAGAAGACAAAAAACACATTGTCGTCTCGGTCCGTGACAATGGGCCGGGCATTCCCCCCGAACACTTAAGTCGGATTTTTGAGCGATTCTACCGGGTTGAAAAAAGTAGGTCGAAAGAGCGTGGAGGAACCGGTCTTGGCCTGGCTATTGTGAAGCACATTCTGAATGCGCACAAATCGAAAATTACGGTGATGAGCAAGGTCGATAAAGGAACCACCTTCCGATTCAAACTCGACAAAATGGAGGTATAACGTAAAATAAATCGGGTGAAGCAGCGGGTTTTACCAACCCGCCTACTCCACCCGATTCACTCATTACGCGTACACTACTAAACTCACTAAATCAATCGCTTTAGCGCAAAATGGGCGATGATAAGCTGGCCATTTCGTCGGGCAACCAGCGATATTTCTCGCCCTTCTCCTTTCTGAAGTATCTTGTAGATTTCGCTGATAGACATGTCTCTGGCTGATGAGTTATTAATAAACAGCAATTCATCCCCTTCTTCCAGGCCAGCCGTAGCGGCTGGTGATCCATCAAGAATTTTATCAATATAATAGGTACGGAAACTTTCCCCTTTGGCACGAAGCTCCAGACCGCTCATATCGTGCTCGAAGCTTTCGCGCATCAGCCGCTTAACGGGCTTCATCACAATATATTGATCGGGATAGTTGAACGTAACATTGAACCGACGCAATAGCTCACATCCTACGTTACCCTGCCGCTCGGGCATATTCACGAGCTTCATACCAAAGGCCATACTATCCGGGAACGATGCCAGAATATTATCCATTTCGTAACGACCGAACCGGATTTTCTGAATCCGTCCTACACTTCCATTGATCACTCCGTTCAGGCCACGACCTAGTTGCGCCCGAATACTTTTCTCTGGAATGGGCATTGCGGCTGTACTACGCGACCGGTCGAGCAGAAGCGCATGGCCTGCCCCTGTATCCAGCACGACACGTAACGGTAAGGTTTTTTCACCATCAAACACCGACAAGGCATCGGTATATGCTTTGGTATCCTGAATGGTGATCGGGTAACGATCGCCTTTATGCTTATTGTATTTGAATTTGCCCGGCTTCATGATCATCAGCTCATGGCGCTGAAAGTCAACGTTAACGACAAAATTGGCAAAGATCTCATAGCCAAAAATACCATGCACAGGTGTCCCTACATACTCGGATAGTTTGAGAATATCCTCGTCCAGAATAACCAGATTATGGTGCGATGCCCGTAAGCCACCCATGGACAGGGTATTATCAATCGCAATGGAAGCGGTCAGGCTTCCGCCCTCTCCGGCACCACTTATCTTCACTTTACGGGTCAATTGGAGAGGTTTCTTCGCAAACGTGGCCGGATCCGTAATAATCGTATTGGCGACTCCGGTGTCCAGAATAAAGTTCAGGGTATCCGAATCATTGATACGTACCGGCACAACGATCAGGTTTGAATGAAGCTGAAACGGGATGCGAGTCCAGGTCCGGTTTCCAGCAATAAAAAAGCCGTACTGATCCTTATCGGGTACACGTCGGTTATCATCTCCCCGCGCAACCCAACTGGACAGTAACAGTCCTAGTACCAGTATCAGCGTTTTCATCTATCGTAGCTTTATCACATTGAAATTACGCATTTTTTATCCGAATAACACAAATATTATAGACTAAGTTTATTGATCTGGCAGTAGTTATTTCCACTTATTTACCGTCTGGTCAACTTTAGTGGTCTTCAACATGGTTCATTCGGTCCAAAACCCTAATTTCGCTAAAAATTTCAAGCAATATACGGGCTATTCGTAAACCCAAAACATTGATTTTGACTCTCATTATTAATCGGTTATGCGTAAAAAAATTGTTGCCGGCAACTGGAAGATGAATAAAACAGCCGATGAGGCTACTGCCCTTGTATCGGAAGTAATCGACAAGGTGAAAGCTGAAGTAACAGGTGATGTTACGGTTGTCCTGTGCCCACCCGCTGTTTACTTGACCACGACCCGGCAGGCAATCACGCCCGGTGGCCAGATTTCGCTCGGCGCTCAGAATTGTCATGAGAAAGCTTCTGGAGCCTACACAGGCGAGATTTCAGCTCCTATGCTGCAATCTATAGGTGTTGACTATGTTATTCTTGGTCATAGCGAACGCCGGGAATATTTCGGTGAAACCAACGCTCAATTGGCGGCCAAAGTAAACATTGCTTTGGAAAATGGCCTGATTCCTATTTTCTGCTGTGGGGAATCCCGCGACCTTCGCGAGAATGGCGATTACGTTGGCTTCGTGAAAGATCAGATTACCGAAAGCCTGTTCCATTTGTCGGCCGAGTCGTTTGCGAAGGTGGTGATTGCCTATGAACCGATCTGGGCTATTGGTACCGGCCTGACGGCTTCGTCGGCGCAGGCGCAGGATATGCACTTTGAATTACGCCAGCACATTGCCAGTCAATATGGTGACTCAATTGCCCAGGACATCACCATTCTATACGGCGGCAGCGCCAACGCTCAAAACGCGGCCGAGCTGTTTGCCCAACCCGATGTAGATGGTGGCCTGATTGGTGGCGCTTCCCTAAAAGCCCCTGATTTTCTTACGGTTGTAAAAGCAGCACAATAAACGCTTAATTTTGAATGAGTGAATGATAGAATGAGTGAATAGCTGGTGCAAACCTATTCACTCATTCTATCATTCACTCATTCAAAATTAAATCATGACAGCCGCCTATTACGTTCAGGCCTTCAACATGGCTCCGCATCCTGAGGGAGGGTATTATGCAGAAACGTATCGATCATCCGAAACGATAGCTCGGGAAGCCTTACCGAGCCGATTCGGTGGTGAACGGTCGTTTTGTACGGCTATATATTTCCTGCTGGAGCAACAGCATTTCTCAGCATTTCACCGGATAAAATCCGACGAGATCTGGCATTTCTACGCAGGTGGCCCATTAGAGGTGTTTATTATCAACCCCGACGGTTCTCTGCGACTAATTCGGTTGGGCAATAATCCTGAACGGGGAGAGGTGTTTCAGGACGTAGTACCGGCGGGCTGCTGGTTTGGTTCAAAACCGGCCGAAGGAACCGAATTCTCCTTGGTAGGTTGTACGGTCGCACCCGGCTTCGACTTCGCCGATTTCGAAATGGCCAACCGAAACCAGTTGCTACAGGAGTTTCCTCAACACAGCGATGTAATTGAGAGGCTGACTATCTGAACCTGGATTTTTATGATTTACCTGACCGACCTTGATTTATTGTTTGTCAGCTTTCTATGAAAGCATAATCATAGTCAGTCAATCAAATCATATAAATCCCGGTTAGGATTACTGAAAATTCACATTCCCAAACTTGGCCACTACCCGGACTTTGGTGCCCGAGCCACTGCCAACTTTACCGACGTACTGCTTAGTCAACTTTGATCCCCGGTGGTTATCATCATCGGGTTGAGCGGTGAAATGCCAGGTTGAACCGGATGGGTAATTGAAATTGCCGTAACTAACCGTCACATCAAAATCGCAGTCATTGTTCCGGTCAACAGGTAAAGCTACGGATGAGTAAGACGCCTGAATATCAACATTTTCTACTGTTTTGGGTAACTGGTCGATACGGAAGCCCCCCGAAAAGTTAAGTTTAATCTTGCCGGACTCACGCAGGTTGCCAATTTTAGCGCCAGAATAATTGATGTCGGCATTCAGTTTTCCTACATCGCCGATGGTCATTTTTCCACCTTTGTTAGTAAGCACTAATTCGTTGGCTTTCGATAATTCAAGACTTCCATAAGCCATATCGAGCTTGCCAGCATCGAGATGACGAATGTTTGCTTTACCATAGGCTACATCAATATCGTTTTGTCGACTACCAAGCTCTTCGGCGGTAAAGTTGCCATAGCGGCTATAGACTGTCAGCGGAGCCTGGAAAGCGGGAATCATCGTATTTCCAAACTTATTTCGGACGGTCAGCGGAATATGTTTGGGCATCATTACGTCGTAATTGATCCGAACGAAGTTCCGTTCGCCATCGTCTTTCCATTTCCCCAAACTCCAGTTCGAAACTACACTCTGGCTGAAATTAGTACGAACGATAATCTGGTTGCCGTTCCGCTTTTCGTCAATCGTTACAGCATCCATATACCTTTGGGTGCGCTCGTCCGAATCCGAATTAGCGACAATAGTAATCTGAATTTTTATCTCATTTCGGTCCCACAGCCCTACCGTAACCTGGCCGAACTGATTGTCGACGACCAGATTATCTTTGCTATCGACATCGAATAGTTTGATGATGGTTTTCTTTTTTTCAACGGTAGTTTCAACCGTACCGGTCGGAACCGGCACCTCGGCCCGGATAAACAATGGGCTAAGGCATAGTAAAACACTATACAGGACTCGTTTCATGTGTTTGATCTTTAATGCGCTGGATCACACGCAATTGTTCGTTAAGTAAGTTGATCTGAAGCTGTAAATTCTGAATCATAGCCTGGATCAACACCTCCTGATTCGGGTTTTTAGGCAAATCGGCCTTAAGCGCCCGATATGAGTTTTCGAGTCGGTCCAGGTCAATAGCAAACTCCTGATATAGAGCTGGGTTATCTTCGGTCAGTTGTTTTAATTCGGCACGTTTATCGTCAATTAACTGTGTATACTGCACTACCTCTTTTGCATAGGTCGGATTGGCCGCTACAATCTCAGGCTGGTGTGTTACGCCATATTGCTTATTCATATACAGGAAGCAGCCCGCCAGCAGCAATACAGCGATGGACGCAGCTACCCGCCAATCCAGCGTAGGCCAGCCAATTTGTCGACCGCCCGACGCCGACCGATTTGTGTG
Source organism: Spirosoma gilvum (assembly GCF_054776815.1). Taxonomy (NCBI): domain Bacteria; kingdom Pseudomonadati; phylum Bacteroidota; class Cytophagia; order Cytophagales; family Cytophagaceae; genus Spirosoma; species Spirosoma gilvum. The sequence goes on along the minus strand of NZ_BAAHBH010000012.1, from coordinate 67,584 downwards.
TACGTCTACAAACGGTGAAATATTGTTCTGGGCTATTTGCGGACTATCCAGACTGGCTTTATCAAGACCAGCCTCTATCTTTTTCCACAGGTTAATCGGCGGCTCTTTGTCGTCAAAGTCCTCGCGATTATCACGCACAAAACGTTCAAGGTTATCCTTTTTCATACTTCAATGAGCGAAAGAGTGAAAGATTGAAAGAGCGAATACCATCTACAGGGTTAGGTTAGTCACCCCTCAATTCTTACTAACTCATTTCTAACTAATTTAATAATTCAAGTAAACGTTTCTTTCCTCGTAAATACTGTGTTCTGGATGTGGTTTCACTGATATTCAATACGTTGCCTATTTCTTCGTGGTCATAGCCTTCAAACAAATAAAGCGACAGGACGACCCGGTACCCTTCTGGAAGCAGTTGCATGGCCCTTCGAACCCGATCCACCTCTAGTTGAACGCCTTCTTCATCGTAAGGTTCGGTGTCCGCGAAATCAGGTCCATCGTCTTCACCAAACCGATTTGACTCCATATCGACCAACTCCAGGCGTCGGGCACGGAGATGGTTAATAGCCCGGTTTACCACAATCTGCTTTAACCATGCTCCGAACGTGCTCTGGCCTCGAAATGAGCCTATATGGCTAAATGCATCCATAAATGCTTCCTGTAATACATCTTCGGCTTCGGCTTCGTGATTCAGAATTCGCAGGCAAACATTGTACATTGCCTTTACGTAATGCTGATAAAGTTCATACTGTGCCCGTCGCTCGCCCTGTTGGCAGCGTTTGACCAGATCAGCATGGCGGTCGGGGTACGGTTTAGGTTCCAACAGCTTCAGTATTTCCCAACGTTTAAGTTATTATCGATAGAAAGATGCAGGAAATTTGAGAATGTTGCACAATAATTCAGAAAAAGTGGCCGTTATGGGCAGCATCGCGTTTATAGGCTCTTTTTCTGTATTTTAGTGGTATAAAAAAACCTATTGCTATGTACGAGGTAAGATACCCATCGCCCTTTGTTGTGCATGACGATGGCACCAATTCGCCAATTGCTCATCAGATTATTATTAGCAAGCTAACGATAGAATTAGGCATTCTCTACTATCATAAACAGAAAATATCCCTTATGCCGCTGCCGGAAACACCGCTGGGCGAAGGCCCTGGCCATCAGGTCCCTGACGTATTATTGTATGATAATCAGGCAGAACAGACTAAAATTATTATTGAAGTCGCTCAGCCAAGGTCGGCCGAACGTGATCTATACAAAATCATTAACCTGATTGAAAATGAGCATTATGGCATAGAAGAGGGTTTCGTCTATAATTATCACACTGGTGAATGGCTGCGTTACCGGAAAGGGGATGGTGGAGTAGCAACAAGTTCCTCCGTTTCGGAGCTGATGGGTATCGATATGGGGCCTTTCCTCTAATTCTATATAGCCAACAAAACAGCCTTCTGCGAACCTAAAGTTTATTCCGCTCTACCCCTATTCTACCCACCCGCTACCAAATTATTTCGTAGTTTTGATTGTTATAGAAGGATAGAGACGAGCTGAATGGTTGATTATATTTCTGGATTGAATGACCCGCAGCGGCAGGCCGTTATGCACGGCGATGGACCGCTCATGATTATTGCCGGTGCCGGTTCGGGGAAAACCCGTGTACTGACCTACCGGATTGCTTACCTGATTGAAAACGGGATTGATCCCTTTCGAATCCTGGCTCTTACATTTACCAACAAAGCGGCTGGTGAGATGCGCCACCGGATCGAAAAAGTGGTTGGCACAGAAGCCCGTAACATCTGGATGGGTACGTTCCACTCCGTATTTGCCAAAATTCTTCGGATCGAAGCCCGAGCCATCGGTTACACCAGCAATTTTTCCATTTACGATACCGACGATTCGAAATCGCTCTTACGCAGCATCATCAAAGAAATGGGGCTGGACGATAAGGTGTATCGCGTGAACAGTGTTTTTTCCCGAATTTCAGGGGCTAAAAACCGGCTCATCGGACCTGACGATTACCTCAACAACGCTGTAATTCAGGCCGACGACGAATCGGCTCGGATGCCGCATATCGGTCGAATTTACAAACAGTATAGTGTTCGTTGCTTTGCCGCCAATGCGATGGACTTCGACGATTTGCTGTTCAACACCAATGTGCTATTCCGCGACCATCTGGACATTCTGAACAAATACCAGCATAAGTTCCAGCAGGTGATGGTCGATGAGTTTCAGGATACCAACATTTCACAGTATCTGATTACCCGTAAACTGGCGGCTGTTCATCAGAATATCTGCGTAGTGGGCGACGATGCCCAGAGCATCTACGCTTTTCGGGGCGCCAACATCGAGAACATCCTGAATTTCCAGCGCGATTATGGCAAGGATGCCGTCAAAATCGTGAAGCTGGAGCAGAATTACCGGTCGACTAAGACTATTGTCGAAGCAGCGAACTCAATCATTGCCCGCAATAAGCAGCAACTGGAAAAGCACGTCTTCACCGATAATGAAGAGGGGCCACTGATCGATGTCATCAAAGCCTCATCGGATAATGAAGAAGGGCGTCTGGTTGCATCGGCCATTTTCGAGACCAAAATGAACGAGTCGCTGACCAACAACGATTTCGCCATTTTGTACCGTACCAACGCACAATCGCGGGCTTTTGAAGAAGCCCTGCGCAAGATGAGCATCAAGTACCGCATCATTGGCGGTCTGTCGTTCTATCAACGGAAGGAAATCAAAGATTTGATTGCTTACCTGCGCTTTACGGTTAACCAGCAGGACGAGGAAGCCTTTAAACGGATTATCAACCTGCCGAAGCGAGGAATCGGCGATACGACGGTAGCCAAAATCAGCGTAATAGCCGCCGAAAAGCAGGATTCAATCTGGGAAATCGTTTCCGAGATCACTAAACACGTTGCCGGACGATCTGCGATAGCCATTGAAGGCTTTGCCGACCTGATCAAGAGTTTTAAACTCCTGCTCGATCAAAAAGATGCTTATGAGGTGGCGTCGCACATTGCCAAGGCATCGGGGCTCCTCAAAGAACTGTATGAAGACAAGACCGTTGAAGGACTGGCGCGCTACGAAAACGTACAGGAATTGCTGAACGCCATCAAAGAGTTTGTTGACAACCCAGATAACGAGGAAAAAAGTCTGGCCGCGTTTTTGCAATCCGTTTCGCTGTTAACCTCGGCCGATGAAAAGGAAGACGATGGCGACAACGATAAGGTGACGCTGATGACCATCCACGCAGCCAAAGGACTGGAATTCAAAAACGTACACATCGTCGGGATGGAAGAAGACCTGTTTCCTAGTCAGATGATGCTTGAAAGCCGGAACGATCTGGAAGAAGAACGGCGACTCTTTTACGTAGCTATTACCCGTGCCGAAAAACGGTTAAGCATGTCGTATGCCGAAACGCGGTATCATTACGGACGCCTGAAAATGTGTGAACCCAGCCGATTCCTGATGGAGATCGACCAGCGGTATCTGAAAATGTCGAAGCTGCGCTCAGCACCTAGCCGGATGGATTTCGATCGACCGGAGCGCGACCGGAGCGAAAGCACCTCGACGGGTTCGATGGCGTTTGTACGGTCACTGGCGCAGAAAACCGCTCGTACGCAGACCCCTCAGACAGCCGCTTCGCATACACCATCGCCCGATTTTGCGCCAACCAGCACCGCCGAGCTAGCTTCTGGGCAACGCGTTGAACACGCCAAATTTGGGTTTGGAACCGTAAAACAAGTGGACGTTAATGGTACCGAACGCAAGGCTACCATTCTGTTCGATGTAGTCGGGGAAAAGACTCTCTTGCTCAGCTTTGCCAAGCTGCGGGTAGTGGTGTAGACACAATTAGTAAAATTTGAAAAGGAGGTGATTATGTCAGCCAAAACCAAAGCCACAAAAAAATATACGCCTGGCTCTGTGCCCACTGTAAATCAGGTTAAGATTTATTATTCTTCCGATGTACAGGCTGCTGGTGGCATGGATGCCTTTCTGAAATCAGTAGGTAGTGACAGAGCTAAAACTCTACCTCAAATAGATTTTTCGGAGCAAGAATGGGAGCACATGCTAAAAGAGGAGGAATAATTAATGCTATATCTTTTAGACACAAATATTCTTATACATCTAATTCGTAGAAAAGCTGAATTCCCTTCTTATTCAGCCATTTCCATTGTAACCGTAGGTGAGCAGAAGGCTTTCGCTACAAAGCGAAAGTGGGGTTACCAAAAACGACTCACTCTTGAAAAGATTCTAACCGAAATACCATTTTCGGTATTGAATTTAGTATGACAGATGTATATGCAACCGTTGATGCCTATAGTCAAGGGGAACTGCCAAACGACCCCTTACCGGCTGGCACTTCTGCTCGGAATATGGGCAAAAATGATATTTGGATTGCAGCTACTTCTCTTTTCTATGACGCGGAACTTCGTACATCAGACAACGATTTTGATCATTTATCAGCCATTGGCCTTAAACTTAACAAGCTTAGTCCAGTGACTTAGCCCATATGGTGGCATACAAAACATTCATTTTTAATCGTTCTTTTCAAAGTATTCCACTCCTTTTGCCTACAATTCGCATGAATGCCTACGGTATTATTGTCGCAGCTTTTCTCACGATTGCCAGTCGTACGTACGGACAGGTGAAGAAAGACTCGACGGTATCGACCAATCCCGCTGTTGAAAACCTCGGTAATCAGGTCAATTCAGAATATAACGAGATCAATCCGGTCATTTCGCCGGACGGAAAAACGTTGTACTTCGCCCGAATAAGCCACCCCAACAATACCCACGGCACCAAAGGCAGTCAGGACATCTGGTATTCCGATCTGGATGCTGCCAGTGGTAAATGGGGGCCAGCCCGGCGCATGGGATTCCCGCTGAACAAAGACGAATACAACTGTGCCTATAGTATCACGCCCGATGGTAATACGATGCTTATAAAAGGGCAATACAACAACGGCAACTACGAAACACGCGGTTTCTCGATCAGTAAAAAAACGGCTACCGGCTGGTCGGCTCCCCAAAAGATCGACATTCCTGGCTATGTCGGCATGAGCAAAGGGCAGTTCGATTGTGGGTTTATGTCGGCCGATGGTAAAACGCTGGTTATGGCCTTCAGCGAAAAGAAAAATAGTAAGGAAGATGACATTTACGTCTCCTTCCGGCAAAAGGATGGCTCCTGGACAAAGCCGATGGAGTTAGGCTCTGAGGTAAATACCAAATTTACCGAAACTACGCCCTTTCTGGCACCCGACGGCGCAACGCTGTATTTTTCGAGTAATCGCGAAGGGAGCTTAGGCAGCAATGATATTTATGTCACCAAACGCGTCGATAAAACCTGGAAACACTGGACCAAGCCTGTCAACCTGGGCCCTAAAGTGAATACCGATGGCTATGATGCGTATTACACCCTCTCTGCTTCGGGCGATTATGCCTACCTGACTACGTTTAAGAACACCGTTGGGAAAGGAGATATTGTTCGGGTTAAGCTCACTGAAGATCGACCTACAAATCAACCCAGCCGCCTGGGTGGTGGGGATGAAGTAGCTGGTGCAACAGATGCCACCCGACCCGATCCAGTTGCGCTGATTAGCGGTAAGGTGATTGATCAGCTGACTGGTAAGCCTATTGAAGCCAGAATCGTTTATCAAACCCTACCCGATGGAGCTGAAGTTGGTGAAGCTACCTCCGACCCACTTACGGGCGAATACAAAATTGTGCTTCCTTACGGCCAGAAATACACCATGCGGGCCATTGCCAAAGACTTTATTTCTGAAGGTATTAACATTGACCTGACCCAATCTAAAGGCTTTCAGGAGATTAAAGGTGAGCCTATTAAAATGGCCCCGATTAAAGAAGGCTCAGTTATCAGGCTGAACAATATTTTCTTCGATACGGGAAAATCGGAACTTCGCCCGGAATCGGGCCCTGAACTGGATCGGCTGGTAACGACCCTGAACGAAGCGCCTAAAATGACTATCGAAGTACGCGGCCATACCGATAACACCGGCTCGAATGAGATTAACAATAAGCTTTCGCAAGATCGAGCTGATGCCGTTCGGGAATATTTCATCAGCAAAGGAATCGAGCCGGATCGGATTGCCAGCAAAGGTTTTGGTGAAACCAAACCGGTGTCTACCAACGATACCGAAGCCGGCCGTCAGCAAAACCGGCGGGTTGAGTTTGTCATTGTCAAGAAATAAAATGACGACATGATTCCGTTGAGTACGCATAAAAGCCGAAAAAACGCAACCATAAGAGCCTGTTTGAGTTAACATTGCATAACGACACGCAAACAGAATTTCCTCCCATCATTATGCAACTGAATGCAGGCTGCGAACTTTATTTTGACGCCGAAACACCAACGCCTTTAATATTAATGCTGCGCCCACGCTCTGGAGCGGGTCAATGGATTATCCGGGAAGAATATCAGATTACACCTACTGTAAACGTCACCGAGTTTACAGATATGTATGGCAATTTGTGTCAGCGGGTTGTTGCACCCACAGGCCCTTTCTCTATTCATTTTTCGGCCACCGTTCAAACTGCCAATCTGATTGATGTAGCACCGGGAGCACCTTATACGCCCGTCGAAGATTTGCCGGACGATGTACTGCATTACACGCTGCCCAGTCGCTACTGCCAATCTGACCAGTTAGGTAACTTAGCGACAGAAATTACCACCAATGCTGAACCCGGCTATGATCAGGCCGAAGCAATCCGAAAATGGATACATGAAAATATCAGGTACGAATACGGTACCAGCAATGCCAGCACGTCGGCCGTCGATACAGCAAACAACCGGGTGGGTGTTTGCCGCGATTTCACACATCTGGGTATTTCTCTGTGTCGGGCGTTGAATATTCCGGCCCGCATGGTCGTTGGCTATTTATATCAACTCGACCCGATGGACCTGCATGCCTGGTTTGAAGCCTATATTGACGGACGCTGGTTTACCTTCGACGCCACTCAGGCCGAACCACGCGGCAATCGTATAACCGTAGCGTACGGCCGCGATGCTGCCGATGTAGCCTTTACGACGCAGTTTGGACCAATGACACTGACTGACATGAAGGTGTGGGTTGATCTGGCACAAAACGAAACGCATGAGACTGAAAAAAAAACGGATGAGACTCCAACTCTTTCGGCATCTGTCGGGTCTAATCAACCAACAACCAATACACCATGAAAACACAACTGCTTTTCTGCGCACTGATCGGTGTACTGACGGCTTGTCAGCACGAGTCTGACATTCAGCCTAATGCCTCCTCCCTTGCGAGTGAAGCAGTTGGAACCTACCGAACAAATTTTTACCTCGACCCCTCGTATGTGGCTCTTTCGCAGAATCAGATGCCCTATGTCGAGCTAAAACAGGAGTCGGATAGTAATGTTACGCTTCTTCTGACAAAACAATATCCTACTCCCGAAACGCAGACCATTCCACATGTGCTTCTTCAGCGCAAACTAGACGGCGTTGAACTCCGAGTAGCTAATTCCAGCATAGGCACGTTACAAACCGATCGGATCTTTACCAACACGGGAATGGAGAAGCAGGGACAACTCCTACGGCTTAGCAATCAAGATGGCTCTGTAAGTGAGTTTATTGGTGTTAAACAGTAAAGTTCTCGCATAAAATAGGCTTTTCAACGTCGCTGAAGAACGTCATCGAGCTTTTGTCAGGCCAATCGTTATATTTGCTAAAATATAACGATTGGCCTGATCATTGGTTAGCTCACCTGCATGCTCAACTCTACTCTTCTTTGGTTAGGTTTTGCCTCCACGTATTTTGCAGGAGATACGATTCCTAATCCAGATACATTGCGTTCACGTGAATTGGCCGAAATCGTCGTTTCGGCTTCTCGTGTATCGGAATCTATTTTACGTTCACCCGTCAGTATTGAAGTGTTGGATGCCCGGCGAATTCGGCTCTCGGCTCAACCCTCTTACTTCGATGCTATCGAAAACCTGAAAGGTGTACAGCTACTGACCTCTAGTTTAGGTTTTAAAGTGTACAACACCCGTGGCTTTGCCGCCACCACTAACGTTCGGTTTGTCCAGCTCGTGGATGGCCGCGATAATCAGGCTCCTCACATTGGCGCCCCTATCGCCAGTGCCTTAGCGCCTTCCGACCTGGATATTCAACAAGTTGAACTTGTACCAGGCGTTGCATCGGCCCTCTACGGCATGAACGCGTTGAATGGGCTGGTCAATATGCTAACTCGTAACCCATTTGATTCACAGGGCTTAAGCATTGGTCAGAAAACCGGGGTGAACCATGTGGGAGACACCGACGTATCCGCCAGGCTTTTTTCAGAAACCAGCATTCGGTATGCCCATCGAATTGGCGACCGATTCGCGTTCAAAGTAAATCTGGTTTATCAGGCAGGCTACGATTGGGTAGCTGGAAATCGGGATGATTTGAACCTCAATGGCAATTCGTCTCTGGGATTATTCGGTGCGGATAATCCTGCGTATGATCCCGTCAACGGCTACGGCAATGAAGCGGCCAACCGGCGAACGCTTACTTTAGGTGGTAAACGGTACAGTATTGGCCGAACGGGCTATTACGAAGCGGAGGCTACCGATTATAGCCTCCGGAATCTGCGAGGTGATCTGTCACTGCATTATCGTTTCTCGCCAACTGTCGAACTGGTCTACACCTACCAGGGAGCTACGCTAAACAATGTCTATCAGCGGACGAACCGCTTTCGACTTGAGAATTACCGGCTTGATCAACAAAGTCTGAGCCTAACCACTCCCTCAATACAGATTCGGGCCTATCGAAGTAGCGAAAACACAGGGGACTCGTACAACATTCGGTCCATGGCCGAAAACATCGATAAGTCCTTTAAAACAGACAATCAGTGGTTTGCCGATTTTACCGCTCAGTTCAATAAGGAAACACAGGCTGGAACGGCTATACCAACGGCGCTCCGAGATGCCCGCGCTGCGGCTGATCAGGGTAGACCAGTTCCCGGAACGCAACCCTTTAACGACCTGATTGCTAAACTCCGTGACATTAATAACTGGGATGTTGGCGCGGCTTTACGGGTACAGTCCTGGATGTATCATGTTGAAGGACAAGTGGAACCGACACGAGTTCTTTGGAAGCGGTTTCGCGAGCAGACCGGCCTAACCCTTCAGGCTGGATTCGATTTCCGCCGATACGTAGTGTTTCCCGATGGCAATTATTTCATCAATCCAACGGAGCCCGGCAATAACCTGGTTTATGGGAAAACGGGCGGTTTTGTGCAGGCAATCCGGACAATCTTCGATAACAAGTTAAAGGTAGCGGCTTCGTTGCGACTCGATAAAAACTACTATTTCGACGCTCGGCTTAATCCGAGAGTATCACTCGTGTACTCACCAACGAACAGCAATACTATTCGCCTTTCTTATCAGAACGGCTATCGATTTCCCTCTCTGTTCGAAGGGTTCACGAATATCAACTCAGGTGGGGTAAAGCGCGTGGGCGGTTTACCGATCATGTCGAAAGGAATTTATGAAAATGCCTACCTGGTCACTTCTATCAACGCTTTTCAGGCGGCTATCACAACGGATGTGAACACGAATGGATTAACGACCAACGCGGCTATTCAGAAAAATAAAGGCTTACTCAAGCAAAGTCCCTACACGTACCTGCAACCCGAACAGGTCAATAGTTTTGAAGTAGGTTATAAGGGCCTGTTGTTCCAGCAACGTCTCTTTGTCGACATCGACGTCTACTATATGGCCTATAAAAATTTCATCGCTCAGGTGAATGCCAATCTGGCTAAAGGCTCGAATCCCGATTCATTGGCCTATTATTTTTCGTCAGCGAACACCCAGGATCGTTACCGGCTCTGGACCAACTCACAGACAAAAGTGTATAACTACGGTGCTAGTCTAGGCCTTCGCTATAGCTTGACGACGAACTGGTCGATCGGTGGAAATGCTTCGTATGCTAAGCTTGATCGCGCCGAAAAGGGCGATGGATTAGAAAGCTCATTTAATACTCCCCAATGGATTACCAACCTGAACGTTTCAAATAGCAATTTGTGGAATGGCATCGGCTTTTCAATCAACTACAAATACCAAAGTTCGTTTTTGTGGCAATCGGAACTAGCCACAGGTACGGTTCCAACCATCAATACCGTTGACGCACAGATTAGTTATCAACTGAACAAGGTAGGCGTGTTAATCAAAGTAGGTGGTACCAACTTACTGAACCATCCGTATTACACCTTTATCGGCGGCCCAGCCGTTGGTGGATTCTATTACACAAACCTGGTTTGGGAAATTGCCAGGAAGTAAGGTATTGGCTACTTCATAAAAAATCGCGCTACCGTTGGGCAGCGCGATTTTTTAGATACTATACGAGCGAATTAGCGAACCGCAAATTCACCAGAACCGATACGGAATCCTTCTGAATACAACTCTACGGTGTACTTACCAGGTTTGTAAGGAATGCCACGGCTATACAACAGCTCAACATTTTGGTTGTTGTTCGTGTAATTCACGGTTTGTTTGGTTGTATAGATGGTTTCATTGCCGTCAACACTAAATGTGCCTGAGCCATTAGCCATATCCGATACAACAGCCCCATCGGGGTCAAGCACCCGAACATATACATCCTTCGCTTCTTCTCTGGTCAGCGGGTTATCCAGCAAGGTATACACTACTTTGATTTTGTCCAGCTTCTTCGCTTTATAGGAATCGTCTTCCTTCACTTTACCCTTTGCGTTAACAGCAAATACTTTTACATTCTGTGCTTTTAGCGCAGCAGCCCGAGTTACTTTGCTGGTCAGCTCCGTATTCTGGGCAACGAACGTATTCACTGAATCCCGAAGTTGCTGACGGTTTGTTTTCAGGCCTGTATTCTCTTCATCCAGCGTTTTTACATTGGTTGCCAGCGTTACGTTTTCACGTTGCAGGTTGGCAATAAGCGTATCCTTTTCCGTCAGGTAAGCCTCATACTGTTTGATTTTGGCTTCATATTTGGCAATTGAAACACGATTACCCCGTTTCAGCGAGGCTTTATCCTGTTCTAATTGCGCTTTCATCTTTTCAAGGTCCGAAACATCACCACCTAATTTTTGAACTTCGGCAATTTTTGCATCCAACGCCGTTGAGATCGAATCCAGCTTAACGCGAGTGGTCGATAATTCTTCAACGCGTTCAGAAATAGTTACTTCCTGATTTTCAGAAACTTTTTTCTGATCAAAATACAGATAACTCGATACACCAGCTAAACCTGTCATGATGATCAGGGCCGCCAGAAGAGCACCATTTGTTTTAGACTTGGGCGCATTATTTTCCATTGCAAATTTTCAGTTTAACGATTAAACATGCACAAACTTAAAAAAGCCGCTTTCGCGGTTGTGTAGAGGTTATTACATTCAATCTTTTGTTTGAATGAAAAAATTAAATTCGATTCGCTAGTAACATTACCGGAACGCCAGCCTGCGGCAACCTATTGTAACGAACAACTCGCGGAGTTAAAAAAAGGTTTAAATAATACCCACAAAACACCGCAAATTTATATAATGAATATCAAGCAGATAAGCCATTAGATAAATATTTGTTTTTCTGTATAGTAAGCATATTCGCTTAGTAGTCTAAACCTTACCATCCAAAACAACGCTGATGTACAGCGGGTTTACGATCAAAATAGAATCGAATGCCAGAGCTACCAGAGGTGGAAATCAGACGCCAATACCTCGAAACATCGTCGCTTTATCAGCCTATCAGCCACATTGAGGTGGAAGACAAAAAGCTGCTCACTACAGATTATCAGATACTTCAGGAGAGGCTGGCTGGGCGGCAATTTATCGGAACGCAGCGAGTGGGAAAGAACCTGTTTGTACGCACGGATCGCCCGGACATCATCGTGCATATGCACTTTGGGATGACGGGTGATCTGGAATATTATCATGCATCACTCAACCGCCCCCGGTTTGCCCGAATCGTATTTGAATTTACCAATGGCTTCAATTTAGGCTTCCTCTGCCCCCGAAAATTTGAGCGAGTGGGCCTAATCGATAACATAGATGATTTTCTGGCCCGAAAGAAAATTGGCTCGGATGGACTCGCTATTTCTGTTGAAGAGCTGACCAAACAGGTGCGACGTAAGAAAGCCTTCATTAAACCTGTTTTGCTTGATCAAAGCGTCGTGGCCGGTCTGGGCAACTGGATTGTCGATGAAGTCCTGTTTCAGGCGCGGATTCATCCTGAGCAACGCGCCGACACCCTCAGCGATATTCAGATTAGCCAACTGCATGATGCCATCCGGCTTGTTCTCGAAACAGCTATCCGCTACGAAGCGACCTACCGCGACTTCCCCATCGATTTTCTAATTCATGTTCGCGAGTGGGACAATTCACCGTACGATGATGTAGAAGCGCATAAATTCTGCCCTCGCTGTCGAACCCGGATCGAGCGTTCGGTGGTTGGCGGACGTACAACCTTCTTTTGTCCTCGTGAACAATTTATCCATTGAACTTACGAGCCACAAATCATGTTTATGTATTAAATGTATATACATTTAATATGACAATGCAACGAACAATTTCTGACATATTAACAGCTACACCCAATAACGTTGGGGATGGGTTCATCGGTTTGAATGCCTTTCATCCGCAGGGTTCACGGCCATTCAGTCCGTTTTTACTTCTGGATCATCATGGACCCATGCAGGTAAAACCTTCCGAACGACCAAAAGGAGTTGATCAACATCCACACCGAGGTTTCGAAACGGTGACCATTGTGTACGAAGGTGCTCTGGAACATCGCGATTCGGCTGGAAACTACGGAAAACTCTTCGCCGGTGATGTACAGTGGATGACGGCGGCTGCGGGCATTATTCACGAAGAAAAACACGAGCGTACGTTTTCGCGGCAGGGCGGTCGGCTGGATTTTGTGCAGCTATGGGTCAACTTACCAGCGAAGTATAAAATGAATCCACCAAAATATCAGGACATTGCAGCCTCGAAAATTCCAACGGTTGCCTTGCATGGCGGTGGGCAGTTGCGCATTATTGCTGGCGAATTAGCGGATATACAAGGCCCAGCCAGTACATTCAGTCCCGTTGTTGTAGCCGATCTATCGATGATACAGGGGCAAACTGAAACTTTAATGATTACCGAATCGTATGCGTTAATGGCCTATGTGTTAAGTGGTTCAGCAACGCTCAATGCCACAACCATTGATCGGGGGCAGCTTGCCCTTCTGAATCAGGATGGCGATACTATTTCGCTTTCAGCGACTGCTACGACAAAGTTGCTTATTCTGGCCGGAGAACCAATTCTGGAGCCATTAGCCGTGTATGGTCCGTTTGTGATGAACACCCGTGAAGAGATTCTGGAAGCCTTTGAAGACTTTCAGGCCGGGCGTATGGGTGTGTTACAATAGCTCAGGAATGGTCAGAAGTAGTCAAGCATTGTCAGGAATTGTCAAGTATGGTCAAAAATTGAAACAACTATTTGACCATACTTGACAACTCTTGACCACTTCTGACTATCATTGACCAACTTTTACAAATCCTTGATATTTCCGAAGCCGATAACATCCCGATATACAGGATCATCACGAAGTTCAGTAGCCCGAACAAGCTTATCGGCCCCGAACTTCGTTTTCAAGTCATAGAGCGTTTTACGAAGCTTATTTTTCCGCGTATCGGTCTCGAATAGGCTTAGGGGAACAACATCGGCGGGTATGAACCGAAAAACAACCACATTCATACTTCGTAGATGCTCATTGAGAACGGGCTCGCAGCGATGAGTAGCCTGAAACTTATCTAACCGTTCGCGGATAATTCGATATAGCTCGGGACCATCTTGCTTAGGTTCGGGGAAATGTACTTCATAGTTGTACGTTTTGCCAGAATGGTATCGACAGGAGAAGGACAAATCTTGGCAGAAAATCCCTTTACGAACCATTCGCCGTTCGAGTGTCAGGCACAGCGATTGAAGAAGTTCATCCAACCGTTCGGGAGAGCAACGCTGATCGGCAGAAATAGTACGCATAGCCGACATGCTCTTATTTTCTTCGTTTGTGTCAAAGTCGACTTCTCCGCCAAAATTCAGCCGCAAATGCCAGTGCCACCCCACAATACTCTGGCAAACCGCCCGCAAATGTTCGGGTTTTGCATAGCGTAGGTCGAGGGGAGTATGTACACCGCCTGCCTGTAATCGTTCAGCCATCCGATGGCCAATTCCCGGCAAATCTGTTAGAATTAATGACTGGAGTACATCATCAATGGTTTCAGGCGTAATAACAGTCAGACCATCAGGCTTTTGAATATCCGATGCTAGTTTTGCCAGAAACACGTTTGGGGCGATTCCGATAGAGCACCGGAGCCAATCTCCCACTTTTTCCCGAATAGCTTGTTTAATAGCTAAAGCCGTTTGCCGCATATCTTTATAAACCAACTGGTAGTTTGTCAAATCCACTACGGCTTCGTCAATACTTTTAGGCACTACATCGTCTGAAAACTGGCGAAGCACGTCGATGATCTTGACGTGGAATTCACGGTACCGATTAGGATGGGTTTCAATAGGCACTAACTCTGGACAAAGCACAATGGCTTCATCCAGCCGCATTCCAGTTTTCACTCCGAGCAATTTGGCTTCAACCGATGGGGCAATCACACAGCCGTGCCGCCCTGTGTAGACACAAACGCCCACTGGTCGACCCCGCAACCAGTAATTCACCTGTTGCTCGCATGAAGCAAAAAAGCTGTTCATGTCGACAAAAAGTACTGTTGGCAGCGTGTGTGTGCCCAATCGGTTCCGTTTCATTAATTTTTGGATAGAAAAGTGGCTTTTAGTAATCGCATACGTCTATATTTGTAGTATGTTCTTTATGATACAAGCGCAATATATTTTACTTATATTATAAAGTCCAACTATCCAGACTACAATACCCAAAAAATTGTTCAAAAAATTAGCAGTACTGTGACGATTCAGGACCGACTAAAACAGGTTTTCGACTCCTTAGGCATAACAATCTATCAGATTTCCAAGGAGTTAGGCGAAAACCCTTCTAAATTTTATAATATTCTGAACGGTCGGGCCAAACCGTCGTATGATACGATCATGAGTTTGCTGACCTGCTACCCGCAAATCAGCGCCGACTTTTTGATCCGGGGAAAATTACCCGTGCTAAACACCCCAGAGACGAATGTTCGATTAATCACCTCCGACGAGGACACTATCGAGGTTCCTTTCATCCCCGTAAAGTTTTACGCCAGTTTTGTGGAGAGCTATGCCGATGGGATCACCGGGACCGATATGGAGACATTCCGTGTCCGAAAAGCCGTCATGAAAGGCCAGAAACAGGCCGTAGTACTCGAAATTTCAGGAAATAGCATGAGTCCTCAACTGATCCATGGGGCTAAGGTACTGGCTGTTCCGGTCAGCGATAGCAACTGGGAATATCAGTCGGGTGGCGTTTATGCAGTCATGTACCGGGATTATTTCGTCGTTAAACGCATTCGCGACAACGAACTCTTAACCCGTAAGTACCTCACCCTCCACTCCGACAATCCGAACGGTGGAAACGTAACCGTTCCTTTACAGGATATTCGGGGCATCTGGAAAATTGTATCGATTGTGGAAGCCCCTGTTGAGTAAAAAAGGCAGCTAATAGTCAGGGTTGGTCAAGTATAGTCAAACAATTGATTTTCGATGTTTGACTATACTTGACCAACCCTGATCATTTCTGACGACTACTGAGTAGTCACTTCTTCCATCACCTCTTTCTGATGGGCCCACATTTCCCGAAAAATTGGGCTCCGTTGCTGTAACTCTGTAAATCGTCCTTCCTCCACAATTCGCCCTTCCTGCATAATATAGATGTAGTCGAAAAGCGGTAGCAGATGGAGCCGATGCAGAGTCGACACAACAGCTTTATCGGAAAACGTCCGCAACATTTCCTGATAAATCGCCAACTCCGTTTTCGGATCAACACTACTGGTCGGCTCATCGAGCAAAACTATGCTGCTGGCACGTGCAGCCAGTACACCCCGAGCCAATGCCAATCGCTGTCGCTGCCCTCCCGACAGATTCAAACCTTTCTCCTGAATGCTCGTCTGAAGTTCATTGGGTAATTGCTTCACGACCTCATCGAAGCGAGCCACACGGCAAGCATGCTGGACATCCTCATCCTCAAAAGGCAAGCCTAGTGTAATGTTGTAGGCAATCGTATTCTCAAAAATCTCTGGCTCCTGGGGGAACAGGGTAACCGTATTCGCAACAGCGTTCAGACTTGACCCTGACTTTCCATCTACCCATACCGACAAACCCTGTTCAGCAGGGTATAATCCTCGCAATAATGTGAGTAATGTACTCTTACCTGAGCCACTTTCGCCAATAAAGGCGATCCGTTTTCCTCGTGTCAAATTCAGTTGCAGATCGGTCAGCCGGGCGGCTTTTCGCGTGCCTGACAGGCTCTGACTATGTGAAAAATTAAGGCCCCGAATGTCAACCGTTCGCCAGCGTTCAGGCAGCGTTTCCTGCTCAGGCCGTTCATACTGGGCGTATGCTTCGCCGATACCACGAGCCGTTTGCACATCCGTATTGTACTGTACAATTTGTGTGTATTGAAACGCTACATCGTTGAACACGCTCGTAAACTGATTCACATACCCTAATAGGGTGACCAGTCCACCAATCAGAAAGACCTGTCCGGGTATATAATGCTGGTATACGTAGCCTGAAGCTACCACTATATAAATCAGAGACACCAACATACTGGCTACAAACCACTTCCATTCGTTAATGCGTACCTGACGCATAAATGGCGGAAAAATGGCGGCTACTTTCTGGGCAAAACTTTTCTCGATACGCTCTTCCAGGCGGAGCGTAATAACAGTCATGATATTCGACAGGTTATCAAACAGCGTGGAAGCCGCTTCATGCTCGCGTTCGTTAGTTTCATCCAATGCCTTGATAAACGGTCGGTCGAAGCGCAGAATCACATAGATAGTCAGCATGCCCAGTAACACCCCAATACAACCGAACAATGGGGAAAAATACAGCATGGCTCCAAATGAAAACAGAAACTTAAACTGGACATGCAGATAAATAAACCCACTTTGAAAAAATGACCGGAGCGCTTCATACGCCTTCCGAATCCGGTTGATGGTAGCTCCACTATGGTGATCTTTATGCCAGCTTACGGGCAGGTGCAGCGTCTGATGGTACAGTTCATCCAGAAAGTTACGTCCCAGGTTAAACGCCAGTCGTCGTTCGAGAACACGAGCCGGGCCGTGAAAAACCCACTCAACAATTTTCAGCGTCATAAAGCCTCCTGCGTACCAGAATGCCATTTGCAAGGCTTCCGAGCCCTTGCGCTGAAGGCTCTCGATAAACCAGCCGAAAAGAAGCGGATGAAGTGCGGCTACACTATTTGCCAGCACGAATAAGACATAAACCAGTACGTACTGACGCTTCTCGTGCCGTGCATACTGCCAGGCTGTGCGCAGCAAGGCCAGGTAAGGACTGTTCATAATTAAGTTACGGTTACTATTCCCTAACGGAATAGGTAACAAATTTCATAAAAAGACCTGAACAAATAATAGACCTACTCTATCTATTTAGCCTTTTATAGACTGTTTTGCACGTTGAAGTGTCTATTTGGCCACTAGACTATCCAACTAATAATAGCCTACTATTTCTAACAGATTACTTTGATTTCTAATTGAAATTCAGTAATTTTGCGTCCTGATTTGTAAAAGGGTTGTCCGATTTGTCGGGAAAGGCCCTTCCTTCGATTTTAGAAAAACATAACTTTCAGTATAACAAGCTAATGGCTCGCGATTTAAATTTCACGAGAAACATCGGTATCGCTGCCCACATTGATGCGGGTAAGACAACCACCACCGAGCGTATTCTGTATTATGCCGGGGTAAGTCACAAAATTGGTGAGGTACACGATGGCGCTGCTACCATGGACTGGATGGAGCAGGAACAGGAGCGGGGTATCACAATTACCTCTGCTGCTACCACTGTCGACTGGACCTACCGCGACCAAAAGTACCACATCAACATCATCGATACACCGGGTCACGTTGACTTCACTGTAGAAGTGAACCGTTCCCTGCGTGTTCTTGATGGTCTGGTGTTTCTTTTCAGCGCCGTTGACGGCGTAGAACCCCAGTCAGAAACCAACTGGCGTCTGGCTAACAACTATAACGTAGCTCGTCTGGGCTTCGTGAACAAAATGGACCGGTCGGGCGCCGACTTCCTGAATGTCTGCAAGCAGGTAAAAGAAATGCTGGGCAGCTATGCTGTTCCACTTCAATTACCAATTGGCGAAGAAGACAACTTTAAAGGAGTTGTTGACCTGGTTAACTTCCGGGGTATCGTTTGGAATGAATCCGACAAAGGCATGACCTTCCAGGTTGTTCCTATCCCGGATGATATGATCGACGAAGCTACCGAATGGCGTGAGAAACTCCTGGAAGCGGTTGCCGAATTCGATGACCATCTGATGGAAAAGTATTTCGAAGATCCAGAGTCGATCACAGAAGCTGAGATGCTGGCTGCTCTTCGGAAAGCGACTATATCCATGAAGATCGTTCCGATGCTTTGCGGTTCGTCGTTCAAAAACAAAGGGGTACAAACCATGCTCGACTACGTGATGGCACTGTTGCCTTCACCACTAGACAAAGAGAGCATCAAAGGTACCAATCCTGACACGGGCGAAGAAATTTCACGCAAGCCATCGACAACAGAGCCCTTCTCGGCGCTGGCGTTTAAGATTGCTACTGACCCTTATGTAGGTCGTCTGTGTTTCGTACGTTCGTATTCGGGTGTACTGGAGTCTGGCTCATACATCCTGAACAACCGTTCGGGTAACAAAGAGCGGATTTCGCGGATTTTCCAGATGCACGCTAATAAGCAAAACCAGATTGAACGTCTGGAAGCTGGTGACATCGGTGCCGTAGTTGGTTTCAAAGACATCAAAACCGGCGATACGTTGTCGGACGAGAAGAACCCAATCGTACTGGAATCAATGGTATTCCCAGATCCGGTTATTGGTTATGCTATCGAGCCGAAGAAAACGGCCGATCAGGACAACTTCTCGAAAGCTATCGGTAAACTGATCGAAGAAGACCCGACGTTAAAAGTTGAGTCGAACGAAGAAACCGGCCAGACTATTATCCGGGGTATGGGTGAGCTTCACCTCGAAATCATCATCGACCGTATGCGTCGGGAGTTCAAGGTTGAAGTGAACCAGGGCGCCCCACAGGTAGCTTACAAAGAAAAGCTGACCAAAAACGTTGAGCACCGTGAAGTGTATAAGAAACAAACGGGTGGTCGCGGTAAGTTTGCTGACATCGTCTTTGAACTCGGACCTCGTGATGCCGAAGAAGATGGATCGATCAAGCCAGGTCTGCAATTTGAAAATGGGATTGTAGGTGGTGTAATTCCTCGCGAATTCATCCAGCCAGTTCAAAAAGGCTTTGAAGAGTCGCTAAAGAATGGCCCGTTGGCTGGCTTTCCGCTCGAAAGCATGAAAGTTCGGTTGTTCCACGGTTCGTACCACGACGTTGACTCCGATTCGCTGTCGTTCGAAATGGCTGCTCGTCTGGGCTTCCGTGAAGCAGCTCGTCAGGCTGGTCCGAAACTGCTCGAACCAATCATGGCCGTTGAGGTGCTGACGCCAGAAGAATATACCGGTCCAATCACGGGTGACCTAAACCGTCGTCGTGGTGTGATGAAAGGAATGGACTCGAAAGCTGGATCGCAAGTGATCAAAGCCGACGTTCCTCTGTCGGAGTTGTTTGGTTACGTAACGGACCTGCGGACAATGTCGTCGGGTCGTGCTACGGCTAACCTAACCTTCTCGCACTATGAAGTTGTACCGCAGAACATCTCGGACACTGTAGTCGCTAAAGAAAAAGGTACCGTGAAGGCGTAAGTGCCCGATCAGAATAATACATTAGTTTAGCAATAGACACCTGCTGGTCAGGTGTCTATTGCTGTTTATAGGAATTGAACTTTCGGGGCGTTTTTTGTAGTTTGGCTTAACTAATCGAATCACGACAAATCGAGCAAACCATGCATGTGCAATATATTTCAGATCATAGAGGTAAAACAACTGGGGTGTTTATACCAATCAAGGAATGGGAAAAGTTGAAAAAACAATACGACTTACCACAGGAAGATGCGGATGAAGAGCCTGAATTGACGAAAGAGCAGTTATTAGCCGACGTAAAGGAAGCGCTAGAGGAAGTGAAGTTATATAAGCAAGGAAAAGTAAAATTACAGTCGGCCCGTGATTTTCTGAAAGAGCTAAACTCAGAAGAATGAATTACGAAGTTATTCTCTCTGCTCGCTTCAAACGAATTTTTAAGCGACTTTCTAAAAAGTATACTTCTTTACCAATAGAACTGGAAAAACTTATCGATTCTCTTGAAGTAAGTCCTATACAAGGTACTCCACTTGGCCAAAATTGCTATAAAATTCGGCTTGCGATTCGCAGTAAAGGAGCTGGTAAGCGTGGTGGTGCACGAATTATTACCTATGTTGTAACGTCTGACGAACAGGTCATTTTACTTACAATATATGACAAGAAAGACAAAGCTGATTTGGAGCCTGGCGATCTAGATGATTTACTAGCTGATTTATAAAGCAATCCTCACAAAATCACAACAATAACTTTTTTACTGAGTTACTTTTCCGTACCTTTGCACCCGCATTTTACCGCCCGACTGGAGTAAATGGTTCTTTCGGCGGGCGTATACCATCTAACGAACCACAATATAATGAGCCAAAAAATTCGCATTAAGCTGAAGTCGTTCGACCACATGCTGGTTGACAAGTCGGCAGAAAAAATCGTGAAAGCGGTTAAATCGACGGGGGCTGTTGTCAGCGGCCCTATCCCTCTGCCAACCAACAAAGAAATCTACACCGTACTTCGGTCGCCCCACGTTAACAAAAAGGCCCGTGAGCAATTCCAACTTTGCACCTACAAGCGGTTGGTAGACATCTACAGCAGCAGCGCTAAAACCGTTGATGCCCTGATGAAGCTCGAACTCCCTAGTGGTGTTGACGTAGAGATCAAAGTCTAACGGATTTCAGTATAAGGCTTTCTTGCCGCAAGTTCGACCCATTCGGGTTTCGGGCTTGCGGCTTTTTGTTGATTAACGTATCAGGTATTAAC
This sequence comes from Spirosoma gilvum, assembly GCF_054776815.1. Classification (NCBI taxonomy): domain Bacteria; kingdom Pseudomonadati; phylum Bacteroidota; class Cytophagia; order Cytophagales; family Cytophagaceae; genus Spirosoma; species Spirosoma gilvum. The sequence goes on along the minus strand of NZ_BAAHBH010000012.1, from coordinate 46,432 downwards.
CGTCTAGTGACTAGCCTTATGCCAGAAAAAGCCTAAGCAAGAAACTTCACTGTCATTCACCATTTATCCGAATTTTAAGACTCATCTGCCTGTTATTTTTGTATCTTGTATGAATACAGTGAACAACAGAACAGGAAGAATTCATTCGTTATGGTAAATGTCATACAGCTACTGCCCGACTCGATTGCCAACCAGATTGCGGCTGGAGAAGTTGTACAGCGGCCCGCTTCGGTGGTTAAAGAGCTGCTCGAAAACTCGGTTGATGCCAAAGCGAAATCGGTACAGGTGATTATCCGCGAAGCCGGTCGGAATCTGATTCAGATCGTCGATGATGGGGTAGGGATGACTGAAACGGATGCCCGAATGAGTTTTGAACGTCATGCTACGTCTAAAATACGGTCGTCGGATGATCTGTTTCGGATTCGGACGATGGGTTTCCGGGGCGAAGCGCTGGCATCGATTGCAGCCGTTGCCCAGGTCGAAATGCGGACCCGCCGGGCAGAGGATGAACTGGGAACACTGGTTCGGATTGAAGGCTCGGATATAAAAGCGCAGGAGCCGATTACCTGTTTGCCCGGAACAAATCTGCTCATTAAAAATTTATTCTTCAACGTACCTGCCCGACGCAACTTCCTCAAATCAAACTCGGTGGAAATGCGTCATATCATCGACGAGTTTCAGCACGTAGCCCTGGCGAATCCGGAAGTAGGCTTCTCGTTGTTTCATAACGATCAGGAAATCTATAATCTGCCCGCTGGCAAACTGAGTCGTCGAATTGTCGATATGTTTGGTAAGAGTTATCGTGAGCAGTTAAATCATTGTGAAGAAAAAACGCCTTACGTAACCGTTCATGGGTTTATTGGTAAGCCAGAATCGGCCAAAAAGGCCCGGAATGAACAGTTCTTCTTTGTCAACAACCGATACATTAAGCACAACTACCTGCATCATGCCGTCATCGGCGCTTATGAAGGTACACTGCCCGAAGGTAGCCATCCTTTTTACGTCTTGTTTATTGAAATCGATCCCTCCCATATCGACATCAATATTCACCCGACCAAAACAGAAATTAAATTCGATGACGAACGGTCGGTATATGCCATCATGATGGCTGCGGTCCGAAAAGCTGTAGGTTTGTATAACCTGGCCCCCTCACTCGACTTTGACTCTGACGTCAATTTTCTGGCAGGGGTTACCACAAGTTTCTCAAAACCAGCAGTTAAATCTGGCAGCGACCCTATTTTACCAGTATCAAAGGCAACACCTTCGGAAACGGGGTATCCTAAGCCGATTAATCCGTCGTGGGCATCAGGTACTAGCCAACCAGTAAAAGAGCGAATTTCACTACGAAACGATGCATTGGATAAGGCCGCCGGAAGCAGTTTCCCAATGCCTTCCAAAGCAACAGCCCCCCCATCGGTCAACAATTGGCAAACGTTACAAGACGGAGTAGCAGACCCTGACAAACCGACTCCTCCCTCCGATCCATCGGGCGACTGGTTAGGTCCTGTACGTCCTACCAACTCCCCTACTGAGCAACCTACCTCCGAAAGCGAACCAATTACCCTTGGGAGTCGGGCTAACCAGTTACAGGTTAGTCTAAAATCATCGGAGCAGGACAATCCTGTGTTGGTCGAAGATGAAAACATCGTTCAACTGCAAAACCGTTACCTTTTAGCACCCATCAAGTCAGGAGTAATGCTAATTGATCAACGTAGAGCTTATGAGCGAATTCTTTATGACCAGTTTCATACCGCGCTAACCAAACAAAACGGATCTTCGCAGCAGTTGTTATTTCCAAAGACAATTTCGCTGACTCCGGTTGATTTTCAACTAGCGCTTGATCTAAGGCAGGACCTTATAAATCTTGGTTTCGAATTTGATGAACTAGGCGCTAACACGTTTGTGATTCGGGGAATTCCGGCGTTGACGATGGGTGAGAATGAAGAAGAGCTATTCGCTAATTTACTGGCTCAGCTTCGGGTCGATACGGGTCGGTTGAAGTTAGATAAAGTAGAATCGATGGCGAGGTCACTGGCCCGGCGGTCGGCGATGCACCGCGCAACGCGCCTAAGTGCAACCGAATGCCGTGCTTTGGTAAACCAATTATTCGCGTCAACGAACCCAAGTTATACGCCTACAGGCGAACCAATAATGGTTGTCCTTACGTTGGATAAAATTGCTGGCCTCTTGCGCTGATTATTAAGTTAATCAGCATAAATTAGTTGATATAAATGTTTAATCTTACTCCGGTAGTTCGTGCCCTGTTGATATTAAATGTATTGGTCTTTCTAGTGACGAATAATGCTATAATTGAGCAATTTGGCCTTCATTCGTTTCTGTCGGATCGATTCAACCCAATTCAGTTGCTGACACATATGTTTTTACATAGTGGCTTTGGACATATTTTCAGCAACATGCTTTGGTTATTTTTTTTCGGGCCGATGCTGGAGCATTTTTGGGGACCACGCCGATTTACATTCTTTTACTTTTTTTGCGGTCTGGGTTCGGCGTTGTTGTTTTCGGCAGTAAACTATTTTGAGATGCATGACGTATATATGTCAGTTCAGGCATATCAGGCAGCTCCAAGGTTTGATAATTTTTCGGCTTTTATTGATCAGCATGCCGTTTCGTATTATGATCAACTGGAGCCGTTTATTGAGAAATTTAAAAGCTTACCTAACGACAGTAAACTTCTACAGATGAGCGTTTCATACGTGAATCAGATTTTTACAAGTCAGGTTGACGAGCCCATGGTAGGGGCATCAGGTGCAGTTTTTGGCGTATTGATGGGTGTCGGTTTATTATTTCCAAACACTCAGCTTTTTTTATTGTTTCCACCTATACCGGTCAAAGTAAAGTACATCGTTATATTTTCCGGAGCGATGGAGCTATATTCAGGTATCTATCAGTCGCAGGCCGACAACGTTGCTCACTTTGCCCACATTGGCGGCATGCTGTTTGCATTTATTCTGGTAAAATACTGGGGGTCCCAGCGAAAAACGTTTTATTAGTGATGAGCGGGTTGTTCGACGATTTTCGAAGCGAATTCAATAAGCCCAACAATACGTTGGTGCAATTGATCTTGATTAACACGGTTGTGTTTCTGGTACTCTTGTTGTCCAGAATTGGCCTACAGGTTGCCGAACACGGGGCCGTCTATGACTTTATACGGGATCAACTCACGATGCCCGGCCAGGTTGGTGCGTTTCTGCACAAGCCCTGGACACTGTTCACCTACTTCTTTACCCATGAGGATATTTTTCATATTCTCTACAACATGCTCTTTTTATACTGGTTCGGCCGGTTGATTGACGAATACCTGGGCAATCGACGGTTGATCGGTTTGTATATCATGGGGGGACTGGCGGGCGGATTGCTTTTTCTGGCTATGTTCAACCTGGTCCCTTATTTTCAGATACGCGCGGGTTTACCGCTACTGGGTGCCTCGGCGGCAGCTTTTTCTGTAGCCGTAGGTGCTGCTACTTTACTGCCTAACTATACATTTCATCTGCTATTTTTCGGCCCCGTTCGAATCAAATACATCGTTTTCTTCTTCATAGTGTTGTCCATAGCTCAGTCAGCAGGTGAAAATGCGGGTGGAAATCTGGCTCATTTGGGCGGAGCAATGATGGGCTTTGTCTATGTAAAACTGTTGCAAAACGGCACGGACCTGGGTCGCCCTATTTATTGGGTAGCCGATGGCTGGAGTAATCTGTTCAAGCCCAAACCAGCCGTTAAGGTATCGTACCGGCAACGCAGCAGCACTAGCGCACAGACGAGTGCATACATGTCATCGGGTAGCACCGCATCGACCATGTCAGCACCCGACCAGGATGAAGTCGATACGATTCTGGATAAGATTTCCCGGTCGGGCTATGAAAGTTTAACCCGGGAAGAGAAACAAAAGCTCTTCCGGGCCAGCCAGCGGAATTAGTCATTATTGATTCTTTTTGGGAAACCTGTTTATTCACAATCCCTTCTATAAAAAATATAAGCCTCTGCTGTCTTCGTATATATACAGAGATACAGAGGCTTAGATTTTTTATAGTTGGCGAAAAATGTATTAGCTTCGTTGTCAGAATGCAAATGGCAAACCACCGACAGAACATTATTTTCTGTATAAGTGTTGTGTAAGACAGACGTTTATCTGCTACTATCATGTTGATTACCCCCGGCAGTCTTCTGGCCACGATCAATACCCCCGACGATCTTCGTAAACTCGATAAATCCCGCTTACCACAGGTTGCCGACGAACTCCGCCAGTTTATTATTGATGATGTTTCCGTTTATGGTGGCCATTTTGGCGCTAGCTTGGGCGTGGTAGAGCTTACGGTTGCTCTCCACTATGTGTTCAATACACCCGACGATCAACTGATTTGGGATGTAGGCCACCAGGCGTATGGTCATAAGATTCTGACTGACAGACGGGATGTATTTCATACCAATCGATTTTACAAAGGTATTTCAGGCTTCCCCAAGCGGAAAGAAAGCCCTTACGATTCGTTTGGTGTAGGCCACTCATCCACTTCCATTTCAGCAGCGTTGGGTATGGCCGTTGCTTCGCAGCTTCAGGGGAATACCAAGCGCAACCATATTGCTGTAATTGGCGACGGAGCCATGACGGCTGGCGAAGCATTCGAAGGTATGAACCATGCGGGTGCTACCGACAGTAATCTGCTGATTGTGCTGAACGACAACTGCATGAGCATAGACCCCAACGTGGGTGCTTTGCGGGAGTACCTGACCGACATTACCACGTCACACACCTATAACAAGGTTAAGGACGAGATCTGGAACTTGCTCGGCAAGATGGACAAGCTTGGTAAAACAGCCCAGGAGTTGGTATCACAGGTTCAGTCGGGTATCAAAAGCTCATTGCTGGAACAGAGTAACCTCTTTGAGTCATTGCATCTGCGTTATTTTGGCCCTATCGATGGGCACGACATTGACCACCTGGTTAGCGTTTTGAGTGATCTGAAGCATATCCCGGGCCCTAAACTGCTGCATATTCTGACCGTAAAAGGTAAAGGCTACGGCCCTGCCGAGAAAGATCAGACGAAATGGCACGCGCCGGGACTGTTCGATAAGGTAACAGGGGTCATCCAAAAGAAAGTATACGATGCTCCGCAACCGCCAAAATATCAGGATGTTTTCGGAAATACGCTGGTTGAACTAGCCGAGCAAAACCCACGAATTGTGGGCGTAACGCCCGCCATGCCTTCCGGCTCTTCGATGAATATTATGATGAAGGCCATGCCGAAGCGAGCGTTCGACGTGGGTATTGCCGAACAACATGCCGTGACATTCTCGGCCGGTATGGCTACGCAGGGCGAAGTAGTGTTCTGTAACATCTATTCTACCTTCATGCAACGGGCCTACGATCAGGTCATTCATGATGTTTGTATTCAGGAGCTTCCCGTTATTTTCTGCCTCGACCGGGCCGGATTTGCAGGCGCTGATGGGCCTACCCATCATGGTGCTTATGATCTTGCCTATATGCGTTGTATCCCAAATATGATTGTAGCGGCTCCAATGAACGAACAGGAGCTCCGCAACATGATGTACACAGCTCAGTCGGATGAGGTACAGCAGGGCAAGCGAGCCTTCACGATCCGTTACCCTCGTGGAGAAGGTGTTATGCCCAACTGGCGCACACCCCTCGAAAAACAAGTAATTGGCAAAGGGCGCATGATTGCCGATGGGGAAGATGTTGCTATTCTGACGATTGGCCACATTGGCAACTATGCCGTTCAGGCATCGCAACTGTTGGCAAAAGAAGGCATCCGCCCTGCTCACTTCGACATGCGCTATGTAAAACCGCTTGACGAGGAATTGTTGCATCAAATTTTTAGCCGTTTCGACCGGGTCCTAACGGTTGAAGATGGCTGCCTGATGGGTGGCTTTGGGAGCGCAGTGCTGGAGTTTATGGCCAATAATGACTATTCGGCCCGTGTCAAGCGTCTGGGAATTCCTGACGAGGTCATTGAACACGGTGAACAAATCGAACTTCACCGCGAATGTGGCTTTGATCCACAAGGTATTGCCAAAGCTGTTCGCGAGTTACTTTTTACCGGCCGTACTGTAACGGTTTAGTTTTCAAAGAGCGAAAGAGTGAATGAATGAAAGAGTGAAATCCATCCGGCAGAAGAATCGTCCGGTAGGCAGTTCGCTCTTTCATTCATTCACTCTTTCGCTCTTTATCTTTAGACATTATGAAAGTTTTCAAATTCGGTGGCGCATCGGTCAAAGACGCAGCCGGTGTTCGTAATCTGGCCGAAATTATACGAATGCAGGCGGATGATGTAGTTGTTGTCGTGTCGGCGATGGGGAAAACGACAAATGCGCTGGAAACACTTGTACGAGCCTATGTCAATTCTGATATAGCGACAATCCAATCCACCTTCGAAACCATCCAGACGTATCACCAACAGATCATGCATGAACTTGGGGGTGATTTTCCAATGGCTAACCAGACATTGGTGGATCTGAAATTGATGTTAAAGAAACCACCTGTCGATACTTACGATGAAATCTATGATCAAATCGTTTCACTAGGGGAAATTGTATCTACTCAAATCGTAGCTGCGTATGTACAGCAGCGTATTCCCACAGCCCGCTGGCTCGACGCCCGACAACTGGTTCGAACAGACAATACGTTTCGGGAAGGGCGGATCGACTGGGTGAAAACGGGCCAGTTGATCGAACAGACAATCGGTCATAAGGGCGTGAATATAGTTCAGGGGTTTGTGGGTCAATCGACCGACGGACATACGGTTACGCTCGGACGAGATGGCTCCGATTACTCAGCCGCCATTTTTGCGTATTGCCTCAATGCGGAAAGCGTAACGATCTGGAAAGATGTGCCGGGCGTACTGAACGCCGATCCGAAGTGGTTCGATGAAACCGTCCTGCTCAACAAACTAACTTACCAGGATGCCATTGAGCTGGCGTATTATGGCGCTACGGTTATCCACCCAAAAACCATTAAACCGCTGCAAAACAAGGCGATTCCGCTCTACGTCCGATCCTTTTTGGAACCTTCGGCACACGGTACAGTGATTGGCAACTACAAACAATCGTTATCAACGCCTTCCTTTATCTTTAAAGTCAACCAGGTGCTGATTTCGCTTCACCCGAATGATTTTTCATTTATTGCCGAAGATAACCTGAGTCGAATTTTTGGGCGATTTGCCCAGGCAGGAGTCAAAATAAACCTGATGCAAAATACAGCTATTAGCTTTTCGGTCGTGGTCGATAACAATCCAGATCGTGTACCCGCCTTACTGGAATTGTTAAAGCAAGACTTCCGGGTTAATTACAACGATGGTATAGAATTAATTACGATCCGATATTACGACCAGAATACGATTGATCGCGTACTAGTCAATAAAAAACTACTTCTAGAACAGAAAAGTCGCTATACTGCTCAGTTAGTCGTTAAGGATATTAGCTGAACTGACTTGGTCGCGAAATCAAAGAGTCCATAGAATCCGACCTGTTTACTATCTTTGACATCAGGAAACTCATCGTCTATTTTATGTATTTCGGCTATTTCAACGGAACTATCGCTCCTACCGACCAACTTGCCGTCGGTGTTACTGATCTGAGTTTGTTACGTGGCTACGGCCTGTTCGATTATTTCCTGACGTATAACGGACGCCCATTTCAATGGGATTGGTACTGGGAGCGCTTTCAGAATTCAGCGTCGCGGATGCATCTGCCATTGCAGCTAGGCAAAGAAGAAACCTACAGCATTCTGATGAAGCTAATCGAGCGTAGTGGCGGACAAGACGTTGCGTTTCGGTTTGTCATGACCGGCGGTTATTCGCCTGACAGCATCACCATCGATAAGCCCAATTTGCTCATTCTAACTGAGCCAATCCATCCGGTTCCGCCTATTCAATATGAACAGGGGATAAAAGTGATTCTGGATGAATATGTTCGGGAAATGGCCGAAGTCAAAAGCACCGATTACAAACGGGTTATCCTGATGGCGCAAGCTATTAAGTCGGCAGGAGCATCGGATCTGCTCTATCAGAAAGGTGGCCAGATTAGCGAACTCAGCCGAAGTAATTTTTTCATAGTCAAAGGCGAACGACTGATTACGCCCAATCAACATATTCTGCACGGCATTACCCGCCGAACCATCATTCAACTAGCCCAAACTGATTTTCGGGTTGAAGAGCGGCCATTGCTTCTTTCCGAGCTTTACGATGCCGACGAAGCCTTTACGACCAGTTCGACCAAAAAAGTGTTGCCCATCGTTCAAATCAGTGATTTAACCATTGCTGATGGCCATGTTGGTCCTAAATCCAAATTTCTGCTAGAGCGCTTCAACGATCTGGTTAAGGCCTGGTAATAGAGCCGTCGCATATCGGCTAATAACGTCTTTTGTAATAACTGACTCCTCCCCAATTCGGCCAAGGCACGGCAAGCCGGTATAATTCAATATAAATGTTTCGGTTGCCGGAACGGTCGGTCCATTGAATAGAATAGCGGCCAATTGGATGCCCCGTCGCTGACAGGCTTCGACCGACAAAAGTGTATGATTAATGCTGCCCAAATAATTTCGGGATACGAGTATCACTGGCAAGCCTAATTCTTCGACCAGATCAATGTTCAACGTCTGATTATTAAGCGGTACCATTAGGCCTCCCGCCAGTTCAACAATCAAATCGTTTGCGGTTTGAGGGAAGCGAATCTGGTCCAACTCAATGGTTACACCATCCAGTTCGGCAGCAGCATGTGGTGATAATGGTTGCGTGAGTCGATAGGCTTCTGGATGGAAAACCGATTTTGAATTACTGATCAATTGACGTACGGTATTCGTATCAGAGTCCTCTAGAGCACCTGATTGAATCGGTTTCCAGTAATCGGCCTGTAAAGCCTCAACCAGCACAGCCGAAGCAACTGTCTTACCGATTTCGGTTCCGATACCGGCCACAAAACATTGAAAAGGCATAACAATAGATAATGAACAGTGTAAAGTGGATAATGTAAAAACTAAATCTACTTCTCAGCAGAGTACTAACATTGTACATTATTCACTTTTCATTATACATTTAGTCAAAACAGTGATAAGTCGGTCTATTTCGTACGTTGTATTGAACGCGTGCAGGCATAACCGTAGTCGCTCCTGCCCTACCGGAACTGTCGGACTGAGAATGGCACGCACATCCAGTCCAGCCTGTTGGGCTTCACTGGCGACTTTCCGGGCCTGTTCGTTGCCGGGAATCAGCAAACATTGAATGGGCGACTGGCTATCAGTCCAGATACTACCGGGCAATTTCTCGTTAATCTGTTGACGGAAATAGCTAAGCCGCTCATACAGTTGGCTCCGAATCTGGCTGTCATTCCGTAACTGTTCATGGGCACATTGGATAGCAAGCAGGCTATGGGGCGGCAAAGCCGTTGTATAAACAAACGAGCGAGCAAAGTTGATCAGGTAATGGCGCAGGATAGCCGGACCGACAATAGCTGCGCCATGCACACCCAACGCTTTTCCAAACGTATGCACCCGAGCCAAAACCCGCTCCTGTAAGCCTAAAGCAACCACCAATCCTTCACCACTTGGCCCGTATAAACCCGTAGCATGTGCTTCATCGACCAGTAGAGCAGCCCCGTATTCGTCACACAGATCGACTAGTTTTGCCAGTGGGGCTACATCGCCATCCATTGAATAGACCGACTCAACGGCAACAAACACCTGTCCGTTTTGACGGGTTACATTGGCCTGCCTGAGCTTTTCTTCCAGATCAACCAGATCGTTGTGTCGGAACCGATGACGCGTAGCGTAACTAAGCCGCGCTCCATCGATCATACTGGCATGGATTAACTCATCGGTCAATAGTATATCACCAGCTTTGGGTAGGCAGGCCAGTAAACCCAGATTAGCATCGTAGCCGGAATTAAAAACCAGCGCGGCTTCGGTCTGATAAAACAGGGCCAAACTTCGCTCAACGTCATCGGCCAGAGCGGTCTGACCAGCCAGTAACCTAGAACCTGTTGCCCCAGTGCGAGCTTCGGCATGATTCGTATCGGCCTGCTGAATGGCAGCTTTAAGTGCAGTAGACCGGGCAAAGCCTAAATAATCGTTTGAGCAGAAGTCAACAAGTCCATCAGCCGTTTTGAGCTGCCGAAGTAATCCACTTTGTTGGTAAGTGGCTAACCGACTGGCTAATGTCTGGACAATTGAAGGTGTCAACGTGAGCATGGCAACAAAGGTAAAACGACCTTTGGAAAGGTTAGTCACTACCTACGCTTAAACGGTAAAAATGTGTGCAACGTTAAAGTTATCCACATACTGTATGTGGATAACTTTTCTGGTGAAGCAATAAACCGGCGAAATAAGCCAACTGGCGGTAAAACTTATCCACAATCCTTTCTGATCAGGAGCGCTTAGCCACTAATCGACAAGACTAATTTGCCAAACTGTTTACCACTATCCATTTTATTCATTGCCTGCTGGGCCTCCGCCAGAGGTAATACTTCATCCACAATGGGCACAATCTGTTTATCGTTCACCAAGGCTATCATATCGGCAAATTCGCGCTCTGTGCCCATGGTTGTACCGAAAATCGACAATTGTTTAAAGAACACTTTCGGCGGAACAACATCGGTGATGTTACCCGTTGTGCCTCCGAAAAAGGCAATTCGTCCACCCGGAGCCGCTACATCGATTAACTTGGCAAAACTGGGGCCACCAGCACTATCGATTATAACGTCGAAGTAACCTCTTCGGCCTCCGCCAGTTTGGGCCATAAGGGCTTTGTGCCAATCAGATTGTCGGTAATTGATGCTACCGGCTATACCCATGGTTTGTACCCTGGCCAGTTTTTCGTCGGAACCGGAAGTTACCCACACTTCGGCACCAGCCGCTACAGCAAACTGCATAGCCGCCAACGCAGCCCCTCCGCCAACACCTGTCACCAGGACTTTTTCGGCGGCACTGGCTTGATTTGTATGTAGGCCAGCCCGCGTCATAAGCGCCCGCCAGGCAGTCAGCCCAACCAGCGGAAGCGCAGCAGCCTGTTCAAACGAAAGGTGATCTGGTTTATGGTGGATGTATTTAGCATCTACAGCAACGTATTCGGCAAAGGTTCCGTTTTCGGGCATACCCAGAATCCGAAAGTCATCGCCATAAAACCGGGGGTTGTCGCCCCAACGCATGGCCGGGTTGATGACAACCGACTGTTCTCGCCAAACCCGATCGACACCTTCGCCCACCTCTTCAACGACACCAGCGCCATCGGAGCCCAGAATCACCGGCAATTTTATACCCGGATACAATGCCTGTTGAATATATACATCCCGGTGGTTTAAAGCAGCAGCCTTTACCTTAATCAAAACCTGCCCTGGACCCGCTACCGGAACCGGCGCATCGATCAACTGAACAGGTTGGTGTGTTGCGGCAAGCAGAATGGCTTTCATGGGCTTAGTTGTCTTGAAGTTGTGACACAATAATTGACCGTTTACTTTTGCCTGATATTATTCATGGTCATTGGTTGTCATTATGTGGTCATGCATTGTTTTAGACCTACTGACTAGTTAATGACAATCAATGACTGCAGATGACAATCTGGTATACCATGCTAACCTATCGACTGGCAACTGCTGACGATGCCGAGGCTATTGCACAATTACATAGCCTTAGCTGGCAGCAAAACTACAGAGGTATTTTGACAGATAGCTTTCTGGATGGCCCTGTTTTAGAAAACAGACGATCCCTTTGGCAATCGCGCCTGGCTAGGCCTACGCCCAATCAGCACGTTATCGTTGCCGAAGATGGCGCAGGAATTTGCGGCCTTGCCTGTGCCTATGCCAATGAAGATCCAGTTTGGGGAACATTACTTGATAACCTGCATGTACATCGGGACTGGCAGGGAAAAGGCATTGGTGCTGTTCTTATGCAAACAACGGCTCGCTGGGCCAGCCAGCAAACCCCAGAGGCTGGGCTTTATTTATGGGTACTGGTTGACAATACAAACGCTCAAAAATTTTACAATCGAATGGGCGGAGTCAACGCGGAACAGGTGTCAATGCCTAATCCAGACGGAAGTGTTTCGGATTGTTTTCGATATGTGTGGACCGATCTAACCAACTTACTATGATTCGTTTTTTTAATGAGGATGTTCCTTACAAACTCCCTCAAAAACAAACTGTTCGTCAATGGCTAAAGCAGCAGGCCGAACGGGAAGGCTTTGCCGTTGGCGACTTAAATTATATTTTCTGCTCGGATGAATACGTATTACAAGTTAATCGGGACTACCTTCAGCACGATTATTACACCGACATCATCACCTTCGACCAAAGCGAAGAAGAGGACAAACTAGAGGGCGACATTTTTATCAGCGTCGATCGGGTAGCCGATAATGCGGCTCAATTAGGTATAGCGGCCGAGCAGGAGATGCGCCGGGTGCTGGCTCATGGCTTACTTCATCTGTGTGGATACGGTGATAAAGGCACAGAGGAAGAAGCTCAAATGCGACAGAAAGAGGAAGAATGGCTCAACCAATACAAAGCATAATCCAATGCGACTACTTATCTGCTTGCTGCTCTTGCTGACCTCGACCGCAGAAGCCCAGAAACGAATGGTCATCACCATCGACGACCTGCCGACAGTATCTTCGTTCTATAAAACGCCACAGCAGAAACAGCAACTGACCCAAAAACTGCTTGCGCATGTTACATACGCTCACGTACCGGCCATTGGGTTTGTCATTGGCGGTTTACTACAGTCGGCCAGTCGACCCGATTCGGCACAGATTGCGCTCCTCCAACAGTGGCTCGAAGCGGGTCTGGAGTTGGGCAATCATACGTTTGCTCATAAAGATTATAACCTAATCCCTTTTGAGGAATCGAAAGCAGATGTGATTCAGGGAGAGATGATTGTGAAAAACTTCGTTGAAAAGCAGGGTAAACCATTTCGTTATTTCCGCCATCCGTACCTCCGAAAAGGCGACACACCAGCCAAAAAGGATTCGCTGGAGAACTTTCTTCGGCAACGCGGCTACCGCGAAGCTCCCGTCACGATCGATAATTCCGACTGGCTATTCGCCCGCGCCTACGACCATGCGCTGATGCTAAATGATGCAGCACTCATGGCTCAAGTTGGCCAAAACTATGTTGACTACATGCTCGATTGCGTTGCGTATTATGAAGCGCAAAGTCAGGCTTTATTTAATCGGCCAATCTCCCAAATATTACTTATTCACGCCAATTCCATCAATGCCGATTTTCTGGGCAAACTGCTTAGCGAGCTAAAAAATCGAGGGTATTCGTTTATCACATTGGATGAAGCCCTGAAAGACGACGCCTATCAGTCTGCTGACACGTATACTGGCAAAGGAGGTATCTCCTGGCTGCATCGATGGGCACTTACCAGAGGGAAAAAGGGTGAATTTTTCAAAGGTGAACCGGAAGTTCCGGCAGCCATCGACGAACTGGCCAATCGAAAATTATAAGCTATCCTGCGGTTAATCCCCCATCCATTTGAATAGCTTGTCCGGTAAAGAAGGCATTTTCATCCGAACAAAGCCAGAGAATAGCCTGTGCAATCTCTTCAGGGTACCCAAGCCGGCCGATGGGTATTCGTTTCCGCATTTTTTCTTCCATACCCGGAGCCGCCAGAAAAAGCTCATCGACCATGGCGGAGTGTGTATATACGGGGCAAATGGCGTTAATGCGAATATGTTGCCGGGCATACTCCAACGCGGCTGTTTTAGTCAGACCAATAACGGCATGTTTAGAAGCACTATAGGGCGCACCCATAGGCATACCACGTACACCGGCTATACTCGATACATTCACGATTTTACCCGCAGCTGGCTGACCAACCTCTCGTTGCTTCAGCATCTGTCGAATCTGGGCCTGCATGCCATAAAATACACTCCCAACATTGACAGCCATCATCTGGTCGAAATCTTCTCGTGTATGGTCCAGCAGTTTGCCATATTTTCCGCCGATACCTGCGTTGTTAATCCCTATATCCAATCGACCATAATGGTCAACGGTGTCTTGAACAGCGAACTCTATTTGCTGAGGATCGGCAACATCGCAGGTGATGAACCGGGCATCGCCACCTAATTGTTTAATCTGCTCTACAGTGTCCAGACCATTCGGCTGATTAATTTCGGCCACGACAACCTGTGCACCTGCTTTGGCAAACGCTAATGCCGTAGCGCGTCCTATACCTGAGCCAGCCCCCGTGATAAATGCAACTTGATTTGTGAAGGATGTCATAGAAATTATAAGCATCACATTGTACACGACAAAATAGTGGTATTTTTTATCTTATTTATCGACACAAGAGTTTTAAGTATATAATTCCATCAATACACGATTTGTATCTTTTTCATAATTTATAAAAAATTTCTATTACTATTTTGCTCATTATTAGCCACTTCAGTAAATATAACTTTTGGATTTATAGACTTTTATTAAAATCTATAAATCTATCCTCGAAAAGTGGGCGTAGGTATAGCCATCCTGGTTGATAAACGACCGGAATCTATCACCTAACATTATTTACTCAATGGAAAACATTACGAATCGACCCGAAACAACAGCTTCGGAGACAGCGTCGAGCCGTCGGTCGTTTTTGCGGGTAGCGGGTGCAGCCGCCGTAACCGGCGGCCTACTGACAGCCTGCTCTAAGGCAGATGATGCTTCAATGGGCCCTGTCGGTAGTGCTCGCGCTGCAGGTACTACGGTTTCTCTCCCTACCGGCGACAATGGTATTCTGGCTTTTGCCTACGTACTGGAACAGCTCGAAGCGGCTTTCTATGAAATGGTACTGGCAAAACCTTACCCCAATATGTCCTCGGCCGACATGGCTTTGTGGTCTGACATCCGTGGTCATGAAATTATTCACCGTGCCCTATTCAAAGCGGCTGTTGGTGGTCTGGTTCCCGATCTGACCTTCAACTTCTCCAGCATCGATTTCAACAACCGGGCCGATGTGCTGATTCATGCCGAAGCGTTTGAAAAAACAGGAGTAGGTGCCTACAACGGCGCTGGCAAATACATTAAAAATGCTGACTACCTGACATTGGCGGGTAAAATTGTTTCTGTCGAAACGCGTCACCATTCTATACTTCGCGAATTGCAATATCCACGCTCCGATGCGTTTGCTGGCCCATCTATTGTTACCAGCGACACCGGTTTACACCTGGCTTACGCGCCAACGTTCGTGTTACCAATTGCTCAGAAATACATTTTAGAAACTCTCGACGCAAGCGCCTTAGTAGCTAGTCTGCCAGCCGTTTAAACCACTTTACTCCAATGAACTTACAGAACTTACTTAGCGATATTGAGAAAGTGGATGGCGAAATCTTTGACCGCCTGGCCCATGTCTCACGTCGGGGGCTATTCAGCTCTCTGACCAAAAAAACCATTGCTGCTGCCGCTCCGGCCATTATGGCTTCGGCGTTGTCCAAATCATATGGCCAGGCTAGTGGATTGCCACAGAACGTAAAAGATGTTCTGAACTATGCACTCACACTGGAGTATCTGGAGTATCGTTTCTACGATACAGCCAATAACCTGTCCATGATTCCGAATGACTATAAAATGGCTTTCGAGACCATCCGTCGTCATGAAGAAGTACACGTTAAATTGCTGAAAACCGTTCTAGGTTCTGATGCGATACCTGAGCCAAAGTTTGACTTCTCGGCGAAAGGTACGTTTAAGGATACATTCAGCAACTTCCAGACGTTTGCAGCTATTGCTCAAACGTTTGAAGATACCGGTGTTCGGGCCTACAAAGGCCAGGCCGCTAATTTGATGAATGCCCCTGCTATTTTACAGGTCGCTTTACAGATTCACGCTACCGAAGCAGCCCACGCAGCTAATGTGCGTTACATCCGGGGCCAGAAAGGCTGGATTACGGGAGGTACAGCCGCTATGCAAGGCTTACCCGACGTGGTGAATGCTAACTACGCTGGTGAAGAAAATGTTACTCAGGCCGGCGTTAACTTAGCTACAGCACTTGCTGGTGATAGCCGGATTACACCAGCTATGGTTCAACAGGCCTTCGACGAGCCTCTGGATAAAGCTACGGTGGTGAGTATTGTAACACCGTTCTTTGCATAAGAAGTTACAATCCCATAAGATAAAACGACCCGCCTGTAGCTATCTATGGGCGGGTCGTTTTATAGTAACGTGGGTGAAAGCCCGCGATTTTACAATAAATAGCGCGGGTTTCTCCCCGCGTTACTATAAGCCTTACTCTAAACCAAAAGCCGATAAGGCCACAAACTGACTTACTCTGGCCTGAATTTCCTCCTGGGTCAGGTTCATAATTCGCTCGGTACCGAACTTCTCTACACAGAAAGACGCCATAGCTGATCCGTAGATGATAGCCCGTTTCATGTTATCGAACGAAGCATCGTCGGTTTTGGCGATGTATCCAATGAATCCACCGGCAAAAGTATCACCGGCTCCGGTCGGGTCGAACACCTCTTCGAGAGGCAGCGCTGGCGCAAAGAAAATTTTACCTTCACTAAACAAGAGTGCTCCGTGTTCACCTTTCTTAATGATCACGGTTTGAGGACCCATTCCCTGAATTTTGGCAGCCGCTTTAACCAGCGAATACTCGTGTGTCAGCATACGCGCTTCTTCGTCGTTCAGCACCAGTACATCGACCCGTTTGAGTAGGGACAGCAGATCAGCATTGGCAATTTCGATCCACAGGTTCATGGTGTCCAATACGATCAGCTTTGGACGATTATGTAGCCGGTCAATCACCAGCCCCTGAACGGCCGGTGATGTATTGCCCAGCATCAGATAATCGCAATCCTGATAGGAATCGGGAACGACTGGGTTGAAATCACCCATTACGTTCAACTGTACTTCCACGGTATCGCGGGAGTTCATGTCGTTATGGTACTTACCCGACCAGAAGAAGGTCTTCTCCCCTTTCCGAATTTCCAGTCCTTCGGTGTTAATGCCGTGTTGATGCAGATCATCAATCATAGCCTGTGGAAAATCGTCACCGACTACAGCTACCAGATTGTTTTCTTTTACGAAGTAAGAAGCTGAAAGGGTAATGTATGTAGCAGCACCGCCAATAATCTTATCGGTCTTGCCAAAAGGGGTTTCCAACGCATCGAATGCTACGGAACCAACGGTTAGTAAGCTCATATTTTATAAGTTTTCTGTTTACGGTTTTCTGTTTTCAGTTCATGGAACCGTCAACTGATGTGTCAGCCAACTGAAAACCGTAAACTGAAAACAGAAAACTATTTCTTCCGCCCAATGACCGGGCAGCGTTTAAATGGTTTGGTTTCGTCGAATAATTTCCGGTACGTGATATGGGTTTTGACGATTTTCGACCCCAATTGGCTCACAAAACGCACCATAATTGGATTGAAATCGCCTACCCAGTTCATTTCCAGCTCAGTATACTGAAAGTTCGGGTTATGATCAGCTTCGTGCGGCATCCGCAGGGCAATGGCGGCTTCAACACCTTTTCCCTGATGCTCCGGTGCTACACCAAATACAACGCCAAAGGCTTTGTGATTCGTTTTCATGAGCATATGCCACAAAAATTTCAACTTTCCGATCAGGTCAAGTTTTCCATTCACGTGTTTAAAAACCTGATTGAGCTCGGGCAGGCAAACGAAAAAAGCCACGGGCTCGCCGAGGTAATAAGCAAAGTAGATGATTTTTTCATCGATCACCGGCTTCAGCTTCTTCATCAGCAACTGCGCCTGCTCGGCCGTCATCTCCTTTACGCCACTATGCCCCCCCCAGGCAGCATTGTAAATATGCCGAAACTGCTCTGCCGCTGCCGGAAGGTCTTTCTTATCGATCGTTCGGAAGGTATAGTCTGGATTTTGGTAGATACGCTGCGCCCGGTCTTTTACCGCCTGCGACATATCGACCAGCTTCGACCAGGTAGTTGGAATCCCAAACGTAAACTGTTTGAAATAGTCCTGGAAGCCGTAGTTCTCGAAGAAAGGAATATAATACGGCTTTGTATACGGCATGCAATAGTTCGGTTCCCGGTCAAGCCCGTCGACCAATAACCCCCACCAGCGGTCGCGATCACCGAAGTTGATTGGGCCATCCATGGCTTCCATTCCCTTGCTTTGCAACCATGCTTTACCCGCATTAAACAAGGCAAAGGCCGCTGACTGGTCATCGATGCACTCAAAAAAGCCAACACCACCCGTAGGTTGGTCGTTGTCCAGATTGGCCAGTTCGTAATCCACGAAAGCCGCTATCCGCCCAATGGTTTCGCCTTTTTCATTGAGGAGCAGGTACCGAATACACTCACCCCGCTCGAACCGCTTGTTTCGGGCAGGGTCAAATACCTCTTCGACATCGGCATCCAGCGGACGAATCCAGCAGGAATCATTTCGATAAAGCCGTACGGGAAATTGAATAAACTCTTTCTGGTATTGGGCATTGGTGCCCACCTCAACTACCTGCATTCCTGACTGTAAGCGGGTCGAATCACCCATTAAAAATGCGAATATAACCAAAAGCTTTGGGCCGTCGTGGTGAGTTGTCGTTTTCCGCCGAACAATCCGTAACTTCGCCAGCGTAAACCGTTTGATTCCTGCCATGCAGACTAAGGGAAACTTCTTCTTACCAACGCACTGTTGTTGTTGCGCCTAGTAGCCACTCTTATTGAACCAGTTGGCCAAAATTCCTTTATTCTGTATTCCCGAAACAGTCGATCCAGCAATGCAACCGCTTCACCTGTACAATACACTTTCACGTAAAAAAGAATTATTCGAGCCTCTTAATGCGCCTTACGTGGGCATGTACGTCTGCGGCCCAACGGTGTATAATTATGTTCACCTAGGCAACGTACGCACATTCCTGACCTTCGATACGCTCTACCGCTACCTGACCTTCATTGGCTATAAAGTTCGCTACGTCCGTAACCTGACCGACGTAGGACACCTGGTTGGCGATGGCGATGAAGGTGAAGACAAGATTGGCCGAATGGCGAAGCTCGAAAAAGTAGAGCCGATGGAAATCGTGCAACGCTTTACCAACGATTTTCATACCGTGATGGCGCAGTTCAATACCATTCCGCCCAGTATCGAGCCTACGGCAACGGGACATATGGTCGAACAGATTGAAGCCGTTCAGACGCTATTAGACAAAGGATTGGCGTATGAATCGAGTGGTTCCGTCTATTTCGACATTGATGCCTACAACCAGCGAGGGGGCAATTATGGTAAGCTATCGGGCCGTATTCTGGACGATCTGCTCAACGAAACCCGCGAGCTGGATGGACAATCGGAAAAACGAAGCCCGCTGGATTTTGCCATCTGGAAAAATGCTTCGCCCGAACACATCATGCGCTGGAACTCACCCTGGGGCGAAGGCTTTCCAGGCTGGCACCTCGAATGCTCGTGCATGAGTATGAAATACCTGGGCAAGCAATTCGACATTCATGGCGGGGGTATGGATTTAAAATTCCCGCACCACGAATGCGAAATTGCTCAAGGCGACGGCCTAACCGGTATTGAACCGGTCCGCTACTGGATGCACTCCAACATGTTGACCGTGAATGGGCAGAAAATGTCGAAGTCATTGGGTAACTCGTTCCTTCCTGCTGAGTTGTTTGCTGGAAACCATAAGCTGCTCGACCAGCCTTACAGCCCGATGACGGTTCGGTTCTTTATGCTTCAGTCGCATTACCGCAGCACCCTCGATTTCTCGAATGATGCGCTGAAGGCGGCTCAGAAAGGCTATCGTCGACTGGCCAATGGCTTACGGATTGCGAAGGCGTTAACCTACCGACCAGCTATCGATGAATCGATAACGGCTAGCGAAGACAAACAGCAGGATATTCGGCAGGCGGTTCAGCAGTTTTACGAAGCCCTGAACGATGATCTTAATACGGCCGTTGGTATTGCCCAACTGTTTACGCTGTTGAAATACATCAACATGCTGTATCTGAATCAGCTTCAGCCAGCCGTATTGGGCGAAGAGGTCTTCAACCTGCTGAAAGAATCGTTTGTCGCGTTTATGCAGGACGTACTCGGCCTGACCGAAGAGGGTTCTTATAACCAGTCTATTCTGGAGGGCTTATTAACCCTTTACCGTGAGTACAAAGAACAGCGCCAATACGACAAAGTGGATCAAATTCGCTCGTACTTTAAAGCACAGGGACTGGCTATCAAGGATATGAAGCACCAGATTGATTGGGCGTATGAAGAGTAAAAATCATTTTTAGTCAGTGATCGTCATTAGGTCAGTAATCGTTACCAACGAACTAGCAACTTATGACAAACAATGACTTCAAATGACCATTAATGACAATAAAATGACCAATTCCATCCTTATTTACTCGATAGCCCTTCTGCTATTGACAACCAGCGCCTGTAAAACAAAACAGTCGCAGAGTGATACTACCCAGACAACAGATCAAAAAAAAACTGTATCAGCGCCCGCTTTTAACGCTGATTCGGCTTATACCTATATTGAAAAACAGGTAGCCTTCGGGCCACGCGTACCTAACACGCCTTCTCATACGCAAACCGGTAATTACCTGGTGACTAAGTTGAAGCAGTTTGGTTGTGAGGTTACCCAGCAATCCTTTGTAGCTACTACCTGGGATGGTAAAAAGCTGAATTCGCTCAATATTATCGGCAGCATTAACCCAAAAGCGACTAAGCGAATTGTACTGGCATCGCACTGGGATTCGCGCCCACATGCCGATAATGATCCCGACAAAGCTGACCAAAACAAACCGGTTACAGCTGCAAATGATGGAGCTAGTGGCGTTGGTGTATTACTCGAACTGGCGCGTACCATTCAGCAAAGCAATCAGAAACCAACGGTTGGTATCGACATTATTTTCTTCGATGCCGAAGACTGGGGAAATGGCGAAAAAGCCAGCAACGATTTTGAACAGGCCAGTGGCAATCAATTCGACTATATCGGTTTCTGCTTAGGCTCCCGTTACTGGGCCAAAAATCTGCATAAACCTGGCTATTCAGCTTATTACGGCATTCTGCTGGACATGGTCGGTGCTAAAGGAGCTACTTTCGCCAAAGAAGGACTGTCGATGCAGTTTGCGCCAACAGTGGTGAACAATGTCTGGCAAACCGCCAGTAATGCTGGTTATAGTCAGTATTTCGTCGACACGCCGGGGGGGCAAATTACCGACGACCATGTGGCACCCAATACAATTGCCAAAATTCCAATGATCGATATTATTCACACCAACATTGGTACGGGTGGTTTCTTTTCGGGCTGGCATACTGCTGAAGATGATATGAGTAACATCGATAAGGGAACGCTTAAGGCTGTTGGTCAAACACTGCTGCAAGTGCTTTATAACGAAGAATAGCCACTAAAAGAGCGAAAGCGTGAAAGAGCGAAAGAGCGGCTACTTGAGAGTAAGCCTAGTCTGGGTATTTAGCATTACTTTAGCCGGAATACCAAGCTGTAGTACAGCACCGGATCAATTTGGGAAGTTAGATATAAAGAAATGGCGGGGAGATCGAGGGGGCTGCAATGGGGTTCGGGACAGACTACTTCTCGATTTTAAGGCCGAAATACAGCATCTGAAAGGTAAATCGGCCAACGAAATCGGTGAATTGCTTGGCCGACCTGATATTAATCAGATTGCCGACCGTAATCAGAAATTCTACATTTATTTCCTGGAAAAAGGTCCACAATGTGATCAGGCCGGAGCTAAATCGACTAGCCGTTCGGTAGCAATTCGTATGAGTGCCATCGGCCTGGCTACCGAAGTAACGTTTCAGAATGGGATACCATAACGCGGCTGTAACGCGGACTTCTAGTCCGCAGGTAACAGTGCGGACTAGAAGTCCGCGTTACAGATAAAACTTCTTTCGCTCGATCATTTCTTCGACAACATCCGGGACCATATAGCGAATGGATCGGTTAGCCCGTACACAATCCCGAATAAACGTGGCTGAAATATCCAGCAGTGGCGCATCGATTACTTTCACGTTTTCATGCGTTTTGAAGGGACTTTCCACAGCACGCGGCCGCTGGTATACATACAAGCCGTAATACTCCAGAATCTTATCGTAGTTCTTCCAGTTGGCAAACTGCTCCAGATTGTCCTCACCCATAATGAGTCGGAACGTATGCTGCGGGTATTTTTCGCTTAGCCGAACCAGCGTATCAATGGTATAGCTGGGCCGGGGCATCGAAAATTCAATGTTTGTCGCCTTCAATCGGCTGTTATCGGCAATGGCCCGTTCGACCATGTCGAGCCGGTCAAATTCGTGAAGCAGGCTCTTCGTTTTTTTAAACGGATTCTGGGGCGATACAACAAACCAAACCTGATCCAGATCCGTCGTCGTTGCCATTGTATTGGCAATAATCAAGTGCCCAATATGAATCGGATTGAACGAGCCAAAGAATAAGCCAATTGTCATTGCTTCTCAGGAGCGAGGAGCAAGGAGCGAGGAGTGAGAATAGCTGACGCAGGATTTTTGTTGTTGCGTCAGCCATTCTCGCTCCTAACTCCTCGCTCCTAGTACTTATTAAATCATCGTCCCTTTTGGAGGAACCTGGTTCTTTTGGATAAAATCATCGACGAGCTTCTGGGCTTTTTGGAGGGACGTTTCCAGCTCATCATTCATCAGGATCACATCGAATCGGTCCTGGAAGCTCATTTCAAAATGTACTTTAAACAACCGTCGGGATAAGCTTTCTTCGGTTTCTGAACCCCGGCCGATCAGCCGTTGACGTAATGTTGCCTCATCAGGTACTTTTACAAACACCGCCAAGGCTTTATCGCCATAATAGTTTTTTAGCTTCAATCCACCCTGAACATCCACGTCGAACAGTACATGCTTGCCACTGGCCCAAACGCGTTCAATTTCTGACTTAAGCGTTCCGTAAAAGGCCCCAGTGTAGACTTCTTCCCATTCGACAAACTCATCGTTATCGATTCGCTGCTTAAAATCCTCCGGTGTTAGAAAATAATAATCCTTGCCGTTTTCTTCACTACGACCCCGACGGTCGCGCGTGCATGCCGAAATGGAAAAGCCGAGATTGTTGTTCTCGGCCAGCAAGTGCTTCACAATGGTAGTTTTTCCCGAGCCCGACGGGGCCGAAAAAATAATCAGTTTACCTTCCAAGTGTTGATTGGTTTACGGTATTAAATTAATTAGGGTAATTAAGGCTGCTACTGAAGCGTCACCCTAATTACCCTAACTGGTACGGTTGCTACTAACTAAAACTTAGAATCCGGGATTTAATGGTTGCTACCAATTGCTCAGGGCAACATCTTTTTTCTATACGCTTAGTCAGCAACTCTTTCACTTCCTTTTCGAGTTGATACATCTCAATACAGGGCTTGCACGACTCGAGATTCGCTTTCACTCTGACAAGCTGTTGTTCGGTGGCTTCTCCATCCAAAATCAACTGAATTAACTTCAGGCAGTCAGCCCGGTGACTGCAATGTTCTTTCATCTCTGGCTTAGTACCTGACGAGGATGGTAACGGCGTTTGCATTGGAAAAATTTTATTAATTCCAAGAATAATAATAACTATGAGTTATCAGCAGAACCAATTTAAGCTTAGAAAAAGTTCGGTTTATTCGTCATTTTCTTCTTTATATCCCATCGAAGAAGCGTAATCACGCAATTTTTCTTTCAATAGGTTTCGGGCACGGTGCAAGCGGGACCGAACAGTACCAATTGGAATATCCAGAATCTTGGCCATTTCCTCGTACGTGAATCCTTCGATGTCACAGAGAATAATAACCGTACGGAAATCAACTGGCAACGAGTTCAGGGCCGTTGCAACTTCATCGCCAATTAAATCAGAAACGGACTCGGCCCGCAGGTCGACCGTATGTTCGGATTCAGCATCTTCGGAGTTATAGGTCGTTTCAACGTCCTGATAATCTACCTTAGCCGGCTCCTTACTTTTTTTCCGATAATCGTTGATGAAACTGTTCTTCAAGATTCGAAACAGCCATGCTTTAGCGTTAGTTCCTTGCTCAAATGATGAAATGAACCGAAACGCTTTCAGATAAGTATCCTGCACCAGATCATTCGCATCGTCTTCGTCGGTTGTCAGCCGAAACGCGAAGTTGTACATGGAGTCGATGTGAGGCATAAACTCCTTGTTAAAAATCTGGTACTTCTGCTCTTCAGAATAGCCACGAGCGGGCGCATTAGCCAGTGGCTGCTCGGCAGAATCGCTGTCGGGTAACAATTGATCGTCGTTGCGGGTTGGCGTATCTGACATAACTTCGGGAATAGTCGCCATAAAAGTAAGAGTTAATTGCCGTTTCCTAATCGGCAATACTCAACGAATTCGATAATTACCCGATCCAAATCGCTGAGTTTACTAAAATTGACTGCAAAAATTAATCCTTTGTTCAAAAACAGCGGATAAAAATGAGTATTTATGACGATTTGGCAGGAACAATTAAGAACCTGACAATGTTAAAGCCGGTTTGCCGATACATTCACATGCATCAGCAAACCGGCTGAGATTTGTTCTGAAGAGAGAATTAGGCTATAGCTGGCTTAAAATAGCGCTTGAGCCATGAGTTGGCCGCCGAAATCTGCCAATCTGCCAAAAACTCTGCCTTTGTTTTTACCAAAGTATTAAAAACAACGGTGTCAGTAGTCAGCAAGCCATCGGCAACAGCCACTTTAATAGTAGGCAAAGCAAATGTCTGTACAGAACCATCGGCAGAACGAATAGCAGCCGATCTATCAAAGAAATCAACCCCAGACTGACGGCCAATTTCCTGTATGGTTCGTACGGAAGAATCAATAGAGCAACCACTGGGTAAGGTATATCCTTCATCAACAGCCACAACGATGAATCGATTTTCGATTACTTTGGCGGATGACAATAATGGTTCGCCATGTGCTGCCCATTGGTTCAAGGCTGTTTGCAACGATGCGTCAATGGCATTCACTTCCTCGTCCGTCAGCGAACGATTGGCCTGATAGACCCATACACGGGCGTGGTCAGGCAATTTATCGAAGTCGATATACATAAGTTAATGGATAATGTAAAATGAATAATGTAGAATAAACCGGCCATCAGTCGATCATTATCCATCATACATTATTCATTATCAATTAATTTGACAACCCTTCTTTTTGGGCGATGAGTTCCGCAATGTCGTAAACACGAACCGAATCTTCGCGGTTCTTATTCTTTACACCATCCGACATCATGGTCATGCAAAATGGACAGGCTACCGCAATGGTATCGGCCCCTGTTCCCAGCGCTTCTTCGGTCCGTTCCACGTTAACGTCTTTTTTACCAGGCTCTGGCTCTTTAAAATATTGGCCTCCACCAGCTCCGCAGCATAGCCCATTAGCTTTCACACGCTTCATCTCGACCAGATCGGCATCCAGGGCGGCCAGGACTTCACGAGGTGCTTCATAGACTTTATTAGCCCGACCCAGATAGCATGAATCGTGGAAGGTTATTTTACGCCCTTTAAACGACTGTCCGTCCTTTACCTTGATCCGTCCTTCATTGATTAATCCTTGCAGGAACTGTGAATGGTGAATGACCTCATATGTACCACCCAGTTCGGGATATTCATTCTTAAGCGTATTAAAGCAATGCGGACAGGCTGTTACGATTTTTTTAACGTTGTAGCCATTCAGAACCTGAATATTGGAAACGGCCTGCATTTGGAATAAAAACTCATTCCCCGCCCGCCGTGCCGGGTCGCCCGTGCAGGATTCTTCCATACCCAGCACAGCGAATTTGATACCGACATGGTTCAGGATTCGAACGAATGCGATCGTAACACGCTTGTACCGATCATCAAATGAACCTGCACAGCCCACCCAGAATAAAATCTCTGGCTCTTCTCCAGAAGCGGCCATATCGGCCATGGTAGGTACTTTATAATTGGTTTCGGTTGACATTTTTATCTGTTTCAGGTTCCAGGTTTCAAGTTTCAGGTTGGCTGACGCGAGAAGAATTGTTGCGTCAGCCAACCTGAAACTTGAAACCTGGAACAATTAACTATTTACCTGTTCAGCCCAGTTAAAACGGTCACTTGGTGAAAACTTCCAGGGAGCCATATTATTTTCAATGTTGCTGAACATGGCATTCCAGGAAGCGGGTGCCTGCGACTCTTCCATAACCCGATACCGGCGTAATTGAAGGATAATATCTAGTGGATTGATGTTTACTGGGCAGGCCATTACACAGGCCTGGCAGGTCGTACAGGCATTCAGTTCTTCGGCCGTTATATAATCGTTCAGCAACGACTTTTCGTCTTTGTAATCATATCCATTCGCTTTCCACCCCTGCTGAATCTCTTCGAGTCGATCGCGCGTATCCATCATGATTTTACGGGGAGACAACTTTTTGCCCGTAATGTTGGCTGGACAAGCGGCTGTACAACGCCCACATTCGGTGCAACTGTAGGCGTTCATCAGGTTAATCCATTTCAGGTCCTGTACGTCTTTCGCGCCGAATCGGCCAACTTCTGCCGGTTGCTCACCATTATCGTTAGCCTGCGAGCCATCGGGTTCGGTCGTTACGGGTAAGCCAAGCGACAATTGCACTTCTTTGGTGATTTCAGGCATATTCTGCATCTCACCTTTGGGTTGCAGATCCGAAAAATAGACGTTCGGGAAACCCAATGCAATGTGCAGGTGCTTTGAGTAGGTCACATAAACAGCGAAGGCCATAATACCCAAAATATGGAACCACCAGGCTATGCGTTCGTAAGCGGTTAAAGCTGTATCGCCGAAATTGGCAAAAAGCGGTTTGAGGTATTGACTAATTAGAAAGTCAGGAACGATACCCTGTAAGGTAGCATAATGCCCAACACCCCGATCCCGGAGCACGCTGTCGGATGCATTCCAGGTCAGAAACGCAATCATAAGCAGAATTTCGGCTATTAGAATAATAGCGGCATCGGTTCGTGGCCAGCGAGTCATTTCGCGATGGCGCTCCGGCTGGAATCGATCCACCTTAACGACAAATCGGCGGCATAAAAAGACAACACAAACCGTCAGAACCCCAACTGCCAGAATTTCAAAAATACCGATCAGAAAGGGATAAATGGGCGTGATGTACGGCGCAAAGAGCCGGTGCGTTCCCAGGATACCATCCAGCATGATTTCCAGCACTTCGATATTTACGATCAGAAACCCGGCGTAAATTATAAAATGCATAAAACCGACCAACGGGTTAGTAAACATCTTTTTCTGACCGAATGCGACTAGCAACATCGTTCGGAGTCGCTCATCAGCATGGTCAGATCGGTTTTCGGGACGCCCTAACCGGATAGCACGACTGATGAGCTGCACTCGCTTTGTTATATACCAAGCTGTTACAGCCAGCACCGCGACAAACAAAATTTGCTGAACAATTTCCATCTATTTATAAAATTATTTCTCACTGGTTATCAGAAGTATAGATTAAAAATACCTCTCTAAACCAAAAAAAATATAAGTAATGTATTGTATAAACAATATCAAAACGTACTTTTGCACCCACGTTTAGGTGATGTAGCTCAGTTGGTAGAGCAAAGGACTGAAAATCCTTGTGTCGGCGGTTCGATTCCGTCCATCACCACCTCAACGCAAGCCTTCTCAACTGAGAAGGCTTTTTTTGTTGTTCTTAATTCGGTTTGCCCATTCATTATCAAACATGCAGATTATTATGCCTATGAAATAGTATGCACGCATACTATTTCATAGGCGCAAATATAGTGCTTTCACTATATCTGACAAGTGTATGAGCTGTAGTAAAGAAAATCTACTCGTCTATTAAACTAATAATAGGGAAGATTGGCTTAGAAACTGATTTTTACTTCTGGAGGGCGTCAATTTCAATACCGATGGCCTGCATAAGCTGGCTGGCATTGAAACTCTGGCAGATACCATCGCGTAGCTTATAATCGAAAATAAGCTCGCTATTATGCAGGTCTGACTGAAAATGGTAATTACGGACAAAATCGTCTGCATCGGTCAGCTGCCCCAATTCCAGGTCATGGGTCGATACGAAACCGGAAGCCGTCGTATGATGTAACTGGCGAATCAGCGCTTCGGCTCCCCGATGCCGATCAGCGGAGTTTGTTCCTTTCAGGATCTCGTCCAGAAAATAAAGAACCGGAATTTTAGCCGATTGCTTCGTCAGTTGAATCAACGTCTGTAATCGCTTCAGTTCGGCGTAAAACGAGGATGTGCTTTCTTCCAGAGAATCCTGCGTACGCATACTGGTAAATACACGAACAGGCGAACACCAGAAGCGTTCAGCACTGACCACAGCGCCTGCTAAGGCCAATACGACATTGGCGCCAACAGTTCGCAGGAATGTACTTTTCCCCGACATATTGGAGCCTGTAATTAATATCGTTTGCCCCGAACCTGACATTTTTAACGAATTGGCAACACATCGGTCAGGCGGTAATAAAGGATGAGCAGCTAAGGTAAAATCCAGCAGAAATTCATCGTCGACAATATCTGGGGTCGTATAACCAGGATGAGCAAACGCAAAACCAGCCAGACTATTCAATGCCTCCAGCTCACCCAGTGCTTCAAACCAACGGCTGAGTTCTGGCCCATGGGTTTGTCGCCAGCGTTCAAGTCGATAGAGGTACTGAATATCCCAGAGTGTGGCAATACCGAACAGCAGATAAAAATAGGGATTACGACGATAGTTCAGGCCTTCTGTTAGTTTCGCCAGTGAGCCGATGGCTTCCGATGCCAGTTGTTTGTCGGACGTTAAGGCCTGCCGAATAGCCCGTAGTCGTACCGCATCGCCTTTAAGCTCTTCGGCTTGCTGAAACAAGCGTCGAAAAGCTCGTAGTGCGGCTGAAATTTCGAAGGTTTGTTCGCTTACCTCTTTTGTACGCGCTGCTGTTTGACTAAGCACGAATCCGTGTGCTGCTAAAGCAGCCAACACAACCACTCCCGGCAAATAGCCAGCAAACCAGGCAACTACCAGGCTTAACGTAATGGCGGGAAATAAAAAGCGAACTATAGCCAAATACCCTGGCAGAGAAATACCTTCAGCAGTGGCCCATTTAATTAACTCAGCAGGTGAATGGCCCACTGTTTCCTCTATGTAGGCTACTCCTTCAAACTGTTGCCGCCAGTCGAGCTGTGGTTTCAGTTCATCAACAACCTGATGGCGCAATCGAATGGCATCGGGAGACGATGGGGTTTTAAGCCAGGTGGCTAGTCGGGTTTGACCTTCGTACGTATGGGTACGGTTAACCAGGCGAAAGAGCGAGTGTTTGCCAAAAACATCCAAATCGCCGGCATAGTAGTGGGTTGCGCTGGCAAACTGTTCACCGGTTTCTGGGCGAAGGTATTGACGCTTAAGCCTCGCAGACTCATCCTGATTGATGAACGTAAGCTTCTGATTCAGGTCTCGTTTAAGACGAACTTCCTGGTGTTTTTTTAGGAGTATTAAAAAAACGATAATCCCAATTACCAATGTTGCTGTAGCCGCTAATTGCTGATCTAGCTGTATAAATAGCCAGACAGTAGCAATGCTGCCAATAAACCACACAAGCCGCCAGAACGCCAATTGATTAAACTGACGCTGGGCGGCTTGTGTAGCTTTACTAAATTGCTGCTGACGTTCGGAAAATAACGTTTCGGGAGTCATTAGGTGGTGCAGGTCGAAACCCGCGATTTTGTTAACGGCACGGGTTAGTAGTGACTGGAAATCCCGCCTGAAGGCAATTTCGCTGCACTACTTATTACAATCCTGGCATACGCCCTGTATCAGCAAATTCATTTCTTTACGGCTGTAACCTTCGGGCAATGCGATCGTTGGAATCCTGACCTTATCCAAACAGGTAGTTTGCCCACAGGTTTCACATTTGAAGTGGACATGATCGTGGTGATGGTGACCATCGGCGCAGGTTTCGCGACAAAGTGCATATTTCGTTCCACCCTCATCGTCCAGAACTTTATGGAGCAACCCTTTGTCCAGGAATGTGCGAAGTGTTCGGTAGATCGTCACCCGGTCGTGGTCGGGGCCAAGACCATTCTCCACGTCATTATGCGCTAGCGCATGACCGGCGCTCAGGAACAAGTCAAGCACTTCCTCCCGGCCATTGGTATGCCGGAGATTGAAGTCTTTCAGGGTTTTAGAAGCCAAAGTCATTTTTTATGAATGAATAATGGACAATGAATAATGGATAATGTTTGTATCATGAGCACATTGTACATTATCCATCATACATTGGTATTTACTCTATTGGTTCGAACTGCAATTTAACCAGGTTTGCGTAGATGCCATCCTCCTGGAGAGCCAGCTCATCGTGTGTACCCGATTCAGCGATCTGGCCTTCACGCAGAACATAAATCCGATCTACTTTGCGGATGGTTGCCAGTCGGTGAGCAATAATGATGGTCGTCCGGTTCTGCATGAGTTCATCCAGAGCTTCCTGCACCAGTTTTTCAGACTCCGCATCCAGCGAACTAGTCGCTTCATCCAGAATCAGAATGGCTGGGTCTTTCAGGATAGCGCGTGCAATGGCAATTCGTTGCCGTTGCCCTCCTGATAGCTTAATGCCCCGCTCACCGACAACCGTTTGAAAACCTTCCGGGAAGGATTCAATAAACTGTAGGGCGTTGGCTTTTCGAGCGGCTTCACGTACTTCAGCTTCCGTAGCGCCGGGTTTACCGTATTGAATATTTTCAAGAATGGTGCCCCCAAACAAAATGACTTCTTGAGGAACGACGGCAATATTTTTCCGTAGTTCGGTCACGTTGAACGTGGTCAAATCGCGTCCATCGACCGTTATCTGACCACCACTGATCGGATAATATCGCATCAGCAACTGAACAATAGTAGACTTCCCGGCTCCACTTTGGCCAACCAATGCAATTTTTCGTCCTGCGTCTACGGTTAACGAAATTCCTTTCAAAACGGGTAGTTCAGGTCGGGATGGATACGAGAAGCGAACATCGCTGAACTGTACTTTTCCCTGAACTGGCACAAACAGAGGCAGTTCATTGGTAGCATCAACTTCTGAGGGCTCTTCCAGAATTTCCAGAATCCGTTCCGATGCACCTACCGTTTTCTGAACCTGAGCGTACAGATCGCCCATGCCCGCTACTGATCCACCGATGAAGGCAGTATAGAAAATAAAGGTAAGTAAGTCAGCAAATGGAATTTCGCCCGTCTGCACCAGTCTGCCACCGTACCAGACGATGCCCATAATGCCACCAAACATGGCAAAGATGATAAACGAGACAAATATGCCCCGAAAACGAGCCGTTTTGAGAGCTATGTTGACCATCTTTTGGAGCGCACTACCATACCGTCCAATCTCTAACCGCTCATTGGTGAAGGCTTTCACGACATTGATTGACTGCAATGTCTCTTCTACGATCACACTGGCCGCAGCGAGCTGGTCCTGTGCCTGCTTTGATAGCCGGCGGATAAATCGACCGAAAAACATGGCAGCCACAATAATCACCGGAAACGTCGCCAGCATGAACAGGGTCAGTTTCCAGGATACGTAGAGAATAAACAGTGTTCCCCCTAGCAGAGTAGCTACCTGCCGGAAGAGCTCGGCCAGCGTAATCGACAACACATCCTGTAACTGCGACACATCGGCCGACAGACGGCTTGTCAACTCGCCCACACGGCGCTTTTCGAAAAAGGGAATCGATAAGGTGATGATTTTGCTATATACTTCCCGCCGAACATCGGCCATGGAGCGTTCGCTGACCTGCGCGAAAAAATAGATTCGAAAAAAGGAGAATATTGCCTGCAACACCAGAATTCCCCCGAACATCAGGATTACCTGATTCAGCGTAAAAGGCGATTTGCCCTGAATGACACTGGTCACCTGCCCAATCAGGGCCGGAAAACTCAGTGTGGTCGTTGTCGATAAGATCAGAAAAACAAACCCGATCACAAACTTCGTTCGATACGGCTTTACATACCGAAATACACGCAATGCTTTTTTATAGTCGTCCCGACTGTATCTCTTTTTATCAATCTCGCTGGCTTCCTCGCCAAATGTCCGTCCCCGTTTTGCCATTTTACGATTTCTTGTAGCACTACACTGCGTCTTTATCTAGCTGTTTTTTAGTTACTACTTGGTAGACGCAATACACCGCATTTTTACTCTTTTTGTCCTTTATATCCTGATTGTTCAAAAATCTGTCGAGCGTCGGCCGTATGCATCAGGTCCGCAATGCCCACACCTCCACGTTCGTCATAATAATTACTTACAATTCGCCAACCTAACCAGCGACCAATAGCACCGGGGCAATCTTTGCCGATTTCGGCTGTAAACGGCCGTTCGTTCAAATATCGCTGTTTTATCGCCGGATTTGTTTGGTACAACAACTGATTATCAATAAAATGTCCCCAAACAACATCCTGCGCATTAAACGTTTGGGTCAATTGTTTGTCTGTATAACCGATGACCAGGCTGTCGGCTATGTCGGGCATCATGGTTTTGGTAAATACATACCCTTTGCCATAGTACACCATATCGGCCAGCATCGTTTGGTCAGCGCGGTTCGTGGCATTGTATTTGTCAGAGAGTGCGAAGACAATGGCTGGAGCAAGATGGTCTTTATCGTATCGACGCAGGATGTATTGTGGAAATTCGTTTGCCGGCGGTAGAAACTTGGCTTTGGGACCGGCGAAATAATCGAGACCGATCACAATTAAACTATCAGTAACGACCAGATCGGGGCCCATAAAGCCAGTAACGACCGTAGCAATTTTAGGTGCATGAAAGTCCGGGAAGTCTTTTTTTATGTTGGTGAACGCTTCGCCTAATTGCTTACGTAATTCTGTCAAATCGCCAAATTCGGCCTGTATCTGACGGTTAAATTCAGTAAGTGACGTATCTGTAATCCGATTGCTCAATTGATTAACAATGGATGTATCATTTCCGGCCCCATTCGCGTTAAAGTACAATTGAGCGATAGCCAGATTTCGGTTTAGGATGGCTCGAATACTGTCGGGAGATTTGCCAGAAAACAGTTGCTGGTCGAGCCGAATGATTGTAACGTCTTCGTTTTTTGTACACGAAGCTAGTAGAAGTAAACAAAAAAGGCCGACAATGGCCGTTTGTATCCGCATGAAAATCATAGGTTTTCAATATAGAAAACGTGCAAAATTATGAAAAAAGTTGCAGGGTTCGGGCTGATTTTGGTAATGCTGATGACTGATGTTGGTTGGGCCCAATCTTCGTCACCCGCTCTTTATCAGATGCGCACCAGAGAATCAAACGTAACTGAAAAGCGGTTTCGTAAAATTCTGGGCGATAATTATGACGGTCAGGACCAAAACCGACGTGACTACGATGATGATCGAAAACGCCGTAGGAAGAAGCAAAGTCAGTCTTCTGAAAATAATGGGTATGGTGCCGGACCTGATTACCAATGGACAACGCACCTGATTGAAATGAGCATCCGATTTGCCCCTTCGCTGGATCTCAATACGGCCGAAGGGACAGGCAATTATGCAGGCTTTCGGCCCAATGGAGCCGGTGTTCGGATGAGCGTGGGACCCTCACTCGACTATTTTTTCTTCAAAGACCGTTACGCGTTTAGTTCAGGCCTTTGGTACACGATCAAGCGATCTGGCTTTCAAATGCCAGGCTCCTTTGGCGAAACTCGCTGGAACCCCAGTGCTCCTCAAAAAGAGTCGGTTTATAATCTTCAGTACCTGCAAATTCCCGTCACGGTAAAAATGTTTGCCAATAACATTGCACCCGACTTGCGTCTGTATGTACAAACGGGAGGTTTACTAAGCATAAAGCTAGCTGAACGGGCGCTGGATCAGGCTCGTAATGGACTCTATACGGCTGAAACGGGGGGTGACCGTCGTCAATATGGCTTTGGTGATGTCGAACTCCTGCTCGGTACCGGAGTTCAGTATAAAATCAATCAGAACAATGCATTTAATCTGGGGATGACCTATCAGCGTGGGCTGCTTAATATTGCTCGCAGTAGTGACTTAACCTCAAAAAGCCGAGTTGTCAGTCTGGAGCTAGGCTTTAAGTTTTAACTAGTAGTGTGGACGGTTAGTCCGCATAGTTTCAAACTAGAACAGCAGTATTATTCTAAACTATGCGGACTAGAAGTCCGCGTTACAATCGCATTTCGATACCCTTTTCCCGTAGATACCCTTTTAGGGCTGGAATTTCGATTTCTTTAAAGTGAAAGATGCTGGCGGCTAAGCCGGCGTCGGCTTTTCCGGTTGTGAATACATCGACAAAATGATCCATTGAACCAGCTCCCCCCGACGCGATGACGGGGATATTAGCAACACCTGAAATTTGGGCTGTTAAATCAAGCGCAAAACCGGCTTTGGTGCCGTCAGTATCCATTGACGTTAACAGGATTTCGCCCGCACCCCGATCTTCTACTTCTTTCGCCCAGGCAATGGTTCTTAACTCAGTAGGTTTACGTCCGCCATGCGTATGAACGATGTGTTCATTTCCTCCGCCTTCAACTGAAATCCACCGCGTATCAATAGCAACGACAACACATTGGCTGCCAAATTCCAGCGCAAGCTGATTGACTAAATCAGGATTTCGAACGGCCGATGAGTTAATCGAAATTTTATCGGCTCCGGCATTTAACAGGGCCGAAACGTCTGCCACCGATGAAATACCTCCACCTACTGTAAATGGAATGTTGATCGTATGCGCCACATTCCGCACAAGTTCGATCAGGGTTTTGCGTTCGTCG
Organism: Spirosoma gilvum; assembly: GCF_054776815.1. Lineage (NCBI taxonomy): Bacteria > Pseudomonadati > Bacteroidota > Cytophagia > Cytophagales > Cytophagaceae > Spirosoma > Spirosoma gilvum. Next base: position 11,789 of record NZ_BAAHBH010000012.1, on the reverse strand, counting down.
ACAGTGGCGGTAATATCCAGGAAAACCAGTTCATCGGCTCCCTGTTCGGCATAGATGGCAGCCAGTGCAACAGGGTCGCCTGCGTCGCGCAGGTTGACAAAATTGGTCCCTTTGACGGTACGGCCATCTTTTATATCAAGACACGGAATAATTCGTTTGGTGAGCATTAGTAAGCGGTAAATGCTTTGATAAACATGGTATTTTCTGGGTTCTCGATGGGTTGAAAACCAAATTGTGAATAGAGTCCGTGGGCATCGCGCGTGACCAGCATCATACGTCGCAAACCCTGCAAGGGTGGGTAAGCCATAATGAATGACACTAACTGTTTTGACAATCCTTTCCCTCGGTGTTCGGGCAAAATGAATACATCGGCCAGATAGCCAAAGGTAGCCATATCTGTTACGACACGGGCAAACCCAACCTGATGATCGCCCTGATACACACCAAAACACAATGAGTTGTCGATGGATCGCTGAACAATTTCGCGCGGAATATTCAGGCACCAGTACGCTTCTTCACTCAAAAACTGGTGAATAATAGTAATGTCCAGTTTAGTCTTGTCCGTGCTAATAGTATATTCTTCATTCATAGTTTTTTATTCTACAAATCGACTCAACTCTTTCAGAGATACGCGACCTTCGTAAATAGCTTTCCCCACAATGACGCCGAAAACGTTCATATCGGCCAGCGTTTCAATATCGGCCATATTGCTGACTCCGCCACTGGCAATGACGTTTAGTTTTGGAAACTGGTCCTGTAAATTTCGATAGAGTTCAAACGACGGACCTTGCAACAGACCATCTTTGGCCACATCGGTACTAATGACGTAGCTGATCCCTTTCTCGACCCATTTCTCCACAAAATCATACACCCAAACCTCGGTAGCCTCTTCCCAGCCACTGACCGCTATTTTTTCATTCTTCGCATCAGCACCCAAAATAATAGCTTCGGCACCGTGACGTGATAGCCATCGCTCCATCACATCGGGTTGCTTCACCGCAATGCTTCCACCCGTAACCTGTTTGGCACCACACTCGAATACCACGCGCAGATCTTCATCCGATTGCACGCCACCACCAAAATCAATATGCAACTTGGTTTTAGAAGCAATTAACTCCAACACTTTCCAGTTGATAACCCGTTTTTCTTTCGCCCCATCGAGATCAACCAAATGCAGTCGGGTTAAACCGGCGTCTTCAAACTGCTGGGCTACCTCCAGCGGACGGGCATTGTATTCTTTCTTCTGGCTATAATCGCCCTGCGTTAGGCGAACAGCTTTTCCTTCAATAAGGTCTATTGCGGGTATAATGTGCATACGTAACGCGGACATCTTGTCCGCATTTTACTTCATGAATTACTAGCGGACAAGATGCTGGTGCGCCAGCCCGGCCGCGTTACAGTTTTAAAAAATTCTCCAAAATACGCTGACCTACATCACCACTGATTTCAGCATGGAATTGAGCTGCATAGAAATTATCGCGGTGAAGCATGGCACTGAAGGGTCGTACGTAGTCGCAGATAGCGGTTGTATCGGAGCATACATCGGCCGCGTAACTATGGACAAAATACACGTATGCATTTTCGGAAATTCCTTCGGTTAGTGGTCCCTGTAGCTGATGAATACTATTCCAGCCAGTATGCGGTACTTTAAAGCTGGGCTGCCCGTCTCCACGGCGGGTCGGAAACCGCCGAACGTCAATGTCAAAAATACCCATGCACATAGTGTCATTCTCTTCCGAATATCGACACATCAACTGCATACCGACACAGGTTCCTAAAACCGGCTGTTTCAGTGAAGGGATCAGCTTGTCTAATCCACGTTCCCGCAGATAGGCCATTGCTGTACTCGCTTCGCCGACGCCTGGAAAAATCACCTTATCGGCTGATCGAATTTCTGTTTCATCATCCGTTAGCAGGTAATTAGCCCCTAATCGCTCCAGCGCGTACATGACCGACTGGACGTTACCCGCGTTGTATTTTATAATGACCGTTTTCATAGACTAATGCATAATGGAAAATGTATAATGAATAATGGTATACCAGGCCGATACTTTGCATTATCCATTGCACATTATTCATTAAAAAAGCCCGGTTCGTTAGCAGAACCGGGCTTTGTATATGTGGTTATCCGAATTTACGCTCCGAACTCACAAACAAATGCATCTTGTTCTGCCGCGTTACCGCTCAGAATGATGATGCCGATGATGTGTTGCCTGTGAAATCATACAACAAAGGTATGAGCTTGTAGCTGTAATTCAAAACAAACTCCCCTGTACAAATAAAGGACTTGAATCGGCTAGTCGATTCGACGAATTCTGATTTTTTGAACGGTAACTGTACTAAAACAACCAACTAAGTCTGGTAGTCGTTCGGTTAGTAATTTTATCAATACAGCACGCATAGCCTCTGTTTCCTTAAAATGATAGTGAAGAAACAAAACGCTAATACCCGTTACATTATGGGCAAACACCCATTCACCAAAATCCTTATCTTCTGTTAGAATAATACGGGGCGGGTTACGCGCTGACTCAATAATTGCTTCGTCACGAATACCTCTTTATGATTCGTAAACTGAGTAAACTTCGATACCCAGCTCACGAATCGTCAGAATTAAACTATGATCTATATTCTCATCTGCGATAATCATGCTGCATTCAACATAATTACCTCTTCATTCGCTAATACATCAGAGGCATACATCAAGGCAGACATAACATCAACTTCCTGTAAATGAGGATACATCTTTAATATATCTTGGGTAGTCGCCCCTTCCGACAGCTTACGTAAAATTAGCTCAACTGTAATACGCGTACCCTTTATTGTTGGTTTACCCAGCATAAGCTGATAATCTGAAACTATTCTCTCTCTGTAATTCATAGTGTGCAATATATTTCAAAACAAACTCCCCTGTACAACTTTAGGCTGGAGTACTGGCTCGCGCAAGTTCAGTCCACAATGCTTGTTCAATTCGCGAATCCAGTACAGAATCAATTCGGGAGCGGTATCATTGTCGCCACCACCATGAATAAATAGGTAAGCGGTTTGTAAGCCTTTATCGAACCAGGTCTTCAGCCGTTGTATCCAGGCGTCCGAACGTATATAATCGGTGGAATGGCCTTCGTTGGCAATAAACCGAAGCGTTAATACCGGACTGCTTAAACCCATATGCAGTACATCCCGTCGACCTGCCACATCCGTTATCACAACATGGCGTCGAAGTAAATAGAGTCGTTCGAGGGTTTGCTGCCAGACGGTGGCTTTACTGAACCAATCTGGATGCCGAAACTCCACTGCAACGTCTAATTCATCGGGTAGGCTTTTCAGATACGCTTCCAGAACAGGCCATCTATCAGGACCAAATTGAGGAGGGAGTTGCAAAAATGTCATGCCGAGAAATTCTTCCAGACTTAGAACTGCATTCACAAATTCTTCGGTCAGTGCTTCGGTCGCCACCAACTGTCGCTCGTGACTAATAATCTGCGGAAATTTCGGGCAATACGTAAACCCAGGACGATCAGGGGAACCAGCGGCTTCGGCTTTCCATTTTTCTATCATACCCGCCGTTGGAATCTGGTAATGAGTCAGGTTTAATTCGATGGTGTTGAATTGCCGGACATAGTAATGCAAAAAATCACGCTCTTTGGCCGTAGACGGATACACTTTCCCAACATAATCTTTGTTCGCCCAAACAGGACCACCTATGAATACGTTCGGATGTTGTGTAGGTTCAACGCTCGCCCAAATCTTAGCGTTGAAAGCCGCACCCGGCGGTAACGCAAGATTAATGGCATCGAGATTATGTATTTTTCCAAATTCCATAGGCTTCTGGCTGACATATTGCAGTAAAACTGTCAAAGACAGGCTTTCGTTTTTTCCCCCTATCCAATTTAGCTAATTTTGTATTTTATCCATAATCCCAGCGCTGGTTTTTACCGTACAGTCACAAACGTATCGGGAAACTAGCCTGAGTTTCATTGATTTTATGATTTCGAAGACATACGCCCCCCAGGAAATTGAAGAAAAATGGTATCAATACTGGCTTGATAACCAATTTTTCAAGTCGACACCCGATGATCGTGAGCCTTATACGGTCGTGATTCCGCCACCCAACGTAACGGGTGTGCTGCATATGGGCCATATGCTCAATAATACGATCCAGGATGTATTGATTCGCAAAGCGCGTATGGAGGGGAAAAATGCTTGCTGGGTACCGGGTACCGACCACGCCAGTATTGCTACCGAAGCCAAAGTGGTAGCCATGTTGAAAGAAAAAGGCATTAGCAAACAGGATATTACGCGCGAAGAATTTTTAGGATATGCCTGGGAATGGACGCATAAATACGGCGGCATCATTCTCCAGCAGCTTCGTAAACTCGGTGCGTCCTGCGATTGGGATCGGACTCGTTTTACGATGGAACCAGCCCTGTACGATTCGGTTATCGATGTCTTTGTTGATCTCTACAACAAAGGGCAAATCTACCGGGGTATCCGTATGGTGAACTGGGACCCACAAGGCCGTACGGCTGTATCAGACGAAGAAGTTATCACGAAGGAAATCCAGCAAAAACTGGTGTATATCCGTTACGAGATAGCAGGGAGCAGGGAGCAGGGAGCAGGGGATTCATTATCACCCGGCTCCGAGCACCCTGCCCCGAGCTATATCACTATTGCCACGGTTCGGCCGGAGACGATTATGGCTGATACGGCCATTGCGGTTAACCCCAACGATGAGCGGTATAAACATCTTCATGGGAAAAAAGCGATTATCCCACTGATCAACCGTGAAATCCCGATCATCACCGACGAGTATGTAACAATGGATTTCGGAACCGGTGGCTTAAAAGTGACACCTGCGCACGATCCGAACGACTATGCCTTAGGCGTTAAGCACAATCTGCCGGTTATCGATATTCTGAACGATGATGGTTCGCTGAACGAAAAAGCGCAGATTCTGGTCGGTACAGACCGCTTTGCTGCCCGGAAGGCAATCATCAAAATGCTGGAAGAATCAGGCAACCTGGTTAAAACGGAAGAGTATAAGTCGAACGTTGGTACGTCGGAGCGAACGGGTGCTGTTATAGAGCCTAAGCTTTCCATGCAATGGTTCCTGAAAATGGACGAGTTGTCGAAACCCGCTTTTGAGAACGTTATGAATGACACTGTCCAGCTTCATCCATCAAAGTTCAAGAATATGTATCGCTCGTGGATGGAAAATCCACACGACTGGTGCATTAGTCGGCAGCTTTGGTGGGGACAGCGAATTCCTGCCTTCTACATGCAGGATGGAACGGTTATCGTAGCGAAGAACAAGCATGAAGCGTTGGAGAAAGTACAGCACGAAATGCAGCTTTTTGCGATGACCGAAGCCGATCTGACGCAGGATGAAGACGTGTTGGATACCTGGTTTTCGTCGTGGCTGTGGCCTATTTCGGTATTCGACGGGCTAAAAGACCCCAACAATGCCGATATCAACTACTATTATCCGACGAATACGCTGGTTACGGGTTTCGATATTATTTTCTTCTGGGTTGCCCGGATGATCATTGCAGGGTATGAATACCGAGGTGAGCGCCCTTTCAAGGATGTTTATTTCACCGGCATGGTTCGCGACAAGATCGGTCGCAAAATGTCGAAACAGCTCGGCAACTCCCCTGATCCACTCAACCTTATCGAGCAATACGGTGCTGATGGCGTAAGAACGGGAATGCTGTTCAGTTCGGCAGCAGGCAATGATTTACTGTTCGATGAAAAATTGGTTGAGCAAGGACGTAATTTCAGCAACAAAATCTGGAATGCGTTCCGATTGGTAAAAGGCTGGACAATTCATGACGAAAATGTAGAGGCAACGAATTCATTACCGATTCAATGGTTCGAATCGAAACTAAATGCGACGCTCCTCCAGATTGAAGATGATTTCAGCAAATTCCGTATCTCTGATGCCTTACAGGCCATTTACAAGCTGATCTGGGACGATTTCTGTTCGCAATACCTCGAACTAATCAAACCTGGATTTGAGCAACCCATTGATCGCAGTACATACGAGGCTACGATCAATTTCTTCGAACAGCTAATGAGTTTGGCTCATCCCTTCATGCCGTTTATTACCGAAGAAATCTGGCAGGATATACGTGAACGGGAAGTAGGATCAAGCATTTGCGTGGCACCTTTCCCCAAAGTAGGAACAGTTGATCAGCAGGTTCTGGTTGATTTCGAAACCTTGTTCGAGGTAATTTCAAACGTTCGGAACATTCGGAATGCGAAGCAAATTTCACCCAAAGTCGCGCTGCCCTTATCGATCAAAACGGCTTCGGCTGACCGATTTAAGCCGCTGGAGTCGTTGATGCGTAAAATGGCAAATGTCTCTGAGATTAATTATATTCAGGACAAAACGCAGGGAATTGCCTTCCTGATCAAGAGCGATGAGTTTTTTGTGAATGTTGTCGGCGAAATTGATCTGGAACAGGAAATTGCCAATACGCGTAAGGAACTGGAATATAATATTGGTTTCCGTGACTCGATTCTGAAGAAGCTCTCGAACGAGAAGTTTGTCGCCAACGCTAAACCCGAAGTTGTTGATCGCGAACGTCAGAAACTCGCTGATGCTGAGGCTAAAATACAGGCACTGGAACAACGGTTACAGGATTTAAACTAGCAGCTTGTTACTAAATCTTTGCCTCAATAAACACCTGATTTGAATGTAGAAATGACGTAAAATAAATTCAATAGTAAATCTTAAAGCAATAATACAATTATTTGACCGAATAATTGTATTATTGCCACCGAACACGACAACCTTTTTTCAATGAATAAGTGCATCTTTTTGGATCGGGATGGAGTTTTGAATGAGGATAGAACCGATTACGTCTATCGGGTCGAAGATTTTATTATTCCCGATGGCGTACCAGAAGCCTTGCGCTTACTGAAGGAAGCAGGCTACCTGCTTATCGTAATCACCAATCAGGCAGGTATTGCAAAAGGGCTTTACACACGTGATGACGTGATGACTTGTTATAACTACCTACAGGATCAATGTGGCAAGCTTATCGACGATATCTATTATTGCCCACACCATCCCAAATACGATACTGAATCACTTACTCGTAAACCGGGCTCGTTGCTTCTGGAGAAAGCCATTGCAAAATATAATATTAAACCAGATGATTCGTGGATGATCGGTGATGCCCCCCGCGATATGCAGGCTGGGAAACGAGTAGGCGTTCGTACCATCCGCATAGCGACCGAAGCGCAACCCTCTGCAGATGCCGACGGCTACGCAACCAATTTGCTGGAAGCTTCCAGGTTTGTACTGGAATACGCAGCTTAAATACACGACATAGAAAAGCGGCCAATCTCCCTTGGGAATTGGCCGCTTTTCTATAAAATCGTCTAGTTACGCTCGTACCTGTGAAGAAACAGGTTTCTGCACACTACCATACGCTGGGCAATTTGCCTTCCGTGCACACGACCCCAATGACAATACTGCCAGAACAGAACCCAAGATTAGTAGTTTTTTCATGAAATTGCTCGTCCAGATGTGTTGGTACTCCTGCAGATAGTAAAACGAAAATAATGCCAAAAACTTTTAAATTGCTGCCTACCTACACTAATTTTCTTCCCTAATCAGTTCGGCCTCTTCCTGGCGTATTTCTGCTGCTTCTGTAGCCTCCAGCTCAGTCATACCTGGTTCAGCACCACCAAAGCCCAGAATCTTCAGCATGGTCTCACTATTTTGCTCAGGAGCGAACAATCGGGAGCGTAAGTTACCTTGCTCATCTTTATCGACAATAACATGCTGGGGAGCCGGAATCAGGCAGTGTTGAATACCACCATAGCCACCCAACGACTCCTGATACGCGCCCGTATGAAATAAGCCTATATACTGATCTTCGGTATCCTGATCGAAGATCGGTAAGTACAAATCGGCACTATGCGCTTCGGTGTTATAAAAATCATGCGAATCGCAGGTCAGGCCGCCGAGGTTTACTTTCTGATACGGATTATCCCAGTTATTGACCGACAGCATGATGTATTTCTGACCGAGCCCCCACGAATCAGGCAATTGCGTAATAAACGAGCCATCGATCATATACCAAAGCTCCTTATCGTTCTGCAATTTTTGGTCAATGACTTTGTAAATAACTGCCCCACTTTCGCCAACAGTGTACGAGCCAAATTCCGTAAAGATGTGCGGTACAGGAACGTTGTTCTTATTGCAAATCCACTGGATACTCTCCACAATCTGGTCGATCATGGCCTGGTAGTCATAGGTAAACTGAAACGATGTTTGAATCGGCATACCTCCACCAATATCAATCGAATCCAGGTCCGGGCACATTTTTCGCAGTTCGCAGTATTTATACATGAACCGGCTTAGCTCGCTCCAGTAATAGGCGCTGTCCTTGATACCCGTATTAATGAAAAAGTGCAGCATTTTCAGCTTGAACTTTTCATTTGGCTGGATTTTGGCCCGGTACAATTCGTTCACATCGCTATACCGGATGCCTAACCGTGAGGTATAAAACGCAAAGTTTGGCTCTTCATCCGTGGCAATCCGAATACCCAGATTAACACTTTCGGCGGTTACCGAATTTTCGTAAGCTTCAATTTCTTTGAGGTTATCAAGTACCGGAATACAGTTGGAAAACCCATCGTTGATCAGCTCACTGATGTATTGCGTATACAGGGGTCGCTTATATCCATTGCAAACGATATAGGTACTCTTCGAAATCTTACCCATCTTATACAACTCCCGAATAATAGGGATGTCGTAAGCCGATGAGCTTTCAAGATGGATATTGTTTTTTAATGCTTCTTCGAGCACAAACCGAAAATGAGAAGACTTTGTACAATAGCAGTACGTATAGCTACCCTTATAATTATACCGTTTCATCGCATTTTTGAACAGCAATTTGGCATGTTCAATATGTTCCGTGATTTTCGGTAAGTACGTTAATTTTAAGGGTGTACCGTATTGTTTGACAATGTCCATCAGCGGGACATTATTGAACATCAATTCGTTGTTCTCGACATTAAACTCCCGTGTCGGAAATTCAAACGTCTGGTCAATCAGATCATAGTAAGTCTTCATCCTTTGCTTCGGCGCATAAAATAGATGATCCGGTAATCCGGCTTTCCGCTGTGGCGGTTATGGTTATAAAAAACAGGCGCGAATTTAGCTCCGAAAATCGGTGGTCCGGCACTCCGGCTTTTAAGTAAGATATATCCGCAAGCTAGTCAACGAAAAACAAACCGGTTTGATTCGATAATCATAGAAATTTAACAGGATGCAGGCAGGCCTTGTTTATCCACTAGCTAAGTTCATCAGGCAAACCAAAAAGAAACTGTACTTTTGCTTCTCTACACTGACTGATTTTTCCAATGCCCCAGTCTATTCATTTTATTTCCATTGGTGGCAGTGCCATGCATAATCTGGCCCTAGCCCTACATCAACAAGGTTATAGCATTACCGGCTCCGATGAAACCATTTATGAACCTTCGCGGACGCGTTTGCAGAAACAAAACTTATTACCTGCTCAAACGGGATGGTTTCCGGAGAAAATTCATAAAGATCTTGATGCTGTTATTGTTGGCATGCACGCCCGCAAAGACAATCCTGAGCTTACCAAGGCCCTTGAATTAGGTTTACCCATTTACTCCTATCCCGAATTTCTTTACCAGTTAAGTCGGCAAAAGCAGCGGGTAGTCATCGCCGGTAGCCATGGTAAAACCACTATAGTTGCCATGATCCTGCACGTTTTAAAGCATTACGACAGGCAATTTGATTTCTGGATTGGTGATCCAATCGATGAATTTGATACAACCGTTCGGCTCTCGTCGTCGGCTCCATTGATTATCATTGAGGGTGATGAGTACGCTTCATCGCCTATCGACTCACGGCCAAAATTCCTGGCTTTTCAGCCCCATATAGCACTTATTAGTGGGATTGCCTGGGACCATATCAATCTTTATCCAACTTGGGATGAATATGTCGATCAGTTTGAATCCCTGGCCGAAGCGATGCCGAAAGCGGGTATTTTGATTTTTGATGAGTCGGATGATATGCTCGATGTCATTGGCCAGAAAGAGCGGGACGACATCACCAAAATTCCATATCTACCGCACCCAAGCGAAATTGTTAAAGGAGAAACGTTCCTGATCACAAAACAAGGGAAACGGGTTCCGACAAAACTGTTTGGGCAGCATAACATGAAAAATATCTCTGGAGCTATGACCGTCTGTGACCGGATTGGTATTACAGAAGAGATGTTTTATGAAGCCATTCCAACGTTTAAGGGTGTGAGCAAACGTTTGGAAAAAATTGCAGAATCTTCAGACCAAATTGTTTTTAGAGATTTTGCTCATTCACCAGCCAAAGTAGAAGCAACTACCGAAGCCGTAAAACAACAATATCCTGATAAGAAATTATTGGCTATCGTTGAGCTTCAATCTATTGACAACACGAATAAATCGTTTCTGGATAAATATAAAGAAACAACGAACGCTGCCGACCAGGTAGCTGTATTTATCCAACCGGTTTCAGCGATAGACTCAAATGGCCAAATCATGCCATCCGAAATTATAAAGGCGTTTGATAAGCCTTCGCTACAGGTATTTACCGACTCTGCTAATCTTGAGAAATATCTTATACAGGAACGGTCATCAAACCAGGTATTCCTTTTTATGAGTTCAGGAACATTTGATAGATTAGATTTGACTACAGTAGCTCAAAAACTGATTTAATTTACTTTAACCCAATTCTAATTCAGGCATTCAGATTGATCATATGCAAAGTCTTGTTGTTTACTGTGCATCAAGTGTTGGAAATAACCCAGTTTATAATGAAGTGGCGATGGAATTGGGTAGGAAGATGGCGGAGCAAAACATACGCCTTATATATGGTGGAGGAGGGTTTGGACTAATGGGTGATGTGGCCAATGCTGTTTTGCAACATGGCGGTGTCGCCACGGGTGTAATTCCAAACTTCCTTGCTGATCTGGAAGTCGCTCATACAACCCTTACAGATTTGCATTTTGTCGAGACTATGCATGAACGTAAGTTCAAAATGGTTCAATTGGCAAAAGGCATAATTGCTTTACCGGGTGGGTATGGCACACTGGATGAACTGTTCGAGATTTTGACTTGGAAACAATTGAAACTCTATGATGGACCTGTCGCTGTGATTAACATAAATGGCTTTTACGACCTTTTGTTGCAGCAACTGGATCGAATGGTGGCGGATGGCTTTTTAAAAGCAGAGAATCGCCTTTTACCGCTTATAGCTAATTCTGTAGATGAAGCCTTACAACTGATCAATGAGTATTGGCAAACAATTTAACCGTTTTATACAAATAGCTTAAATTAAAAAAGCCACTCTGAGAGTGGCTTTTTTACTACCTATTGGTAGTCAATTTCATTCAGGTGGCACCTACCTACTCTCCCGCTTGTGACAGCAGTACCATCGGCAGTACGGGGCTTAACGGCTCTGTTCGGGATGGAAAGAGGTGTTCACCCGCCTTAACAGCACCAACCTGAGTGACTCGTTTGATTCTAAGAATCAGTTTCTTTAGTCTTTTTCCCCACAAAGAGAGGCTGATGTATTCAGATAAAATTTACCAGAACTTATAGCTTAATTAGGTTAATAAAAAGTCGATTTGAACACGCGTCCGGGGCCATTAGTACGGCTCAGCTCAACAGCTTTCACTGCCTACACCTGCCGCCTATCAACGTCGTCGTCTACAACACCCCTTGCTTGGAACACTCATCTTCAGGCCAGTTTCGCACTTAGATGC
>NZ_BAAHBH010000011.1:0-331820 GCF_054776815.1 Spirosoma gilvum | reverse complement strand
TAAAGGTTTTAGCAGGTAAAGTACCTTTGGCCAGCAGTTCTCGCAAATAAGTCTGATGGTCCTCTGACAAAGTGAGATGTTGCTTTTTCATAAAGCTAATATACAAACTAACTTAGTTTACAGTGTACTTAGTTCGCATTCCCTTTGACACCATAACTCAGCGCAACTACTAACAACAGCATCGCTAAAAAGCCTAACGCAGTGGATAAGGAGAACTGTTGGGCGATAAAACCCAGCAAAGCTGGGCCAGCCAGCAGCCCGGTGTAACCAATCGTTGTAATGGCTGATAAACTGACAGTTGGAGCAACACCGGGTAATCGTCCAGCCGCACTAAAAAAAATGGGCACCACGTTGGCCACTCCTAAGCCTAGCAGTACAAAGCCTCCTAATGTTCCCAGTACCCAGGGACTTGATATAGCAATGATCAAACCCAGCGCCCCCAGCACACTTCCCGCTACGACAACCGTTTTGCCGTTCAGACGTGCCACTAGCTTATCACCCACTAACCGCATGATCGCCATGGCAACAGAAAAAGCCGCATAGCCCGCTCCCGCAAATTCCGGCTCGATACCTCTGATATCCCGGAGAAAGATGGCACTCCAGTCGAGGATAGCTCCTTCGGCCAGAAAAACGGCAAAACACATGATACCCAAAAATAAAACACTCCCGTTCAACCAACCGGACCGCTGCTTACCCGCAGTCGGCTTCTCAGTTGCAGTAGAGAAACGATCAATAACCTGTCGCTCTACATTGGCAGGAAATAAGTTTCTGTATTGCGTTAGCATAATGAGGATCATCAGCAGCGCGATACTGACAATGGCATAGACAGGGTTGAGCCCTAGCTTAATCAAAAAGCCCAGGCCCAGGGAGCCCAGTAAGCCACCCACACTAAAAAGGCCATGCAGAGACGACATAATGGGCCGTCCATACAGATTCTGCACTTGTACGCCATGCGTATTCATCGCTACGTCGACGGCTCCAATACCTGAACCGAACACAAACAGCGTGATAGCCATAGCAGCAGTAGAGGACAGGATAAGCAGCAGCGGCAAAGCCAGCGCCATGACACATACAGCAAAAGCCATAATGATACGACTCCCGAAACGACTGACCAGCCAACCCGAGGTAGGCATCATGATCATGGCTCCAGCCCCCAACAGGAGTAGTAATAAGCCCAGGTTGGCGTCGTTCAGGGTCAACCGATCTTTCGCATAGGGAACCATGGGAGCCCAACTGGCCATACCCAGGCCACAGACCAGAAAAATCAACTGGGTGGCTATGCGGGCCTTAAATACCTGTCGGGATGGTATGGCTACCTCCATGATGTAAATTGATTAAATGCGACTGCAACCAGCTAAAGGCTCAATCAACTACCGAAAACCTGATGACTATCGACTAAAAACCGTCGGCTAGTATTTCACATCTTTCAGCATCAATTGCAACGACACATTGCCATTATAGACGTTGTGCTCTACCTGATAGCAAATCGAGAAGGGCTTTCCAGGCTGAAGATGCGCGGCAACACGGGCCAGTCCGAAGCCAACAGCAGTTAATGTATGTCCCGAACGTCCCTGGCGAACAGTTATTTTCAGGTGTTTGTCTTTCATGATGTATGGCTCACCTGCTAAATAAACATCCTCGGTCATAAAGATCGGTTGCATATTGTGTGGACCAAAGGGGCCCATTTGCTTCACGATTCGGACGAGTTTATCGGAAATTTCACTAAAGTCAAGTGGTAGGTCGATATCAATCAGTGGGGTCAGGTGTTCTTCTTTGATCTTGCGGGAGACAACCTCCTCAAACTTCTTCCGAAACGCATCAATATTTCCGACAGGCATGGTCATACCAGCGGCAAACGTATGGCCGCCAAACTGTTCCAGCAGATCGGCACATTCTTCGATGGCTTCATACACATCAAATCCCGGCACCGACCGGGCCGATCCCGCAGCCTTATCGTTCGACTGCGTCAGGATGATGGTAGGTCGGTGAAAATGCTCGATACACCGCGACGCGACGATGCCAATCACTCCTTTGTGCCAGGTAGCATCGTATAAAACGGTTGATTTTGCCTTGATCAGCGTCTCACTCTCGCGAATCATGGCCAGTGCCTGTTCAGTAATACTGGTATCAAACTCCCGTCGGCTGTTGTTGTGTTGGTTGATAGCTAAAGCGAATCCATCCGCTTCGTCTTCCGACTCAGCCAGCAGCAGTTGTACAGCGGCTTTGGCATGCTGAATTCGACCGGCCGCATTGATGCGTGGCCCTATACCAAAAACCAGATTGGTAATATTCAACTCGCCTTTCGTGAAACCTGCCACACTGATCAATGCTTTCAATCCGGTACGCGGTGCCGCATTGAGGTATTTAAGGCCATAATAGGCCATTACCCGGTTCTCGCCCGTCACTGGCACAATATCCGAAGCAATACTTACCGCTACCAGATCGAGGTACGGATATAATACACTGAGTTCAATGCCCGCTTTTACACAGTAAGCCTGCAACAGTTTAAACCCTATGCCACAACCACTTAGCTCTTTGTATGGGTAGCTACAATCGTCGCGCTTCGGGTCCAGAACAGCAACGGCGTTGGGCAATTCGGAACCAGGGCGATGGTGATCACAGATAATAAAGTCGACGCCCAGCGCATTGGCATCGGCTACCCGCTCAATGGATTTGACGCCACAGTCGAGGGCAATAATGAGCGTGAACCCATGTTCAGCGGCCCACTCAACACCCTGTTTCGAAATCCCGTAGCCCTCCTTATAGCGATCCGGAATGTAATAGTCTATCTTTGCGTGGTAGTTTTTCAGAAAGCCATAAACCAGTGCCACCGACGTTGTTCCGTCGACATCGTAATCGCCATAGATCAGGATTTTTTCGCTCCGTTCAGGAAGCATGGCCTTTTGTAACCGCAGGATGGCCCGATCCATATCTTTCATGTCGAATGGATCATGCAGATGCCCTAGTTCAGGCCGAAAAAACTGACGAGACTCATTGAAGCTAGTTACTCCCCGTTGCACCAGCAAAGCCGACAGGGCTGAGCTAATTCCCAGCGACTGCGACAATGCCTCAATAGCCTCCTGCTCTTCTGTCGAATTGGGGTACCGTTTTGCGATCCATCGTTTAGTCGGAAGTGGGGGCTGGGCTATCATATCTGCAAAATAAATCCGTTTTTAGATAAACACCGTACTGTATGTTCTTTTTACTGCCACTAGTTGGCCTGTTTCTAACGAATCCTATTTCGGCCTCATCACTCTCCAAAACCAATTTAACCATTGAGGTTCACAACGTTCAGACACTAAACGGCTCTGTTTTCATTGCTCTTTTTGCGGCTGGAAAAGAATTTCCCAGCGGTAAACCAATCGAGGGAGAAAAAGTGGCGGCTGCCAGTCATAGTGTTCAGGCATCATTCTCCGTCGAACCCGGTGAGTATGCCATCGCAGTTTTTCACGACGAAAACGGAAACGGCCAACTGGACAAACGTATCTTTGGAATTCCTAAAGAGCCCTACGGATTCAGCAATAATTTCCGACCAAAAATGTCGGCTCCAAAATTCACCGACTGTCGGTTTACGGTTGGTACCAGCAGCAAGACGATTCGGATCAAATTGGATTAATAGGTTGGTGAATCTACTGACCATTCCATCAATCAGTGTCTTTATACCCAGTTTCTGGCACTCATCAGGTATAGCTAAACGTGAGTGATTTGGGGATAAAAAAAAGTTGCCCTACCGCAATAGCAGTAGGGCAATCCTGTAAACTAGATAACATAGGGATTAGGATAAACCCTTACCTCATACGGGTTTATCCTGAGATCTTTAGCATTATACCTAATTTAGACAGTAATGCTACCCAATTAGGTGTCAATACGATAATAGTAATGATTGCAGTTGTTGCAGTGATAGGCTTTTAGCGGTAAGAAGCCCAGGCTTTTCTTTATCCAACGGGGACGATTCGTTCTGTCCGGATGAGTATTTTTACAAACAGGACATCGGTTAAGGAAAGCAATCTTACGCCAGAGATAAATCAGAAAGGGGGCAATTAGCCCTAATGTAGCCAGTATTGGCAGACGGATAGACATAATAGTTAAGTACAGGTTGACGACTGAAATTTAAGTACTAATACCTGCCAGGGAAGATTAAAAAATGATTAGTTGATTATTCGGCAAAAAATCACCGCTTATTCTCAACTCCCCAAACGATAAGTTACTTTCTTCATCAGAGAGCAGGCAAGTTCACGCCAGTAACCTAGTAAAAGCTGTAGGCTTACTGTTGGCTAATTTGGTGGAGAATAAAAATATTATTCAATTGTCAGAAATTCTCCTTACATTTGTCCGGCAAATAACACAACCTGCTTATTTGCTCATGAGCTTAGATACGAGTAAGTTTCTTTACGAGGCTCTCACCTACGACGATGTACTGCTCCTGCCCTCCTACTCGGAGGTTCTTCCCCGCGACACCAGCACCGTTACCCAGCTTACCCGCAAGATTCAACTGAACATTCCGCTTATTTCAGCGGCTATGGATACAGTTACCGAATCGGCACTGGCTATTGCCATGGCACAGGAAGGTGGCATCGGAATCATTCACAAAAACATGAGCATCGAAGCTCAGGCCGAACAGGTTCGGAAAGTGAAACGTTCGGAAAGCGGAATGATTATCGACCCGATCACGCTGCCTGAAACGGCAACCCTCGGCGATGCGCATAAGATCATGCGCGAATCCAAAATCGGCGGTATTCCCGTAGTCGACGATACTGGTAAACTGATCGGGATTCTGACTAACCGGGATCTGCGCTTCCAAAATGACCTTACGAAGCCCGTAACCGACATCATGACCCGCGAAAAGCTCGTCACCGCTCGTCAGGGGCTCACGCTCGAAGAGGCCGAGAGTATTCTACAACAGTACCGCATTGAAAAGCTGCCCATCGTTGATGAAAACTATCACCTGGTTGGGCTGATTACGTATAAGGATATTCTGAAGAAAAAGAGCCATCCCAACGCCTGTAAGGATGAACTCGGCCGGTTGCGCGTAGGCGCTGCCGTTGGCGTTACGCACGATTATGTACAACGGATTGAAGCGTTAGTTAAAGCGGGTGTTGATGTCATCAGTGTTGACACGGCCCATGGTCATCATGTGGGCGTTTTGAATGCAGTGCGTGCCATAAAAGAGCGCTTCCCGAACCTTCAAGTCATTGCGGGTAACGTAGCCACAGGCGAAGGAGCCAAAGCCCTCGCTGATGCCGGGGCCGATGCCGTGAAAGTGGGCGTAGGACCTGGCAGCATTTGCACTACCCGTATTATTGCCGGGATCGGTATGCCCCAGTTGACAGCCGTCTACGAATCAGCCAAAGCGTTGCAGGGAACTGGTGTTCCGGTTATTGCCGACGGTGGCATTCGCTTCTCCGGCGATATTACCAAAGCTCTTGCCGGGGGCGCCAGTACGGTTATGATTGGCTCACTACTAGCCGGAACCGAAGAAGCGCCCGGTGAAGTAGTCTTGTATGAAGGCCGTCGTTTCAAAACTTACCGGGGTATGGGTTCTGTGGAAGCCATGGAGGAAGGCTCGAAAGACCGTTACTTCCAGGATGCCGAAGACGACATTAAGAAACTTGTACCGGAAGGTATCGTCGGTCGTGTGCCCTTCAAAGGCAAGGTGGCTGAGATTGTTTACCAAATGGTGGGCGGTCTGAAAGCTGGTATGGGCTACTGCGGAGCCGCTGATATTCCAGCACTTCAGCAGGCCAAATTTGTAAAAATCACCTCGGCTGGTGTTCGCGAAAGTCACCCACACGATATCCAGATTCAGAAAGAAGCTCCGAATTACTCGTCGCGATAAGCTTTGCCTGAGTAATGAATTTAGTGAGGTTTTCAAACAGTGAATAACTCTCTCAGGAGTTATTCACTGTTTGTTTTATAGCCATCTGACTAATTTACTATGTTAACTTTTCCGCTCCCCTGTACACTTACTTTCCCTGTCCCGAAAAACTGCACCCCCTTTGCCAGGCCTGTGTAAGCGTTCGGAATAGTTACTGTGTGCGTATCCATAATTTGAACAGGAAGCGAGCCATCTGGAACACAATTACAATTCCAGGTCGCTGATACATCCCAACTCCCTGTCTGAACCGAGATAAAAGCCGTCAACGGAATAAAGGTGACCGTCACATCCTGACTTTTATCGCTCAGGCATACTTTTGATCCTGTTGTTCGCTCGCAACGGGCATAATATTGGGTGGTAGCTGTAGGCGAAACTGGCATACTGACTAGTCCATCATCTGCAGTCTGATACCATTTCAGTACAGAGCCAGCCCCCGTACATCCAGAAGCCGCAAGAGCGACCGAACCACCCATAGTTATGGTTGTACTGGAAACAGTAGCTACAGGTGCGGCTGTCGTCAGAATAGTAAATGTAGCCGCCGTCCGACAAGCCGCAAAATCAGGTCTTGATACATAAAATGTCGTAGTACCAGGTATAGTTGTGTTCACAATACCAGAACCAGCTACCCCTACCGGATTGAATACGGTGTTTGTTGCCAATGGCAAACCACCTGTAGGGGTAGCATACCAATTGGGGGCACCAGCCGAAAAGACGGGTGAACTCGCCTGTAAGGTAAACGGTCCTGTTACGCCCCCAAAATAGGTTGCAACAACCAATATATATGTTACTCCTTGGGTAAGTGAATGGGTAAACAGCGACAAATAACCTGGCCCACTATCGTCATCGCCATGTAGAAAATTCGTTGCAGGACTGGCTGGATTAAACGACGCTTGATACAATGACAGATAGGTATCATTAGACCCGCCATCACTCAGAGAAGCCGCCGAAATGGCAAAGGTTTGTGTACCGCTTGACGGTGCCGTAAATGTAAAGGATTGATAATAAACCGTAGAACCAGCCGAATAATAGGTTGCATCATTTCCTGAAGCCCTTATATAGGTAGGCGAACTGGTCGTTAAAGCACCATCAATGACATTCGACAATACAATAGGGGCCATAAGTCCTTCGCCAGCCGGCACGGTTGTATTCTGGCAAATGGAATAAGCCCCAACCGTTGGCGTAATGGTTGGGTTAACTGTCACGGTAACAGACTGATTCAACGAAGGTAACCCACACCCGCCGGGGCTTATCGAAAACACATACTGGACTGTAACAGGCTGATTCGTAGTATTTGTTAATGTTTCATTGATCGTCGATGAAGTAGCCGTTGAACTCGCATTACTAATACCAGCGACAACAGCCCGGCTCCAGCTAAAACTTACTCCGGCTGTACTAGATGTAGCGGTATAAGTCAATGAGGCTCCCGAACAAACTGTTAAAGCGGTAGCAGAACTTAGCGTGTTACCGCCAATGGGCGTAAAGTCTTCAGTTACGATCTGGTCATTTGAGGATGATCCGGTTGAAGCATTAGCGCCCAACCCACGCCGGGCAAAGGCTCTTCCGATAGCACACCGGTACCGACCACCAAACAAAAGCTGGTCGGCCTGTAGAATAGCATCCCGCGACTGCACAAAACTAGGGCTACAAGGCTGCAAACGCAGCCCTTCATTTACGAGCTTTAAAGCGGCCACATTGCCCCGCATGGCCGTTACGCTGGATGGGGTCGTGTAGACGCTGGAAACAATCTGATTATCCTGTAAAATAATCTCCCACGTCATGTCCCAAAGCATAGTTGCCCAGATAGACCCAATCCCATGTGGAACGGCAAAGCTACCTACTTTGGCATAGGTTACCGCCCCATTCACGTTGGTCATATCATACGAATAGGGATAGGGCCGAATGCCAGCTCCTGTTGTTGATTGTCCTAACGCATAAGTACCGATACCCCGCGAAATATTGGCACTGGCTACGGTTGGGGTCAATGCGGCCCAGTTTGTCGTTAGCATCAAGGCCAAATAATCGCTCCAGCCTTCCCCCCCCTGCTCTGCATTCTGTAGACACGATGAATTAGCAGGTCCCCCTGTTAAGCGAGTAGACCACCCATGCCCATATTCGTGCGAAATGATGCCATTATCAAAATCGCCATCCGGCTGATACGTACTTACTCCATTCCAGAGGTACATCTGCATACGCCCGTTGTAGCCATCAACGGGCGTGTAGAAATTAGCGTTATTGGTTCCCCCACCATCCTGTGCATCGGCAAACACATAGTCGTTTCCCGAGCCTCCTCGCCCAAGGTTATTATTCTGAAAATTGCCGCTAGGCTCATCGAAGCCAAACTTCCACAGTACATCGTGAATCAGGTTGTTCCAGTAGAACAGGTTGGTAATGGCCGCATTCTGATTACCAGAAGCCGTATTTAGCCCAAACGTATAAGGATACGTAAAATCAAGCGTAGCCGATGAAGGGCTAAGCCCTATACCATCATTATTATCTGCATCTTCCTGTGCCCAAACATTGTTCCCCCGTGTTGTTGAATAATCAATGCTGCCATCGTTATGCCAGCCATTCGTAACGCCCGGCCCTGTTCCGCTTGGCACAAAACGAGTGTAGGGATTGACCGATTCGGTACGAGAACCATGATTAGGGCTTTCCAAAGGATAATCGAAAACCGTATAGCCGTTAGGAGTAAAGTTTTTTCCCGCTTTGTCTAAGAAAGCCTGGGAACCTTTATCATGAGCTCTAATGTGGTGATGAGGTACTCCAAAGTCACAATGGATGATTTCATCTATTTTTTGTAGTATATTCCCAGATTGAGCATCTACATGAATACTCCACCCATTACTACCATCTTTGGTCAAAAAGCGAACATTCCAGGCCAGGGTTAACTTCTCGACTACTTTCTGCTCTTTCCGATCTGTCTCAATAGGCAGCCAATATAACTTTACATCAATCTTTTGGTCTGACAGAGCCGGAATTGAATATATACTTCTGGTAACGGTACCATCTGCCAACTGAGTAACTTTAGGCAGTTCAACCTGTGTTAAATTGGCTGATGCCAGCCCTACTTCCGCCAAAGCCTTCTGCAAGGCATCTGCTGGTGTAATAGTCCCCTTAAAAGCTCCGACCTTGGGCGTCAAGTCCAGATTTGGAATGAAGTTATGCGTCAGGTAAGAGCCTTTATTGTCGACCAACACGACGTTCAGTAGTCGATTATATACTTCTATAGACTGATATCCCTGATTGAAATACACATGATACCAACCCGTTGTAGGGGAGCGGTATGCACTTGATATAAGTAGTCCATTAATGTCGGTAGCCGTTAATTTCTGCTTGTCGGCATTCTCTACAATGTAGCTTCGGGCGTTTTCGATTTCGATTTGAGCATAGGATTGATAATAGACGAGCAGAAACAGAATTACCCAATATCTCCCTACACCTGTTAAATGAATCGAACGGTGAATAATATGTGATAGTATTGTCCAGAGGGCCATAACTCAATAGTTGAAACCCAAAAGTAAATTTTTATATCAACATTATCTACAATGTTATGTATGAAGTAGTTTTAGCTTAGTATCCCTGCAGAGAGTAAGATGACTGCTACCTGCTAATCGTTATAAACGGGTTACGAATCGGTATTTAGCCTAACTCGCATCCAGCCGTGTTTTACCTAGTTGACCGCTCACGAATACCAGCCTTTAAAGATAGTGCACTGCACTAATTGTGCCATGTGTGGTCAAATTGACCTCCCGGATCCCTACCCGATAGTTGTCGACCGCGAAACCCGGTGTGTTCTGCTTCATTTGATAAAACGTAGAAGGAGAAAGCAAAACCAGCAGATTGCCCCGCTGAACTACTTTTTCGACATGATAGTGGCCGCAAACTACCGTTACATGGCAGGGAAGTCGATGGACCAGTTCCAGAAACTCTTCACTTTGCCGGAATGGGTACTTGGCATCCATAAATTCGACATCGGCAGGTAGCGGAGGATGATGCATCATGATCACGACATTGTTATCGCGCAGGGCCGTCAGATAGTCGGTTAGCCAGGTCCACTGAGCGTCGGAAAATACTCCCTTCGACGAATCCAGAAATAACACTGGGCGCCCTTCCAGTGGCAGGGCGTAATAGAGTTCGTTATCGTGCAAATCGTGCCTTTTATGAAACACATCAGCAATCAGTGTCGCATCGTCGTGGTTACCCGGAATGATGTAATAGGGTATAACGAGTTTTCCCAGTTGCTTTTCAAACCATGCATAAATAGCCGGATCTCCTCCCTTGTTGCAGATATCACCACCAATAACTACACAATTTGGTTTCAATTCGTCTAAAAAAGCCAGTGCATTCAAAAAATTCTGTCGAACATCAACGCCCTGGGGATTTTCGCCCTCGACATCAAGATGCATATCAGTAATAAACGCAATTCGCATAAGCAGTGTGTGATCTGTATTCTGGCCTGTATGGAGTGGCAATGTACATTTTATCTCCAACATCCTGAATCATCCACGTACTTTTGCTTCATTCCAGTACACATCCATTTCGGCCAGAGTCATTTCATTCAATTTTTTACCATTGGCCCGAGCCTGCTCTTCGAGGTATTGAAAACGTTTTATAAATTTTTTGTTCGTGCGTTCCAGCGCCGTTTCGGGATTGATGTCGATAAACCGGGCATAATTGACCAGTGAAAACAGCAAATCGCCAAACTCCCCTTCGGCTCGCTTCGGATCGATTGCTTCATTGGATTCGGCATTGAATTCAGCCTTAAACTCCTGCATTTCCTCTTCTACCTTCTCCCAAACCTGCTGTTTTTCCTCCCAATCGAACCCTGCTCCACGTGCCTTTTCCTGAATTCGCATGGCTTTCACCAGCGCGGGCAACGAGCCCGGTACGCCACCCAGCACCGACTTATTACCTTCCTTTAACTTGAGCTGCTCCCAGTTGACTTTTACCTGCTCTTCTGTTTCGGCAACTACATTTCCATAAATGTGCGGGTGTCGGCTGATGAGTTTATCGCAAACGCTATGGAGCACATCAGCCATATCGAAAGCGCCCGTTTCCGATGCTATTTTGGCATAGAAAACCAGGTGTAACTGAATATCACCCAGCTCTTTACGAATCTCGGGGAGATCGTTTTCCAGAATGGAGTCGGAAAGTTCATAGGTTTCTTCGATGGTCAGATGGCGCAGGCTATCCATCGTTTGTTTGCGATCCCAGGGACACTGCTCACGCAACTCATCCATGATTGTCAGCAATCGGTCGAATGCCATCAGTTGTTCCTGACGGCGAGGGGGCAATTGATCAAAAGTCATTTGGTAAAATTAAGGGAAAAGGCGGAGAAGGGAAAAGGGAGAAAGGAAAGAAAGGATATAGAGTCTAAGCTAAGCCTAATCCTTCCCGCTTACTATTTTTTTCATCAATCACTTGACTGGCATTCAAACAAATCCTTTACTTTGCAAAACAAAGTACTTTTAAAATATGCAAACACTGTATTCTTCCTCTTATGGTTCTGGCCTGTGGGAACATCGGAATGCCCAGTCGGGTAAAGGTCTACGGATTTTGACCCTGCTAACGGCGGCTGGACTTAGTTTAGTTGTTGCGCGGGGAATCCTGACCGGAAACTGGTGGTTCTTCATCGCATTGACCTGGAATCTGGCCCTGGCCTGGTTTCCGCTTGGTACTGTTCTTACCCTTCGTGATCTTCGAACGGCTGGCTTTCGAAGTCGGTGGCTGCTGGCTGGTGGTTTGACGCTCTGGCTTGCTTTTCTACCCAACGCCCCTTACATAATCACCGATCTATTCCATATAAAAGGTATCGACTATCCGCTGCTCTGGTTCGATACGATGGCGCTTTTTGTATTTGCGCTTACAGGCTTGCTTACAGGGCTCTATTCTATCCTCATCGTTCATCGAATGCTCCGGCCACTGACTGGCCACTGGCTCACCTGGGCGTTTATTTTGGCCAGTCAGTTATTATCGGGATTTGGGATTTACCTGGGCCGGTTTGGTCGCTGGAATAGTTGGGATATTCTCGCACGCCCTTCCTCCCTGACTAAGGCCATCGCTCGTGCTTATCAGGACCATTTAAGTGTAAAGCTCACCCTATCGTACGGATTCGTACTGGTGATTTTCTACATCGCTTTCTACTGGTATGCCGAACATGACGACAATCGGTAAATACTGCAATCCTAACCATTCCTCCATAAAACAGGCCGTATGGTCCGTTCTGATAACAGCTTTGACTATTGCCTGTCAACCATCAGCCGATCAAGAAATTGGCTTGGGAGAGCCCATCAGGCACGATGACTTTTTTTATGCGATAAACCATGTGTTAGTGCAGGACCGTATTGGCTCGGCTAGACCCAATGGACGTTTTTGGATTGTTACAATTGAAGTTAACAATCAGGCAAAACGGGTTGAGCATCCATGGACGAACTCGGTGGCTTTTATAACCGACGACCACGGCCATATTTTTGAGAATCAGCCAAAAGCGCAGCAGCAACTAAATAAAGCTCATCCGTTTGGCTGGCAGCAGGAATATATAACTCGAGCCGGACACATTGATACGACTCAACTGGTATTCGACTTACCCAAATCGCTTAAAAAGCCTTTTCTGCATTACCGGGGCGAATTATTAATGGGCGATGCATTCGATGGGCGACAGTTCGAACATACCCGAGTGCGGCTTTTTTAATGCTATGTTTGCGGTATGATTGATTTCCGAAAGGTCATCCGCAGTTTTCGATTTGCCGGGCAGGGCATTCTGGATTTGTTCCGTTTCGAGAACAATGCCAAAGTACACCTACTGATCGCCGGATTGGTTTTGGCAGTCGGTTTTTGGGTTCACCTGACCAGCACAGAATGGGCCATTATCCTGACCCAGGTTGGACTGGTATGGGCGGCAGAAGCCTTCAATACGGCCATTGAAAAACTGTGCGATTTTGTTTCACCGGGTATTCATCCGCAAATAAAAGCGATCAAAGACCTCTCTTCGGGGGCGGTTCTGATCCTGGCCATCACTGCCGTGCTTGTCGGTATTGTTATTTTTGGCAGCCACCTGCTCGATAGTGTATTCAATCTTTCGATTGGGCCTAAAATCTGGTTTTCTACCCCATTCGATCCAACGTTGACACGATTCTGAACGAAACTTCTATCTTTAACCACCCTTATTCTCATTACCTAACCTTAGGTTTTTGACTCATACGTAATCATGCACGAATCCCGCGAACATCTACAAACCCTGTCGGAGATCCGCATACTCATGGAGCGGTCTTCCAAATTCCTGTCTCTGAGTGGTTTATCGGGCGTATCGGCCGGGGTGATTGCGCTCATAGGAGCTGCTACTGTATATATGCGATTGAGCACGGGTCTGTTTACACCGATGGGCTCTTACGATTCGCTACCGAGCAATCCTGTTAACCAACATGATGTGAGGCAGTTTCTGGTGAGAGTGGCCATTGGCGTGCTGGTTCTGGCACTGGCATCCGGCACTTACTTTACGGTTCGCAAAGCTCGTCGTCAGGGATTAACCGTCTGGAACCAACCCTCGAAACGTTTGGTGTGGGCTATGGTAGTCCCTTTGGCCACTGGTGGGGTATTTTGTCTGGCGCTACTGTATTATAACCTGATTTGGCTATCTTTTCCGGCAACACTGATTTTTTACGGGCTGGCCCTGCTCAATGGGAGCAAATACACCCTGCGTGATGTTGAATCATTAGCTTATTGTGAAATAGTTCTCGGCTTGCTGTCCCTATTCTGGCCAGGGTATAATCTGCTAACCTGGTCTATTGGATTCGGCCTGTTGCATATTGCCTATGGCCTGGCCATGTATTATAAATACGAACGTACACCTCATGAAGAACGACCTGCTGGCTCAGTTTAATAAAGCCTTTGAAAGCAAAGCGCGGCTGAGCATTATGTCGGTCCTGATGGTCAATGACTCCCTGAGTTTCAACGCGCTGAAAGAACTGCTCAGTTTAACCGATGGTAACCTTGCCACGCACCTGCGTGCGCTGGAAGAAGCGGGCTATATCGCGGTACAGAAGCAGTTTGTGGGGCGCAAACCCAATACCACCTATTCGGCTACTCAAGTCGGGCAACACGCATTTACCGATCACCTGAACGCCCTGGAAGCTTTTATCAAGAATATGTAATGCGGTAGTTGCGGCTTGTCAATACTTGCTTCAGCACACTGTAAGGGGTTATAGACTCCCTCTTCAAACTTAGTTTTCAATATCCTTTACTGGTTCCAATGATCATGTCTTATCAGTTGTTTTCTTCACTTTGAAAAACAAAGTACTTTTATGAACATAAAATCACTACGTACCTCTCTCACGTCACGTATCCGTGAATCAGAAAATCAATCCGAAATCACTGGCTATGATTTTCCCATTTCTGCCCGGTCACGCTTTCTGGAGCCGTTTCAAGACCCATTTTTCGGAATTGGTTTAGGGTTTCTGGCCGCTTCGGGCAGTGCCTTTCTACTATATGAACTGCTGAGCGATCCGCGCCAGAACGACAACTACAACGGCGCAATGATCCTGCTTCATTACAGCTTAACAGTCATCTTTTCAGTTATTTTATGGACACACGGTTATTTCAAACCCCGTACGGATCACTACGCAAAGAGCCGACCAACGCGATGGCTGGGACTACTACTATGGCTGATTAGTGCCTATGCCCTAAATCGAGAAATACCCGTTTTTCAGCAATCAACCGCCTGGTTATGTTGGGTGTTGGTCATAACCGGAGCGGCTATGTTGCTGTTTGCCTGGAAAGACTCGCTGCCGGTACGGGCACAGCAAGCGCTCTATGCCATACTGGCTATTGGCTGGTGGCTGTTTGTGTACATGGCCTTCTACATGGTTTTGCTTTATCACATCAGTATTCCGATGCTGATCGGTTTAGGCTTATCGTTTCATTCGTATGTACCGCTCCTGTTTGCCATTGCCCTGGGCAAACGACTCTGGTTCGACGGTCAACAGGACGAGCACTTACGGCTGGGAATCGGTTTTGGGCTGATGATTCCTGTCATTACGGTTGGCCTTTTCGTGAGTAGCTGGATTCATGATCTAAACCGTATTGAGCAAACGCAGTTGGAAGCCACCGTCCGTAAAACGAGCGACTTACCCGATTGGGTTCTCGTTGCCCAACGACTGAAACCGGGCTGGGTTACGAACCGGGTGCTGGTGAATAATCGGGTGTACGATCGGATGTTTGTAGGTACTGGCAATGGTGTAGGATTTGGCGGCTTCACTAAACTGGATGAGGTTCGCGAACACGACCCGCTGGTTGCTATTGCCTCTCAACTGTTCCCTGCCGATGTGCTGGACAATGCCAATCAACTGGCTTTACTGAAAGTCGTATCGGCGAATCGGCATGGAGCCGAAGAAAAACTCTGGACGGGCCACCACCTGACCACCGAAGATGTGGTTTCACAAGTACGAATCTGGCCACAATTCCGAATCAGCTATACCGAACAAACCTTTCGTATTCGGAACCATGCCCGCAGCACCACCGAAGAAGCACTCTTCACCTTCCATTTGCCCGCTGGTTCGGTGGTTTCTTCCATGTCGCTTTGGGTGAATGGCCGTGAAGAACCGGCCCGGCTAACTACTGTAGCCAAAGCCGACACAGCCTACCGAACCATTGTAGGTGTCGATTCCAGAAGGGTAGCGCGAGATCCCTCGGTGGTCCACTGGCAGGAAGGTAACCGCGTAACGGTTCGGGTGTTTCCATGCCGGGCAGGCGAGGATCGACGCGTGAAAATCGGGATTACCTCCCCATTAAGGCAGTCAGGAAATCAGCTCATGTATCAGGCTCCAACGGCAGAAGGTCCTGACGCCAGCTCAGCCAGCGAGCTGATTCATATCGATTTTGCGTCGGCCCCAATTGACCTGCAGACGCCCTGGCTTTTGAACCTTCTGCAAGCAAATACGCTTACGCATCAGGGCAATTATAATCCAGGTTGGGCATTACGGTTCCAGGCACCAGCATTATCCCCCGAAGCCTTCGTCCTGAATGATAAGGGGTATCAGGTAACGGCTCACCAGCAAACTACTGAGTCATTTACCCCAACCGATGTTTTTCTGGACGTCAATGAAAACTGGGAGAAAGACGAATTTACCACTGCCTATTGGACGGCCGCAAAACAGCGTAACTGCCGGGTTTGGGTATTTGATGATGGGCTAAAACAACTCACTGCATCAAATCTGGACGATACCTACGACCGGCTTCATCAACAATCGTTCAGCTTGTTTCCGATCTATCGAATAAGCAACCCGGCAACGGCCCTGCTTATTACAAAAAGCGCTTCGACTGGTCCGGTCCTGAGTGACTTACAAAACAGCCAATTTGCCGATCGGTTTGGCGAACTGGCCAATCCACAAGCCCCTCTTCGAACTTTCTGTTTGGCTTCACAGAATCGGGAAAGTAGCTTATCTCCTTTTTTGAAAACGCTGGCCGAACTTGGTGTACTCAACGTACTGGATGGTACTACCGACGACCTTGCAACGTTTTATACCAGCCACCAGTTTCCCCGTTTTGCCACTGATTCAGCACGTATTAGCTTACCCGAAGCGGGTATCGATATTCAAGCGGTTTCATCGTCCGTAGCGAAAGCATCGACGGCTCCTGATCATCTGGCCCGACTCTTTGGCTATAATCAGTTAGTAAGACACATTGGCCGGAAATATTTCGTCAAAAACTATCAGACAGATAGCTTACTTCAGGAAGCCCAACAGGCACACATCGTTTCGCCTTTATCCAGTCTGGTCGTCCTAGAAACCACTGCCGATTATGACCGATTCGGCATTAAAAAGGACAAATCCGGCCTTGATAATGCCACATTGAAGGAAGATGGCGCCGTACCGGAACCGCATGAATGGGCTTTGTTTGGACTACTGGCTTTATCGATCGGGTGGTTAATCTGGCGCAAGCACTATGCACTCCATTGATCTGATTACCTGGCTGGCAATGGGCCTGCTGGTATACGCCTGGTGGCCGGGAACATTCGGGCGGGAACGCTGGACCGGCCGATTGGTCACCTTATGCCTGTTGTCGCCAGGTTTACGGTATCTGTCGGCCCTGTTCTCCTTCCCTATCCGCCTGAAAATTAGTAGCTGGGCCGGTTATTTATTGAACTCGGTAGGTTTGAATGTTCAAGTTGAAGGGAATGTACTACTACGTATCATACCGGGTACAGAGCCACTGAATATGGCTGTGGACCCGGCCTGTATGGGGTTACAACTGACCGGAGTATCGCTACTAGTGAGTCTGTTCAGCCTTATCTGGCACGAGCGTATCCATCAAAAGCGAATCGCTTTAGCATGGCTTATCAGCTACGAGATGGTGGCCTTTGGCTTAACCGTACTCTGCAATCTGTTTCGGATTGTTTTACTGGTAGCTTTTGGTGCTATGCCAGGCACCCTGGCGCACGAAGGCATCGGGTTAGTGTGTGTAGGCGTTTATGCCTGGGCACCTACCTGGTGGCTGGCCAGTCTGCTAGTGGATCGACTGGGGAAAACTGATCAAGTCCGCATGTCCAGCCGGGTATCAAATAGTCTGCTAAAATCGGCGGGTTGGGGCTTTGGCTTACTGGCTATTGGCTTGGGTATCCGGGCCCTGGCCGCTGGACAAACTAACTCAGCTACTGACCTTTGCCGCTCTTTTCAACGCTCCGACACAAGCTGGCATCGCTATACAGCCGATTGTCGTTGTAAAACCGTAACGAATGGTTTTGTCCAGTTAGCCAAACCGGGTTTGCTCATCTATCTGAAACCTCAGCCCGACTGGATCAGTGCCGATCATAGCCCTATGGTCTGCTGGCTGGGCAGCGGTTACGAACTACAATACGTGCGGGAAATCATGCTCGACGGGCATCCGGCTTACTCTGGCGAACTACGCAAACACGGCCATAAACTGCATACAATCTGGTGGTACAGCAATGGATCGATCGATACCATTAGCCAATTGATCATGCGAACGGCTATGGTCAGAGGGGCAACTGGATTTGTATTGGTAAACATCACCTCCGAAAAGCCTGTAAGTTCGTTGTAGCCTTGCATTGCTCTATTGGCTCATTTTCAATATTTAGTGGCAAAACACATTAAAACTTCACAGTATGATTGTATCAGGTTTTCAAATTGTTAGCTTTACGTAGTAAACACTTTATACGATTATGAAACCATTATACATCATTCATGGAACCTTACTATTTCTGATGCTGCAAGGTCAGGCAGCTATGGCTCAGCGAACAAAGCGCTTCTCGAATTACGATGCGATAAGCACTTATCGCATCGCTACACAGCATGTGAATTTAGGGGACCTTAATCAGGCTCTACAGCAGGCAGGTTACACACCCTTAGGTAATCAGTTTACGACATTAAGCGTGCTTACTCAAATTACTCGACCAAACCGTGCCTTAGCTTTGCATACCGAATTTGGGATGGCATTTGCATCTACTGTAAATAATAGTACATACAAGGCACGAGTCGGGTTCTATTCATTCAAGCTGGGAACGTCGTATCAAATCATAGGATCCAAAAATTTTCACCTGGCTCCTCAGCTTGGGCTGTTGTGGATTCCATTTTCCATACACGTTTCACCAACGAATACAACTTCGCCTTCACTCAATACAGTATTAACCAATCCGGGGACCGTCCAAACGGCTACACTGGGTACGATAATGGCTGGACTAGACGCCGGTTTAACCGCCAACTATCGGTTTGGTTATAAGGAGCAACAGACGGATTGCTCAACCATTGAACGCTCATACGTGATTGGCCTTGATGCAGGCTATCGGTTTACAGGCCGATCTCCTCTCGACCGAAATCAGGAAGTTAGTACAACCAATCCAGCCGTTCAATTGTCGGGCTGGTATGTTGGTATTCGGTTTGGATTTGGCGCAAGTTCCCGACCAACAGCAAGTCCAGTTACGTACTGATTGGCCAAAATAGAACTTCCCGAACGGTTTAAACCGTTCGGGAAGTTTAATAGTCAATGAAAAACGACTTATTGTGCTGTGTTGAAATCAGAATCTTTCAACCCTTTATTCACTTTAACATTATCGACCGACATGGTCATTGGGCCACGAGCTGATTGTTGCATGAGTGTCATCGGAAACTTGATCCCATTGGCTTCTTTATAGTCAGTGTATACAGTGGTCATTTCGCCCTGCTGGGTTTTGGTTGCCGACTGTATTTTTAGTCCTGTGGCGGTGTCAAAATTATCGGTCCAGGTGGCTGCTCCATCGGCCGTCGAATGGCTAAGTTTATACGTATCTTTTCCGTCCACTTTTTCAGGGCCAACCACTGTGCTTTTCACCCCGTTTTCGACGTAGTGTAGTTCCGGAAAAAGGGTGTTCATGACCATCATCTGTTTCGCCATTGGTCCGTCCATCGTACGGCTTCCCTGCATCCCTCCCATCACGACCTTATCGCCATCGCTGGTCTGTTTCATTACTTCCATCCCGTTGGCATTGATCACCATCGAGAATTTGTTGGGCAGTTTTTGCTTACGGGTAATTATAATCGCATTCCCGTTCATTTCCGACGACATATTCGTTGTCAGATCGGTCACTTTCATCAGCGCATCTTTTCCACCAATGGCGGCAATGTATTTATCCATGATTTCTTCGGCTGTCGGTGTCGTTTGAGCCATCGAGCCTTGCCAACAGAGGAGCAGTACCCCTGCAATAAATCCTATTTTTTTCATAATTTTTCCCATCTGTTTTTACCAAAGGTAATGGAAGACGGAGTAAACATCAAGTGTCTGATAGACTCTATTGGGGAACGAACCACAAAATTATTAGGCTTATCATCTGCTAATTGGTCAAGGCAAAACCGGCCAGATAAACCAAGGCACCTGCTACATAACCAATCAGCGCTAACCAACTGATTTTTCGTAAGTACCAGCCAAACGAGAGCCGCTCCATGCCCATGACAGCCACACCCGCTGCGGAACCTATCACCAGCAAACTTCCACCAGTTCCTGCACAATAGGCCAGAAATTCCCAAAGTTTTGCATCGGTTGGATAGATTTGCAGATCGTACATGCCCATGGCGGCTGCTACAATAGGCACGTTATCGACCACGGCCGAAACGATCCCAATCAAGAATACGATCACGTCCAGATTACCTACACTCCTATTTAACGATTCGGCCAGTCCGCTCAGAATAGCTGTCGCTTCAAGTGCGCCGACAGCCAGTAGTATCCCCAGAAAAAAAAGAATGCTCGATACATCGATTCGGCTTAATGCGTAGGCCGCCGTAAATTTTTTCCGCTCCGACTCGTCTTTATCGCTATGCAACACCTCCGATACTACCCAGATCATTCCCAGCACCAGCATCATTCCCATGTAGGGTGGTAAATGCGTCAATGTCTTGAATATAGGCACGAAAAGCATCCCACCTAGCCCAACGGCCAGCATAATTCGCCGATCGCGACGGGCGATTGGCGTTACGTAAGGCCGACTGACACCCTGCGACGACGGCTTAATGTCGACTTTCGGTTGTAAGCGTGTCAGGACGAGTAATGGAAGCAACATCGAAACCAAACTCGGAACAAATAAACCACGGATGATTGACAGGGTCGTCACCTGCCCGCCAATCCAGAGCATTGTCGTGGTTACGTCGCCAATGGGTGACCAGGCTCCGCCAGCATTGGAGGCTACGATGATCATCCCCGCCATGATATGCCGCTGTTCCGTATTCCGAACCAGCTTGCGGGCTACCGATACCATCACAATGGCAGTAGTCAGATTGTCCAGCAGAGCCGATAGGAAAAAGGCCAGTAGGCTGATGATCCAGAGTAAGGTTCGCATACTACGGGTAGCGATTCGGTCTGTAATAAGCGTAAAGCCATCGTGCGCATCGATCAGTTCGACGACCGTCATGGCCCCCAGCAGAAAGAACAGGATTTCGGCAATAGTTGCCAGATGATGACTGAGGTGCTCACCTACCAACTCCTTATTGGCCCCCATCAGGGCATAGACCGTCCAGCAAATAACACCCGTAATCAGGGCCGTTGCTGTTTTATTGAGTCGAATTGAATGCTCAAGTGTAATGAGTAGGTAACCGGCTATAAAAAGAAAGATTAGTACTAGTGTCATTATAGGGTAGACGTGTTTCAGTTCACGGTTTACGCCGGGCCGTAAACTCAACACCATTTTAAACCTTCGTGAATACTTTTGTTCTTATTCGTGTTAGGCTTCGTAAACGTAAAAATATGTTTGTCGTTCATTTTTCTTCTCTTCGTGCCGACGGTATGGCCCTGTTTCCATTTATTTTAGTGAAGCAGCCGAATCCCGGACCGACGTTGATTAATCATGAACGAATTCACCTGCGGCAACAAGTCGAACTGGGCATTTTACCGTTTTATCTCTGGTATTTTCTTGAGTACCTCATTCGTCGGTTTCAATACCGGGATCACTATACGGCGTATCGAAATATCAGTTTCGAACGGGAAGCGTTTTCAAATGACCACAACCTGAACTACCTGCAAGTCAGGCCATTCTGGCGGTTCTGGTTCTATTTAAAATGAACACTAAAGTCGTTCATCATTTACCATTCGTTTATCGCCTAGTATACCAATCGTAGCCACCAACGACGAAAAAACGACAACCAGAATAGGTATACCCTCCCGAAAACCAATCAGTCGTAGGTTATCAGGAATATTCAGATAAAGCAGGATCGTGATAAGGCCGCGCGGAGCTATCCAGAGCAGTGGCGTCAACGTTCCCTGATAGGTCAGCCGAAGCGTCACCCACCGCCAGCCTATAATAACGCCGACAAATAACAGACTGACAATCAGCGCATCAATATCGATCAAACTTTGGGGTACAGCCGCATAGCCCAGCAGCAGGTAGAAAAAAGTTCGTACAACAAAAGCCCCTTCGGCAGTTAAACTTTTAA
Organism: Spirosoma gilvum; assembly: GCF_054776815.1. NCBI lineage: Bacteria > Pseudomonadati > Bacteroidota > Cytophagia > Cytophagales > Cytophagaceae > Spirosoma > Spirosoma gilvum. The sequence continues at coordinate 310,037 of NZ_BAAHBH010000011.1, read as the reverse complement.
GTTGATCAAGCTCTTTTTCAAACAAATCGTTTTTCAGTATCTGGCTCAGCCTTCCCCGGATAAACAGGTCTGTGTTGTTCAAGAACAGGCCAAAAATCAGAATGAGTAACAAGGATGACAGGTGATTGATTTCGGCCAGCGCATATACCAGAAACAAGACCGAAATAATCGGCAGGAATTTAATGCGATGGTTGATTCGGCCAATCAGATACAGGAGTAAAAAGCAGCAACCCAGCGAAATCAGGGCCATTGCCAGTGTATCGCGGGTGAACGACCAAACGGCACCCAGCAGTGAAGGCCGACTCAACAGTAGGAAGTTATACGCCATAATTCCCAGAATACTCGCAAAGGCTGATTCGTAGACGGCATATTCCTGTGGTTTGCCCGTTAACTTCGCTACGGTCTGCACCGTAACGGTACTGCTAACAATCGAAAAGGGCAAAGCTGCCAGCAAGCAGTGATAAAACGAATCGTTCAGCAGCAAATACAACATACTGGCCATCAGCAGTGTGCCACCAATAATAGCCAGTAGTGACGCGATGAGCGTTCGCCGGATCACACTTAACCGTTCGGCATGAAGTTCCAGGTCTAGGCCCCCTTCCAGTACAATCAAAATGAGTCCCAGTGTACCTAGTGTCGGTAAGATGGTTGCGACATAGGGCACTTGTACGTTGAAATAGTCGGTTGCCTGCTTGGTCAACATCCCCAGCAGCAGGAGCAGCAAAACCGACGGGGTTTTGAATCGGCTGCTGAACAAATCGAACGCATAAGAAATCAGTACCGATAAACTCAGAACTATAATCAGTATTGATGAATCCATAAGCGAAAGAATGAAAGAACGAACGAATGAAAGAGTGAAAAGCTGTCGCGAGCTAGTATTTCACTCTTTCATTCGTTCGCTCTTTCATAATTAGTTACTGAAGCTGTTTAAACTTTTCAAATTTCATTAAAACCGGGTAGCTTTTTTTGTCATGCTGACCGGGACGTGTAGTCGCAGGAAGCATCTTCGGCAGCAGCATTCTTTTAGCTATCGAAGATGCTTCCTGCGTCAGCATGACAAAAACACGCATTTTTGAATTTCCTTTGTAAGTTTAAACAGTCTCATTATTTCCTGGCGTAATAATAAAGATTTACCGAAGCTGAGTTGGCGCGTTCGCTAATGGTAAAAAAGCCCTTGTTATCCTTGTCGAAACAAACAGCTTCGCCCTGCGGCTCTAATCGAACCGTTAGCTGGCGGGATGTTCCATACTGTAATGCATCTTGAATCGACTGACCGCTGTTTCGCTTCCAGTAATAAAGCTGTGTGTACGTACGAACCAAGAGCTCACTGCCATCGGGCGAGATAGCTGCGCCGGTCACATAATTGGCAAGTCCCCCTCCCCCAAATGAGGGCAATTCACCAAAGGCGGTGGCAACCGTCACTTCGTTGATATTTTGGGGATAGGGCAGGCTATATAGCCGTACTTTTTCTTCCCGCTTCGTTATGATATAGATGTCTTTCGTAGCTGGGTCGACAAACATGGCTTCGGCATCATGAGGGCCATCGGGATACCGAAAATTTATCCGCTCAACGCCTGTAACAGTAGCCTGCAACGAAGTAGGCTCAGGCAAACGATAAATAACGCAGCCTGAATACTGGGCATTATTATCACCAATATCACCTATATAGAGATAGTTGGTCCCATCTTTTGGACCCGGCCCAATTGCCAATTCTTCCCAATCGCGATTTGTGGTATTGGGTATTGTGATCTTCCCTTTCACCTTACCATCATAGCCCAGTAAAGCTAATTCATTCGGGCTTCCGCTGTCCTGCTCTATCCAGATAGATCCGGGCTGTGTACGGCTATCGACCATACCCGAAGCTTCATCAATTTGACCGGGCGTTACGGGCGCTTCGGTCGGTGTGGACGCAAATTGAGCATCATATACATTGGGAACGGTGAGCTTACACGAAGCGAAGACCAACCCCAAAACCAGCAGAACGGAATTACGCATGATATAGTCTGGTTGATTCGGTTGCCAATCTAACGAATTGGCGAACAAAAATGATGAACGAAATGAAAGAAAGCTATTTGGTCGCATGGAAACAGGTATTTATCCTAAAATCGGCCCCAAATTTAGACTGGTCGTTAGTTTATGTACAGATTGTGCTTTTAAGGATGGGCCACTCTCAACCATAACGCGCCCTATCTGTATGAAAAAACGTATGACTTATTTAGCGGCAGCGCTGCTAGTTGGTTTCTGCTTAAGTTTTACCATCCGTCCATCGGCCGACGGTTGGGTTAGTATCTTCGACGGGAAGACATTCAACGGCTGGAAAATCACCGATGAAAGTCCCGGCACATTTAAAATTGAGGATGGCGCCATTGTAGTCAACGGCCCACGCGCTCACCTCTTCTACGAAGGTCCCGTCCATAACCACAATTTCAAAAATTTCGAGTGGAAAGCCAGTGTCAAAACCATGCCCGGCTCCAACTCAGGTATGTTTATCCATACGGCCTATCAGCCATCGGGCTGGCCAGCTAAAGGGTACGAAATTCAGGTTAACCAATCGCATACCGACTGGCGTAAAACGGGTAGCGTGTATGGGGTTCAGGACGTTAAAGAGGTTTTTGTCAAAGACGATGAGTGGTACACCGAACACATCATTGTGAACGGCAAAAAAGTGATCATTAAAGTCAACGACAAAGTGATCAACGATTATACCGAACCCGATAGCATCAGCACGTCTTCGAAACCTAAAAAACTCAGCATGGGTACCATTGCCTTACAAGGTCATGACCCAAAGAGCAAAGTGTATTACAAAGACATCATGATCAAAGTATTGCCAGATTAATTGGCATGGGGTATAGGGCATGGGCAGAGGGTGGAACGCCTTACCCCATGCCCTTACCCCTATGCTATTTAAACTGCTGAATACTATACGTATTTGCCTGGAGTCGGCTGGGATCTTTGGCCGTAGCGGCTGCACTCACTTCGTCGATCCGGGCATTTAATGTATAAATTTTATCGTTTGCAACTACGTTTGTTGTAGCCTGGTCATACCCAACCTCATCCGTTTTGACCACTGTGGCCGTTTTCCACCCATCTGTACTGCGCACCTGCGACACTTTGTTCCGGCTGTTCACCACATATAAATCATTGTTGTAGAGCAGCATTCCGTCGCCACTCGGTAAGTTTACACCCGTTACTTCCGTTATCGTACTATCATCCAGTTCGACTTTAAACAATTTACCCTCGTTCGATTTGACAACGAGCAGGTATTTATCTGGATGATAGACGATTCCATTTAGGTTAAAACCCTGTGCACCAGCAAAAAGTGTAGACGTAACTGCTACAACCGCCTGCGACGAATTGGCCGCTACTTTATAAATAACCGGTGCGAACGAGTCGGTTATATAGGCATTCCCATCGGCATCGAAGGCAATATCGTTGGCAAAATGATTGGAATTAGGCACCAAACCAGCCAGATCAATCTGACGAACTTTCTGCCGGGTCGCCAGATCGTAAACGAACAGCCCGGCCGTTTTAAGCGAGGTTTCAGGTGTACTTTTATCCGATACGCCCTGATCACCGTTGCATACATAGAGCAACCCATCGCGTACCTTCAGGCCAATACTGCTAATCAGTTGTTTATCATCGGCAATCAATTCTTCATAACGGCCGTTCTGATCAACCACCCCAACTTTTCCCTGCGTAATTGAACTGACCAGAAATTTATCGAGCGTAGGGGCATACGTGATTCCTTCGGGATATTGTCGAGTCGCTGAAAAATCAATTCGCTGGGGGATCACCGGGGCAGTAAACTCAGGATCACTCTTGTCACAGGCAGTTAGGCAGCATCCCAGCAAAAGTAGTGTGGGCACCGAATAGGCACGTGCTATCATAGTTGTCGTTGTTTGTGGCTTTCTGGATACTTAATAGCGTTTCCAAATGAAATGTTTTGTAAAAGGCCTAACTGGCTATACCATGCAACCCAAAACCATCCGGTCATTTTTGTGTTTTACTCACATACTAATTCTCTACCGTTATGAACCACATGACCACCCTAACCGAAGCCATGGAAAAACTTCGGGCCGAGGGCTACACACATGAGTTTGGGCCCCGAAAAGATTTTCTGGAAGAAAAAAGTACAGAAACCAAACTCAAAAGCGAAGACTTTCAAGTCGACAAATTTTACCGGTTTGAGGGCACATCTGATCCTGGCGACGAAATGACGCTGTATGCGATTACAGCTTCGAATGGGATGAAAGGCGTTTTTGTGTCACCTCAGGGGACCTATTCAAACGAAGTATCGCCCGAACTGATGGCTAAATTTAACATATCTGACCGCAACCATGTAACCACTACCGAAGGTTCGGTGCAGCCACTGAACCAGCAGGAAGCTACACACTAGTGATTTCTCGGATATTTGCAAGAAAAACTCCCGGAAGATGGTAAATTTTTCGGGAGTTTCACTATATTTGCGGCCTTTACAAAAAACGCACCGTTCTTTTCGTGCTGATACACTATGAAGTTATCCGAATTCAAATTTGATTTACCCGATAGTCTTATTGCCAAATACCCGGTAGAGCGGGGTGAATCACGGCTGATGGTCGTTGACCGGAAAACTAAAACGATTGAGCACAAACAGTTTTCGGATATCCTCAGCTATTTTGGCGATGGTGACGTGATGGTGATCAACGATACGAAGGTATTTCCTGCACGCCTGTATGGTAACAAGGAGAAAACCGGAGCTAAAATTGAAGTCTTCCTCCTGCGCGAATTAAACCGGGAAATGAAGCTTTGGGACGTACTGGTCGATCCTGCACGGAAAATTCGTGTTGGCAATAAACTCTACTTTGGCGATAGCGATCTGGTTGCCGAAGTGATCGACAATACAACCTCCCGTGGGCGCACCATCCGCTTTCTGTTCGATGGCAATCATGAGGAGTTCATGAAAACGATCGATGAGCTGGGTGAGATGCCAATTCCACGGGCAATGAATCGGGAAGCCGAAACCGCCGATCGGGATGATTATCAAACAGTTTTTGCCCAGCATATTGGCGCTGTGGCCGCTCCTACCGCTGGCCTCCACTTTACCCGTGCCATGATGAAGCGTATGGAGATTAAAGGCATTCATTTTGCCCCTATCACGCTACACGTTGGGCTGGGAACCTTCCGGCAGGTCGATGTGGAAGATCTAACCAAGCACAAAACCGACTCTGAAAATTTCAAGATCACAGAGGGTTCATCTCAGATCGTCAATACGGCGCTGGATGCTGGCAAACGGGTTTGTGCCGTCGGAACGACCTCGCTGAAAGCCATCGAATCGTCGGTATCGGCCAACAGCCGGTTGAAGCCGATCGAAGGCTGGACCGATCGGTTCATTTTCCCTCCTTACGACTTTAAAATTGCGAACTCGCTGCTGACAAGCCTTCACCTGCCTGAATCGATTCTGATCATGATGACGAGTGCATTTGGTGGTCATGAACTCATCAAAGAAGCGTATCAGGTAGCGATTAAAGAGAAATATCGCTTCTTCAGCTACGGCGACGCCATGTTGATTCTATAAGTCGTTAGAAGATTAGTCGACAATCGTTTTATTTTTGAGGGGCCTTAGTGCCCCTTATTTTTTGCGATTTACGAATGACAACAGCCAATCGACCGACGCACGACCCCATACCACCCCAGTATGCCATAATTGTAGCCGGAGGCAGCGGTAGCCGAATGAAATCGGACATACCCAAACAGTTTCTGCTATTGCATGGCAAACCTATCCTGCAACATACGATAGAACGGTTTCTGGAAGTTATACCCGCTTCGCACATTATTCTGGTGCTTCCGGCAAAGGATCGATCCATTTGGGCAACTTTGTGCGAGCAGCATAGCTTTTCGCCTGCTATTCAGTTCATTGACGGTGGCGCCACCCGCTTTCAGTCGGTACGCAATGGCCTACAGGCCATTCAGGCGGAAACCGGGTTAGTGGCCGTTCACGATGGTGTAAGACCCTTTGTATCAGCTGAGATTATAAAAAATAGCTTCGACACGGCGGCCCGGATGGGTTCGGCCGTTACCTGCGTTGCGGTAAAAGATTCCGTTCGGGTTGTTGGTGACGATGGCGTAAGTCAGGCTGTCGATCGGAGCCGGTATCGGCTGGTACAAACTCCTCAAACATTTCGGCTTGACTTGTTCCGACAGGCTTTTCAGTCAGAAGAACAGTCTTCCTTTACCGACTGCGCCAGTGTGATGGAATACGCCGGCTTTCCGATTACCCTTATCGACGGTTCATACGAAAATATTAAGATTACTACGCCAGAGGATCTCAAATAACGCTATACCTGACTCGCACAGTATTCGCCCAAATTATCCGTTCCACATGCGTAAACGTCTGTCTGCCCATCAATATAGTCAAGGCATTCTTGCTGGCGACCGACTGTTACTTAGTCGAGCCATTACGCTTGTCGAAAGCCGTCGCCCCGACGATCAGGCAGTAGCGCAGGAGGTTCTGGAAGCTATTTTGCCCAAAGCAGGGCAGTCGATTCGGGTAGGTATTACAGGGGTTCCTGGAGTTGGAAAAAGTACGTTTATCGAAGGCTTTGGCCAACATCTGACGGATCTGGGTCATCGACTGGCCGTTTTGACCATCGACCCTACCAGCCAACGTACGGGCGGAAGCCTGCTGGGTGATAAAACCCGCATGGAAACCTTATCCATGAATCCCAACGCCTACATTCGTCCCTCACCTGCGGGCGATTCGATAGGAGGGGTGGCCCACCGAACCCGCGAAACCATTCTGCTCTGTGAAGCGGCAGGCTTCGATATTATTTTGGTTGAAACTGTTGGTGTCGGTCAGTCCGAAACGGTGGTGCATAGTATGGTCGATTTCTTATTGCTGCTGATGCTGGCGGGTGCAGGCGATGAATTACAGGGCATGAAACGGGGAATCATGGAATTGGCTGATGCGCTCTGCATTACGAAAGCCGATGGCGACAATCGGGCGGCTGCCAACCGTGCCCGCGTCGAGTACCAGAATGCCCTTCATCTGTTTCCACCCACCGGCACAGGCTGGTCTCCCCCAGTACTCACCTGCTCAGCCATTACACATGATGGATTAACGGCTATTTGGCAAACCATTCAAGCTCATCAGCAACTGACTACCGACAGTGGAAACTGGCATCGTCGGCGGCAGGAGCAGCAACTGGCCTGGTTCCGCTCATTGCTGCGGCAACGGCTCGAAAGCCAATTTTATGCCCAACCGGGTATGCATCAGCAAATAGCGGCTTTGGAAGAACAGGTTCTGGCGGGTAATCGTTTGCCAGGCCCAGCCGTAGATGCCTTATTGAGCCAGGCTGCTACTGGTAGATAACCGGTCTACCTTAATTCCTCGTATACCATTTTATCACTTTGTCAGTATGTATAAATTCCTTCTGGTAGGCTTTGTTTTGCTGGCACAGACAGCGAAAGCGCAACGTGACACAACCATTACCGTTACGACCACCGATGCGCTTCAATTCGACCAAAAGCGATTAGTAGTCCGTCAGAATACGCGTCTGAAACTTATTTTTCAGAATAAAGACGACATGGCACATAACCTGGTCGTAACGCGGCCAAACTCACGGTTGCGGGTGGTCGAATTTGCCCTGGCTTTGGGTCCGAAGGGTCCAGAGCAGCACCACGTGTCGGTGATGGATGAAGTACTTGCCCATACTCAAAGCGTTGAACCCGGCACGACCGACTCGCTGATTGTCAAGCTTACTGAAGGAGCCTACCCGTTTGTCTGTACCTATCCGGGGCACGGGGCTATCATGTACGGCGTTATTTACGCCACCAATGAACCCAAACGGCTCCCTCCCGCCGATCAGGACCCTAACATACCCAATCCCGAACGCTTGGCCGAAACTGGTCATCAACATCATCAGTCGGCAAGCTCAGGGCATCCCTATACCTTGAAGCTACCAGCCGTTTACCGGACGTTTATGCCCGATTGTGGTCCTGCGGCTATTGCCGTTGGGTTGCCAGGGCCGGATGGTGGTCAATCGTATGTATTCGATGCGGGTCAGTGTCGCCTTCGGTATGCCTGGTCAGGTGGTTTTGTCGACAATACCGATCAGTGGGACGGCAAAGGGCAACGACTCAGTAAAATTGTAGGCGAAATCTATTTCCGGGCTGGGGATGGACTTCCCTGGCGGATCGGTACGGGCGCTCAACAACCTGCCCAATTTAAAGGCTACCGGTTGATCAATCGGTATCCCGAATTTCACTATATCGTAAACGGGGTTACGATTTATGAACTCATTAAACCGCTACCTGCCGGACGAGGACTCATTCGCACCTTCACACTTGGCCCCACCAACAAAGCCATTTCATTTGTAGCCACTACCAAACCTGGCATCCAGTTAAAGCCTTCGATCGGCCGGTTTCAAAACGGCGAATTACGAATACCTGCCGGAACCAAACAGTTTACTTTAACGATGCAAAACTGATATAGGATGTATGATGTAGGAAATATGATATATCTTAAGACTGCACCTACATCATACAACACACATCATACCTCCTACTCCTATGTTCGCTTCCTTATTACTTTCCTCTCTCCTACTCGCGGCAACACCTGCTGATACGATCTCGGATTATTACGAAGTAGAAACTATTCCAACTCCGCCTGGACTGGTGGCCGAAACGGGTGGTCTGGCGTTTCTGCCCGATGGACGAATGGCAGCCTGCTTTCACCGGGGTGAGGTCATGCTATATAACCCCAAGACCAAAACCTGGAAGCTCTTTGCCGAAGGCTTGCATGACCCACTGGGCGTGATTGCCATCAATAATAAGCAATTGCTGGTTGTTCAACGACCGGAACTAACCCGGCTCACGGACACAAATGGCGACGGTGTGGCGGACAGATACGAAACGGTCACGGACCAATATGGCATGTCGGGCAATTACCATGAGTTCGCTTTTGGCCCTGTACGTGATGCCAAAGGAAATTTATACCTAAGCCTCAATACCGCATCCAATGGAGCAGGTATTCGTGATGAAGTACGCGGACAATACGATGCCCTCGGGCGGCAGGGACGTATGTATGCCTGTGTACCGTATCGAGGTTGGGTGATGCAGCTCACACCCGAGGGTCAGTTAAAACCCTATGCATCTGGATTCCGGTCGCCAAATGGCATCGGCTTTGATGCACAGGGACGCTTATTTGTGACCGACAATCAGGGCGACTGGCTGGGAACCAGTAAGCTCTACCATGTTGAAGAAGGCAAGTTTTACGGCCACCCGACCAGCCTTGTCTGGCGACCGGGCTCTCCTGACATTGACCCATTAAAGCTCTCTGTCAAAACGCTGGATAGCATGCGGACAATGGAGAGCGTGGCGTTTCCACATGAGTCGATGGCGCACTCACCTACACAGATTGTGCTGGATAACACAAGCGGCAAATTCGGCCCGTTTGCGAATCAATTATTTGTCGGCGAAATGGATTTCCCTCATCTGCTGCGTATCCTTCCCGATGAAGTAGATGGGCAGCTACAGGGAGCCTGTGTACGATTTTTCGACAAAGGAGGCAGCCATGGGGTTCGCTTACGGATTGGGAATAATCGGCTGGCATTTGCGCCTGATGGAAGTTTGTATCTGGGACAAACTGACCACGGCTGGCTGGGCGCGCGAGGGATTCAACGGATACGGTACACAGGTGGCCCTTCGGGCAATGCTATTCCGCTCGATATTAGCAGCATGAAACTCACTTCCACCGGATTTACTTTAACCTTTACCCAACCGCTGGATGAAGCTTCGGCCCGTGAATTGGCAAACTATAGCTTCCGAAGCTATTACTACGAATATCATCAGGCCTATGGCTCTCCACAGATGGATGTAAAGTCAATCCCCGTAACCGCAGTTTCGCTTTCTGAGGACCGTAGAACGGTTTCAATTACATTAACCGAACTGAAGCCGGGACGTATTTACGAACTCACCTTGGGCAATTTACAAGCGAACGCTGGCCAGAAAAAGCTGATGAATCATCTCATCTGTTATACCTTAACTAAACTAAAAGCCGAGAGTCGGTAGTTGTCAGTCACTAGTGATTAGCTTGAAATTATCCGTTCAAGTTAACCACTAGTGACTGACAACTACCGACTCTCTACCAATGACCAGTTTGACTAGTTTATGCGTTCCCCAACGTCCGCTCGGGTTCGTTTGCCCGGGTAGCAGGGACCGGCTGGTCAGTTGTACTGGTATTCCAGTCAGGATTATCCTGATCCGTTGATACAGGAGGCTGTCCCCACGAAGCTCTTTTAGACTCTTCTATTTTATCGCTCGACATGTCATCATCCCCTTCTGCAACTAGCGAATCAGCTTCTGCTACATCGCCCGGCACATCCGTATCGTTACTATCAGCGACACGAGACGGGAGTTCATTATCAAGGTTTTTATCATTTAACTGCGCCAATGCAGGGGGAATGCCCATTGTATTGTGCATGGCCTGAGCCGCATACGACTCTGTGCTTTCTTTCCGTGAATTACTACTTACGCTCATAACGTTGGTTTGTTTAGTGTTGAGAAATAGTCGCTGGATATATACCAGGCAAAGCCAGAAGTAATTATATCTGACGAGTGCCTGAGATCCAGTTAATAAGTCGGTTTATTATTCAAATCGGTACCCGTCTCGGCTAACGACGCTTCGTGATCCTTCTGCGTTTCGTTGTCCTGTTCACTTTTTTTCGGATCATTCTGTCGCTTTGCGTCTTCCTGAGCTTTGGGATTAGGCACTTCATCATCCGATGCATAATCATCGGGGCCGTGTGTCGTCACATCGACCATAGCCGTGTTCGTTTGTGCCCCATCGGCTGCGGCTGCATTCTTCCCTTCCTCGGTCAGCTCCATAGTGCTATTACTCATGTCGCCCATGCGCAATACGCCATTTTTACTATCCATATCCGTACTGCCAATAGCCCGGTCGTTGCGGCCATCCTGCCCACCCCGAACCTGCTCACTGTCGAGTCCGTTGACTGAGTTTTCCTGACTGTATCGATTGCGGTTGTCCTCTGCCGGCCTGTCCTGATCAGTATCATCCGATCCAAAAGGGCCTTCCGAACGACCATTTATCTGTGCATTTTCATGCTTTACATCCTCTTCATCTTTCATGGCGTTGAGTCGGTTGATTTTATCAAATAACTCCAGTGGCTGAAAAAGGTTTTCGGCAACGTGTTTACACTACCTAACCTAAGCAACATCAAATGTTAATGTGTTTACCTGAAAGATTACCTACCGAAAAATTAATATACCTACCGAAAAATATACTTTACTACAGGTTTACTATGATAGAAAAAGGAATGCCCTTTACTTGCCAGACAAATTTACACCCTGACTATAGGGTAAAGCCCATGAAGACTTGCTACTAAGCCAACCCCGATCATTTATCAGGGCACGCTAACGCAATTTTGTGGATCGTAAATTTTAATAGTTGGATAAAGCGTAATGCAGAAAGCGGCCTGATTTTATCGGTCCGCTTTTTATTTTACCCCGTATCATATTGATTATCAATATATAAAAAAAGAGACCACCGCATTGATGGCCTCTTTTTCCTTACGATACTAAAGCTATTTAATCGACATCCCAGAACAGCTTGGTGCTGAATACATCTATTGTACCCTGCGCTGTTACGTTGGCCGAATTCGACCCTGACTCTGTGTTCGGATAGAAGAACCGAAGTGGTCGCTTGTTAGCTTCAGGAACCTGAATACTTTGAGGAATAACCGGCAGATTTGTCCGGCGGTATTCAGCCCAGGCCTCAAGTCCATTGAAGTTGACAAAAGAGATCCATTTCTGAATGGCAATTGCAGCCAGCTTGTCGGTCGAGGCATCCCAGTCATAATTCTGGATACCACTGCCCTTGTAGGCTGCTGCACCCGCTGTATTAGCGCCTAGTACTCGGAACGACTGAAGAATACCTTCTTCAAAGTATGCTTTAGCTGTATTAGGAAGCGTTACATCACTATAACGTTGCTTAGCTTCCGCCAGCAGGAACTGTACCTCCGATGCCGTCATCAGGATATACGGACGGTTGTATTCGCCTTTTACGAGCAAGCTTGGTCCCAGCGAGGTGGTATTGGCAGGAAGAAAACCTGAACTAACTCCAAAAGGTGTTCCTGAATAGTTTGCCGAAATTTCTTTCTGCGTACTAACTCCTGGTGTTGATGAACTTTCACCACCATTTGCATAAGCAATCCGCTTCATCCGGAGCGTATCGCCAGATGCTTTGAGATTATCGATCAGGAACTTTGTCAATCGAGGATAGTTATTTAAAGCACGTTTAGCGCCATTTGCGTCATATCCCCAACGGTCATAGACTGGATTCAATTTACCAGCCGTTGCCAGGTAGAACGAAGGGCCACCGATACCAACTTCAGATCCTGTAATAAAACCTGATCCTTCCGTCACAATCTTATTGACTTCAGTTTTGATATACGTATCTCTTCCCGAAACTTTAGTCTGACGAATCAAAATCCGCATCTTAAGCGAATTGGCAAACTGGGCCCATTTGGTCGTATTCCCGTTGAAAACCAGATCGGCACCGGTAAAAGCACTGGCAAACGGATTGGCTTTCAGGTCTACGATGGCTTCATCCAACAAAGTAATCAAGGCTTCATAGACCGCTTTCTGATCATCAAATTTAGGAGCCAGTGAAGCTGTTGCTTTCAACGCGTCGCTATATGGAACGTTACCGTACATATCCACTAACTGTTGGTACAGCATTGCTTTCATAACCTTCGAAGGCCCTTTCAGGTATTTCTGGCTATTGGCATCTGCATTATTGATTACGTACTGATAATCTTCCAGATTATCAAAATACGAATCCCAATAGTTGAAATCGCCATTGGTATATTGATAAGCGAACTGAGCAGTATTGATAATATATCCATTACCCTGCGTCCATTGACCTGACCAATAGAAACCAATTTCACTTGAGCCACCACCATCGTTATTTCCTGCAATATTCCGTGCTGTCGTATTCAGCGCATTCGTAAATACATAGCTTGGCGAAGCAGTTGGCAACTGATTGGGGTTGGTATTAATATCCAGAAATGACTTCGTATCACAACTGGTTCCTGCTGCGGTTAGTAAGGCAGCTATTGCTACTATTTTTAATTTCATTTTCAAGTTAACCGTTGGGATGATTAAAACGAGAGGTTGATGTTTACACCATACTGACGAACCGGAGGAGTCTGACCAGTTGTGTTGATACCGATACCAATAGCCGAAGTAGTAGTAGGCGTCGATGTAGCCTGGCTACCTGGCGTTGGGTTACCCTGATAGCTGAACTCAGGGTCCGTATAGTAATTCAGTTTATCAACAATGGTTAACAGGTTCCGACCATACAGGGCAATACTGGCTCCTGAGAAAATCTTCGTTTTATTGATCAGACTTTGTGGCAGGCGATACGACAGGTTGATATCACGAAGTTTGATAAACCAGGCTGGCGTAACGAAGTTTTCTGAAATCAGCCGGTAGTTATCAACCCATAGCGAGTATTCCGCTTCACGAACGTTCAACGTCGTGTTTGGAACAATCGTTGTTCCATCTGGCCCCAGATAAGCTGAGTTCGGGAAAATGTGCGGAGCACGGTCTTCCGTCCACTTACCGGTTCCGGTGAAGGTCATCTGACGACCCAGGTCACTAAACATTACGTTACCACCACGATATTCGAAGTTAAACGTAAAGCCAAAATCACCGTATTCAATTTTCGAACCTAATCCTGCAATGTGCCGTGGCAATACACCGCCCCGACCCAATAGCTGTGTATTACGCAATGGATACCCTGTCGTTGCATTCACGAGTACGCGACCTGAACCATCTGCGGCATACTGATAACCATCCGTTTTCAGGTACGGGAAACGCATATCTTTGATTACGTTCGTGTTCGCATACGAGAAACCACCATACTGGAATTCGTTAACGCCAGGATACAGGTCTACCACTTTATTGTCGTTGTACGAATACCGAACGCTGGCATCCCAGGAGAATTTACCTCCACGGGCAATCAGATACTTCAATTCAGCTTCATACCCCCAGTTTTTGGTTTCCCCCACGTTAATCAGCAGGTTGCTAAAGCCGGTGGAATTTGGAATACGAACGGTAATTACCTGACCTTGCGAGCTTTGCGTATAGGCCGATACGTCGATGTTGATCCGGTTGTTCAGCAACTGAAATTCCGCACCGATTTCTGACGAATACACAATCTCTGGCTTCAGGTTAGCATCAGGCAATGTATTACCTACTGTCAAACCAACCGTATTTCCATATGGAAAGCCTGAGCCGTTCGGATAGGTCAGATCCAGGCCATAGAGCGGGATGTTATCGTTCGCATTTTTGTTGTAGTTAGCCCGAAACTTCGCATAGTTCAGGAACGACGACCGGATATTTGGGAAAGCGTCCGTAGCAATGAACGAAAGAGCCGCACCATAGTAAGGATACGAATAGTAATTCGATGGACGGCTTGGCTTATAGAACTTCGACGTCTGGTCGAAACGGAACGATCCGTTCAAAATCAGCCAGTTCTTATAATTGGCGGTTAAGTCAGCATAGTACCCAATACGACGCTCCTGCGTAAGAATTTCTCCACCCTGTAACTCACCCTGGCGGTTAGCTACGTTGTAAACCCCAGGTACTACAATCGAGTTAGAGATTACAGCCATGTTCTTGGTTGTACGTTGATAAACGCTGTTACCCAACAACAATTTGGTGGTAACAGGACCAAAATCTTTCGACAGGTTAATCTGGAATTCGTTGTTGATTACGTTCTCTGTACCCGAATAATCGGTGACGCCACCTAAGATATCAGTAATAGCGCGGTAGATACCGGTACCATCACCATCATTATAATAGGGTGCAGGAATGAACGATTTGGTCTTTGCCCAGTCAGAATACAGGAATTTACCCGTAGTATTTTTGCCCGTACGTGAGTTGTTCATTACGCCCAAACGCTCGTTGAACGACAACCATGGAGTAGGCCGGAAATTAAGGTTCACATTACCATTCAGGTTGGAATCCTTATATTTCATCCGGTTGTTGTCGGCGTTGAAATACGGGTTATTATAATAGTCGTTATAAAAACCGTTCGGGTTAGCCAATGGATTGTTCTGCCAGTCACGAAGATCTGCCAATGGTAAGTTAGCAGGCTGGTTCAGTACATCGTTATAGAAATCAGACGACGTACGGTCATAGCTGGCTTGTGTATACGCTGCATTGAAGCTGGCTGTTATTTTGCCATATTCTTTTGTAGCCGACAGACGAGTACCTGTCCGGTTACTCTTATCATGAGGTACGATACCGGCAATCGACTGGTTTTCAATCGACATATAGAACGAGCTGGTTTCATCACCGCCCTGGAAGCTGGCCTGGTTATTTACCGATACCCCCGTATCGAACGCTTTTCTACGCGCATTCGGAATAGCCGAATACGGAATGATCAATTGGCTGCCATCTTCGGCCGTACGGCCCTGAATTCGTGTCGAGCCATCAAATTGATCACCATACTGCTGGTTTTCGTATGGCCGCCAGTTATCTTTCAGCCGATCCAGGTAATTGGTCTTATAACCAGCCCCACCGAACGACGTCGCATAGTGTGAGCCAGAACCGAATTTGTCCTGAAGCTGTGGCAGGAAGCTGATCTGATCGAAGTTTGTACTATTGGAGTACGATACTTTCAGCTTTCCTTTTACTCCTTTCTTGGTTGTGATCAGAATAGCTCCGTTAATACCAGCCGATCCATACAGGGTAGCTGCCTGACCACCTTTCAGAATGGTTACGCTCTCGATGTCATTGGGGTTAATCAAGGCCAGAACCGTAGAGGTAGTTTGCATACCATCGAGCACAACCAATGCTTCGTTGTTACCCGTCAATGACCGATACCCACGAAGTACGACTTTAACCGCTGGGTCAACACTGTTATTAATGTTATAAACAGCAAGGCCCGTTACTTTACCAGACAGTGCCTGAGCAAGTTGTGGAGAACGACCAACGGTTACATCTTCCGTTTCAACCTTCGATAAGGCATAACCAAGTTCACGCTGGCTTTTCCGAACCCCCTGGGCCGTTACAACGACTTCCTGAAGCTGTGAAGCATCAGGCTTTAGAGAGACATCGACTGTCGACTGATTTTCAATTTTTACACTTGTGGTGGCAAACCCAATAAAGCTGACTTGGAGTATGTCGCCTTTATTGGCCGAAATTTGGTAAGTACCGTCTGAGTTTGTTGTTGTTCCCTGGTTGGTACCTTTTACTAAAACGGTAACACCCGGTAAGACTGAGCCGTCTTCTGATGAAGTAATTTTTCCAGAGATTACCCGGTTTTGAGCAAGCAATGGAATAGCGAACAGACACAGTAAAAACTGTGCGAGTAGATATTTACGCATACGCTATCGTTTAAGTTAAGAATGAAAATTTGGTTAGTAACCAATTCAAATATATTAAAAAAATATTAATTAGATTAAAATCAACAAAAATCACTTTTTAGGTTACTAATTAGTCACTCAAAAAATAATATTTTAATTCATGCCCTATTTTATGGCATCATCCAGAAGAATATTAACATAAATTAACAATAACCTCAATCAAATTTTATGAGTAAAAAACTAAATAATCGTATAAAATTTAATATTGTACCCAAAAAAATTAAAAAAATGCTGTCTGTTTTAATAGTTTAAACACAAAAACTGATGTGCCTACACTAGCCTTTTTTGAAACTATATTAACTCATAAATTATCTATTTCTCCTTGATATTTACTTTAATCAATACACATTATTTAAGTATAAATAACTAATTCCAGCAACTTCGTTTTACATATACGTTAGCTAATTACCCCTTGCGAAATCATCACCTCGATTACGCATAAAACACTAATTCGGCTGTAGAATGAATCCGATTCATTCTACAGCCGAATTAGTGTATGGCACCAACTTGTAATTTATTTAACCGGCATCTCTTCCTGTCTTTCAACAGTTTTAGTAGTCGTCTCCCCTTTTAATTCAGCTAAAAGTTCTTTCACGTTCACGGTTGCAAAACTACTGGCGTAGTCGGCCATGGCATAAGGAATAATTAGGTCTTCATTATTGATCAGACCACCACAGCTATATACAACGTTCGGCACGTAGCCTTCTCGCTCGTTCTCGTCAGGGCTTAGGATAGGTTCAGCGGTACGACCAATAACTTTACTTGGATCATTCAAATCCAGTAGAAAGGCTCCAATCGCATACTTACGCATCGGCCCTACGCCATGGCTCAGCACCAGCCATCCATCCTCGGTTTCGATCGGGGAACCGCAGTTACCCAGTTGCACATACTCCCAGCTATACGTAGGTTTCAGCAGAATGTCTTTCGTTTGCCAGAAATACAGATCGTCGGAGTACATAAGGTAAATGTTTTCCCCGTCCTGGCGGGAAATCATCGCATACTTTCCGTTGACCTTACGGGGGAACAGGGCCATTCCTTTATTGATTACCTCGGCCCCATTGAGCGTACTGATACTAAAATGAGTAAAGTCTTTCGTTTCCAACAACTGCGGGAACGTTACCCTACCATTGTAGGCCGTGTAGGTGGCATAATAGGTTATCTCGCCATTATCGTCGGTAAACTGCACAAACCGGGCATCTTCAATCCCATTGGTTTCGTTGGGCGAATTGGGGAAAATACACCGTTCGTCCAGGCTCTGATCGTCTTCAAAATGAATCTCGTAGTTCGACTTGGCCAGGGCCAACAAACCACTGGCAATAGTCTCATACTCTGCATTGTATCGGTACTGAGACGTTACCCGTTTTACCTGTGCTTCGAGTTCGGGCAGGCTGAATTCATCACCCAATCCAGCCATCATTTTCTCCTGAATACTATTTTCGAGTCGCAGTTCATACAGTTTGCGCTCAAATACCGCCCGGTTGAACAGGTGGTTTGGTACTATATCGGGAGAGGTTACATACCGCGATGGTTTCCGAAGAATGATTTTCCCGGTATCGTCGATGTATCCCATACGGAACGAGATCGAAGATACGTGTCCCTCACCGGTAGCCCGTAAACTCAAAATGAAGCGTTTATAACCGGGTGGTACGTTTGTCTGGTCGGGGTGCCAAACCATGGATGGATTGAACAGCGCTGCCGATTCGAGCGAGTACTCCATAGTAAAATAGGCACCCAGCAACAGCTTACGATCTTCAGTCAGTGGTTCATCCGTGAGCAATTGCGGTTTGATCTGCTCAAATCGCTGCAACAGGAACCGCTCCAGTTTGTAATGCCGACCGCCAAACTCCCGGATCACTTCATCGAGTTTTTGCTCAGCTTCTTCGTCGGTCATACTGCCCACACGGGCGATAATTTTCAGCGTACGCGTTGTGCTACCCAATTCAAACGGTCGAAACAATACCCGTGTTGGATCGGGTTGTAGCACAATCCCGGTTCGGATGGCTTTTACACTCATTGTATGAATGGCTGGTTTCCAAAAGAGAACTACTGCCGTAACGTCATTACGTTCTAAACCCGTACGACGCTGCTGCGACAATTTGAGACTCTACAACTAATTTCACTGTATGTACTCCATTACCCATTCATCAGCACTGGCATTTCTACACTGATGGATTTAACTTCTGTACGTTTTTTCTGAACCATATATAAATCGGCTAACGCAATCAAATACGACAAGGTTGATTCGGCGCCCTGATTCTGATTGGCCCGGTCAATATGCAGACCATCGCGACACCCACCGGTCTGCTGATCGTAGAGCGACAGGCCCAGATCATTCAGGCCTGAGAACCACTTAAACACACGAATCGCAGTGCGTTGCCACTCCTCTTCACCCGTTACCTCAAACGCTGCCAGACAAGCCGACACCGTACTCTGTGCTTCGAGTGGCTGCTGATCGAAATAAGCTCGGGGCTGCCCTTTGGTATAAAAACCATTTGAACCAATGGGCTGGAAATGACCGCATTTAGCCGTTTGAAGACCGATGATCCAGCGTAAGGAGGCAATACCAATGTTCACTAACCGTTCTTCACCCGACCGAATCAAGGCATGAGCCAACACGGCGTTGTCGTACGACAGCGTATTTTCAAACCAGGGCCAATCTTCCGTCGCAGTTTCGGTGTACCGGAATGTCAGCTTATCGAGTAGCTGTCGCTGGATGGTTTTGACCATTCGGTCGTCGTTGAATTTCTTTTGGTATTCGTAAATACCGAGCAAAGCAAATGCCCAGGCTCGTGGTGATGGCATTTGCACCAAACTTGGCAATACATTTTCTAGTAAAGGAATTGCCCAGGATATGGTATTACGCTCCGTTGATCGACCAATGCAGGTACCTAATGCCCAGATGGTCCGCCCAGTACTATCGTCAGACCCAAACTCTTCGAGCCAATGTCGATCGTAGCTCATGAAGTTACGAAACCGCTTGTACTCGTGGTTATAGGCATGGTTGATGAATGCGCAATAATTATCGGCTGTACGCGCAAGTTTCGGATCATTTATTCCGCCCTCCAGCAGCATCTGCGTCAGAATTAAGGCTCTGGCGTTATCATCTGTGCAGTACCCTTCTTCATAAAAAGGTAAATGGTGACGAGCGTGTTGGACGATACCCGTTGAATCGGTCAGGCGGTATAGATGGTCTAGCCGAAGCGAAGGCAGTTTAAACGCAGCACTCGTATTGGCGCCCATCGTATAAGGCACCTGGCTATTGATGGTGCTCATACGTTCCTGACGCGACTTGGCAAATGAGTTGGCATACATCTGAATGACTCGCTCCCAAATCATCTCCCGCCCCATGAGATAGCCTTTTTTCCGCATCGCATGACGAATGGGCTCATCGGTCAGCAGGTTGATAATCTGATCGGCAATCGCTTCTGAATCGCCAAAGGGCACTAATACGCCCCGCCCATCGGCCAGCAACTCCTCGGCGTGCCAGTAGGGAGTTGACACCACTGCTTTTCCGCAGCCAAACGCATACGACAAGGTTCCAGAAGTAATCTGTGCAGGATTCAAATACGGGGTAACGTAAATGTCGGCCGAACCCAGGTATTCCAGCAGGTCTTCCAGTTCGACAAACTGATTATAGAATCGAATATGATCCCGAACGCCTAAATCGGCAGCCAGTTTTTTGAGGCTGTCGCGGTAAGCCTCCCCTTGGTGCTTGAGTAGATGAGGATGCGTGGCCCCTAATACCATATAGACTACATTCGGGTGCTGGGCCACAATACGCGGTAGCGCCCGGATCACATTTTCAATGCCTTTATTGGGTGATAGCAATCCAAAGGTTAACAGTGTTTGCTTGCCTTCCATCCCAAATTTGTCCTTATAGAAATGCGGATCAACAAATGGCATGTCCGGAATTCCGTGTGGAATCAGATCAATCTTATCGGCCGGAACGTCATAAATATTGATGAGAAAATCCCGTCCCTTTTCAGACATGCAAATCACCCGCGACGACAGATCGGCGATACTTTTCAGAACGAGCAGTTGCTCCTCGTTGGGGTCTTTTAAAATAGTATGGAAGGTGGTAATGACGGGCATCGTCAGGTTGCGGAGCAGTGTCAGTATGTAGCTCCCTGCCGAACCGCCAAAAATGCCGTATTCATGTTGCAGGCAGACGACATCAACATCTTTCGAATTCAGGAATTCAGCGGCCTTCTTATAGGCATTAAGATCCTGCTGGTAAAAATCATAGCGCACTTCACTCGGATACGCATACCCACCTGGTGTATCATTTACAGAAATAACTATTGGCTTAGAATCTGGTATGAATGAATTATAAGAAGCGAATAAATCAGATGTAAATGTAGCAATGCCACATTGCCGGGGCAGGTAGTCGCCAATAAAGGCTACGTTCTTAGGATGATGCTTCCAAAGACCTGTTTGTTCCTGTTGATCGGGCAGTTGGCTATAGCTTGTATGGTTAGTCATATAGTTGAGTAAAAATTAGAAGGTTGGTATCCACGCTATTAACTATATAACTATAATCGACTAGTATCTCCTTTTGTTTGGCCTAATCAGACATTTTAATAAGGTAAAGAGGTATTTTTTAACAACTGCAATCTATTATCCAATTATTCCATCTTTTTACACTATAATTAAAAAATAAACCTGTTTTCAAATTAGATGAATCTAGCTTGAAAACAGGTTTCGATACTATTTATACGAGACGTGGAGCTTAATATCAGCTATTATGAAATGTCGTACATAGCTCACTGTTAAATTTCTCAAACGCCACCATTTTTATGTACCTTGCGGCCTTATCCCGCGTTCATCAGGCATGATCTGGTCCCGTATTTCCTCCTTTATTTTATCGAATCGAATCGCGCTGATCGTAGTGGTTTTGCTGAGTACGGCCTTTATGGGTTATCAGGCGACCCAAGTCAAACTCTCCTACGAACTGGCTAAGGTTCTGCCCGTTAGTGATCCCGAACATCAACGATATGAGGCCTTTAAATCCCGCTTTGGCCAGGATGGCAGCGTGATGGTTTTATGCATAGAAACCGACAGCATGTACCAGTTACCGTTCTTTAACGACTGGTATGCACTAAGTCGAAAAATCCGGCGCATTGAGGGAATTAAAGATGTGGTATCGAATGCGAATCTGTTCTCAATCATCCGCGACGATACGGCCCATACCTTTCGTATTCGTCCGTTAATTGCCCGGCCGCTTACCTCACAGATAAGTGTTGATAGCCTACGCGAACAAATTGCCAACCTGCCTTTTTACCGGAATCTGGTTAGTGATAGCACCGGACGGGCGCATTTGATGGCTATCACCTTCGATCAAAAAGTCGTCAATACAAAGAACCGGATTGGGCTTGTTCGAAAAGTTGAAGCAGTAGCCGATTCGTTTGGTCGACGGCACACACTACTTGGTCCTGATGCTGCCGTACATATGTCGGGTATGCCGTACATTCGTACCGAGTTTACGGCTAAGATCAGTCATGAGTTATCCCTGTTTATGGGATTGGCTTTTCTGGTAACGGGATTGATTCTATTCTACTTTTTCCGATCAATAATCGTTACGTTGGTAGCGCTGATTGTCGTAGGAATTGGCGTAATCTGGGTAACGGGCTACATCGTTGTTTTTGGTTATGACATTACGCTGCTAACGGGTCTACTCCCCCCGCTTATCATCGTTATTGGGGTTCCGAACGCCATTTTTCTGCTCAACCGGTATCATGAAGAACTGAACCGACATCGCAGCAAACAGGAGGCTTTACAAATAGCCACTGAGAAAGTGGGAGAAACGACGTTTTTCGCCAACATCACTACCAGTATCGGCTTTTTTGTTTTCTACTTCACAGGGAGCCCATTGCTGCTTCAATTCGGATTGGTAGCCGCTTTTGGCATCATGACCACCTACGCGGTGTCGCTTATCCTGATTCCAATTCTATTCAGTTACCTGCCGGTTCCTTCCCAAAAGCAGCGCGGTCATCTGGACCGTCGGCAGGTGAGCAGCTTCCTGACCTGGGTGAATCATATTGTGCACCACCGACGAGCCGCTATTTATACGTTCATTGGCGTCGTGACAGTTGTTGCCGTTGTAGGTGCTTTACAGATCAACCCAATCGGCTATGTTGTCGATGACCTACCGAAAAATGATCCAATTTATACTGACCTGAAGTTTATCGAAAGTCGATTTAAAGGAGTTATGCCTTTCGAGGTTAGCATCGACACCAAACGACCAGGTCGAGTATTGACTCCGCAAACCTTGACGAAAATCAGGGTTTTGGAGAAGGAGTTCAGTAAGCACAATGAGTTTACACGCCCTCTTTCGCTGGTAGAAGCCGTCAAGTTCTTCTACCAGTCGTATCGGGGTGGCGATCCGAAATATTTTGCGATGCCTGGTGCTTTGGAACTAAGCAAGTTGGCCAGCTATGCACCCCAGTTGAAAGGCGCTAAAGGAGCGAGCGGTGGTGCTACCTTTAAGGCGTATATGGACACTACGTTCCGGTATACACGCATTAGTTTCCAGATGCCCGATGTCGGAACGGTTCGCATCACCCAACTGCTGAATGAATTACAACCCAAAGCCGATTCCATTTTCAACGTCGACCGTTCAACCGGTAAACGGGTAGCTGCGGATGAACAGTACGACGTGAATATTACTGGCAACAGTGTGGTGTTTACGCGCGGGAATGACTATCTGTTGAGAAACCTGGCCGAAAGCACCGTACTGGCAATCGTGCTGGTATCGTTAATTCTGATTATTCTGCTCCGCGATATCCGACTGAGCCTGATTGCTATTCTGCCCAGCGTAGTTCCTCTGATCGTTACGGCTGGCATCATGGGCTTCTTCGGCATTCACCTCAAACCTTCGACTATCCTTATTTTCAGCATTGCCTTTGGCATTTCGTCCGACGGCACCATTTATTTCATCACCAAATACCGGGATGAGCTTCGAAATCAGAAGCTGTCGTTAGAGCGTGCCGTTGCCGAAACAATCCGTTACACAGGTATCAGCATGTTTTACACGGCCATGATCCTGTTTGCGGGCTTTGCCATTTTTGCAGCTTCGACCTTTCAGGGCACTATTGCGCTTGGCATTCTGGTATCTATTACGTTGCTGATGGGCATGGCCTCTAACCTGATCCTTCTACCCGCCTTCCTACTAACCGTCGATAAGCGGAGAAAGCGAACAGCCGAGAAAAGTATTAGTCATTAAGTAGTCAAGGATAGTCAGGTATAGTCAAATTTTGTCAGTAGTAATCTACCGACCTTGACCACTTCTGACCACACTTGACCATTTTAATTACTCCTCCTGTAGAAGCGTATCGAATGACACAAACTGGCTACCAAATCGATGATGGATGCGCTGGCGCAGTGTATCGGCATGTTGTTCCAGATAGGTTTCATAATCCTCACGTGAGGAAAAATCAAGCTGGACTGAAAAAGTAGTCCCGCCGTTATCGAGTTCAGTCAACAAACGGAGAATTTTATGACCTACAGGTAATTCAGTGGCGATGGCGGCTGGCAAATAGAATCGCTTCATCCAGCGTACCCAATCGTCTGCTATTTCGCTAGCAACGCTGTAGGTAGTATTGTATAGAATCATAGGACAGAAACACCAATTGGTCGGTGTAAGTTGGTCTTTTGGTTGTTTATTTGCTCTCTGAAATCAATTTCTTCGCTAAACTGACACTTTATGTATTCTGGATTAGTACACGCTCACTCGGGGCTTCGCTGGATAGCCCTTGTTTTATTGGTTGCTGCCGTTGGGACCGGCATTAGCAAATGGCAGGGCCGCAGCACTTATACCGATGGCAATCGAAAGCTTTACCTGTTTACGCTCATTTCTATACATACTCAATTTATTATCGGCCTGCTCCTGTTATTTATCAGCCCAAAAGTCAATTTTGGTATGTTAAGCGAGAAACTGTACCGTTTTTATAGTGTTGAACATACTACAGGGATGATTATTGCTATTGCTCTGATTACGATTGGCTATTCCCGCTCTAAGCGAGCTACTGACGCAACGACCAAACATCGCCTGATCGGTATTTTCTATGGTTTGGGACTACTCCTGATTCTGGCTTCTATTCCCTGGCCATTCCGAATTGTCGGTGCAGGTTGGTTTTAACTAGCTATCAATAACAAGGCTCGTAAACTTCCAGAAACGTTGAAAGTTTCTGGAAGTTTTTTTTTCAACCATAACCATTCGCTAAAAACCCACAAGATTCCAACACTCAATTAGTTTACGGTCAGTTACTTAATAAATCTGGCACAAAAAATTTCAGTAAAACCGTAGAAAATATTCCTCATAGAATAGGTAGTTAGACCACAATGCCATACTTTTATATACGTAACCTGGCTTTAACCTATTTCTATGATGAAAAAAGTGCTCCTGGCAGTATTTTGTACTGTCTCGTTTAGCATCGTTCAAGCACAGAACGTACCCACTGTAACTACCGAATTACCCGCCGTAACTGACGTACCCACCGTATCTTCTGAAAAGGCAAGCTTTTACGAGCAAATCCCGCTCGTAAATGAGGTACTTAGCTTTGCCAAACGGCATCTCTCTATCCGGTATCGGTCGGGGGGCTCAAGCACGCATGGTTTCGACTGCTCAGGTTTTACTCGTTTTTGCTTCAATAAATTTGGGATTTCCCTCCCCCACTCCAGCTCAGCGCAGGGGTCTGTAGGAACGGCTGTCGATAAAGAAGCGGCTCAGCCGGGCGATCTGATTCTCTTTAAAGGTCACAGCTCCGGTGGCAATCGGATTGGGCATGTCGGCCTGATTACCGAAGTTATTGGCGATCAGATCAAATTCATTCACTCCGCCTGGAATGGTGGGGTTCGTTATGATTACCTGAACGCCAGCTATTACCAGCGCCGGTTTATGGGCGTTCGACGTGTCGCTCATTTATTGGCGGAGAAGTAGTTGGTTGATTAGTGAATTGGTTAACTAGCCACCAACGTAGTTCCCGCTCCCTGCTTCACAGCCGAAGCTAGCTCGTCGGCATGGCAGATAATCACTTTTGAAACGCCATTTTGCAACGCTTTAAAGGCATTGTCCAGCTTCGGAATCATTCCTTTGTTGATTGCGCCAGCACCTTTATACTCAGCGTATAGACTGGGCGTGAGTTTACTGATCACACTGGTATCGTCGTTAGGGTCTTTCAACACGCCTTTCTTTTCAAAGCAATAAATCAACGTTACCTGATTGTGTCGGACCATATCGACAGCAATGGCCGACGCCATCGTATCGGCATTCGTATTCAGCAAATCTCCAGCGGTGTTGTACGTAATCGGAGCAAAAACCGGCGTTAAATCCTGACGAAGGAAAAACTGAATCTGACCCGAATCAACTTCCTCAATATCACCGACCATGCCGTAATCGATATCTTTAACTGGTCGTTTTTTGGCCAGAACAGTCCCTCCATCGGCTCCCGTCAGACCAATGGCATTAACATCCAGTGCCTGAAGCTTTGCCACGACCTGCTTATTAACAAGACCACCATACACCATCGTTACCACATCGAGCATGGGCTGATCAGTAATGCGCCGACCCTCGACCATTGTGGTTTGAATGCCAAGTTTCTCGGCCACCTGAGTAGCCACTTTCCCCCCGCCGTGAATGAGTACCTTAGCACCCGATAAACCGGCAAATGATTTTAAAAAACGATGTAAAGCGGCAGAGTCATCAATAACATTCCCACCGATTTTAATTACAGTAAGTGTATTCATTTTTCATATCAACACAGAGTCGCAGAGAGCACAGAGAAATTTAATCAGAACCTATTTCTCTGTGCTCTCTGCGACTCTGTGTTTCAACTATTTTTTAAAATTTCTTTCAATACTGCCTGCGCCGACCACTCCCGGTTGGCGGCCTGCTCAATCACCAGCGAATGCGGACTATCCAGCACCGCATCGGCCACTTTCAGATTCCGTCGAACCGGCAGGCAGTGCATAAACTTACCATTGTTGGTCAGGCGAATGTCGTCCATTGTTACAGCCCACGATGGGTCCTGGTTAAGCACTTGCCCGTAGTGTGTATACGACGACCAGTTTTTACCATAGATAAAATCGGCTCCTTCGAATGCTTCATCCTGGTTGTAAATCACTCGAGCATTCCCTACAAACTCAGGCGCCAACTCATAGCCTTCAGGATGCGTTACAACAAACTCGACATCGCCTGATTTAGCTCGGGCGTTCATCCACTCGCAGAACGAATTGCCAACGGCCTGAGGCAGTGGTTTGAAATGGGGTAACCAGGTCAGAACAACCTTTGGTTTGGCCGGAAAAATGGGAGACTGACGCTTAACTTCTTCAATGGTGATACAGTCGGCCAGGGATTGTAAGGGGTGCCGGGTAGCCGATTCCAGGTTTACAATAGGAACGCCCGCATATTTGGCAAACTGGTGCATTACCTGTTCCTGATAGTCTTTGGCGCGGTCTTTCAGTTCGGCAAATGCACGAATACCGATAATGTTACAGTAACGACCAATTACAGCAGCAGCTTCCCGGACGTGTTCAGCCTTGTCGCTATTCATAATCACGCCCTCTTCCATTTCGAGACCCCAACTATCCTGCCCAACATTCATCGTTATAACGTTCATCCCCAGATTTTGAGCCGCTTTCTGCGTACTAATCCGGGTACGCAGGCTGGAGTTAAAGAAGATAAGGCCGATGGTTTTGTTTTTACCCAGGTGCTGATCGGCAAATGGATTCGCTTTGGCATCAATACCGGACTGGATGAGGGCATCGAGATCGGTAACGTCAGCCAGAGAAAGAAAATTGGTCATTCGTATTTAATTAGTGAAAGAGGTTAGTGAAGAATCCGCTTAGTGAATCCGACGTTGACGTATTTTATCATTTTCGACCACAGTGTGCATCGCTTCTAGCGGATACGCTTCCTTCAGCAGATTCATAACAATATAGGCGGGTTCATCGGGTGTAATAGTTGGTAATCGAAAATAAATAACTCCTGGAGGACGATAGCCAAACTTAAAGATTAGCGTACCATAGTCTCCATCGAACGTAAGAATAATTCGATTTTCGGAAATAGCCAAATTCGTCACATCAGTATCGGCTATACCAGATCTCTCTAGTGCAATATGCTTTATATCATACCCTGATTCAAGTAATATCCGAAAAGCTGTAAATGGGAAGTTTTCATCCGCCAAAAACTTCATGATGCCTGCCGAAAATTAGTCCCAGGAAAAATGACCAAATTATCTTTCATGGTCGCATGCACATAAGCGAAAACAGCTTGAAGAGCTTCTTTAGTCAATCGAGGATAATTAGCCAGTAGATCCTGCTCAGTCCAGCCATCAGCAAGACGCTCTAATAGAAATTCAACTGAAAGCCGCGTCCCTTTTACAACAGGCTTACCCAGTAAGATCTTTTCATCCGAATGAATATATTCCTGCCAGTTCATAATGGTATTTATTAAAATTGATTGCCTATCAATTTCCCGACAGGTTTAAACCTGTCGGGAAATCCCAGTGTTAAGCGCCAACTTTTTCCGTCTTCAAACACACCTGCAACGCTTCCAGAAATTGATCCGCTTCATCGACACCAATGGCCAATGAAGGCAACAGGCGAATGGTATTCTTTCCAGCTACTCCTGTAAATTGTTTATGATCAAATAACAGCGCTTTGCGTAGCGAATCGACCGGAAAATCATATTCGATACCAATCATTAAGCCACGTCCACGGAGGTCTTTGTAGCCGCCAATCTGTCGGATGCCGTCCATGAGGTAATTGCCCATGCGAATAGCATTTTCCATCAAGCCCTCCTCCTTCATAATATCCAGAACAGCAATAGCGGCTGCACAGGCCAGGTGATTTCCGCCGAAGGTAGTTCCCAGCATTCCATGACTGGCTTTGAATTTGGGCGAAATCAGAATCCCACCAATCGGGAAGCCGTTGCCCATACCTTTTGCCATGGAAATAATATCCGCTTCAATGCCGCTATGTTGGTGCGAAAAGAACTTACCAGAGCGTCCGTACCCGCATTGTACACCATCCAGAATCAGGATTGCGCCGGTTTCATCACAACGCTGACGGAGCGTTTGCAAAAACTCATCGGTAGCCACCTGAATACCGCCAACACCCTGAATTCCTTCCACAATAACAGCACACGTCTCTGAGGTAATACCCGCCCGAGCAGCTTCTGCATTGTTATACGGTAAGAAGGTAACATGTTCCTTATAATTGACAGGGGCCACAATGGATGGATTGTCCGTTACGGCCACAGCGCCTGCCGTACGTCCGTGAAAGGATTTGGTAAAGGCAACAACCTTAGTCCGGCCGTTATGAAACGACGCCAGTTTTAATGCATTTTCGTTGGCTTCAGCACCCGAATTGCACAAAAACAGCGCGTAATCCGAATGTCCCGAAAGGGCGCCTAACTTGTCGGCCAGTTCCTGCTGTTGAGGGATTTTAACCGAGTTGGAGTAGAATGCGATCTTATTTAACTGATCGGTCAGCGCTTTTACGTACCGTGGGTGCGTATGCCCTACCGAAATCACGGCATGACCACCATAAAGGTCCAGATATTTGGTGCCATTGACATCCCAAAGATAGCTACCCTGAGCGCGAACCGGCTCAATGTCATACAACGGGTAAACATTAAAAAGCTCAGCCATTCCTGTAAATAATAAGCTGACCGCCCCAGTCCGGGACTAGTTAGCAGGTTATCGAAAAAAAGAGGTGCAAGTTTACGGATAATCCGTTGAAAATGGGCTTAAAACAAAAAAGGAAGCCGCTCAGCTCCCCAATTTATTTTCACCATTCGGCTTATCCTAGCATAAAGACCCGAATGCCTTAATGATTTGAAACGACTCGCCGGGTTGCTCAACCATACTGAGGTGACCGGCATCTTCAATCGTTTCAATCCGAATGTAGTCGGACAGATTGGCTAATTCTGCTGCTTTGTCGTAGGCAATGATCTGGTCTTTCCGGCCCAGAACCAGCAAAACCGGGAATTGGGCATCCCGCAACACATGCGTCCGGTCAGGGCGAGCGGCCATCGCTGCCATACCGGCGATTAGTGCATCGGCTGGCAAATCGACAAACCGATCAATGAGCTGCTGCGTTTTTTCGGTGGGGTAATCGGGTGCCACCATTTTCGGCAATTGTTTCTGAATAAACGGAGCTGATCCGTTCGCTTTCAGCTCGTCAATGGCCTGTCTGCGTACCTCCCGTCGGCTTTCATCATCCGCCAGTGCCGTCGAATGATAGAGCGCCAATCCATGTACCATATCAGGATGTTGCTCAGCAAAAGCCAGTGCGATATAACCACCCATCGAATGACCTACCAAAACAACTTGCTCAACCTGCGCGGTCTGCAACTGGGCGTATAGATCTTCGGCATACGCTTCAATGGTAGGGTGATTCGTCTGATAGGCGAAATCAGGTTTCAATACGGAGGTCTCTATTGCCAAATCGGCGTAGATGCTATCCCAGATGGAAGCATCTACGCCGTGGCCGTGGATGAGACAAAGAACAGGTGACTGGCTCATGCCAACGTTGGGTTAGCCATTAGCCGTTAATAACACCGATCAGTACTAGTACTAAGCCGACAACAAACATGATCAGACCAATTACGGCCAGCACACTAGCTCCGCCCAGCAACCAAAGCAGCAAACCGATTAGACCGATGATCAGGCCAAGCCGGACATTACGATCCATTGCGTTCGTTTTGTCGGGTGCTACATGGTTTTTGATTTTCTTATCCAGCTTCTTCAGCATCGTCCGCTCCATGAACGTCATTTTTTTAGCAGAAGCAGTAGTTGTCGTTACGGCAGCTTTTTCGGTAGCCGTCGTCATCATTTCATTCAGCCGGGCCATACGTTTGGCCAGTTTCTTATTCGACGCCAGCTTGCTATCGTTACGAACGTAGGCTTCTACCTGGCTAACGGCTGCTTTAGCCTGAGTTAGCTGTTCGGCAGGTGCTGGAGTAGCTTCAGGAGTGGGGATGTTTGTTTCTACAGGAGCCGTAGCTTCTACAGGAACTGTGGCTTCGACGGGAGTAGCAGCTGCAGTCGATTTAGGTTGGATTGAGGTATAGTGCTCACGGGCGCTGGGTTGAAAATAGGCAACTGGACGACTGCAGGAAGCCAGAACTACAAGGCCAAAAAGCAGAAAAAACACAGACTTGGATAGTGCTTTCATAAATAGAGATTTAAAGTGAACGATTTAGTATAAACGATTGCAATATTATCCTCAAAACTACAACTCCATTGGTTTGTTGGGCTTAGGCAAAAAAAAATTTAGTACAGGTTCGGAAATAGCCTGAAAAACAATACAAAATGCTGTGAACGTCGACTAAAATTCAATTTTGCGGGCCATCGTCGTAAAGCCCCGATCGCCTACAACAATCCAACCAAAAGACAGACTAAACCCGCTGCCAATGCAATAACTCCTATAGCAAAGCCCGTTCCGGAGGTTAACAGGACCAACAGGACACCGCCTAGCAACAAAACCGCACCCAGCACCAGTATGCCTTCAACTAAGGCTGTTTTTACGGGTCTATCGGGAGTCAGCCGACGGCTGAGCCGTTTACTTATCTTTTTCAGCAAGAACCGCTGAATCCCTGTTTTCCGTTGGGGATTATTGGTTTTGGAAGGTTCTAATGATATATTATCCAAGGGCGTCACTAACAGCGTTCGACTATGGTGAAAACGTTGCTGAACGACTTTATCCCCGATTGGCTTGCTATCATTTCGTGCCAACGCGTCCATAGTATTCAGTGATTTAGTCGATGGAAAACGTAATCCCTCAGCCCAATTAGTTGACCCATCTGCTGGGCTATGGTTTACGCCTGGCGTAGGTTGTTTCTCGAAAAAACGCTCATGTTGATCAGATTGAAACGTAGCGACTAGGCGACTACACGACATCAGGCTGAGCAACCCGAGCGACAGAGCGAATGTTTTTTTGACGAGTACAGACATAGGTGGGAGCAACTTTACGATGTAGAGATTTCATCTCTGGCTGCAACTTAACTCATTTATACTCATCACAACTAAATTTTCAATTAAATCCAGAACGTTTACGTAGCCGCTTCAAAGCAAATCGCCATCAGCCAGCTTTTTACACGGACTAATGGCGATTATGATTGCCTTTTTTAATAGGCACTTATTTATTGATTAAGGCAGCATTTATAGTAATCCAACCAACAATAGTACTGCACCAACAATCAGGGCTATAACACCTACGGTTGCCCCTGTACCAGTTGTTAACAAAAGCAATAACAGACCAATAAGCACCAATACAGCACCTGTGGCCAATGTCCCCGAACTCATCATTGTTTTGTCGGGATTAGCAGGTGCTAATTGTTTACTAATCTTTTTATTCATTTTTTTCAACATCATCCGCTCCATCAGATTCATCTTTTTAGGAGCAGCGACGGCGGTGGTAGTCTGCCGATCCGTCGGTTGTGCAGCCAATACTGTCCGAATACGACTGAGTCGTTTCTGTACGGATTTATTGTCAGCTAATTTACTATCGTTGCGAACGAGGGCATCCACTTTGTCGAGGGCAGCGTTTGTTTGGGCCAGTTGTTCAGCGGGAGCCGTTGCAAGCTGTTGAGCGGGCGTTTCTGTCGATACGGGCGTCGTGATGGGGGCCGTTGTTTCAGTTGCCTTCGCTGTAACATGTTCCCGTTGGCTAGGCTGGAAATAAGCAACCGGGCGGCTACAGGCGGCAATGACAACAATCATTAATAAACTACTGAGCAGTGAATTAGATGTGTTTTTCATAACAAATACAGAGATTGTTAGTGTAACGAATACATTATCAAAGCGATAAACTAGACAAACGCACATTTGTTACTAACCAGTTACACAAATTTGATTTGAATAAAAAAATCCCCGACTATTTATGAACAGTCGGGGACGCTGGCCAAGTGTTTACAGGCCATAATGTATATCAGCGTACAAGGTTTAAACCGTACAATTCAGCATGGAATCATTAGGCTACAGAACGCATTTGAAATGTGCTTGATTTACCAAATTTCTCACGTGCATATTCCAGGCTGACCGTCAACTCGTTGATACCTGTTTGTGAGGGTAGCTCAAACATAGCATCCATGATAATGGATTCACAGATTGACCGTAGTCCCCGTGCGCCCAGGCTGTATTGAAGCGCCTGATCGACAATATAATTCAATGCGCTATCGTCCCAATGCAGGGTAATGCCTTCCATCCTGAAAAGCTTATCATACTGCTTCGTGATGGCATTTTTCGGCTCGGTCAGAATCTGCATGAGCGCTTTTCGATCCAGTGGCTCAAGGTGAGTCAGTACTGGCAAACGACCAATCAGTTCAGGAATCAGGCCGAACGACTTGAGATCGAGTGCTGAGATATAGCGCATCAGGTGCCCTTTTTCCAGCGTCTCATTTAAGCGTCTATCGCCAGAGAAGCCAATAGGGCGTGTGTTGATCCGCTTGGTAATGTGTCGTTCGATACCATCAAACGCTCCTCCGCAGATAAACAGAATATTTTCGGTATTCAGGGCGATGAGTCGCTGGTCAGGATGTTTTCGTCCGCCCTGAGGAGGTACATTCACCACTGACCCTTCCAGTAGTTTCAATAATGCCTGTTGAACGCCTTCACCACTTACATCGCGGGTAATGCTCGGGTTATCCGATTTACGGGCAATTTTATCGATCTCATCGATGTACACAATACCTCGCTCAGCCGTTTCTACATTATAATCAGCAGCCTGTAACAAACGCGTCAGAATCGTTTCGACATCCTCCCCTACATACCCAGCTTCGGTAATAACGGTCGCATCAGCAATGCAAAAAGGCACTTCCAGAATTTTAGCAATCGAGCGAGCCAGGTAGGTTTTGCCGGTTCCGGTTTCGCCTACCATGATGATATTCGACTTTTCGATCGTTACATCATCGTCGGTCTTAGGCTGCATTAATCGTTTATAATGATTGTAAACGGCTACCGTAATGGCTTTTTTGGCCTCATCCTGACCAATAACATACTGGTCGAGGTGCTTTTTCATCTCAACGGGTTTGATGAGATTGATATGCACTTCGGTTGGTTCGCTCCGGCGTGGACGCATCTCTTCCAGCACTACCTGATGGCCTTGTTCGATGCAATAGTTACAGATGTGTGCGTCGATGCCCGACAGCAGCACCATCACTTCATTTTTGCGCCGTCCACAGAACGAGCAGCTAATTTGTGGCATGAATGTTTGCAGGGTAAAAGAGCTGGGGTTTAGCGGATTGCAGATGGTTTCTCTTTCATCCGAATGCTTATAAACAGACTCATTATTGACCTAAATTTCGCTAAAAAAAAGACTCAGGCCGAACCTGAGTCTTTTTAGAATCAACAAAATTATTAAAAGGATTACCGAATTACGAATGATCGGGCATGATTTTATTCGTTATCGAACAACCATCGCCCTAATCATTTTAGAATCAGCTTACTTTTCCCGACGTAATACTTCATCGATTAGGCCGTATTCTTTGGCCTCTTCGGCCCGCATCCATTTGTCGCGATCCGAATCTTTCTCGATTTGCTCTACGCTCTTGCCGGAGTGGTTTGCCAGAATCTGATACAGCTCTTCGCGAAGTTTAACGATTTCGCGGGCCGTAATCTCGATATCGACCGACTGTCCCTGTGCACCACCCGAGGGCTGGTGAATCATGATGCGAGCATGTGGCAATGCCGACCGTTTGCCAGCAGCTCCACCGGCCAGCAACACAGCGCCCATCGAAGCCGCCAAGCTGGTACAAACCGTTGCCACATCAGGGCGAACGTATTGCATGGTATCGTAAATACCCAGACCGGCATACACCGAGCCACCGGGGCTATTCAGGTACATCAGAATATCTTTCTTAGGATCGGCCGACTCCAGGAACAGCAACTGAGCCACGATGATATTGGCAATGTTGTCGTCGACAGGTAAGCCCATAAAAATAATCCGGTCGGCCATCAGCCGCGAGAATACATCTACTTCGCGGAAATTCATCGGCCGTTCTTCAATAACCGAGCGGGTCATGTTTTCAACCGTAAGGTTATTGACGGTATGATTCATGTAGCCATCAACCGTCAGGCCATTGAGACCCATGTGGTGTACGGCGAATTTGCGGAACTCTTGTTCGTAATTCATACTGGGGTTTCTATTCGTTAATTTGAAAACCAAGAATACTTGGTGTAAGTTCGAGAATCGTTTCGTCACAAAATTGCGTTATCATCTCGAAAATCCCTGTCAGTTTAGGTTTAGATTTTATCGTCGTTACTTGATATGAAAGCCAATATAGCCGAAAAAATACGTTTACAACGGCTCCAGCGCGGTTTATCGCAGGAAAACATGGCCGACCTGCTCAATCTTTCCACTACTGCTTATGGCGACATTGAACGCGGCAAAACCGATCTGACCCTTTCTCGATTGACCCAGATTGCAACGGTTCTGGACATATCTCCCGTTAGCCTACTTTCCGACGAAGCCATTACTGCACAGGTTGTCGACGAAAAACCGGTGATTAACCACGAACTCGAAACCCTCCGGCTAATGGTCGAAAAGCAGCAGGTAGAAATCGATAAGCTTCGCCTGGAAGCCGATTACTGGAAGCGCAAATACGATGAGCGCATCGCCTTTGAACTCCTGCGCTCTATGGGCGTATCGCAGGAACGGGAACGCATTGGCTTCTGATTTCCATCAACTAGTTTCTAGTAACGTAGACAATTACTCTTCTAAAATAGAGGTTAGTTGTATGCTTGGACCAGGCAGCAGTCTGCACAATTCGCATCAACGAATTATATTGGAATAACGCTAATTTGCTCATCAAAATCAGCGTTATTCGCGCATTACAAGGACAATTATACGTTTGCTTACATGAACGAACAGAGTAAAGAATTCCTGTACAAATACCTCAACAATGCCTCTCCTACCGGCTTCGAGTCGTCGGGGCAGCAGATTTGGTTGGACTACCTCAAACCCTACACCGACGAATACATCGTTGATACCTATGGTACGGCCGTAGGTGTAATCGGGCCGGGCAAAGACTACAAAGTGGTAATTGAAGCGCACTCCGATGAGATTTCGTGGTTCGTCAATTACATCTCCGACGATGGCTACATTTTCGTCCGGCGAAATGGCGGTTCCGACGCGCTGATTGCCCCTTCGATGCGAGTCAATCTGCATACGAAGAAAGGCGTTGTCGAGGGCGTTTTCGGTTGGCCTGCCATCCATGTTCGCGATCTGGCTAAAGACACTGCTCCCAAAGTAACCGACCTGTTCATCGACGTGGGAGCTGCCACCAAACAGGAAGTACTGGATATGGGTATTCATGTTGGCACGGTCTGCACGTTTGTGGATGGACTAACGGAGATGAACAATCGGTATTACGTCGGTCGGGCGCTCGACAACCGTATGGGCGGGTTTATGATTGCTGAAGTAGCCCGATTACTCAAAGAAAACAATGTTACGCTGCCGTTTACGCTGTATGTGGTCAATGCCGTACAGGAAGAAATTGGCTTACGCGGTGCCGAGATGATCGCCCGCCGACTTCGGCCCGACCTCGCCATTTGTACTGACGTTACGCACGACACCCAATCGCCGAAGTATGACAAAAAAGAGCAGGGTGATCTTAAATGCGGGGCCGGTCCGGTGCTTTGTTATGGTCCGGCCGTTCAGAATAACGTACTCGATTTTATGATCGACGTTGCGGAACGGGCTGAGATTGCTTTCCAACGCCAGGCCGTTAGCCGCTCAACGGGCACCGATACCGATGCGTTTGCCTATGCTACCGAAGGCATTGCGTCTGCCCTGATTTCGCTGCCACTTAAGTACATGCACACCACCGTCGAAACGGTGCATATGGACGATGTCCAGAACGTAATCAAGCTTATGTACGAAACCTTACTGGCGTTGAAAGGCAACGAGGATTTTCGATATATCAAATAATACAGATAACGTCAAAAATCAAACGAGCGACACCAGAAGGTGTCGCTCGTTTGATTTTTGACAAATTAAGCCTACTGATTCCGACGGAAACCACCGCCACCGTTGCCTTGTCCGCGCTGGAAATTGCCCTGACCACGGGTGCGCTGCTGGAATGGATCGTTTGGAACTGAAGCCCCTGAATTGAAACGGCGTATGTTATATACGAAGCTGATCATGAAATAGCGATTCAACACCCGGCTCCGTACTTCTTCGGTGTACGTGTCGGTTACGTTCCGAACGATGCTCTGATTCTGATTCAGCAGGTCAAAGGCCTGAAACCGTAGCTCACCCTGATTTTGCTTGAACAATTGCCGCGACAACGTTGCATTCCAGAGGGTGTACGATTGATTGTAGCTGGCCGAACTACCTCCGTAATGGTTGTAATACACATCCGTTGAGAAGGTGAATCGGAGCGGTAGTTGATAGAATACATCCAGCGTTGCCGTCTGATTCAGATAGGTCGTATTTTGCTGGGGTTGCAACGAATATTTGGCTGATTGCAGGTTAATATTCCCTGCTATGTTCAGATCCAGTTTCTCCGAAAAGTTAGAACTCAACCGTACACCCTGTCCAACCAGGAAGTTTTTGGCTTCGTTGGGTTGGTTATTCACAAAACTCTGTCCTTTGTTATAGGTCAGGTTGGTCGTTAAGTTCAGGTTCGTTTTTTGCGTCCCAAATCGAACCGGCTGCCCCCACACCAGCGACCCATTGACCGTATAGTAGCCATCCGTATTGACTGGCCGGGTCGTTTGGGCACCGTTTGGCGCAAAGGTCGTTGAATTCACAATCTTATTATCCGTTCGGCTTCCACTGATAAACACGAATAAATTACGGAAGGTAGCAGCGTCGAAGCGATTGAAATTCAGGGTCAGATTATGGCTATATTCAGGTTGCAAACCAGCATTACCCAGTTGAATATTTAAGGGGTTTGTATTAATCGGCACCTCCTGTAACTGGCTCACCGAAGGGGCATTCATCCGGGTACGGTAATTAAATCGTAATGTTCGCTGCTTGCCGAAATTATAGGTAAATAAGGCGTTCGGCAGAAAATTCGAAAATGTCCGGTTTACACTTCTGTCCCGATTACTGAGGTTATCTGAATTCAGGCTGGCCTGCTGGGCATCAACCCCCAGGGCATAGGTGTATTTCAGGCGTTTGGTTTGCCAGGTTAGTCCACCCCGGTTCGTTACATAGTCGTTGATAAAATTATTGCTTAACAGGCTATTAGGCAGATCATACTGATTCGTCGTTCCGTTAAAATCATTGACGGCCCGATTTGAGGTGTTGTGATTATCCGATAGATTGTAGTGAAACTCCAGCGTTTGGCGAAGCGAAAGCGGCTCCGTATAACTCACATTGACAGTATTGGTCATCGAGCGGGTCTGCTGATTGTTACGCTGGTTAATAGTCTGAGTCGTAATTCCCGTTACGGAATCTTTTGTGATAATGCCCGTCGTCAGGCTCGTCGAGGCACCGTTAAACGCGCCGTTATACTGGTTCAGCGAGTTGTTGAAACCTTCATTTTCCTGATTGTTGGCCGATATGGTCCAGTTTACGGAAAATGTGCGGCCTTTTTTCTGGAATTTACGCATGAACAATACCTGATTACTCCCTGTAAGCCCACTACCTGTCGAGTTGTAATTGGTCCGGCTGGTGTTCGCCATCACCCCTTCGCTGGTCGTTGTCATCGCTTCGCTGTGGTTGTTGTATGAAGAACTCAGCCACGACAGGCTCGGAATTACGCGGATGGTCGTCAGCGTATCGAGTCGGTAATCGAACCGGAGATTGAACCGGTTGTTGGTGTTGGTATTGTCCGACCCATTGGTCTGATCGCGGATAAAACCGGCATCTGAGCGTGTAGGTGTCGTGCTGCCTGTACTGGGAATGACGTTGACCCGGTGACTGTTCTGATCAGTGATGGTGTTGGTATTACTAATGTTGTAGCTGCTGACCACGTCTATTTTCTTCCCCCAACCATCCCGGTAGTTTATACCGCCTGACCACGACGAGGTAATAGCACTGCTCCCTACCTGATTGCCTCCGCCAAAGCTGCCACCACCGGCACCACCCCGAACCACGTTGCTGCCACCCCCACCGCCCTGGCCCTGACCAGCGCCACCAAAGCTATTGCCAAGCCCCAGGTCCTGCGCGGTAAAACCCTGCTGGTTAATGTTGTTGGCCATACCTACCAGCGAAATCTGGCGACCATTGTTGAACTGGTTTAGATTGACACGTGCCGAATACCGCGCATCGTCGCCCGGCTTTGGTCCGGCGGCAATGGACTGCTGGCCGAAAGTCCCCTTGCGTTTGTCGCGCTTGGTCGTAATGTTGATTGTTTTTTCCCGGTCGCCATCATCTACCCCCGAAAAAGATGACTGTTCGGATGACTGGTCAAACAATTGCACCTTGTCGATAATGTCGGCCGGGAGGTTCCGGGTTGCCATTTTGGGGTCGTTCCCAAAAAACGGCTTTCCATCGACCAGTACTTTAGTTACCGTCTGCCCCTGCGCCTTAATGGCTCCATCGCGATCTACCTCAACACCGGGCAGTTTCTTCAGCAACTCTTCCACCTGTGCGTTCGGACGGGTTTTAAACGAACCGGCGTTGAACTCCAGCGTATCGCCCTTAACGGCAATGGGTGCCTTTTCGCCCTGTACAGACACCTCCATCAGGGTTTGCGATTGTGCGACAATGTCAATCGTACCGACATCAACCGTATGGTCATTAGGCGTAATGGCCACTCGTTTGGCACGACTGCGATAGCCCACATACGTAACCAGCACCCGATATTGGCCTTCGGCAATTTTAGAAAATATAAACTTCCCGTCACCGTCTGTAATTCCGAATGATACCAGCGACGAATCCTTAGCTGACAACAAGGATATGGAGGCCTCCATTAGTGGCTTACGGGTAACCGAATCAACAACAGCGCCACTAATGGTTCCGGTCGACTGGGCAAAGGCAGTGGTAATGAAAAATGTACAATGAAAAATGAATATGAAAGCAACCAGAAATCGCTTCAGCGGACGTTGAGAAGTGTTCATTTTACAGTCCAGGCCGCTAATACAGCCTATTATACATTGATCATTATCCATTATTCATTCTACCACTAGTTGTTATTCCGTTGAAACGGCATATTCTGCATCATCCGCTGACGGAAATCAGCCATTCCTTTCCGGCGAATCTGCTCCATCTCCTCCGCCGAAACCACTTTTGCATCTTTAGGTGGCTGGACCGATGCTTCTGGTACACTTTCCATGGCTACGCCAGTCGCTTTGTACGACTCCGTATCCGACTCGATCAACAAGACCACGCCTTGTGGAGGGGTAAGATCAGCTACGGGCGAGTAGGTAAACGGCAAATCGGTGGTGTACCAGATGGTATAGGGCATTTTGCGGTGAGTAGCCGTTGCTTTGTGGCAGACGTAGCCCGCTATTTTCTTTGTTTTGTCGCTGGCCTGCCAATCTGTTACCGCTGGCAGCGGTTTATCAGTTCGATAAGTGGTCGTAACCGAATCTTTCTTGACAGTCAGCACATCGATCCGCTGCTTGTTTGCCAGATCCATATAGGTCTGCTGTTCGAACGGGAAGTTCATCCGCATATCCCCACGCGGACGATTTGGCCGTTCACCACCAGCCCCTCCAGCTCCATCCGGAGCCCCATCGCCCATCTGTCGGCGAAACATCATGCCCCCCTGGTTCCGGTCGCGTTCTTCTTTAGCCATCGTACCCGAAAAAACCAGTTTCTGTGTAAACGATATGGTTTCGGGTAATCCTTCTGGTGCATCGGCACTGCCCGGACGAACCTCCTGTCCATTAATCACCATCCGCATTTGCGAACGATCGATCTGTCGCATGCCTTCGTAGGTAATTTTGCCCGACGTGGGGGCGGTAGTCTGCGACAACGCTGTTGTTGCGGTCAGACCAGTGACTAATAGGGTGAAAATGCCTTGTTTCATGGTGAAATGAGGGTTTCTGAGTATAAACGTTGCATAAATTTTCCAACTCGTGCCCAAAATCTCGTTAAAAGCGGTTAAATAGGCGCTGAGTCGGTAATTTTATCCGTCGAATGACTACGTTATGTATCCACAACGAATTATCTCTCTGGTACCTTCACAAACCGAGCTGCTCTTCGATCTTGGGCTGGACAGTGAGGTCGTGGGTATCACTAAATTTTGTATTTATCCGGCGGCTAAAGTTACACACAAGACGGTTGTAGGCGGCACTAAAACACTGAATCTTACCAAGATTCGGGAGTTAAACCCCGATCTGATCATTGCTAATAAAGAAGAAAATAGTCGTGAGCAGATTGAGGAATTACGACACGTATACCCGGTTCACATAACGGATGTGGCGACCTTTTCCGATGCCCTGACCATGATTCGGAAAGTAGGGGGATTGATTGGGAAACAACAGGAGGCTGAAGCGATGGCACAGCAGATTTCTGATTCGTTCGCTCCGATGCCCCCCTTACTGCCTGAACGGGTCGCTTACTTTATCTGGCGTAATCCCTACATGGTAGCAGCGAATCAGACGTTCATTCACGCCATGATGGATGTTGCCGGTTTCCAAAATGTATTCGCTCACCTTAATCGCTATCCGGAAATTACAACCGATGATCTCCAGGCTGCACGGCCCGATTTAATTTTTTTATCGTCCGAGCCGTATCCGTTTGCGGAAAAACATATGGATGAACTGCGGGCTATTTGTCCCTACGCCCGTGTCATACTGGTCGATGGTGAACTGTTTTCCTGGTACGGGAGTCGATTATTGCGGTCGTCTGACTATTTTAAGAACTTGCGTACCCAAATTACTTTGCATCAGTCATGATTACTGACATTTCGCAACTAGACCCAAACGGCACGTATACCTATGCTGATTACCTGAAGTGGCCTTTTCCCGAACTGATTATTTCACACGAACGTATTTTCCGATAAATGCCATCTACCAACGACACCCTTTCCATTGCATCCGTTAATCTAATTCTATTTGCGGCCCGGCAACAGGGCGTCAATACCGAATCGTTGGCTCATTCTGTCGGCATTACTCCCGAACAACTTCGTGACCCCGACGGACGGGTATTTATCCATCAGATTCAGTCACTCTGGCGCGAAATTGTGGCAGCCACCCACGATCCAACGATTGCCCTTAGGCTTGGTGAACTTGTCAACCCGGTGGCCATTGGTGTACTGGCTTATGTAATGATGCACAGCCCTACCCTAGGGAAAGCGTTTGAAAAACTCTGCCAGTATCAGGATATTGTTTGCGAGGGCATTGCCACAACGGGGGAAGTTACTGGTAATCAATTCACCCTGTCACTTCGGATCACGAGTGCCGACATTATTTACCCGGAATACACGCTAAATTCTGAACTATCCGTTTACCTATCTGCTGTTCGGGCACTGTCAGGGTTACCAATAACGGCTCAGGAAATTCGATTTTCCTACCCAAAGCCTGCTGATATTCAGGAGCATGAGCGTATCTTCTCCCCCGCCCGACTCACATTCGACGCTCCGCAAACAGCGATGGTCTTCGATGCTGCCCTGCTCGATGTGCCGATTTTAAATGCGAATCCCAGCTTATCGATGCTATTTGAAAAGCATGCGAATGATATTCTGGGCCGACTAAAAACGCCATCGCTCACCAGCCGGGTCAAAGCTGAAATCGTTGCTATTATGAAGGGCGAAGAACCGACCCTGGCTATGGTTGCCGACCGATTAGCGATGGGTATTCGCACCTTGCAGCTTCATTTGAAAGAAGCGGGCACGTCGTATCAGCAACTCCTCGATGAAACCCGAAAAGAATTAGCCGTTCGTCACCTGCGCGAACCGAATCTGAGCACCACCGACATTGCTTACCTACTCGGTTTTGCCGAGCCCAGCGTCTTTTTCCGGTCGTTTAAAAAATGGACAGGACAAACACCGGGGGCTTATAGACTAGCCTCGTAACGCGGACATCTTGTCCGCATGATTTCAAAGGGATTGATATAATTTAATTTTAAACTATGCGGACAGGATGTCGGAATGTCCCGGCGGGGAACCGCGCATCACCGCGTTACAGATTTTCCAGGCTGGTGTGCTTGAAACTATCGAAGTATTTCAGACCGTAGCCCATCATGCGGTCCATACTCGAATGGGCAAACAGAATAATGCCGGCTAGCATCAGATTCTGACTCCCCAGCATCAGACCCAATAGCCCTATTACGATACCCAGTCCTTTGTGGTGAGCCATGTTGTAGAGTACGGCTCCAATGGCGGGGTTGACCAGATAGCCAATCATGCTGATGTCGGGCAACAGAATAAGTGCCGGAAACCACCACCAGGCAAAATTCAGGCGGGAGAATAAGTAAATGACGCCCAGAAATTGAATCAATTCTTCAGATTTCAATAACGTTTTCATAAGAGTATCAGGCTGCTTTTAAGCGAATACAGGAGTTTGCGTCTGCGTAACGGGTGTGAAGGGCCGCTTGAGTTCATGTTCAGCAAACCAGGTTAAGGTCTCGGTTAAGGCCTGCTTCATAGGCGTGGGTTGGAAATCAGGGAAGAGTGCACGCACTTTTGAATCGTCGAGTATAATGGTGTTTTCGTAGAGGTACAACATTTCCTTTACTTCACGCAATACGGGCATAAATAGTCCCAGCAAACGAATAATCAGGCGGCTGTATAATTGAATTTTTAGGGGGTTTCCCGTAATAGCCGATAGCTGGCCAAACCAATCCCGGACCGTTGGAAACGTAACCCCGCCATAGTTCCAGACCTCATATGGT
This sequence comes from Spirosoma gilvum, assembly GCF_054776815.1. Classification (NCBI taxonomy): domain Bacteria; kingdom Pseudomonadati; phylum Bacteroidota; class Cytophagia; order Cytophagales; family Cytophagaceae; genus Spirosoma; species Spirosoma gilvum. Next base: position 266,868 of record NZ_BAAHBH010000011.1, on the reverse strand, counting down.
TTTGTGGTCGATTCGGTCCCCAACGTCCATTCCCGGATCATTAATCGAATAATAATCTCAGCCGCATCTTTCGTATAAACCGCCTGGTGTGGAATATCGGCTGTCAACAGCCAGGGTAATGCTTTCCCATTCAGCGCATTCTCGAAAATTGGTTTTACCCCTTCATTCAGCACATTTGGTCCCCAGAAGTCCGGTAGCCGAACATTCATCACACGGCATTTCCCGGCCTTAGTAGCCTGCTCCATCATAGCCTCAATTTCAACGCGTAACTGACCTTTGCGGGTACATGGGTGCGATTGACTATCTTCCCGAATAGGCGCTTTTGTATTGCCGAAATTGTATACGTTACCCGGAAACACGATGGTTGACTGGCTTTGGGTAGCAGCCTCAATCACCTTTTGGGTAACAGCATCCATGTTGCCAAACCATTTGTTGTAAGGGTAATTGATTCCGTGAAAAATAAACGCTTTACCTACCGAAAGCTGGTTGAGCAGGGTGGCATTCTGTGCATCACCCTCAACGATGGTCAACGTTGGGCTATTGGGGAATAAATCTTCGGCTTTAGCTCGATTTCGGACGAGGATTGTAACAGGAAGCTGATGAGCGAGTAAATTAGCTGTAACGGCATAACCGATGCTACCAGTTGCTCCCAGGACGAGTGTTTGAAAGGCAGTTTTCATTGAGTTCGTGTATCTGTTTGTACACGACAAAGGTCTGGCGAATGCCTAACTTGGTCACTGACGAACTGCGCAAATCGACTGACTTATCACGAAAAAATGAAGGTTTGTCGCGACTGTACCCTGATAAAATGGCTTTCGGGTACATGAACGCGCATAACTTACTAAATTTGGCAACACTTGCCGGGGAAGTTGCGTAATCGTGATAAGTATTACCTACCAGAACAAGCCTATATTGTGAAACACGTTGTACTTTTCTTGTTAGTGTTTTGTCAATCCATCCCGGCACTCGCTCAGATTATCGAGATTGACACTAGTGAAACGGCTCCTCCTCCCATTCGTCGACGCGTTTTGACGGATGATCCAGAGCAGCGGTCTGATGTACCCCGGTCAAGCACAACCCGAACATCCAGTGGTCGACAGTCCGATTATTTATTGCTTCATCAGCTTCGCGAAATACAAACCTGGTCGGTGACCCTCGAAGGGGGTTTCCGCAGCGACGGCAGCACATTATCCAATTCGTTCAATCGGCTCGTTAGCAATGCCACGCAGGTCAAAGGCGTCTGGAGCGTGCTGGCGAGTTATACCTATCGAAATGCCTGGACTATAGAAACGGGCTATGCACACGCGCCTATTCACCTGAACATCACGATTGCAAACGGCAGCCAGCCTCTCACGTACACCTATCAGAATAGCGGTACTGGTATTCCTCTGCGCATAAAACGACGGATCGGCTCGGGGAAGAACGCAGAAAATGGAACAGGTTTCTGGCTCACTGGCGGTGCCTGGCTGATTCCTAATGGTACCAAACAACTTGACGATTTTAAACTGATTGGCTATATTTATTCAGGCCGGAACCGTATCGATACGCTCAGACTCGACAACACAACTACGACTAACCAGATTACCGGACTAGCTGAAGCGGGTGTCGAGTATAACGCCCGCCTGTCGTCGTCAATTGAATTAGGCGGGTATCTACGGAAATATTGGGGATTTGGCGATGCCCTCCGCTCCGATCTGATTTACTCAGTCAATAAAGGATCAATTCAGTACGCAGCCGCTACGGCCAACGGTACCGGCTGGAGCTTTGGCATTTCGCTACGTTACATTTACGGCAGACAGCATGAATTGAAGCAGAACCGATCCCGATGATCGGTTACTCAACCAGTTTCTTCACATCCAGCACCCGAATTTTATTCGATTCGGCTTTCTTAAGCGTTTCCGTCGAATACGTGGATAAACGAACATTTTCCTGCATATCAGCCCGCTTCTGAATATGCTGCTCAAGGTACCGGTCGAGGTGTTTTCCTTCCAGACCATAACTAAAGAACAGCGATACCCGTTCGCCCTGTTGTTCGCGGAACAGAAAATCAGGCAATCGGTTTTCCAGTCCAACGTGCAACGGAAGATTATTGAGAACTTTCATTCGGCGGGCGTTTCCACTGTGGAGTGTCCGCATATTCCACACGACAATATCCCCTGCACGCGTATCAGCAAACACATCGGCACCATCGGCTGCATTATGGCTCCCGGCTTTAAAGCGAATACCTCCACTGTAGGTATCATGGTCCTGCAAATAAATACCAAACCGAATTAGCGGATAAGCCCCGTCCCAATCGGCTCCCTGCCCAAACTGATACCGGTCGATGTTGTCGCGGTGGAACCCACGAGTGCCGGTTCCAATCTGATAGGTACTGTCGGAGAAGTAAACGGGCGTATCGCCCAGGAGTTCGGTAGCGATAGCTACTATACGTGGATCATAGATTACCCAACCCAGCTTTTCTTTACTGAGCAGATCGCCTTTTACGGAGGCTGCCTGTTTTACCTGTTTAACAAGACCAAGTTTTTGCTGCTGGTCGCGGTACTCGTACGCTGCCTGCCGCAACTGGGTTACTTCTTCGGATGTAAAAACGGCTCGAACGATCAGGTATCCCTCTTGATCAAACTGCTCCCGGCGTGTCATTTTTTCTTCAAGTTTTAGTTTCCAGGTTTAAGGTTTCAAGTCATGAATGAACAACTTGAAACCTTAAACCTGAGACAAATTATCGGCAAACTCAACTGTGGCAACACGGGCCATATCGTCCCAGAAACTTGGGTATGATTTCGCCACTACGCCCGGTTCCTCAATGATGATTTCTTCACGCATGGCTACGGGCGCGAATGCCATGGCCATCCGGTGATCATCATACGTTTTAATAACAGCCGGAATGGTATGCGCTTTGCCCGTCCGCCGAACTTCATACCGATGGTTGGTTTCAATTTCTACCAGCTCAGCGCCTAGCTTCTGCAACTCGGCCTGTAGTGCGCCTACCCGATCGGTTTCTTTAATTTTAAGGCTTTCGATACCCGTCAGCCGAAGGGTTATTCCTTTTACGGCCGCACAAACAGCCACGGTCTGCGCCAGATCAGGACAGTCGGTAAAATCCCACGCCAGCGACTCAGCCGCCGAACATTTGGTAAGCCGAACACCCTGATCGGTAAACGTGCTTTCGACACCCAGCGACCGCATGATCGACACAATGGCACTGTCGCCCTGCAACGATTTCGACCTCAACCCTAACAGCGTAATTTCAGCCGTTTCATCGAGTGCCAAAGCCGCTACACTATACCAGTAGCTGGCTCCCGACCAATCCGATTCAATGGCATATGTTGTCGGTGTATACGGTTTTGGCGCCACGGTAATGGTTTTTGCGTCCCAATCGGTCTGAACGTCGGCCCCGAAACAGATCATTTGTTCGAGGGTCATTTCGATATACGGACGCGATCCAATAGCCCCCGTCAGTTCCAACGTCAACCCGTTGGGCAACGTAGGAGCAATCATCACGAGCGCCGAAATATACTGACTACTGACATCTCCCCGGATACTCACCTTATTGGTATTCGACGGGCTAAAGCCATTTAGCTGCAGAGGAGGGTAGCCATCTTTATTCAGATAGGTGATGTCGGCCCCTAAGGTTCGTAAGGCATCGACCAGAATACCAATCGGTCGTTCACACATACGTGGGGTACCCGTCATCGTTTTTGCCTGTCCTGTTGCCGCAAAATAAGCCGTCAGAAAACGCATCGTTGTGCCTGCGTCCAGCACATCCGCCGTACTATCCTCCGATTTCAGCAATCGAATCATGGTTTGCGTATCGCGGGCGGTCGAAAGGTTGTGCAGTTCGGACCGAAACCCAGTTAGGGCATCAATGATCAGGGCACGGTTACTTTCACTTTTCGACGAAGCCAATGGAATAGTAGCCTGGACAAGACCGGGCTTCGTTAAGCTGGCAGGAGGAGTTAAACGAACAGCGTTCAAGCGATTATACGTTAAATGGGTTTCAGGTTCTTGTTAGTCAGCGATATAGTTTACCTTCGATAGCCAGCCAACCTGAAACCAGAAACTTCTAAATAGAATTTGTTCGCAAAACAACGAAAAATCGGGTAGATTCCGGCCATCATTTGCCTGTATTACGTGGCAAAAGCTCCATCCTTCCATGAATCAGTTTATTAATGCCACGGTCTTTACCGGCGACGAATGGCTTACAAATGCGTATATTCGCGTTGAAAACGGTCGTATTCAGGAAATTGCAACAACTTCTGACAATCTTTCCGCCGATTCAGAATCCATTATCGATCTGGAAGGAGATTATCTTATCCCTGGCCTCGTCGATCTTCAACTGTACGGCGGATCGGATCGGTTTCTGAACGAGAATCCAACTCCCGATACGGTTCGGCACATTTATAACTCGCATGTCCAGAATGGTACCACTACCCTGCTGCCGACCATTCATTCGACCTCGCTAACGATTATGCAACAGGCAATGGCTGTGGTGGCCGTTGTACGGGACGAAGACCCTTTTGGTATACCGGGCATTCATATCGAAGGACCTTATTTCAATCCTGTCAAGCGTGGCGCCCATAGCATGGCCTATGTACGCACGCCAGCCGAAGGAGAACTAGAAGCCCTTTTCAGCACGAATGCCGACGTCATCCGGATATTGACACTGGCTCCTGAAATATTCCCTCCTGAGCAGTTTGAGACTATTAAGCAGTTGAAACATCCGAATACGTTGCTTTCACTGGGCCACAGCAATGCTACGTATCAACAGGCCACAGCAGCGTTCAACAACGGCGTACCCCTCTCTACGCATCTTTATAATGCCATGCGGGGCTTTGAAAGCCGTGAACCGGGTGTTGTTGGAGCCGTGTTTGACCATCCCTCGGTTCGGGCCAGCATTATTGCGGATAGCTATCATTGTAATCCTACAGCCATTCGTATTGCCTATCGATTACTTGGCGAGCGACTATTTCTGATTTCTGATGCGCTGTTCGCCAACCCACCCCGACCTGAATTTAGTTTGGGGCAGTTCGTAGTTCATTATGAGCCAGATAGCAACGGTCCCGGACGCTATGTCAACGACGAAGGTAACTTAGCAGGCTCGGCAATTACCCTGATCGATTGCGTTCGGGTTGCGGTTGAGCAAGCTGAAATTCCAATAACAAATGCCCTCCGAATGGCCTCCACAATTCCAGCAGAAATTATTGGCCTGGGTGATCAACTTGGAAAAATTCAACCGGGTTACATAGCCAATCTAGTCCGAACCGATCAATCGCTTCACACCAAAGGCGTTTGGACAAAGGGAGTTCCGATCACCTAAACGAACGCATCGTACGAAAAAACCGCAAGGGCGCAATAGACGCAAAGTAGGTTAAAACAACCCATACTCTTCGTGCCTATTGCGTCCTTGCAGTTTTATTATTTACGGCCTGAGAGACTGTCTACAATTTAATTTGATCTGTTCAACAGTTACACAAAAAATAAGTATAAATACGGATTCTATCAAAACAACGCCTATAAAATAGTAGCTATATAGTTTTCTGTTGTATTATTTAAATAATTCAGTATTATATTCTATATAAATACTTGACAACGTTATTATAGTTTGTAATTTCGACTAAGTACAACAAAATACACTCTCAATTCGCGCGGAAAAACAATCACTGAGAGGTAATCTATCCAATAAGCTAGTAGGCAGATTTATTTCATAGCTGCTGCGTTTAGCCTGATTTTAATAATACTTTCTGTCTCCTGCATGGACTCTAAAAGCCCTGTCAGGTCGTGTATTGTCTAGTAGTAAAAATACGTAACACTTACCGTTCAACTTAGTCAGATGATGAAACACCACGAATCAATCAGCGCGTACACCGTACGTCGGAGATATTCTCCTGGGATTCTACTTTACCAGTCGCCGGTCGGCCTGACCATGGGCAAGTCTGAAGTTCGCCGTTCAGTTGAGTCAACCATTGCCGATTTAAGACGTCAGTGTCGCCCTGAGCCAACTCGACAGCGAAGCTAACCTCTTCTTAATTATTCATCACCGATCAAGCTATAGTCTTTTCGTAACCAGGCAATTACATGCACAGATAACTGTGAAAATTGTCTGTGGGTGCTTCTTTTTTGCCTCTTCGCCGAGGTTGACCGTAGGTTATCCAATCTAACTTTTCGTCAATAATCATGAAACAAAAGAAACGTTTACTTCATGTAATTCCAGTGCTTATTACAGTATTGGCGTTAGTAACTCTGTTGCCAATGGCAGCACTGGCTCAGGCCCGAAAAATAACCGGAAAGATTATCGCTAGTGGCAATGCCGAAATTTTGCAGGGCGTCAACGTACTGGTGAAAGGTAACAGCCGTAAAGGAGCGATCACAGATGCTCAGGGTACATTTTCGCTGGAAGCCGCACCAACGGATGTATTGGTTGTTAGTTTTATCGGTTTCAGATCCAAAGAGATAAAAGTTGGCAGCGAAACCAATTTCACGGTTACACTGGACGAAGATGCTACCCAACTGACGGAGCTGGTCGTTACCGGAACACGGAATACCGGACGTACCGTGCTGGAAACGCCTGTACCTGTTGATGTTATCTCCATCAAAGACATCATGGGCGATCTGCCCCAGATCGATCTGGCTCAGATGCTTGCGTTCGTAGCGCCCAGTTTCAATGCGGTTCGAAATCAGGGGGGTGACCTCGATTCCCACGTCGACCCAATTCAGTTACGGAACATGGCTCCTAACCAGATTCTGGTGCTGGTAAATGGAAAACGTCGGCATACATCCTCTCTACTGATTGGAACGACGGCCGTCGGTAGCCCATCTACCTCGGTCGATATGATGACCATACCAGCGGCTTCGATTGACCGGGTCGAAATCCTACGCGACGGGGCAGCCGCTCAGTACGGTTCGGATGCCGTGGCTGGTGTGGTGAACATCATCCTGAAAAAGGGGACGAACAAACTGACGAGCAGCCTTACTGGTGGTGGTTATCTGAACTCGGGTGGCCAGGCTGGCGATCTGACCAAAGCGGGTAAGCCCGACGGGTTCAATTATCAGTTCGATGCAAACTACGGGTTCAAAATTGGCGACAAAGGATTTCTTAACCTGACAGGTCAGATCACCCAGCGTCGGCCTACTGTGCGTCAATTCGTTAACGACTGGGAAATCTATGACAACACCTATCTGAACAATCTGCGTACCGACAAATACGGTCGCCCCATTATTACCAACCCTGAACTAATCAATGCACAGGCGACTGGCAACACAAACGCAGCCACTAGTCTGAAAACAGAGTCTGGCTTGCTAAGTGCCCGTGGGCTCAGTCGTTCCGATTTTTCGGTCTACGCTGGTATGCCCGGTATTACGATGGGTTCGATGTTCTACAACGCTGGTTATGAGATCAATGCCAATACCACCCTGTACAGTTTCGGGGGGATGTCGTACAAATACCTGAAGGGATTCTCGTGCTACTACCGTCGCCCGGCCCAAACGGATCGTTTCAACTACCTGCTCTATCCCAATGGTTTCCGCCCACAGCTCATTACTAATACTGCCGATATTTCAAACACGGTTGGTATCCGCAGTAAACTAGGTGAGTTCAGCGTCGATTTCAGCAATACGTTCGGCCGGAATACGTCGCTGATCAGCATGACCAACACCTTCAACGCGTCGATTGGTGCCAACTCGCCCGTCGACATGAATATTGGTACCAATCAGTTCACTCAAAACTCCACGAACCTTGACTTCTCCCGGTACTTCAAGGGTGTGATGCATGGCCTGAACGTAGCATTCGGCGCAGAGATGCGGATTGAAAATTACAAGATCATCAAAGGTCAGGAAGAGAGCTACACCTACGGGGATGCGGGGATTCTGACGGCTACTCAGGCCGGTCTGCTGGTTGGCCCCAATGGGTTGCCTTTGCAGAATGAAGCCGCCCAGCCCATTGTAGGCGCCGATGGTAAACCCCTATCCGTTTTTGCCGGACAACAGATCACGGTCAAAAACTTTGCCGCCAACTGTCAGTGCTTTTCTGGGTTTGGGCCTAAAGATGAGCGTAATGCCTTCCGTACTACCATGGCGGCTTACCTGGATACGGAGCTTGAAATCACCCAGAAACTGCTGCTGGCGGCTGCCGTTCGGATCGAAAACTATTCTGACTTTGGTGGGGTAGCCATTGGGAAATTAGCCGCTCGCTACAACATTACCAACAACCTTACCCTCCGGGGGTCTATTGCCTCAGGCTTCCGGGCTCCTTCCTTACAGGAGTTGAACTTCACTCACACCACAACGGCCTTTATCCCCGATGCCAATGGGGTACCTCAGCCGCTGGACGTAACCACGTATGCAACCAACAGCACAGCCGCACGTGTACTGGGCATCAAAGGCCTGAGTCAGGAAAACTCACGGACCTATGGATTTGGACTGACTTACCAGCCCACACGGGGTTTTGAGGTAACCGTCGATGCATACCAGATTGATGTAGACAACCGTATTTTCCAGACCAGTTTCTTCAGCGCCGAAGAAGTAGGCAACCACTATGATGAGGTTATCGGCGGAGGTCAGGCTCAGTTCTTTGTCAATGGAGCTAATGTACGGTCCAAAGGTCTTGAACTGGTTGGCAACTACACCCAGAATTTAGCCCGTAATAAGAGCCTTACCTACAGCCTGGCCGCTATTTTCAGCAAGAACAGTATCATAAGCCGGAATCCACCTACCTTAAAAGTAGAGAACCTCACCTCCGATCAAGTGGTCGAGAAATACCTCAGCCGGGATATCATTGGTCAGTTCGAAACCGGAACGCCCCGCACGAAGCTCATTGGCTCGGTTATGTATCGCCAAAACAAATGGGATCTGATGTTGCGTGGCAGCTATTATGGTAAAATCACGGCTCTGTCTGTATCGGCCGACGACAAAGGGAACTACTACGATCAGACCTTTAAGCCGCAGACGATCCTTGACCTCAGTGTAGGGTACGCCGTTAATAGCAGTCTGAAGTTCTCCATCGGAGGCAGCAATATTCTGGACAAATACCCGGAGATGCTTCGTCCTGAAAACCGTGGCTTTTATCTGTATTCTAACTATCAGCAAGGGTCTAACGGTGCCTACTACTATGGCCGCGTGCTATTCAACCTCTAATCACTTCTGGCAATGAACAAACTCATGTCTATATTCCGCTCGATGCCTGCACTAGGCATTCTGCTTGCCCTGCTCGTTTTGTCGACTTCCTGTGAGCAGCAGGATTATGAGCCTGCCTACAATGCGGCTCCGGGTGGTGGTACACTCTCTACGTATAAGGCCTATACCCTGGCTTCAACGGATGGAAAAAACATCTATGGGCGGGTTGTCTTTTACAAATACAGCTCTTCGGTCACGCTAGTCGAAATTGGTTTGTATAACACCGCAACCGGCACATCCTATTCGTCATCAATCGTTCAGGGTAAACTTTCAGCCGCATCGACCACATCGCTCAAGACGCTTGACACCGTAAGTGGGACCACTGGCGCATTTTCCAGCAATAAGTACTTCACAATTAATGAAGCTGGCTTCTACGATAAGTTAAGTACGTACGATGCCAATGTGAAGGTCATGCAGGGAACAACGCTGGTTGCCAGTGGCAATATTGGCATCAACGCAACACCGGTTGCCCAATCGTAAGCCGACAAAATACCATAAGAACTACATCGCTAAACGAGTAGGTTAAGAATTTTCCGCAAAATGTGTTTTTTAATAGCTCTGGATTCTTTTCCGGGGCTATTTTCGTTTGTATTCGAGTCAATATTGGCTGTCCGCTGCCGTACAGTTTTTTGTCCGTTTGTGGACAGCCAATCTACTATCAATCAATAAAATACGGCTTAATCAGCCATTGAATGTATGTGCGTCGTCTGGCAGGCTATTTGCCCGAAACAAGGTAACCGTATTCCACTGCAAACTGACTTTACGAATGTTTCGAAATTTCCTGCTTACCGCCCTTCGTAATCTGGCGAAACAAAAAGTATTCGCAGGCTTCAATATCCTGGGCATCTCGATGGGGATAGCCTGCTGCATTGTCGTCTACCTGCTCATTCAATACCATTACAGCCAGGATGCTTTTCACCAGAAAGCGGCCACTATTTTCACCGTCAACCATGTGCGAACCGTTGATGGCTCGCCTGAATTGTGGGCAACTTCACCCGATGCCATTGGCTCTTCCCTCAAAGCCCATATACCGCAGGTGAAGCGGTTCGTGCGCTTCGATCACGAGGGAGTAGTGGTAAAATCCGGTGATCATGTTTTTCACGAATCCCTACACCTGGCCGATCCTGATTTCTTCCAGCTATTCAGTTTCCCACTCCAATCGGGCCGTACTGACGTGTTGCACGACCCCTCCAGCCTGGTCCTGTCTGAACCGATGGCCCGGAAGTATTTTGGCAATGAGGAACCCATTGGACAACAGCTCACGGTCATTTTTGATAATCAGATCAAACGGACGTTTACGGTTCGGGCAGTAGCGGCTCCTTTTCCAAATACAGCCAGTTTCAGCTTCGATTTTCTTTGCAATTATACCGTTGGCAAAGACCTTGACTGGCGTGAGAACGACTGGTCACGGCAACTCCAGGCCACCTTTATTGAACTGGATTCGCCCGCATCAGCCGACAAGGTTACAGCCGCCCTGGGTCGTTTCGCCAAACTTCACAATGCCATCAACCCGCAGTTGGCCATTACATCTTTCTATCTCGACAATCTGCTGCAAATGGCTCAACACTCACACAAAACGCGCCATTCACTCGCAGGTGGAACATCGCCCATTGGCTTGCTTGTATTGGGCATTCTGGCTATACTGGTTTTACTAATGGCCTGTTTCAATTTCATGAACTACACCATTGCTACCTCAACCAGCCGCTTTAAAGAAATTGGGGTTCGGAAAGCCCTGGGTAGTACCCGTCAACAATTAATCAGACAGTTCATCGGTGAAAACCTGCTGACGGGTTGTATAGCGCTGGGACTGGCTCTACTTATAACCGAGACGTTATTTCTGCCTACGTTTAGCCGCCTGATCGATTTCTACCAGCTTCGATTCAACCTGATCGAAAACTGGAAATTAATTGTGTTTCTGCTGGGGCTAATGGGCGGCATTGGACTAGTCTCGGGGCTTTATCCGTCGCTATATATCAGTAGTTTCAGCGCTGTCAGCGTACTTAAAGGCAAGCAACGACTGGCCGGAAACAACGGCTTCGTGCGCACGCTGTTGATAATTCAGTTCGGACTTTCGATGTTTACGGTTGCCGCTGCGATTGTTACGACCCAGAATGCGCAGTTTATCCGACGCATGGATGTGGGGTATGATCAGAATCAGTTAGTTGTGTTGCGCACCAACTCGGAGCAGAGTTTTAACTACCTTAGGGATGTTGCCGCTCGTTTACCGGAGGTTAAACAAATTGCCGGTTCTCAGGATCAAATTGGGCGAATCAACGACCATCCGGTTACGCTGGAAAACAATCAGATTAAATCGACAGCCGATGTATTCCGGGTCAGTGCCGAGTACCTGCAAACCTTAGGGCTCCGATTCATTGAAGGTCGAAATTTCCTACCCGATTCGCCCGTCGACACTGAACGTTCGATCTTAGTCAATCAGGCACTCGTCAAAGCGATGGGCTGGAAATCCGCTATTGGCAAACAGATTCGGGTCGCTGATCAGGTATATCAGGTTGCGGGTGTTGTGCATGATTTCAACTACCAGTTTTTCTTCGTCAAAATTGCGCCTTGTATTCTCAAACTGAATCGATCTTCGGAAAATCGCGTACTGACCCTAAAAATGGCCACCGCCGACCTAGACCATCTATCGGGTCAGTTAAAGGCAGCCTGGCAGAAAACCATGCCCGACATTCCCTTCGAATTGTCGCAACAGGAAGATGTGTATTCGACCAGTTACGACGAATCGCGTCGGGTTCGGGATGTATTTACCTACGTGGCTATGCTCACACTTATTATTTCGGTAATGGGTCTGTTTGCTCTGGTTTCGCTTACGATTGCCAAAAAGACCAAAGAAATTGGCATCCGAAAAGTATTGGGTGCATCAGCTTTTAACGTAGCAACTTTATTAAATCGGGAGTTTTTAGGGCTGATTGCCATTGCCGGAATTGTCTTTCTGCCGCTGGCCTTCGTCGCACTAAAGTCGTTGCTCGAAAGCGTTTACATATACCACATTCCCGTTACAGCCGGTGCGTTCATCGGTACTTTAGTGGTCATGCTGCTACTGGCTTCTTTAACGATTGGGTCTCAGGTGTACAAAATCGCCGTTTCTAATCCGGTCAAGGCGCTTCAATCTGAATAGAACGCGGATTTTTATGATGATTATGATCTTCACGGATAAAATCATAATCATCATAAAAATCCGCGTTCTATTCAGATGGTTGGTAAATACTCAGTTCATCCGCCCCTACCTGTTCGCGACTGACGAGCTTTCCCTGAACACCAGGAGCTTTTATCCCTTTCCCTAACATCCCCGGACTGCGAAATACGCGCATCTCATCCCAAAGTCCCTCGCTTATAAACGATTGAAGCAATTTAGCGCCACCTTCGACGAGAACAGATTGGATGCCCCGCTGGTGAAGGTCTTGCAAAGTATCCAAGAGTGAAAGAGTGAAAGAGTGAAAGAGTGAATGGCTGACGCAAGCTCGCTCTTTCACTCTTTCACTCTTTCGCTCTTGGATACTTTGGTGGTACACAATCGTTGGCTGGGAGCCGTCAAACAGGTGGAAGTTGGACGGGAGGGTTAGGTTACGGTCGAATACGATACGAACTGGATTTTTGCCCGGCCAAAGGCGGGTATTGAGTCGGGGATTATCGTTACGGGCGGTGTTGGTCCCGACCATAATGGCATCTTCTTCACTACGCCAGCGATGTACCAGTCGATGCGCCAGATCGCCACTGATCTTGACGGGTTGTCCACCTTCAGCCCCAATTAAGCCGTCGGTCGTTTCGGCCCATTTCAGAATAATGTATGGACGTTTTTTCTCAAAAAATGTAAAGAACCGAGCGTTTACTTGACGGCCCTGTTCTTCCATAACCCCTGTCTCGACCAGTATCCCGGCAGACCGGAGTTTGGCAAAACCCTGACCGGCCACCAACGGATTCGGATCATCGTTACAGCAAATGACCCGACCTATAGTACGCTCAATCAACAAATCGGCACAAGGAGGCTGTTTACCATAATGCGAACACGGCTCCAGCGTTACATAAGCCGTACTTTCGGGCAGCAAATGGGCATCTTCCGGGCGAACCGACAGAATGGCGTTCCGCTCGGCATGCGCTTCACCGTACCGTTGATGCCACCCTTCCCCAATAATTCGACCGAATGGTGGTTCAATCTGCCCTTTTTGATCATGAACAATCACACAACCAACCATCGGGTTAGGACTTACATGGCCACGACCAAGAGTTGCCAGTTCGAGCGCACGAAGCATAAAGGGGTTTTCCATAAGCGTTTACAGTTTTCGGCAATAAGTCATACGCAAATTTCCAGCCCATTACCGTAAACTGAAAACGAAAACCAAATCCTTAACCGAAAACTTCCCTATTTTTGGCAAAATTACCTGAAAGAACTCAATGGCCACCGCCAAACCTCTATACGACCGACTGAGTAAAAATATTACGGCCTACCCGCCCGAAGAAGCGCGGGAAATGGCTTTCATGCTCCTCGATCATTATTTTGGTCTGCGTAAGACCGATGTGCTGACCGATAAACCGTTACCACCCAATCGGACAGAACCCGACTGGTTTAAGATACTGGAACGACTGAACCGACAGGAGCCCATTCAGCACGTTATTGGCACGACAATTTTCTGCGGCCTTGAGTTTGAGGTATCGCCCGATGTGCTGATTCCAAGACCCGAAACCGAAGATCTGGTCAGGCTGATCATGCACGATTTTGCCGACCGAACCGACGATGTGCCCATTGTCGACATTGGTACTGGGAGCGGATGCATTGCCATTACGCTCGCCCGGTTTCTACCCCAATCGGTAGTAACGGGCTGGGATGTTTCGACCGAAGCGTTAACACTCGCCCAACGCAATGCCCATAACCTGAAAGCGGATGTTCAGTTCGACATTCAGGATATTTTGGCCGTTCCTTCCGATTTCACCCAGCGATTCGACTGCGTCGTCAGTAATCCACCGTATGTTACGCGCTCAGAAGCGGCCGTTATGGACCGTAACGTGCTCAACTACGAACCCGACCTGGCACTCTTCGTTGAAGACAGCGATCCACTGGTTTTCTACAAAGCCGTAGCGGATTTCTGCACACGACATCTCACGAAAGACGGGGCCTGTTACGTTGAAATTAATGAGCGTTTTGGCGAAGCTACCCGGCAGGTATTTATAGATCGGGGTTTCGCCAACATACAGGTATATAAAGATATTCATGGCAAGGATCGCAGCATCCGGGCCACGTTTTAGTTTATATGTTTACAGTTTACGGTTTATAGTTGGCTGGCAGATAATTTATAGGCGTGTCAGCCAACTATAAACCGTAAACTGTAAACTGAAAACAGTAAAAAATGCAATCAACCACTTCATTCAGCTACCACACAAAAATTCGCGAGGTATTCGGGGAGATGAGCAAGGTTGTGGTTGGGCAGGAACGACTGCTCAATCGCCTGCTGATCGGACTGTTTACGGGCGGGCATATCTTGCTGGAAGGCGTACCCGGCCTAGCCAAAACCCTGACTATCAACACACTGGCGAAAGTTCTTGAGCTCGATTTCCAGCGCATCCAGTTCACCCCTGACCTGCTCCCTGCCGACCTGATTGGCACCATGATCTTCAACCAGAAAACGGCTGAATTTGAGGTAAAACAGGGCCCTATCTTTGCCAATCTGATTCTAGCCGACGAGGTCAATCGCTCACCTGCTAAAGTACAGTCAGCCCTGCTCGAAGCCATGCAGGAAAAGCAGGTAACTATTGGTGAAGAAACATTTGTGCTCGACCGACCCTTTCTGGTGCTGGCTACCCAAAACCCAGTCGAGCAGGAAGGAACCTATCCGCTACCTGAAGCGCAGGTAGACCGCTTCATGATGAAAGTCTTCGTGGACTATCTGAACAAAGAAGACGAACTGGAAGTGATGCGCCGAATGTCGAACCTCAATTTCGATTATGAAGTACAACCGGTGCTGGGCAAAGAGGAATTGAGTGCAATCCGTAATGAAATCAACGGTATTACCATTTCAGAAACACTCGAGCGATACATTATCGAACTGGTTTTTGCCACACGACGACCTTTAGAGTATAATCTCCGCGACGAAGCCCGGTACATTCAGTTCGGTGTATCGCCACGAGCTACTATTTACCTCAATCTGGCTGCCAAAGCCCTCGCCTATTTCGACCGGCGCGATTACGTACTACCCGAAGATATTAAAGAGGTAGCTCCCGACGTTTTCAATCATCGTATCATGCTCAACTACGAAGCCGAAGCCGACGGCGTTACAACGTTGCAGGTCATTGATTCGATTTTGCGAAAAGTAGCTATTGGACGGTAAATTAAAGAGCGAAAGAGTGAAGCCAACGTATCTATTTCTACTCATAGCTTTACTGCTGATCGGTGGTCTTTGGCTTTATGGTACGTTTGTAGCGAAACCCCGACCTCCCCATCATCCTCCACCAGGCACCACTTCACCGGGGAATCGTCGGGTTGAGAAGACCGATGCAGAATGGAAGTCGCTATTGACGCGCGCCCAATACCACATAACGCGGGAACGAGGGACCGAATGGCCGAATAGTAGTGAACTAAACCATGAACAGCGGTCGGGTACGTATGTCTGCGTGTGCTGCCAAAATCCACTTTTTTCGTCAACTACCAAATTCGATTCGCATACGGGCTGGCCAAGTTTTTATCAGCCCATCGTCCCGAACGCCGTTTATACCGAACCCGACGGCAATCGAACTGAAGTTCGTTGTTCCGTATGTGACGCCCACCTGGGCCATGTCTTCAACGACGGCCCTGCCCCTACCGGGCTCCGGTATTGCATGAATGGCGTAGCGTTGACGTTTGACCACAAAAAATAATTTAATCCTCACGTTTTATTTTCTGTTTCCAGAATAGTAGATTTGGAAAAATTCGCAATTCGCGAATCGCGAATCATGAAAAAACACAATGGGATGCGTCCTCAGGATGTAGTAATCCTACTTAAGGTTACTGCTTTCTATAATAATGTCGTTCTTGATTCTGGTCGACTAGGTAAACTAATAGCTTTACCTAAAAATGGGCTATTAAAAAAAGAAATTGCCGCTCAACTAAATATCAGCGCTTCGGAAGTGACTGAATCGTTAGCTAGATCTACATTTGCTGGCTTATATGACCCTGAGCAAAAAAAAGTTTTGGCTCGTGCTTTTTTCGAGTTTTTACAGCATGGGCTAAAATATGTTTTTCCACAACAACCTGGTGCATTGGTAAGAGGGATCCCGACCGCCCATTCAGCTAAACCCTTAGTTGATATAATTCAGTCAAACGAGCCTTATGTATGGCCATGGGCTGACGGGACCGTTAGAGGTCAGGCTATCGAACCGCTTTATCCAAATGCCGTGCAGGCAGCTAAAGCAGATCCATTACTATATGAATTATTAGCTTTAGTCGACTCCATAAGGGTAGGCAAAGCCAGAGAAGTAAATCTGGCGGTAAACGAACTAAAAAAGCGCCTATTATTGAACGAATGACTTCTCTTATCTATCTGGCACGGCTACAACAAGTAGCGTCAACTCTGGCGGAACTAAATGAAAAAGTCGTTTTTGTAGGTGGAGCCGGTGTAGGTCTTTATTCGACCGAATCTACATCCAGTCAGCCACGACCCACTGATGATATCGATGTCGTTGTAGAAGTAGCAACGTATGCGGAGTTTAGCAACCAGATCGAAAGTAGATTACGTCAGTTAGGATTTACAAATGATATAGATTCGGGAATTATCTGCCGTTATCGAATCCATGGGCTGGTTGTCGACATCATGCCAACTGATTCTGACGTGTTAGGATTCAGTAATCGTTGGTATAAAGAAGGTTTTTCAAAAGCTATTAACTACCCAATCCCTGAACAGCAGTCCATTCGGATTCTCTCTGCCCCTTACTTTATTGCGACCAAATTTGAAGCCTTTAAATCATTCAGGCACGGGCGGGACCCAAGGATAAATTCCGATTTTGAAGATCTCATCTATGTTTTCGATAATCGAGAAGCGCTTAAAGATGAGATACTTGAAAGTCCTGAATCTATCCAGTCGTATCTAAAGACCTCAATAAAAGAACTACTTGCCGATTCAAATGTCTACGAAAATATTTATGCCCAATTAGAGCGTAGTTCTGCCAGTCAACGTACTAAGCGTATCCTTAACATGTGGAACGAGTTAGTTGCATAATCAGAACTGGAAATAGATAAACTGGTTGGATGAGAAAACGCCAAACAGATAGGTGGCGAAGGTGATCAGCGCGAACAGCAGCGCAAATCGAACGGTACTTCGCGTTGGAATGGTGAGAACGAAAGCTTCTTTAACGAGTAGAAAAACAATCAGACTTATACTGAACCACATTTCAACAGCATTCATGGGACTATGGATGGCATCATTAAACGACAGTGTGCCGATCCGCCCCAGAATCATGAACGCATCGCTGACACTTCGTGCCCGGAAAAAGACCCACGTCAACATGATCAGCACAAACGTTATGACCGTATTCACCACTATTCGAACGGGCGATTTTGGGGCTTCTCGATCATGAACCGGCGAGGTTATCAAACTGGGCTGCGTACGCGAAAAGCCCAGTTTGGATAATAATTTATCCCGAAGAACAGCCAGAATTTGATACACGCCATTCAGTCCGCCCCAAATCACATATGTCCAGTTGGGGCCATGCCAGAGTCCGCTGGCCAGGAAAACAATCAGCATATTCAGGTATTGCCGAAATTCGCCCTTCCGGTTGCCCCCCAGGGGGATATAGAGATAATCCCGGAACCAGGTTGACAGCGAAATATGCCAGCGTCGCCAGAATTCCGAAATCGACTGAGCGATATAGGGCGTTCGGAAGTTTTCCATGAGCGTAAAGCCCATGACTCGGGAAGCTCCGATGGCCACATCGGAATATCCCGAAAAATCACAGTAAATCTGGAACGTATAGAAAAAAGTAGCCGCCAGTAATGTCAGACCATTTTGCTCCGATGGGTTGCCATAAGCATAATCGACCAGCATCGCCAACCGATCAGCAATGACCAGCTTTTTAAACAGCCCAAAGGCCATTTGCATAAGGCCAGCCTTCACATTTTCAACGTCGTAGGCAAAGGTTTTATGGAATTGCCAGAGCACGTTCTGTGGGCGTTCGATGGGACCGGCCACCAGCTGCGGGTAGAACATGACGTAAAGCGCATAAATCCCGAAATGTCGCTCCGCCTTCTGATTACCACGATACACCTCAATGGTATAGCTCATCGCCTGAAACGTGTGAAACGACAGACCAATGGGCAGAATACTCATATTGTCTTTGTACGACGAAATACCGCTTTTACCGAATATATGGAGCACTTTGACAAAAATCCGATTGGCACCCGCCGTAACGGTTTCGGCAATATGCGGCATATCCAGAAAGTCGAAGAAACCGGCAATGTTCTCGGTAAAGAAGCCGAGGTATTTGAAAAAAGCCAGAATACCCAGGTTCGAGATCAGCGATAGAATAAGCAGCCAGCGACGCGATTTTCCGCTGGATTTTTCGATCCAGATTCCGGCAATATAATCGATGATAATAGTCAGAAACAGAATCAGGATATACGACGGTTGGAAAACCATGTAGAAATAACAACTGGCTACCAACAGCAATATCCATCGCCCCTGCCACTTCAGGCTGAAGTAACTCAGGGTGACAACAATAAAAAACAGTAAAAACTGTAGTGAATTAAAAAGCATCCGTTCTACCGTTACGGGTTAGGGTATTCGGCATCGCCAGCGCCTGGCATTAACCATAGGAATACCAGACTTGAACAAAACAAGCTATGCCTGTCAGGGCCTATTGGCTTGCTTCAGAGGCAGTAATGGTTGCCGTTGCTGATCTTTAATTACATCCCGAAGCACATATAGTGGCCGTCCTTTTGCCTGAAAAAAGATGCGAAGCACATATTCGCCGATCAATCCGAGGGCAATCA
Organism: Spirosoma gilvum; assembly: GCF_054776815.1. Classification (NCBI taxonomy): domain Bacteria; kingdom Pseudomonadati; phylum Bacteroidota; class Cytophagia; order Cytophagales; family Cytophagaceae; genus Spirosoma; species Spirosoma gilvum. Next base: position 247,730 of record NZ_BAAHBH010000011.1, on the reverse strand, counting down.
GTTGAACACCACTAAACAGGACAATGACAAACAGCAGCGCCGTAAAGCCCTGCGGTACATCGTGGTAAATAAAGCGTTTAATTAAGGTTTGAATCAAATAGATCAGCGCTACGCCAATGGTGATCATGCCCAGTCGGGTAATAATCTTGACCGGATATTCGCTGAAGTTGAAAATCCCGTTATAGGCCAACCGCTGTAGCATCTTGAACGAGTATTTCGGCTCACCAGCCTGACGGGCATCCCGTTCATACTCCACTCCGATCTGTTTAAAGCCGATCCAGCTACGCATCCCTCGAATGAACCGACTTTCTTCCGGCATCTGATTCAGTACATCGGCCACCCGGCGACTTATCAGCGAAAAATCACCACTGTCGAGCGGCATATCCACGTACGAAATCGCCTTCATAAACCGATAAAACATGGCGTATGCCGTCCGCTTAAAGATGTTTTCCTTCCGTTTTTTCCGAACGGCGTAAACCACATCGTAACCCTCCTGATACTTCGCATAAAAATCGGTCAGCAACTCGGGGGGGTCCTGTAAATCACCATCGATGATAAACAGCGCTTCAGTACCTCGTGCAGCCGCAATACCAGCCGTCAGGGCAATCTGATGGCCATAATTTCGGGAAAGGAATACACAGTGATAGCGAGCGTCGGTCAGGGCTACCTGTTGCATCAACAGGGCTGTATTGTCGCGGCTTCCGTCGTCAATCAACACAACTTCAAGCCGCAAGGGAGACGTCTCCATAACAGCATTCAGCCGGGAAATCAGGTACGGAAACGACTCGGTTTCGTTATAAAGTGGAGCAATAATCGAAATCTGGGGTTCTAACAAAGTTGTATGGCTTGAGTCGGTATCAGAATTGGCAAAAGTACGTTTTTTTGGTATTGAGGACATTTCTGAAACGCATTTGTTAAGGAACGGTAATCGTTTGTGGGCTAAATCGGATCGGATTAGTAGACTCGTCAGAGGGTGTAAGAATGCCCAGGCGGTATGTTCCGGGAGGTAACATCGGAATGATCACTTCAGCAAAAACGGTCCGAATCGGCCGGTTCAGGTAGAAATTCGCAGGCGAAAAATGAACCGACGACGGAAATAAATACGTCCTACGGTCTGACTGAACAATGACGGCCGACTGCCCCACCGGTTTCGGAAGCGCTCCATAATCCGTCTCGACCAGATAACTATAACCTCCTCCTGATATGCGCAGCGTCAGGCTTGAATCCGGCGTTATTGTCCGCCCATTCGTCAGTAGGGTTTGTTCGTAGGGCGAGTAATAGGCATCCGTTGGATAGTGGTAAAGGTCCCGTTGAAGCGCCTGATCGAGGCTCCGACGAGCCAGTTTCACAAACGGATGGCCCCAGCTTGGTCCCAGGCCTGTTTCATTGTGTTTCTGATTGAACGCACTGGTCAGCAGTTGTTCTTTTCGGAATGCAATTTTTGGTAGTCGGAATGCATACCATGCCCCCCAAACCAAAATTCCTGTAACTAAACCAATCCGAACCCATTTTTCCAGCACACGCGAATTTTTGTATTGCTCACTCAACACATTCAGATAGAGCAGCACAACCAATAGCGCCGGGTAGATCATGTAATTGCTGATGAGCATAACCGCATAGCCAAACCGGGGGCGTAGAAAAGCAATGATTACGGCATTGACCATCAGGAATGCGTAACAGCCTGTCAGAAAATAACGTCGTTTCCAGAGGGCAGCCGTTGCCCGGTCCATCCCAATGGATGACTTAATCGGTCTACGCAGAATCGGTTCATTCATCTGCCATAACAGCCATAGCATCGACGGAATCAGAATCAACCCGGCCAGCGTGGGCAGGATACTACGTAAGAGAATATTTGATTCGGGCAGGAAATCGAAAAGACCACCGTTAAACGTGAAAAAGCCCAGGAAAATCAGGTGTGGGTGTTCCAGAAAAAACGAAATGCTACTGTCATTCCCCTGGGCATTCGGAAAGTCATGAAAATAATAGAATATAGCCCCTATGCCAACTGCCAGCCAGATTCCCAGCCGAATCCATTGGCGCTGCATAACCAGAACAACAGCCCCTGCTACCCAGCCAAACAAGCCATTACTCATGGAGAAAGAAGTCAGCACTTGTAAGACAAGACCTATACTAAATCGGCCTTGACTGCCATCAGCCAGCAGGTATAAAACAGCCACCACCATTGCCACCACCACCTGGTGTTGCAGACTCGTAATAGCCCAGGTCGTGGTCAGGTAGTACTGCGGTTGCAGCAAAAGAAATGGCACCGGTACAAACGCCAGAATGGGTAGACCTGTTGATCGAAAGGCTCGGTAGAAAATCGCTAAGAGTCCCAGCAAAAACGCAAAAGCCGCAAAAATCAACCAGCGAAAATTGACGGCTCCTGTCAGGTTATAACAAAGTAGGGTCAGCAGCTTCCCGGTCAGGATGCGGTGTTCATTATTGGGACTAAGCAACCAGTAAAATTTCTTCCCAACGGTAGGCGCATCGAGGTAACCGATCATAAAGCTCAGAAACGCATCGATGTCGTCCATCCAGGGAACGTCGACAATATACGCAAACAGCAGCAGGCTAAAGCCTATAATTGGGATGCCAACCAGCACCCAGGCCAGCCTGTCGAACCGAGCGGAAACCAACGACCGATGACCAGATAGGTAGGTTAAATTCATTCGTTCTGACCAGTTTCTCCAGGTTCTACCCGAACCAAAGAATCCAGTGTAGTTAAAATGTCAGGCAATATGCCAAGTGTTATTTTAATCAATCACCGAACTGGCTGGCTGCCTTTGAGGGTAATTGTTTTTTTATGAAAATAATCGGCCCAGCAGCGATTCCAAAGGTGCTGCGGATTATCGTGTATATCTTCCAGAAACAACGAAACAGGGTATTGCTTTAACGGTAAAAGAACGCTAGCGTCATGGCCAGGTTGCGAGAGGTATGCATACCGCTTAAGCATTTCCTGATCATATTCTGCCGCGCGCCCACTGAGCCAATCGCCATACACAACAGGGAGCAATGTCCCCATCGACGCAGCAACCACAGCCCAGACTACCGCAATTAGCATGATCGGGCGCAGGTAAATGATCAACCGATCCGGGTCGAACCGATACCGAACCCGAATAATAACTAATGTCAGGTTATAGAGTAAGCTAAGCCAGAAAGCCAGATTAATCAAATTGATCAGGCGAGGAATCGGGGCAATACCAACACCGTAAAAATGTAATGAGATGAGTGCCAGCACGGTCGCCATCATGTATAGAATCCCCCATACCGGATGCAAACGCAGATAAGGAGGCAGATCGGATCGGTGTCGACGCGTTCCAGCCAGCTTCCAGGCTATGGGCAGGTATAAAATCGACAAGGGTAGCCAGGGGGTTGTAAATAGCTGCCGGGGCATGTAGCTGGCTGCAAATTTAAGCGATGATAGCAGGGTAAATGGGATGTCGCTCCCGTTCGGATTACCTCCCATTCGAATGGCATTTCCCGGCGCTTTAAACAAATAATAACAGGCAACAGCCGCAACAGCCAGCAAAATCACCATCGTTAGGGAAACCCGTTGCCGCTGAATTAATTCGCCAAAAACAATCAACGCTAAAACCGACAGCACCAGTACCATAGTCATCTCACTCGATCCAATAATCGCCGTAACGAGTAAGCTTTCCGTGATTACATAACCCGATTTCCAGCCAAAGCCCCGCCGTTGATGAGCCATCAGTACAGCCAGCAAAAACAGAAACAGCGCGCTGGAGAGTCCATAACTAGCCAGGCCCGTATACCAATACAGGTATTCTGGAATGCCTGCCAGTGTAGTAATAAAGCCCAAAAAAAGCCCTAACGCTAAGGCCAGTTTCGCTTCCAGATTAAAGAAACCAGCCAGCAACTGGTTAGCTATGGCAAAGCAACCACCCAATACCAACGCCAGCAAAATCATTGGATAAATTTTATAAGCGCCGTACCAGCCAATCACAACTGGATTTGTATGAACAATGAAGTTGTGAAAGAATCGACCCGTCCAGCCATCATAATAATATTGTTGAGCCTGCCAGAATCCGTAGTGAATCACCGTATTGGCGAAGCAATAATCGTCGGTCGGAGAAGGATGGTTATAGGTAGCTAACGCCAGTAAGGGCGTGACGACAACCAGTGTAAACAGGCCTAATAGAATGGTGATGATACGCAATAAAGATCCAGACATAGAATGCATTACGGTTTACGGCTTACGGCTTTCTGTAAACCGTTATACCCAGCCACTCACTTAGGTTGAGGTCGGCAACTGAGCTTGAGTTTTCGTAAATCGGCTATTGAGAAACGGATAAGCCAGTACAGCCGCCAGTATCACCAGCGTACCGCCATAAAAGCCAAACGTCATCCGCTCGGTATCGCCGAAAATCAAAACGGCCAGCAAGATACCATAAACTGGCTCCAAATTTACGGTCAAAACAGCCATGTAGGGCGAGAACTTTCGTAACAGGCTCACCCCTACCGAATAGGCATAGACGGTACAAACCAATGATAACACCAGCAACCAGAGCCATTGCCAGGGCGACTCAGGAACATATTGAACCGCTGTTGAAGCCTCAGCCGAAGCGGTCCATTGTACCAGCAGCCACAAGCCTAATGCCGCCATCGAAGCGCCAATCATTTCGTAGAATGAAATCACCAAGGCATTGTACCGGTGCGTAAATCGACTGTTGATAATGGTAAACAACGACGACAACATGGCCGAAAGTACGGCGACAGTCAACCCAACCACCTTGTCGAACTCGAACCGGAAAATCAAATAAAGACCTGCCATCACAACAGCACCCAGTACCACTTCAATCAGTCGAACCCGCCGACGAAGTACCATCGGCTCCAGTATACTCGCCCAGAGTGAGCTGGTTGCCATACCCGCCAGGCAGACCGATACATTGGCCAGTCGGGCCGCCAGAAAAAACAAGACCCAATGCAAGCCAATCAGCCCGCCAGTGGCCAGCAGTCGCCAATAGTCGGTAGAAGCTACCGTCAGATTTTGCTTACGAGCCAACAGTACAGTGCCCATCCCCAGCACCGCCAGCACCGTCCGAAACAAAACAACCCCCGATGCATCGAGTGGCGTCAGCAGTTTCCCCAAAATAGCCGTAAACCCCCAAATCACAACGATGAAATGGAGCTGTAAGTAATCAGTTAAGGAAGGTGAACTTTTCATCGTATTGAGGAGCGAGTAATGGAAGTGAGGAGCCATTCGGCTAAGATTTGTTCCCGAATGGCTCCTCACTTCCATTACTAACTACTATTACCTAGGTATTGTATTGTACAATAGCACGCCAATGGCGGTAAAAATAGCATTGGGAAGCCAAACGGCGATGATGGGGTTCAAATTACCTGATTCGGCTATACCCTTCGCCAGCATGAAAAACAACAGATAGGTGAAGGCCAGAATAAATCCTAATGCCACCTGCCAGCCAACGCCCCGGCGACTTTTACGAGCCGACATAATGACCCCAATAATCGTCAGAATAATGATGGCAAACGGACGGGTATCCCGACTGTATTTTTCGAGCAGGTACGTTTCTACACCATCGGAGCCACGGCTTGTCAGCAGGTCGATATATTTGTTCAGTTCCGGGCGGGTGAGCGTTTCGAATAGGTTAAAATTAGAGCTGAAATCATCCGGTTTGAGATTTAGCGTGGTATCGACCCGCGACCCGGGCGTCAGGGTTTCCTGAAGACCATTGATGTCCCGGATTTTATAATCGACAATTGTCCACTTCTTTTTCTTGGCATCCCATTCAATATGGTCGGCGGAGAGTTTTTGCTTTAACTGGTTGCCTTCTACTTTTTCCAGCGTGAATTTGTACCCGGTATTGCTCATGTTGTTATAACTCTCCAGGTAAGCGTAGGTGTTGGGAGCAATTTTTAAATGAACGTTCCGGCCCGAGTACGTAAAAGCATCGTTGATGTATTTGATCTCGAATCCAATCCGGGTTTTGTTCGCTTTCGGAATCACATAATTGACCATAAAATAGGTCAGTACGGCCAGCACGGTTGCCCCAAGTGTATAGGGAAACAATAGCCGGATGAAACTTACCCCACTACTCAGAATGGCAATAATTTCGGTCCGGGCGGCCAGTCGTGACGTTAGAAAGACGGTAGCAATGAACACCATCAGTGGGCTGATATAATTGGCCCAGTAGGGAATAAAATTGAGGTAATAGTCCCACAGTATCTCATTGCCGGGCGCATTGGTCTTATGAAAATTATCCACCTTTTCGGTGTAATCGATCATCACCACCACCAGCACAATCACCATCACTACAAAAATGTAGGTCTGTAAAAAGCGCTTCAGAATATACCAGTCTAATAATTTCATAGTCCGTTTGATAATTTACGGCATACCGTAAACACCACTAATTCACCAATAAATTTTTAGCCACTTCATGGCTCACAAAAACCGTTCGTCCCGCTTCAGTCTGAACCAGGATTGACTTATCGAATGTATTGACTTCCTGTACGGTAACGGTACTGCCAAGCGACAGATTCGAATGATCGAGGTGCTGTAAAAACTGCGTTGAATGCTCAAGCACAGCCATCAAACATACGCCTTCACCTGCCTCTGCATCCGATAACTTCCGATAGCCGGTTTCGGGCATTAACCCTGTCGACGTCGGAATAGGATCGCCGTGCGGATCAAACTGCGGATTCCCTAAATACGTATCTAACCGTGTCACCAGCTCTTCCGATCGAATATGTTCCAGTTCTTCTGCAATATCATGCACCTTATCCCAGCCAAATCCCAGTTTTTCAACCAGAAAAACTTCCCAGAGCCGGTGCCGCCGGATAATCTGTAAAGCCAGGCGCTCACCCTCTTCAGTTAGGCGGACACCTTGGTATTTTTTGTAATGAATCAACTGTTTATCAGCCAGTTTCCTCAGCATATCCGTAACCGAAGCCGCTTTGGTAGCGGTTACTTCTGCCAACGCATTCGTACTAACCTCACCCTGCTGTCGATTGGCAAGATTATAGATAGTCTTCAGGTAATTTTCTTCGGTGAACGATTGCATACTTTACGGCGCTCTTGCTCAGAACAGCGAACTAAATCAAAACAGTTTGCTTACAAAGGTAGTTTTTATGTTAAACTTTCTAAAAATTTAGGCTAGCCTAAATTTTTATTTCAACAATGCTTATATTTGTTACGTTATACTCCTATAACAATAATTGACTCAACTTAAGGAAGCTTAACCTGGATTAATGGAAGCAACAAATACATCAACAAAACACTGGTACGCTGAGGATACATTGTCCCCACTGACCGATGTTCAGGGGTCAGTACCTGTTCCGACTGGAGGGGGTTTCTTTCGAACCTTACGAGCGTACGCTGGCCCTGGCCTGATGGTAGCTGTTGGGTATATGGACCCCGGTAACTGGGCAACCGATATTGCCGGAGGAGCCCGGTTTGGCTACCAACTCTTATCTGTTGTCCTGATTTCCAACCTGTTTGCCATTTTACTGCAACATTTATCCCTTAAATTAGGCATTGCAACGGGTCGCGATCTGGCACAGGCCTGCCGCGATCACTTTAGCCGCCCAGTGGGTATTGGCCTGTGGCTGCTTGCCGAAATCGCAATTGCAGCCTGTGATCTGGCCGAAGTGATTGGATCAGCCATCGCCTTAAATCTGCTCTTTGGCCTCCCGCTTACTATTGGGGTACTTATCACAGCACTGGATGCCCTGCTTTTGCTATACCTGCAAAACAAAGGTTTTCAGATTCTGGAACGGATTGTAGGCGGGTTGATCTTTCTAATCGTTGCTTGTTTTGGGTATGAACTAATTGTCTCCCAACCCGTCATGGCCGATGTTGTAGCCGGACTGGTACCACATTCGGCCATAGTCACCGATCCGAGTATGCTCTATATTGCCATTGGGATACTGGGCGCTACCGTAATGCCGCATAACCTCTACCTGCACTCCAGTATTGTACAAACCCGCAACTTCGGTCGCAACGATGCCGGTCGGAAGTCAGCCATTAAGTTCGCGACAATCGATTCAACGGTTTCGCTCTTCCTGGCATTTTTTATCAACGCAGCCATTCTCATCTTGTCGGCGGCTGCCTTCCATTTTTCAGGGAATCAGCAGGTAGCCGATATAGCCGATGCGCATCGATTGCTCGATCCGGTCCTTGGCGTCAAATTAGCCGGTATTCTGTTTGCTGTGGCCCTGCTCGCTTCCGGCCAAAACTCGACATTGACGGGTACACTGGCCGGCCAAATTGTTATGGAAGGCTTTCTGAACTTACGGCTAAAACCCTGGGTCCGTCGGCTGGTCACTCGTCTGGTAGCCATTATCCCGGCTCTCATTGTGGCAATTCTGTATGGCGAGCGTGGAACCGCCGAATTATTAGTGCTGAGCCAGGTTATCCTTTCTCTGCAACTAAGCTTTGCCGTCGTTCCGTTAGTGCAGTTTACCAGCGACAAAACCAAAATGGGCCGGTTCGTAAATCCAGGCTGGCTTAAATTATTGTCATGGACAGTAGCGCTCATCATCATGGGGCTGAACGGCTATTTGCTTTGGGATACCCTAACTTAACTGTACTAGTATTACAACTGCACGACCCTGATGGGGATCGTACTCTATTTTTCGTACCTGCCTGTTTCTCCGCTCGTACAATGCCTGATCAACTTCCTGAACCTGGATAAACTTCTTTTTTTGTGGAAAATGTAAAACTCTTTTTGTCATTCCGACCGGAGGGAGGAACCTCAAGCTTGACTAATACGCGACTTTGAGGTTCCTCCCTCCGGTCGGAATGACAAAAAATCAATCCAGTTATATCGATAGTTAAAAAATCTAAACACGTTCAAGGTTAAACAGCCTCCCTGTTTTCTGTTTCGCACAAAATTTTTCAATTTTTTTCAAAAAATTCCTGAACTGCGCAAAAAGACTGCGCAGATGCATAAAACCTTTGTATCGTCAAGTTTAATAAAACACCGACGATCATGAAATTCAACATCTTCAACCGTGATGCTACGAAAACCGTCAACCATGAAGGGGCTCAGGCGTATGCGTTGACGCCCAAAATGGAACTGTACTCGGCCGTGGTCACCACCATGCTCAACGATTCGTATTACGAAAGCGCAGACCAACGGTTAGTGAGAATTCAGGAGCTGGTCGGGAACGTGGACCCGGTGTTTGTTGCTAAACTGGCGGTTTATGTTCGGGAGCAGATGTATCTCCGTTCGGCCCCGGTTGTGTTGCTGGGCGAGTTGGCCAAAGTGCATAATGGTGATGGGTTGGTTGGAAAGGCGGTTGGTCGGACTGTACAACGGCCTGATGAGATTACAGAATTGTTGTCGTATTACCAGTTGGCAAACGATCGAACGGGAGCTAAAAAACTTAACCGCCTGTCGAAACAGATGCAGAGAGGGCTGTCGATCGCCTTTAATAAGTTTGACGAATATCAGTTTGCCAAATACAATCGGGATACGGCTGTGAAGCTTCGGGACGCTTTATTTCTGGTCCACCCAAAAGCTAAAGACGAAACCCAGCAGGCCGTTTTCGACAAGCTGGTTAACGGTACACTCAACACGCCTTACACCTGGGAAACCGAGTTGAGTGCGTTAGGTCAGCAATCGTTCGACAATCCAACCGGTAAACAGTCGGCCGTACGGGCGAAATGGGAAGAGCTAATCGACAGTGGACGCTTAGGTTATATGGCAACGCTTCGGAATCTTCGCAATATGCTCGAAGCCGGTATCAGTGGAGCACATGTCGAAAAAGTCTGTGCGTTCCTAGCCGATGCGAAAGCGGTTCAGAGGGCTAAACAGTTGCCGTTCCGGTTTCTGGCCGCTTATCGCGAGTTGAAATCGTTATCGTATGGGCATGTCCCCATTCTACTCGAAGCGCTGGAAGATGCCGTTTATGCGAGCACCGCCAACCTACGCGGTTTCGGAGCCACTACCCGCGTGGTGGTTGCCTGCGATGTATCGGGTTCGATGCAGAAACCGATTTCACCAAAAAGCAAAGTACTGTTGTATGACATTGGGTTGCTGTTAGGGATGTTACTGCACACGAAATGTCGGAATGTGCTAAGCGGTATGTTTGGTGATACCTGGAAGACTATAGCCTTGCCTTCAGGGCAGGTTCTGGCCAACGTCGACGAGTTTTACCGTCGAGAAGGGGAAGTAGGGTATGCCACCAACGGCTATCTGGTAATTGACGACCTGATCCGGCAGCGCTATAAAGCTGATAAGATCATGCTGTTCACCGACACGCAGTTGTGGGACAATCGTACGGCAAACCAGAGTCAGGCAAACACATTGGCAGCTAAATGGCTACAGTACAAACGGCTGTTCCCCGATGCACGGCTCTATGTGTTCGACCTGGCGGGTTACGGAAATGCGCCTTTACGCGTAGAGCGTAACGACGTTTACCTGATTGCCGGTTGGTCCGACAAAGTGTTCGATGTATTACAGGCCCTTGAAGAAGGCCAGACAACGTTAAGCGCCATCGAACAGATTACGCTGTAAAGAATGTGCCACGGGCCAAAACTCGTGGCACTAAACAGGATGTCGTAGAAGTGAGTTACTTCGCGCCATAAGGGGAGGAATCATGTGGTTTCCACAGAGAAGCGAGATGGTCCGGTTCGACTCCGGCAAGCGATGCCCCGACCAACCAACTCACTCCGCTTGTTACTCCTGTTTTTAGCTTTAGTAATGTATGCAGGTGCCGTAGAATAGGGTTACTTCGTTCGATTGGTTGAAAACTCGGAAGAGTTGTCGGGGTTCGAATCCTCGCATGAACCCAGTTTGCCTGTTGCCCTGCAAATGTTTAGCAAGTGCCGTAGAAAAGAGATACTTCGACTGATAACCGGGTGGTCGCCGGTTCGAGTCCGGCTAGTGTAGCTCAGAGGTAGAGCGCCAACGTACTCTTTTCGCTTGTTGCCTTGCTTTCTTCTATCGCCAAAACCGGTGTCGAACAATCGTCTACGACACCGGTTTTAGTGTTTTTTACAGGTTTATCAGGACGATAATCAGTTTATTTTACTTGTCCGACTGTTTTTAGTCAGCTTGTATTTCCTTTTTGATAAATAATTTCATTTTTGGCCCAGCGAATAAGAACGAGCGGTATCACGTTATACCCGCTTTTCTGCTTCATCGACCACGCTGACCTAACTATGCGATTAATTCTACGGATTCTTGCGCTCTTCCTTGCGCTTCTTCTCATCGTACTGGTTGTCAATACCTTTCGTCTGACAACGCATCAACTGAGAGTCGTTCAGCCTGCCGCTCTAATCTCTATCCCTGATTCAGCCATTCAACGACTGGCCGGAGCCATCCGAATCCCAACGGTTTCGTATACTGACTATACACTGACCGATACCACCCAATTCGATAAATTTCTGGCTTATTGTCAAACAGCGTTTCCGCTTGTTCATCAACGACTGAAACGCGAAACGTTTAACCAATATGGTTTACTATTTGAATGGACAGGTCGCAACCCCAATCTGAAACCCATATTACTGATGGGTCATTACGATGTGGTGCCCGTAATCCAGGGAACGCAGAAAATGTGGAAGCGGCCGCCGTTTGGAGGTGTGATCGAGGGTGATTACCTCTACGGACGCGGTACGCTCGACGATAAAATGAGTGTTATAGCCCTACTGGAATCCGTCGAATACCTGCACCGGACCAATTTCCAACCCGAACGGACGTTGTATCTGGCATTTGGTCCCGATGAGGAAACGTCGGGACAGGGAGCACAAGCCATTGCGGCTGCGCTGAAGAACCGAAACGTGTCGCTGGAGTATATTCTGGATGAAGGCGGTGTCATTAAAACCGAAGGTGTAGCTGGGCTCAACAAACCGGTTGCCCTCATCGGCATTAGCGAAAAAGGGTATTTAAGTCTGGAAATCAGCGCCATTGGCAAAGGTGGCCATTCATCTATGCCACCGGCTCAAACCAGCATCGGAATGGTGGCCGAAGCGGTTAGCAAGCTGGAACATAATCCGTTTCCAGCTCGGCTGGATGGTGGAGTAGATCGACTGCTAGACTATCTGGCCTCTGAAGTGTCGTTTGGTCAACGCATCGTTTTAGCCAATCAGTGGCTGTTCAGTCCCCTGATCAAACAAATGCTCTCGCAGACAAAATCAGGTAATGCCTCCATCCGTACCACAACGGCTCCCACTATTTTTAGGGCGGGTGCAAAAGACAACGTCCTTCCTATCGACGCAACAGCGACCGTAAATTTTCGATTATTACCGGGTGACACCGTTGAGGGCGTGATTGAGCGTGTAAAGCAAGTGATTGATAACGATAGTCTTTCGGTAACGGTGTTGGGAAAAGGGAATAACCCAGCCGCTGTATCCGATCCTGAATCGCCGTCATTCTTAACCATTCACCGAACTATCCGAAGCCTTTTTCCAGACGTAGTCGTGGCCCCTTATGTGATGCTGGGTGCCACCGATTCTAAATACTATTCGGCGGTTTCTTCTGCTATCTACCGGTTTTCACCTCTCCCTTTGAATGAAGCTGAAACACAGAGTATTCATGGAACAAATGAACGTATCCGCCTAAAAGATTATCAGACTATGATTCGATTTTATGTGGCTTTAATCCGCACTAGTCAGTCTAACTAAACGAATTGTGGTTGGTGGCTACCAAAAGAGATGGTCTGTCAACAGAACAGACCATCTACCAACTACACCTAATTAAAACCCGAACTTACAATCGTATGGGCATTTGTATATACGAATTTTCTGAACAGACAGTTTTCTGGCACTCGCCAGCAACAATCCGCTCAATGGCGGGGTTTTTGCATTTTATCAGGCAAGGTAACTTTCGATTAAAGTGCGATTAACGAATCTAAACATCGGTTATCTTTGCGCCGTTTTGACCCGCCCGTAAGGCGAAAAGGCGTAAGCCTATTTTATGGAAGACAAAAAACATTTAGACACCGTTACCGCTGCCGGACTACTGGTAGCCATGGGTATTATCTACGGTGATATTGGTACATCCCCACTGTATACACTCCGGGCGATTGTTGGACCCAATAATATAATTCGGGCTGATGTGGTCCGTGGAGCGCTTTCCTGCGTACTCTGGACACTCACGCTGCAAACAACTGTAAAATATGTTATCCTGATTCTTAGGGCCGACAACCGGGGAGAAGGTGGTATTTTTGCACTCTATGCGCTAGTACGTCGACATGCTCGCTGGCTGACATTACCCGCTATTATTGGAGGAGCCGCATTGCTGGCCGATGGGATCATTACCCCGCCTATTTCGGTTTCATCGGCGGTTGAAGGTTTACGCTTGCTGTATCCGGCTATTACGCATATCCAGATTATTGAAATTGTAATAGCCATCCTCACCATTCTGTTTCTAATCCAGGCTTTTGGTACCAGCGTTGTTGGGACGGCTTTTGGCCCTATCATGTTTGTCTGGTTTGTGATGCTGGGTACACTTGGGGTTATCCAGATTGCACAGGCGCCCGGCATTCTGTCGGCCATCAACCCCTATTATGCCTATTGGCTACTGACTGAATATCCGGGTGGATTCTGGTTGTTGGGTTCTGTTTTTCTGTGCACCACAGGGGCCGAAGCACTCTACTCCGACATGGGCCACTGCGGCCGGGCCAATATTCGGGTTAGCTGGGTATTTGTTAAAACCTGCCTGATTCTCAACTATTTTGGCCAGGGTGCCTGGCTGATCGGTCAGGAGGGACAAATATTGAAAGAACGCATACCCTTCTATGAAGTGATGCCTCCCTGGTTCCTGACCATCGGCATTAGCATCGCCACAGCCGCCACGGTCATTGCCAGCCAGGCGCTTATTACGGGTTCGTTCACACTCATCAGCGAAGCCATCCGACTAAATTTCTGGCCTAAAGTTCGGTTACGTTACCCGAGCGTACAGAAAGGGCAGCTTTACGTTCCGAGCGTGAATATGTTACTCTGGGCAGGCTGCGTGGGTGTCGTTCTTTACTTCCGCGAATCGTCGAATATGGAAGCGGCTTATGGACTAGCCATTACCCTGACGATGCTGATGACCACGCTGCTCATGTCGTATTACCTCTACACCCACAAGTATCAGGCCTGGTGGGTTGTTTTGTTTTTAACGGTTTACCTGGGCATTGAAGGCTCGTTTCTGATCGCTAACCTTATCAAATTCCCGCATGGTGGCTGGGTATCGGTACTGATCGGCTCGACCATTGCCGGGGTCATGTACATTTGGTTGCAGGCCTTCCAGATCAAACTTCGCCTGACGGAGTACGTACGTATCGACCAATACATTCAGGCCATCAAAGAACTCAGCCGCGACATTAGTATTCCGAAATATGCGACCCACCTGGTGTTCATGAGTAATGCGGCTCGCCAGTCAGAAATTGAGTCAAAAATTATCTACTCCATTTTCCAGAAACGCCCCAAACGCGCTGACATCTACTGGTTCGTCCACGTCGATACGACCGATGATCCGTATACAATGGAGTATAAAGTGAATACCATTGCGCCCGACGATGCCTACAAAGTAACGTTTAAACTCGGGTTCCGGGTCGAACAGCGCATTAACCTGTTCTTCCGCAAGGTAATCGAAGACATGGTGAAAAATAAAGAGGTGGACATCACCAGCCGTTACGAATCCCTGAGTCGACAGAATGTGATTGGTGATTTCCGGTTTGTAGTGCTGGAGAAGTTCTTATCATTCGAGAATGAACTGCCTCCCCGCGAACGACTCATTATGAACATCTACTTTACCATCAAGAACTTCACAACACCCGAAGACCGCTGGTTCGGGCTGGATAGTAGTTCGGTTAAAGTCGAAAAAGTCCCACTGGTCATCCGCCCGGTCGAAAACGTCCAGCTCAAACGCATTACTTCTTAATTGTGAATGAGTGATTGAGTGATTGAGTGAATACTATGCGTCAGCGATTCACTCAATCACTCAATCACTCATTTGCTCAATGATCTTATGAAACTTCTCATCACCGGCGGGGCCGGATTTGTTGGCTCATCGCTGGCCATTTCACTCAAGCAGAATTATCCTCAGTATGAAATTTTTGCGCTCGACAACCTCAAACGCCGTGGTTCAGAGTTAAGTCTTTCGCGGTTGAAAGCTGCTGGAATTGAGTTTCTGCATGGCGATATTCGGAATAAAGAAGATTTTGATGCGCTGCCCGCTGTTGATACGGTTATCGAAGCGTCGGCCGAGCCTTCGGTATTAGCGGGTCTGGATGGAACACCCGACTACCTGATCAATACGAACCTGTTTGGTACGGTCAACTGCCTGAATTATGCGCTAAAGCACCGGGCCAATTTTATTTTCCTGTCGACCAGCCGCGTTTACCCGATCAAAACCATTGAAACGCTGAATTTCCAGGAAGCCGAAACACGCTTTGTGCTAACGGACAATCAACCGGTTCCGGGTGTGTCGTCAAAAGGGATTGCGGAGAATTTCCCGCTCGATGGTGCCCGGTCGCTATATGGTACTACGAAACTGGCGTCGGAACTGCTGATTCAGGAGTACAACGAATTCTATGGTCTAAAAACGGTCATCAATCGGTGTGGAGTTATTACTGGTCCCTGGCAAATGGGGAAAGTCGATCAGGGCGTAATGGTGCTCTGGATTGCCAAGCATTATTTCGAACAACAACTGGCGTATATCGGCTACGGCGGAACCGGTAAACAAACCCGCGACATGCTCCACATTGCTGATCTGTATCGCCTGATCGATTGGGAATTACACAATCTGGACACTGTCAATGGCGAAATTCTGAATGCGGGTGGTGGTGTCGAAAGCAGCGCTTCATTGCAGGAGTTGACCAAAATCTGTCAGGAAGTAACGGGCAAAACCATTCCGATCAAGCAGGTTACGGAGAATCGGGCCGCCGACATTCGACTGTATATTACTGATAATACCAACGTAACGAAGCTGACGGGCTGGAAACCTGAATTAGGCATCCGCGAGATTGTCACAGACATTCATGCCTGGCTCGATGCCAACCGGGCTGCGCTGGAGCCAATTTTGAAGTAAGTCCTTAATTTATTGCAAAATCTGGGATAAGTTTTCGGCGATTAGGCGATTGAAAAGCCAGAACGATATGGCTTTTTTCAATGCCTTTTTCTACTAAAAGCTCCGCTATTTTCAAATCGGTACCATCGTGCTGAATATACACTTTGGCATCAGCTCTAACATCGAGATGGACAAATGGGGCATACTCTCGACGATTACGACCCCATCCCACTGAAAAAAGAAGATAATGACCGCGCTCCTCATCGATGATCACTTGTGTTTCCGAGTGATCATCCGATGGAGTCATTGATGCTATATCTTCCAGAATACGTCGGACAATAGTCTTATGTTGAATCAATCTATCCATTGCACTATTGTTTGTTGTTCCTCATCAAAAATAAGCAATTGTACCATATACCGCTTCAGAATACCGGCAAAGAATGAATCGTCAAAAAAATCGGTATAAACACTAAAAGGTATAGCAAGATAGAGCTGACGGTCGGGCTCATCTGTCTCCAGAGCCACTTTATAAATCAAAAACTGGCCAAGTGCATCCTCAAATTCATCCAATGTTGATGCCCCTAAAAAACTTTTGATTTCAACCGCGATTTTTCTTGTTCCACGCTGAGCAGCCAGTAATTTTTCAGCAGCCAAGTCAACATACCCTTTTTTTCGACCCAGAACTACCCGTAAAGGATCATGCGTAATCTGCCATTGGTCTTTTTCAAGTGCAGTGCGGACAGTAGTATGGTAAGCGTCTTTAGCAGGCATAATTTTTTGCAAACTTAGCAGTTTTGCAATTTAACCATTCTAAGCTAGGTTAACCTACAGGCTTGGGCAAACCGGGCTGCGCTGGAACCTATTTTGAAGTAAGCTGGATATACCTGAGCTAAATAGACTGGTGATTGCTTAGCTAAGTCAAAATCAAAAAATCGTTTAATCCCGCCAGCCTTCGGGCTTGTAGGGGGTTTTCGTTTCACTGGGGCCACAGGGAGCCGTCGGTGGGCGGTCATTATTAGGCCAGATTCTAACGTTTGGCGGGTAGCGGTCGCCCTGATACGGGGGTGATGGTTCGGGATTGGGGCGCCGGAGGTTGAGGGCATAAAACAAATCATCGCCGATGTTATTGTGTGGCCCTTCGGGGTCCATAGCCCCCAACGGGATACCTTCAGCGTCTTTGCGGTCGAGCCACTGATGATACAACGACACTGCTGAGGCCGTGAAATATCCAGCCACTGGCTCCCGGCTGTTTGTTATATTCCGCACATTTCCGGCCAACGCCGTTGGGGGCGTATCGGCCAGGCCACCCGAATTCTGTGTCTGCTGTTGAAGTAGCTGGAAGTACCGATAGGCATCCTTAGTCAGTGATAGCTGTCGAATATCGACCAGGCAGGGCGCATGCTGGTAAAATGGAATATGAGCCACTTTCCGTTTGATAATCAGCCCACCATTGCTGTATTGATCGTCGAACACATTGATGGATACATTACGCAGAATTTCCCAGCAGGCCGTTCGGCAATTGTAATCGTAATACCAATAGCCTTTGGGTACATACGGAGCGCCATAGTCAGTTGTATAGGTAGGTGGAATAAAACAGTCTTCGAACAATTCATTCCCGGCCACAAAGTAGTATTCGTATAAATAGGTATGCGGCAGCACCTTATATACCGAGTAAACACCCTGTTGGCAGGTTTTACACCAGTACTGTCGCTCGTAGAGTATCCAGTCCCAGCGGTAATAATTACGTTGATCCGCAGGATCCTGTATATCGACAGAAATGTCGTGACCGGCGGTAAACCCATCGGCCTGATTGGCAGACAGACTTTTCGGATTGAATTCGGCATAAGTCTTTTGAATAGGTGGTGTGGCAGGCATAACCTGCTGGGTCGATGCGTAGCTGGTCCCGTCGGTCAGGGTAAAGCGAAGTTGATAAGCGTGGCCCACCTGTCCTTTGAAATCACTGGGAAGTTGATAGCTACCATCTACCGTTTCGTGGCAGGCAATCAGTATAGACGAATCGACCATCACCTGTACGGTCGCACCAGTAATGGGCAGGACTCCAAATCGCCCCGTGATCGGGTCCGCTTTGGAGCGGTTGAGTTTGATAACTTGTGCTTCCGCCCGGTCCGTAATCGTCCCGTCTACAACCAAAATATCGTTGGTGCCGTGCAGCAGTAAATCCTCAGGGTCGACACAGGCTGTAACCAGGAAGACAAGTCCGGTAAAAAGAAGTCGTAGGCGCATAGTCGAAACATGGTGGATTAATCCCGCCAGCCATCGGGTTTGTTAGGCGTTCGCGTATCGCTCGGCAGGCAAAGCGCCGTTGGCGGACGATTCAGACTGTTCTGAATGATCATCTGCGGAATGGCTGGTAGAATAGGTTCTGCAGCGGGTTGGCGTCGGTTCAGCACATAAAATAGCTCGGACCCTAACGACCCTCCATAACCAGCGGGTCCCGATCCCCCCAACGATACGCCTGATGCATCTTTACGGTCGAGCCAGTACCGCTGCGAGTTCAAGACTGAAGCCGTAAAAAAACCGACGACCACCTCTCTGGAGTTGGCAACATTATGCACATTACCAGCCAGGACCGATGGCGGTGTATCCGCTAATCCACCCGTACGCTGCGTCTGGTCCTGAATGACTTTAAAATAGCGATAAGCCTCTGCCGTAAGTGAACTCTGCCGAATTTCGACCAGGCTCGCATTATAGGTATAAAGGGGAATTTGCGCGGCCCTAAGCCCCGTAATCAATCCGCCATTGGTGTACACATCATCGAAGACCGTAATGTCGTGGCTGTAAAAGATTTCCCAGCAATTAGTCCGGCACATGTAATCATAGGCGTAATCGGGTAAGGGAGTTCGATAGGAAAAAGCTGGCGGGGTTAATTCGCGATAACAATCTTCCAGAAGTTTTGATTTATCCTCCGTGTAGATGTAGTAGTTACCCCTCGATGCATTCGACAGAACCAGGCTGTCCCGGACGCCATAAATGGAATATACACCTTGCTGACAGGTCCGGCACCACTCCTGTTTCTCCCAAAGTTTCCAGTCCCAGCGGTAATAATTATGAGCTTCGGCAGGGTCTTTAAATTCGACAAACACATCATGCCCGGCCGTAAAGAAACCATCCATCGGCTGAGCAAGGCTTTTGGGATTAAAGCGAGCCGTTATTTTGTTGATCGACGGCACGGGATAGGCTGGCATGACCTGTTGACTTGATTCATACCGTGTACCATCGGATAGAGAAAAGCGAACTTGATAGGTATGACCGATTTGCCCTTTGAAATCACTGGGAAGCTGATAACTGCCGTCAACCGTTTCGTGGCACGGGATAGCTTCGGCAGAGTCGACCACAACTTCTACAGTGGCCTTGGTGATGGCGGTAAAGCCGGTCTGCCCGGTAAATGGGTCTGACTTTGACCGATTGAGCCGAATCACCTGCGGCTCTGCCTGGTTGTTGATAATCCCATCCACGACCAGCACATCCACCGTTCCAAGCAGAACTCCTTCTACAGGATCGACGCAGGCCACGAACCCCATAGCCAGCAAGAATGTGAGAAACGATCGCATTCCGTTGAGTCGTTTACTTAAACTCGAAATTGTAGGTCAGGCTAGGAATGGGTGCGGCAAAAATGCTTAGCCGATACGGGTTAGTCGCCTGTCCTTCGGTCCGGTAAAAGATCGAATACACATTCCGACGACCGTATAAGTTGTAGACCGTAAACGTCCAGTGTCCCTGCCATCGTCGATTCTTCATGCTGGGGTTGTAGATGTTCCAGGCAAAATCCAGTCGATGGTAGTCGGGCAGTCGGTACTGGTTACGTTCATCGTAGTACGGATACGTGCGGCCCTGATACCGAATAAATCCTTCGGGAGCGGTATAGGGTCGGCCGGTACTGTACGAAAAGTTGAATGAGAAACTATGGTGGCGTCCCTGATTGATATTCAGGCTGAGATTGAGGCTATGTGGCCGGTCATAATTGGCCCGATACCAGTCGCCATGGTTTATTTGCTGCTGAAAATCGACCCCTTCGGCCACCTGGTTTAGTGTTCGGGCGTAGGTATAATTGACCCAGCCGGTCAGTTCACCTTTCTTTTTCGCCATCATGATTTCCAGCCCGTAGGCTTTGCTACGGCCGGGCAACAACTGGGTTTCGGGGTAAGACTGCAACAGGAAATCGGCTCCGGGTTTATAATCCAGAATGTGCTGCGTACTTCGCCAGTAAACTTCGGCCGATACCTCAAAAATATTGTTCTTCGAGTTATGAAAATACCCCGCCGACCATAACTGACTCACCTGCGGCTGAATATGCGTATCGGAGGTTTTCCAGCGCGAAGTCGGCAACGGCGTGGTGGTATTGGTAATCACCTGCAAATACTGCCGCATCAGGTTGTAACCCAGCTTGATCGACGAATTATCATCCAACGCATACCGCAGTCCCAACCGAGGTTCAAATCCGCCGTATTGACTGGTCACCTGCCCCGGCCCGTATACCACCGAATCCACAACATTAGTAATATCATAAACGGCACCATTGCCCCCTTCACTGGCATATTTTCGAACCACAGATGGTCCTAAACTTAAAAAATGCGAATACCGAAGTCCTACCGACACCGCCAGCTTTTCCGACACGCTGATCTCATCTTCAGCATGTAGGCCTAACTCCAGCGCATTTTCGATGGGTGTCCGCTGATAATTAACAGCCAGACTATTGCCCGGTATCAGTTCACCTGGATTTAGCCGATAATGCGTTCCGCTAATCCCAACTTCGATCTTTTGATTCTCTAACTGATAATTCAGGTTCGACTTAATCTGTCGTTGCAACAGCGACTGTTTGAGGACAACTTTATTCAACGTACTATCCTCGGTCGACAGGATGCGCGGAATATACTGAGCAACCAGTGCTGTGGTTTGCAGATTTACTTTGGGATTGAAGGCATGGAACCATCGGAGCATTCCATTGGCCGTCTGTTGGGCATATTGGGTGTTGATGGCATTCACGTTTGCCAGACTACCTAACAGATTCGTCTGAAACAGATCCTGACTATAGTAGCCCATTGCGGTTACCGTATTCCGGTCGTCAATGCGCCAGAAAAGCTTAGCCGCCCCATCACCAAACTTAGCCCGAATATCATCCAGTCGTTTGGAGGCCAGTCGAAGCAGGAAATCGTTAAAAGCACCTCGACCCGAAACTAACAATCCCAGTTTTCCTTTCACAATGGGCGTTTCAACGGTCAATCGATTGGCAACCAGGCTGGCCCCACCGCTGAGTTTAAACTCGTTCAGATCAGGATTTCGCAGGCTTATATCCAATACCGAAGCGGCCCGTCCACCATATCGAGCGGGTACATTGCCTTTGTATAAATCCAGCCCACCTACGGCATCGGGCGGGAATACTGAGAAAAGGCCAAACATATGGGTCGGGTTAAAGATGGGCGTATCGTCCATCAGAATCAGGTTCTGATCGGTTGTTCCACCTCGAATATTAACCCCATTCGCGGCTTCCCCTACGCTGGTGACGCCCGGCAGCATTTGCAGGCTGCGCATAATATCCACCTCGCCTAAGGCGGCTGGCATCTTTTTGAGGGTAGCTATATTGATCTGACTCACGCCTAACAGTGGCTGACGAACATTCCGATCGTAGCCTTTGCTGGTTACTACAACCTCTTCAAGCTGGCTGGCTACGGAGGGTAAGCGTACATCCAGCGTGGTATTTCCCCGAATGGAAACTGTGGTTCGGAACGGCACAAAACCAATGCTGCGGACCACGACAATATGCTGGCCCATTCGTGTCTTGATCGAATAGTGACCCTGATCGTCGGTATACGCTCCCGTTGCCGATTTTTCGTAATCCAGCACGACAGCCGCCCGTACCACCGGCTGATTCGTGGTCGAATCGCGTACCGTACCCGATAAGGTGTATAGAATCTGGGCAGAGGCTGCGGCACTAACCAGCGTCAGAAGCAGCGTAAAAAGGGAACGAGTCATGAAAAGAAAAGGTAAACAAGGGTGCGGTTTTTCTTTATGAGTAAGCATTGGCTTTCTTACAGATTCTGATGATCAGAAAAACAGGGAAACAGGCTTGTGCTTAACCTCATTTACGTATACTCATTAAATCATTTTTCCTATAAAATCTACCTATACGCAACCTATAATTGCCTTTTCAGGTAATGAATATGTTTTCCAGATAGTGGCCTGGCTCTGCTAGCCAATTTATTTTTATCCCTGTATGCGTACCTTTCTTTCGCTTCTGATCAGTCTATCCATCATGTGCTGGCTAACGGCCTGTGTCGATGCCATTGATCTTACCCTCAATGGCACCATCGACGTATTAGTCGTGGATGGTACGATCACCAATCTCCCCGAGCCGCAGGTCATTCGACTGAACCGTTCCAAAGCCGATCGACTGACCGGACGTTTTGGGGCGGTGCCCATTACAAAAGCCATAGTAGAAGTAGTGATCGATTCGACCCAGGTGATTCCCTGCCATGAAACGGTCGACGGCAGTTATCAGCTTCCCAGTGATTTCAAAGGGCAAATTGGACACGTCTATCAGCTCCGCTTCACACTAAGTGATGGCACTCAGTATCGATCGACTCAGCAAATCATGCCAGCCGTACCACCCATTCGTAGCATATCAGCCCGGTTCAATCCAGAAGCTTTACCCGTTGAGCAACAGTTGGATGGCGGTTATCGCGCTGGGCACGATGTATTTATTGATACTCAGGACCCCGCTGATCAGCCTAATTATTACCGCTGGGACTGGAAACTCTGGGAGAAACAGGAGTGGTGCCGAAGCTGTCACGAGGGCGTTTATTCGGTCAATAACATTCTGCCTCACATCTATAAAGACAAAACATTTTATGTAGCCGGAAACGACCTGTATGAAGATTGTTTCGTTCCCGTAAATTATCTGGAAGCCGGTCAACCCCCATTTCAGAGTGGATTATACGCGTATGATTACCCTTGCCGAACCGATTGCTGGGAAATCCTGTACAGTTACGCGCTGAATGTGTTCGATGACCAGTACACAAACGGTAACCTAATTCAGCATCGATCCGTAGCGCAAATTCCTTATTACGACAGCACGGCCTGTCTGGTCGAAATCCGGCAACTGTCGCTGACCCAACCGGCTCATGCCTATTTCAACCAATTCCAGCGTACCCAATCGACCAATGGGCTGACCGACACAGCGCCATCGGCTCCAGTGGGTAACATTCGCAATGTGGCGGATGCTCGTGAAAAAGTGGTAGGTTATTTTACAGCATCGGCCGTTTCGGCAAAACGGTACTGGATTGACCGTAAGGATGTGACGGGCCTTCCCTTTGGCAATACGGACCCTGAAAAAGCGGTCTGGCAACCGGGTGCGGCACTTTTTTACTCATTAAACCAACGCCAGCCGATGCCGGAGCCTATTTATCCGTATCCCAGTATCCGAATTTGGGGTGGCCCTCCCCGACCGGCTACCGCTATTTGTGTCTCCAGCGATAGCCGAACGCCATTCAGGCCAGAAGGCTGGCAGGAATGAGACTGGCTTGTTACGCGAAAAGCGTTTTTACATCTATGTTGAGATCCGGCAGAACTCCCGAGACTAACGTACCTTCTTCCAGCGAAGCAGCACTAAGCAGTTTATATTGACCGTCAACCACTGAATAAATTTCAATAAAATTGTCGGCAGGGTCAATTAACCAATACTCCTGCACACCAAAGCGTTCGTACAACTCTTTCTTGGTAACCCGATCCCGATAGATAGACGAGGGCGAGATAATTTCGACGACCAGCGAAGGAGCCCCAAGGATGCCATCCGTAGTTAATAAACCTAACTTATCAGGCGCTAAATAGACCAAATCTGGCTGGGGTGCATTCACATCGTCCAAAAACACATCTACAGGAGCAAATAACGCTTTACCTGGCTGTGGTTGTTGTCGAATATACGCCTTTATCTGATCATACAATTCAGCTAAAATCAATTGGTGACGGGGGGCTGGGGCTCTCTTTTTCACAAGTTCACCATCAAGTAACTCATACAAGTACGGATCATTATCGTCGAACTCCATCTGGTGGAACTCGGCAACGGTCAACTTGCGAATGTCAATGGCTTCCATCTGGGTGTACGATTTGTAGTTACTCAAAGATACAATTTTTACGCAGGTATTTCCTTATCCGCTAAAATTCCCGGCATGAATCTATCGTGCAGATTTGGTGGTCTATAAGGTAATTGTAATTTTGGCGCATAATCGTTGATCTAAATTTCTATCATTTTTAATATGACTACGGCCCTCGACTCCTCGACCCAACAGCGCGTTGATAAATGGCTCAGTGGCAATTATGATGCCGCCACCAAAGAATCGATTCAGCACCTTATCGACTCAGGAAATACCACCGAACTGACAGACTCCTTTTACCGCGATCTGGAGTTCGGAACCGGGGGATTACGCGGTGTTTTGGGCGTTGGCTCCAACCGCATGAACCGATATACTGTCGGTGCCGCTACGCAGGGGCTCTGCAATTACATCAATGCCGCTTGTCCAGGTCAGGATGTCAGTGTGGCCATTGCGCATGACAGCCGCCGGATGAGCCCCGAATTCGCCCAGTTAGCCGCTGACATTTTTTCGGCCAACGGCATTAAAGTGTATCTGTTCAGCAGTCTGCGCCCAACGCCAGAGCTTTCGTTTGCCATTCGGCAGTTAGGTTGTCAAAGCGGCCTGGTCATTACGGCTTCGCACAATCCGCCAGAGTATAACGGCTATAAAGTGTACTGGAACGATGGTGGCCAGGTAGTGTCGCCCCACGACCGTGGGATTATTGCCGAAGTGAACAAGGTTACATCAGTCGATGATATAAAGTTCACTGGAATTCCCGAACGCATTTCGATGATCGATGAAGTGATCGATGCGCCTTATGTGGAGCGGGTGAAATCGAATGCCGTAAACCCGGATGTGATCAAGCGGCAGGCAAATCTGAACATTGTGTATACCCCTATTCACGGAACCGGCATTACGCTGGTGCCCCGTGTGCTCGACGCGCTGGGCTTCAACAACGTTCATATTGTTGAGCAGCAGGCCACGCCGGATGGTAACTTCCCGACCGTGAAATCGCCCAATCCTGAAGAGCGGGCCGCTATGCAACTGGCGCTGGATCTGGCTCTGTCGATCAACGCCGATCTGGTGATGGCCACCGACCCCGATGCCGACCGTGTTGGCGCGGGTGCCCGCAATCATCATGGCGAGTTTGAGCTGCTCAATGGTAATCAGATGGCCAGTCTGATCATTTACTACCTGCTCAATGCCTGGAAAGATGCCGGTAAGCTGACGGGTAAAGAGTTCGTAGCCAAAACTATCGTGACGACTGACCTGATCGACCAGATGTGTAAGAACTACGGTGTTACCTGCTACAACACCCTGACCGGTTTTAAATACATTGCCGAAGTTATTCGCGAGCTCGAAGGCAAAGAGAAATTCATTGGCGGTGGTGAAGAAAGCTACGGCTACCTCATTGGTGATTTCGTTCGCGACAAAGATGCCATTGCTTCCTGCGCCATCATTGCCGAACTGACAGCCTATGCAAAAGATCAGGGTAAGAGCCTGTTCGATATGCTGATGGCGATGTATATGGAAAACGGCTTCTACTACGAAGCTCTCGTATCGCTGACCAAGAAAGGCAAGTCAGGTGCCGAAGAAATCCAGCAAATGATGGCCGACTTCCGGGCCAATCCGCCAAAATCGATTGCTGGCTCGCCTGTTGTACGTATTGATGATTATAAAGCATTGACGCGACTGGATGCCCAAACGGGTACGTCGACTGCCATTGAGGCAGGTAAGATGGGGATTGAATCGTCCAACGTACTACAATTCTTTACCGAAGACGGGACCAAAGTATCAGCTCGACCATCGGGTACGGAACCTAAAATCAAGTTTTACGTCAGTGTTCGTGAGCCGCTTGCCAGCAAGGACGCATTTGATGAGACCTATGCACAGCTAAAAGCGAAAGTACAGCGTGTGATCGATGAGTTACAATTAACCTAACCAATAGTGTCACCGTTTTAAATAAACTAACAGTAGTAATATACTTAGCCCGTATGCTTGTAAACGTACGGGCTTTTTTGTGCCTTTTTTTTATTTTTTTACATTAAAGCAACATTATAAAAAGCGCTCTACTCTTTATATTTAGGGATAATTACCTACCTAGTTTTCCTAAAATTTCACTAATTCCAATCAACCCTATGACAAACAAGTATTTACGGCAAACATGTCGTACAGTGTCCCTATTTTTATTTAGCTGGCTCCTTTGCATAAGTGTTTATGCTCAGGAACGCAAAATAACAGGGCGCATTACCGACGGCAATGACAACAGTGCAGTCCCCGGAGCGAACGTTGTGGTAAAAGGGACCCAAACCGGTGTGGTCACCGATGCTAATGGGCAATTTTCATTGAATGTAGCATCCGGCCGCAACGTACTCACAATTTCAGCCATCGGCTATGTCTCGCAGGATGTAACGATTGGCTCCCGATCCTCGATAGACATCACCCTGGCGCCTGATGTTAAGACGCTGAGTGAAGTGGTTGTAACGGGTTATGGCGCCCAGGCAAAACGCGATATTACCGGGGCCGTCGCTACTGTCGATACCAAACAACTGTTGTCCGTACCCTCCACCAACGTTGGCCAGGCTTTGCAGGGTCGTGTGGCTGGCGTACAGGTGGGCAATGAGAACTCGCCGGGTGGCGGTGTGATGGTGCGGATTCGCGGTTTCGGTACCATTAACGACAACTCACCGCTCTATGTAGTTGATGGTGTGCCGACAAAAGGCAACCTGAACACCCTGAACCTCAACGATGTGGAGAGTATGCAGATTCTGAAAGATGCATCGGCAGCCTCCATTTATGGCTCTCGGGCCGGCAACGGGGTAGTCATCATCACAACCAAGAAGGGGAAAGCCGGAAAGCCCAAGTTCACTTACGATACGTACTATGGCTCACAACGGCATGGTAAACTCCTCGACATGCTCAATACGCAGGAGTATGCGCAGTTGACCTGGGAATCCCGCATCAATTCGGGCGTAGTTGGCGCTAATGGCAATCCGGTTCACTCGCAGTTCGGTAATGGGGCAACACCCGTCATCCCCGATTTTGTGCTGCCTAGTGGCGCTTCGGCCAGTGACCCTCGCGTAGCCTTAAATCCCGATGGAACCTATAAGAATTATAACAACGACATCAACTCATCCAACTTCCTGCTCATCACCCAGGCCAATAAAGCAGGTACCAACTGGCTTGAGGAGATTTTCCAGACAGCTCCTATTCAGAACCACCAGCTAGGTGTATCGGGCGGTAGCGAAAACGGTCGGTATGCTATGTCGCTGAACTACTTCAATCAGGATGGTATCATGAAGTATACGGGCTACAAACGCTATTCGCTCCGCGCCAATACCGAGTTTAACGTTAATAAGCGGGTACGCGTGGGTCAGAACTTCCAGGTAGCTTATGGCGAACGGATTGCACAAGCCAACGGGAACAATGCCGAAAGCAACCCCATTTCGTTTGCTTATCGGATTCAGCCAATCATTCCCGTCTATGACGTAGCTGGAAATTTTGCCGGTACACGTGGTGGCGACCTCGACAATGCCAACAACCCGGTTGCTCTCCTGTACCGGAACAAGGATAACGTTCAAAAAGAAGTTCGTTTGTTTGGTAACGCGTTCGCGGAGGTTGACATCCTCCCAAATCTGACTGCTCGTACCAGTTTCGGTATCGACTATAACCTCTTCAACTACCGCAACTACATCATTCGTGACATTGAATCAGCGGAGGCTCGTGGATCGAACCAGTTAACCACCAACAACAACTACGAATGGACCTGGACCTGGTACAACACGTTAACCTATAATCTGTCGCTGGGCGATCGGCACCGTTTCAACGTAATTGCCGGTACGGAAGCCATCAAAAACTACTTCGAGTCGTTCGACGCTACCCGGACCAACTTTGCGGTTGATGACATTGAAAACCGCTACCTGAGCGCGGGTACGGGCGTACAGACCAACAACGGAGGAGCGTCTAACTGGCGACTGGCTTCAGAATTTGCCAAAGTTAACTATGCCCTCGACGATAAGTACCTGATTGACCTGACCATCCGTCGCGACCGTTCATCCCGCTTTGCGCCTGAGTTCCGATCAGCTGTATTCCCGGCGGCTAGTGTGGGCTGGCGGGTTTCGAAAGAGAATTTCTTCAAACCGCTCACCTTAATCGATGATCTGAAATTCCGGGCGGGCCTTGGCCAGACGGGTAACCAGGAAATCGGTAACTACAACTCGTTCACCCAGTTTAGTACCAACCCAGCTACCTCGTTCTACGACATCAATGGTACTCGTACGTCTGCCGTGCCAGGTTATGAACTGACGCAGTTCGGTAACGCCAAAGCCAAGTGGGAAACTACCACCAGCCTGAACATCGGTTTTGATGCCAGCCTGCTGAAAAATCGCCTGACCATTGGCTTCGACTGGTACACCCGTACTACGAGTGACATGCTTTTCCCGGTGGCAGCCCCACTGACCCAGGGCGTGGCCACGAACCCTTTCCAGAATATTGGCGAAATGCGTAACCGGGGGGTTGACCTGATGATCAACTATGGCGACAAAATCGGCAGCAGCGGTCTGACGTATAATGTCGGTGCTAATTTCAGCACCTATCGCAACACGGTTACCAAAACGAATGGTGATCCAAGCACGCAGTACTTCGGCATAAACGACGAGCGGATTCAGAACTTCGTTGTTACGCAGCAGAACTACCCAATTGCTTCATTCTTCGGCTATACCATCGATGGTATTTTCCAGACCAACGAAGAAGCCAAAGCGTATCTCCCGCAGTTTGGTACAACGACAACGAACAATCCAGAAAACGTGGCTGGTCGTTTCAAGTTCCGGGACGTAAATGGTGATGGTGTGATTAACTCTGGGGATCTGAGTATTATTGGCAACCCTCACCCAAAATTCACCTACGGTCTGAATATCAACCTGAACTATAAAAACTTTGGTCTGACAGTATTTGGCCAGGGCGTTCAGGGTAATGAGATTTTCAACTATGTGAAATACTGGACGGATTTCCCAACCTTCGCCGGCAACCGCAGCACCCGTATGCTCTATCAGTCGTGGCGCCCAGGCAAAACCGATGCTATTCTCCCTCAGCTCAAGGCGAGTGATCAGATCAGTATTCTGCCATCGACCTATTACCTGGAAAGCGGCTCTTATTTCCGGATGAAAAATATCCAGCTGACCTACCAACTGCCCCAGACGCTGCTGAACAAACTGAAGATGGGTGCTACCTCGGTTTACATCCAGGGCCAGAATCTGTTTACGGTGACGAAATACTCCGGTATGGATCCTGAAATCAACCTGCGTAACTACACCGCCGGTAACGACCGTCAGATTGGTGTCGATGGAGGCTCGTACCCAGTTGCAAAAACTGTGCTTGTTGGTTTAAACCTGTCCTTTTAATGTAAAATGAATAATGAACAATGAATAATGTAGTTGGCTAATGATTCACTTTTCACTATCCATTTTCCATTATTCATTATCCATTCATAACTATGAAAAAACTTACCATACTCATAACTATCTTTTGTCTGGCAGTTGCCACGTCCTGCTCCGACAAATTTCTGGACGTGCAACCCAAAGCCGCGCTGGCCGTAACAACGCTGCAAAACAAAGTAGGGGTCAATGCCCTATTGATTGGTGTGTATTCGCTGCTGGATGGCTGGGCCACCGCCGAAGGAGCCTATCGTTCCTACAACGTAGGGGCTGATAACTGGGTGTACGGCAGCGTTGCCAGCGATGATGCTTATAAGGGAACCATTGCCGGTGACCAACCGCCTATCTCGTTGATCGAACAGGGAAATAGCCAATCGGATAATATCTATTTCCGGGGAAAATGGCGTGGTATGTACGACGGAATTGCCCGCGCCAATGACGTATTACAGGCACTAACGGCGGTTAAAGACATGACCGATGCCGAAAAAGCACAAGTAACTGCCGAAGCGAGGTTTCTGCGGGGACATTTCCATTTTGAACTCAAGAAAATGTTCAATATGGTCCCTTATATCGACGAGAAAATCTACAACCCGAACGATCTGGAGAGCACCAAGGTACCCAATAATGCCGACATCTGGCCGAATATTGTAGCCGATCTGAAGGCTGCTTACGATGTATTGCCTACCAAACAGACTTCCGTAGGTCGGCCTACCAAATGGGCTGCTGCTGCCGAATTAGGTAAGGCATATCTGTTCCAGAAAAAATACGCCGAAGCCAAACCATTGCTCGAAGCCATCGTGGCCAGTGGTCAATACAAACTGGTTGATAAATATCATGACAATTTCAGAGCGGTAACAAACAACAACGCTGAGTCGATTTTTGAGGTGCAATACTCAGTGAACGATGGGGCTTCAGGTGGCGAAAACGGCAATATTGGTTCAACGCTGAACTACCCTTATGGCGGTGGTGGCGTAACGACCTGCTGCGGTTTCTTCCAGCCATCCCAAAATCTGGTCAATGCCTTCAAAACGGACGCCAATGGTCTGCCTTTGGTTGATTCGTTCAATGCCACCGACCTGCCAAACGACCAGGGTATCGAATCGACAGCTGCGTTTACCCCCTATGCGGGTACCGTTGACCCTCGCCTGGACCACACAGTAGGTCGCCGGGGTATCCCCTTCCTCGACTGGGGTGTTCATCCAGGTAAGGCATATGTACGCGACCAATCGTATGGTGGCCCTTATTCGCCGAAAAAGCATGTGATGTACAAGTCGGATGTTGGCACGAACACCTTTGCCGGTAACCCACGTTTGAACGCCAATAACTACCGCATGATTCGCTACGACCACGTCCTGCTGTGGCTGGCTGAGATTGAGGTTGAAATTGGGGATCTGAACAAAGCCCGTGGTTATGTCAACCAGATTCGTCGTCGGGCGGCTAATCCAGATGGGTTTGTCAAGAATGCCGATGGAACGCCTGCCGCCAATTACCTGATCAAAGAATACACGACCCCCTGGACCGACCAGGCGACTGCCCGCAAAGCCGTACAATTTGAAGAGCGTCTGGAGTTTGGCATGGAAGGCCACCGTCGGTTCGACCTGGTACGCTGGGGCGTTGCCGACCAGACCCTCAATGCCTATTACGTTGGCGAGGCCAGCAAACGGATTTATCTGAAAGGCGTAACGTTTGTAAAAGGCAAACACGAATATTTCCCAATCCCCATTCAGGAGATATTCAACAGTAAAAAAGGTGGCAAGGAAACACTGACGCAGAATCCGGGCTATTAATTGACAGCTTCACTTTAATTGCCAAAGTGGTCAATAGGTAATTTTTCCTGTTGACCACTTTTGTTTCTATAACATTGTTGGGCCAGCCAGTGCGTGAATAACGAAGTAAGCAGCCCAAAAATCTGTATCTTTGTGGGCTGTTCCTGTTACATGCTTATGAAATTACACACAACTCAACTCGACGAACTTAGCCAGGTAGCCCATAACCTATTGGCTGAGGGACGCGAGCAATCGGTGTGGCTGTTCGAAGGTGATATGGGTGCCGGCAAAACAACCCTCATTAAAGAACTTTGTCGGACGCTGGGCGTTATCAGCCTAGTTCAAAGTCCTACATTTTCGATCGTAAATGAGTATACAACCCACGAAGGTCATTCTGTATATCATTTCGACTGCTATCGGCTTCGCAATGAAGCCGAAGCACTAGACATCGGTATTGAGGAATATTTCGATTCAGGAGATTACTGTTTCATTGAGTGGCCCGAACGCATTCGCTCGCTTTGGCCCGCAACCTATTATCAGGTCCATCTCTCGGTCGATTCTGACGGTCGCCGAACGGTGGAAGCTAAACTAGTTTAATGTTTCCAGTTTCAAGTTTCAGGTTTTAAGCGTCATCGGATAAGTATGAACTTGAAACCTGGAACTTGAAACATTAAACATGATTTAATGACTGGATTTGAGGAATTGGCCAAACAAACGGCCCTATATCCGAAAGAAGCTCCGTTGGCCGTAAAGACCAATCGAAATGGTCTGCTTATCGGTCTGCCTAAAGAAGTGTCGCTTCAGGAAAACCGGATTGCACTGACACCCGAAGCCGTTGCCATTCTGGTACGAAATGGCCATAACGTCCTTGTTGAACAGGGAGCCGGGGAAAAAGCAAATTTTTCGGATACGGAATATAGTGAAGCGGGCGCGCAAATAGCCCAATCGCCCAAAGAGGTCTATACGGCTAATCTGATCCTGAAAGTTGAGCCTCTCATCGACGGTGAGTTTGAATTCATCCAGTCGGGCAGTACGGTTATTTCAGCCCTCAACCTCCCTTCCCACGACCGGTCGTATTTCGAAAAGATCAACGAAAAAAACCTGACCGCTTTTGGGTACGAATATATTGAGGATCAGTCAGGTGGCTTACCCGTCATTCGATCGATGAGTGAAATTGCGGGGAGTACCGTCATGCTCATTGCTGGCGAATACCTGAGCAATGCGGCCAATGGGCGGGGCATCATCCTCGGCGGTATTACGGGCGTTCCCCCAACGAAAGTAGTGATGCTGGGAGCCGGAACCGTTACGGAATATGCCATCCGTATGGCGCTGGGCATGGGCGCTGAAGTTAAAGTTTTCGACAAATACCTGTATAAACTTCAGCGACTAAAATACGCCGTTGGTCAGCACGTGTATACATCCATTATTGCCTCCGATACCCTGGCCGAAGCAGTCCAGCGGGCCGATGTGGTCATTGGGGCCATGCGGGCCGAGGATGGGTTGAGCCCAGTAGTCGTGACCGAGGAAATGGTGGGCCGAATGAAACCTGGTTCAGTCATTATCGACGTCTCCATCGACCAGGGCGGCAACTTCGAAACCTCGCGAATGACGACCCATAAGCAGCCAACTTTCAAACATATGGGGGTCATTCATTATTGCGTTCCAAACATTGCGGCCAGGGTGGCGCATACTGCCAGTATGGCCCTCAGTAATATTTTTCTACCGTTTCTGCTCGAAACCGGCACTACGGGCGGTATTGAACAGATGATGTACGCGAACCGTTGGTTTATGAAAGGTGTTTATACGCATAAAGGGACGCTCACAAACGCCTATATCGCCCGCAAGTTCAACATGCGGTTCAAAGATCTGGACCTCCTGTTGGCAGCGCGGTTTTAAAACAGTATTGAGTAGTTGGGAGCGAGGAGTGAGAAGGCTGACGCATCAAGAAAAAGTGAACGTCAGCCTTCTCACTCCTCGCTTCCAACTCCTAACTCCTTAAAGCACATGATTAACCACAGCAACGAAAACACACTACTGGATGATGCCAACTCCTACGATGTGAATCAGGAGTTGATGGGCACGATTTCGTCGGATTTTGTCAAAGTGGCCGATCAGTTGAAAGAAGCGTCGTATCAGATTCGGAAACGTGGCTTTTCCGAATATCCCATTTTTGTCGCTTCTCGTCGGGAAGTACCCATGGGTCAACTGCTAATCGGCGCCAATGAACTGGAGAATCAGTGGAATTATAAAGCCTCTTTTCTGGATGAGTTTATCCAACGTGCTCTGATTGGACAGGAGTCGGTTGAGTTATGGAAAGATAACTACAAAAAACCCGACGAATACTGCTGTTTATTTGTTGTACACGCTGATTTTGCAGGCTTTATCTATATTCCTTATCCAGAGGATTGATAATTAACCTGATCAGATTTATGAAGCCGAATCGATATGATTCGGCTTCTCTATTTTAGGCTTACCAATAATACTTTTTTGAGAAATAGCGGCCTGCATAAATTGGCCAGAAAAATTGTTTTTTTTCGGTCACCAACCCGCCTTAAAAACGTCAGGCGTTAAAGCCAGTAAAGGCCAAAAAATAGTACAGGAGCAATCAAAAGGCTGATTTGTTGTAGGTTAGACTATTTTTTTGTATATTAAGCCAATCTTGCCAAAACGGGTAGGAAAAGACGAATATTTTTTGTATTTTTACAATCTGTAAGGCAGTACAAATCTGTCCGATTTTCTGAACCCTAAACAACAGATTTCTGACATTTTTTCATTCTAATATGACCAACGAATTGATTGAAGCTGACGCTCCTGTCGAGGCCACGCCAAACAAGGAATATGGTGCCGATAACATCACTGTTTTAGAGGGTCTGGAAGCCGTTCGGAAACGACCATCCATGTATATCGGCGATGTTGGCGTCCGGGGCTTACACCATCTGATTTGGGAGGTCGTTGATAACTCGATTGACGAAGCGCTGGCAGGCTACTGCGATAAGATCAGCGTCTCTATTAATCCAGACAACTCCATAACTGTACAGGACAACGGCCGGGGTATCCCGACGGGCATCAATACCAAAATGGGTAAGTCGGCCCTCGAAATTGCCATGACCATCCTGCACGCTGGCGGTAAATTCGATAAAGATACCTATAAAGTCTCAGGAGGGTTGCACGGCGTTGGGGTTTCCTGCGTGAACGCCCTATCGACCGATGTTCGCGTTGAGGTTCACCGCGAAGGCAAAATCTTTGAGCAGGAATATAAAATTGGCGTTCCTCAGTACGATGTTCGGGTAATTGGTGAAGCCTCCGACACAGGCACTAAAACCCACTTCAAACCCGACGCCAGCATATTCACTGAAACGGTTTATAAATACGATACGGTTGCTGGTCGTCTGCGCGAGCTGGCCTATTTGAACAAAGGCATCCATATTTTCCTTAGCGATCTGCGCGAACTAGATGAAGCAGGTGAGCCAATTCGACAGGATGATTTCTATTCCGAAGGCGGCCTGATCGAATTTGTTCAGTATCTGGACGAAACCCGTCCTTCACTCGATGGGATGAAACCCATCTATATGGAGAGCGACAAAGGCTCTACCCCTGTTCAGGTAGCACTGGTCTATAACTATGAGGCTGGTGAGAACGTACAGTCGTACGTAAACAATATTAACACACACGAGGGCGGTACACACGTACAGGGGTTCCGATCGGCACTAACGCGTGTGCTGAAAAACTACGCCGACCGCAACGCCGACAAGCTGCCCAAGAACACGGGCAAAGTGACCTTTAGCGGTGAAGATTTCCGCAAAGGGCTGACGGCTGTTATCTCGGTAAAAGTTCAGGACCCTCAGTTTGAAGGGCAAACCAAAACTAAACTGGGCAACCAGGAGGTTGTGAGCGCTGTTAGTCAGGCTATGGCTGACCTACTCGAAACCTGGCTGGAAGAGAATCCGAAAACCGCCATCGGTATCGTCAAGAAAGTACTCGTATCGGCCCAGGCTCGTCTGGCAGCCGAACAGGCTTACAAGCGTATCATGGCCGACCGGAAGGACTTTATGGGCGGTATGGGACTTCCCGGCAAACTGGCCGACTGTTCTGACACCGATCCGCAAAAGTGTGAGCTCTATCTGGTTGAGGGCGACTCGGCTGGTGGCACTGCCAAACAGGGTCGCAACCGGGCCTTCCAGGCTATTCTGCCACTACGGGGTAAAATCCTGAACGTTGAGAAAGCGCTCGAACACAAAGTGTACGAGAACGAAGAGATCAAAAATATCTGGACGGCCCTGGGCGTTCGGCTGGAAAAGAAAGATGATGAAACGGTTATGAATCTGGATAAACTCCGGTATCATAAAATCATCATCATGACCGATGCCGACGTTGATGGTAGCCACATCCGGACGCTGATTCTGACGTTGTTCTATCGCAACATGAAGTCGCTGATCGACAATGGCTACATTTATATTGCTCAGCCTCCGCTGTATCTGGTCAAAAAAGGCAAGGAAGAGCGGTATTGCTGGACCGAAGCCCAGCGTGAAGCAGCGGTAAAAGAACTCGCCGGAGCCGGTAAAGAGGAAAACGTAGGCGTTCAGCGGTACAAAGGGCTTGGTGAAATGAACGCCGAGCAGCTTTGGAGCACGACGATGAATCCGGATACACGAACCCTGAAAGTGGTGACGGTTGAGTCGGCGGCCGATGCCGACCACGTTTTCTCGACGCTGATGGGTGACGATGTAGCTCCCAGACGTGACTTTATCGAACGAAATGCAAAATATGCCCGAGTGGATGTTTAACCGAATAATAACATAGAGCGGGCCCGAAAGCCCGCTTTTTTGTTTTATTTCGTTGTTAATAATTCAGTAGTTGAGAAGATAGGCATAGAATTCGATTTACCCCTAAGCATCAATGCCAATGGGCCATGTCGTAATTCATAATGTACAAGTTGAAATTCGTATAGGTATGCGTTATTCGTTAAACCCAAACAGAAACATACTGGGCAATCTGGTTTCGCGCTTTATCCAGCGCCAGGCTAAAACTGCAGCCCAAACAACTGATAAAATGGCTAAAGTCAGTGAAAAAGTAAGCAGCGTAATTGACCAAAGCGATTACCTGAGTCGGGATTTAAGCTGGATTAAGTTCAACGAACGCGTACTGGATCAGGCTCGAAGTACGAACCGTACCTTGATGGAACGGTTGAAATTTCTGGCTATTTCGGCCTCGAACCTGGATGAGTTTTTCATGATTCGGGTAGGTAGTTTGTACAATTACCTCGATTATCATAAACAACGGGTCGATTACTCGGGCCTTCGGGAGGTTCCCTTTCGGAAAGCGCTCTATACCGCATCACACCAGTTTTTTCAGGACCAGCAGGCTGTTTTTACCGAGCAACTGTTGCCCCTTTTTGTCGAAAATGGCCTGCAGTTGGTTAGCTACGATGATCTGAAAGCCGAAGAAAAAGCAGAAGCCACTGCCTATTTCGACCGCACCATCTACCCTACCCTAACCCCCATGCTGTACGACTACACGCACACCTTCCCGGTACTGCTGGCGAAGGTGCTGATCTTTGGCGTCGTTACGCAAAGCCCGGATCATGGTTCATCTCAAAATCAGGGGGCGGACGATGACGATCGGCAGCGGTTATCATTTGTGCAGATTCCGGCCAACCTTCCCCGTTTTTTTTCATTTGAGCGGGAAGACATAACGTTGTTTTTGCCCATCGAAGAAATCGTCCGTCAAAACATCAAGAAGCTTTACCGCAATATTGAGATTCTATCGGTCAACCTGTTCCGCATTACTCGGAACGGCGATTTTACCCTGGATGAGAACGATGACGACGAAGTTGACTTTCTGGATGAAGTCCGCCAGAAGATTAAAAACCGACGTCTGGGCCGGGTAACACGGGTAGAAGTGGAAGTAGACGGCATCACCGAGGATAGTGAAACCTGGATGCTGAATCTACTGAAAAAACGATGGGAAATCGATGACCTGAATATTTTCGAATCGACAAGTTTGCTGGATTTCTCGGCGTTCTGGCAGATTATTGGTTACCCCGATTTTAAGGATGATATGCCCCGTCCGCATGCGCCTGTACCTCCCTTGGGGCTGGCCCGTGAGAAAACAGACAACATTTTTGAGCAGATCAAGCAGCGGGATTTACTGCTTCATCATCCATATAACAACTTCGAGCCTGTCCTCCAACTACTTGAACAAGCCGCCGAAGACCCTAACGTGCTGGCCATAAAAATTACAGTCTATCGGCTGGCCAAGCGTTCACGCATTACCGAAGCCCTGCTGAAAGCAGCTGAAAATGGTAAACACGTATCCGTTCTGTTTGAGGTAAAAGCCCGTTTCGACGAGGAAAACAACATTCGGGAGGCTCAACGGCTGCAGAAAGCAGGTTGCTTTGTGATTTACGGAATCAGCCGCTATAAAACGCACACAAAACTGCTGCTGGTTGTCCGGAGCGAAGGGACGCGGGTAGTCCGGTATGCGCACATGGCCAGTGGCAATTACAATGAAGACACCTCCAAGCTTTACACCGACATTGGCCTGCTGACAACCGACGAAATTTACACCCACGACATTTCTGAGTTCTTCAACGTTATTACGGGCCACTCACTGCCCAATGAATACCAATACCTGATCACGGCCCCTCGCGACATGCGCGACCAGTTGGTGCGGCTCATTCGTCAGGAAGCCAGCAATGCTCAGCATGGACTACCAAGCGGCATTTGCATAAAGGTAAATTCGCTGGAAGATAAACAGGTCATTGATGAACTCTATAAAGCCTCACAAGCGGGCGTGCCCATTCGGCTAATTGTGCGGAGCATCTGTTGCCTTCGGCCACAACGTCCGGGTCTAAGCGATAACATAACTGTCCGCTCAATAGTAGGCGATTTTTTGGAGCACACGCGGGTATATTATTTCCATAACAATGGCGACCCAAAGATATATGGTGGAAGCGCCGACGTTATGGTACGTAGCTTCGACCGACGTATTGAGTCCTTGTTTTATCTGGCCGATGCTCGTGTGAAACAACTTGCCATCTTGATTCTGAAGTACAATCTGCTCGATAATGTAAACGCCTACGAGTTAAAAGAAGACGGCGATTTCAAAAAATGCGAAGTACCGGCTGGTGAAGAACCTTTCAACATGCACCAACGCTTTTTTGATGTAACAGAAAAAGAAGCAATGACTGTCCGACTGTTTGATGAGGAGATTAAACCGGCCGAAGTAGCCAAAATAGAAGAAGAATATCAGGAAGGGGCCGAACGCGCTATAGCGGATATTTAACTGGAAGTCGTTAGGAGCGAGTAGTGAGGAGTGAGAATGCTGACGTACGAAATCTGCTAAAGCGTCAGCATTCTCACTCCTCACTACTCGCTCCTAACTTTTTTTTCATATCTTAGCTCACCTAACTGTAACTATGATTTTACTGAATGGAGCGCTTTACTGGCCTGATTGGAATCGTTTTAATTTTGGGCATTGCCTATGCACTTTCCGACAATCGAAAAGCTATTAACTTCCGCACCGTTGGCGTAGGGCTTGCCCTCCAATTTGGCCTGGCGGTATTTGTTCTTAAAACAGACATTGGTCAAAATATCTTCCAGGGTCTTGGCTTTTATGTGGACAGACTCTTATCAAAAGCTAACAAAGGTGCTGAATTCGTTTTTTCATCACTGGTCAGAACCGACGTATTAACCAAAGCCTTTGGTCCTGGAAACGACTTCATCTTCTTTTTTAAGGTTATCCCAACCATCATTTTCGTTGCTGTTCTGGTTAATATTTTTTATCACCTCGGCATCATGCAACGAGTCGTGGCCGTTATGGCTCGTGCCATGAAATGGCTAATGGGCGTAAGCGGAGCCGAAGCGCTATCCAATGTTGCCAGTACGTTTGTGGGTCAGGTTGAGGCTCAGATTATGATTAAGCCTTACCTGAACGGCATGACCAATTCCGAGTTGCTGGCCAGTATGACAGGGTCTTTCGCCTGTATTGCCGGTGGTGTATTGGCCGTTTATATCTCGCTTGGCGTACCAGCTCCTTATTTGCTCGCTGCCAGTATTATGGCCGCACCGGGGGCATTAGTCATCAGTAAAATCGTCATGCCTGAAACGGAGGTTTCAGAAACACAAGGCACTGTGAAAGTGGAGATTAAAAAAGCGTATGCCAACCTCCTCGACGCTATTGCGGCTGGCGCCAGCGAAGGCCTAAAAGTCGGCTTCAACGTGATTGCCATGCTGATTGGCTTCATTGCACTGATCGCTTTAATTGATTCAATCTTGTTCAAGATTGGCTTCTATATCATCGGAATTGATTATTTGAGCCTCAATTTCCTACTAGGAAAAGTATTCTCGATGTTTGCCTGGGCAATGGGTGTACCGGGTAAAGATATTCAGGAAGCAGGTGCGTTAATGGGGACAAAAATGGTGGTTAACGAATTTGTCGCTTACCTGGATTTGGTAAAAATCAAACAGGGACTCGACCCAAAAACGGTAGCTATCGTCAGTTTTGCCCTCTGCGGCTTTGCTAATTTTAGCTCCATTGCTATTCAGGTGGGCGGTATTGGTGAACTGGCTCCAAAACGCCGAAGTGATTTGGCACGTATCGGTTTCAAGGCGCTGATCTGCGGAACCTTGGCCAGCTACATGTCGGCTACGCTTGCCGGACTCCTGCTATAGTCAAGGATTGTCAGATATGGTCAAGAGTCGTCAGGGATTGATCATCATGAATACAAGTCCTGACCATTTTGACAATCCTTGACAACTTTTGACAATCCTGCCCTAAAAAGCCCTGCCCCAATACTGGGGGCAGGGCTTTTTTTATGGAATACTATTTTTTCTTTCCATCGTTCAATCCTACCTTCGACCTATGCGTTCTTAGTTAAATCCTTGACCTATTATGATTCCCACAAAGCTCATTCCACGCACGGCAGAGGCTTATGAACCACCTCTATTGATAAAGTCGTTGCTAGCTCAATCGCTCCAATACGAACCACAGCGCGAAATTGTCTATCGGGATTTATTCCGAATAAATTACGTACAATTCAATCAACGAGTTCGTCAACTGGCCAATACACTCACTAAACTGGGTGTGAAACCAGGCGATACAGTAGCCGTTCTTGACTGGGACAGTCATCGGTATCTTGAGTGTTTCTTCGGTGTAACCAGCCTTGGCGCTATTCTGCATACAGTCAATGTTCGGTTGTCGCCCATGCAGATTTTGTATACCATGAATCACGCAGAAGACAAAGCTGTACTGATCCATGAAGATTTCCTCCCGATCCTTAATGCCATCAAAGGGCAAATCCAGACGGTTGACACATACGTGCTCCTCAGCGACAAGGTGTATACAGATGGAGCCCAAACCCAGGCATTAAGCGAAATTCCCGCTGGTTTCGCAGGTGAGTACGAAGCTCTACTTAAAGAATCTTCTACTGAGTACGAATTTCCGGATTTTGATGAAAATACCTGGGCTACTACGTTTTATACGACGGGAACAACCGGCAATCCCAAAGGCGTATATTTCTCCCATAGGCAGTTATTTATGCATACAATGGGGCTGCTAACCTATTTGATTGGATACGAAGCGTTGCCCTTTAAGTCCAGAAACGACGTGTATATGCCTATAACGCCTATGTTTCACGTCCATGCCTGGGGGTTTCCGTTTCTGGCAACCATGATGTCGGCCAAACAGGTCTATCCGGGCAAATATGAACCCGATATGCTGTGTCGGCTGATCGTGACCGAAGGCGTAACCCTCTCCCACTGTGTACCAACTGTCCTGACTATGCTTGTCAGCAGCCCTGCAGCTCAGAAGTTCAGGGAGAACCTCAGCCGATGGAGTGTGCTAATTGGCGGTTCGGCTCTCACTAAAGGTCTGGCAAAAGCAGCAATGGATCTCGGTATCAATATTCTGGCAGGCTACGGCATGTCGGAAACAGCCCCCATTTTGTCAGTCGTTTACCTGAATGATACCGAACGGAAATTACCTCTTGACGATCAAATTGATTTACGGGTTCGGGCAGGACGGATTGCTCCCTTCGTCGACGTTCGTTTAATGGACGAAGAGGGCAACTTCGTTCCGCATGACGGCCACTCATTGGGCGAAATTGTTACGCGAACTCCGTGGACAACTCAAGGGTATTACAACGACCCAGAGCGGGGAGCAGAGCTTTGGCGAGGAGGCTGGCTACACACTGGCGATGTGGCTAGTATAACCCCCGATAACTGGATACTAATTGCCGACCGAACCAAAGACGTCATTAAAACCGGTGGTGAATGGGTTTCGTCGCTCGACATGGAAAATGAGCTTTCTCAAATCGAAGGAGTAGCCGAATCTGCCGTCGTTGGGCTTCCAGACGACCGATGGGGTGAACGCCCTTATGCGCTCATCGTACAAAAACCGGGCTTTAATCTCACCGCCGAAGGTATTCGGACTGGACTACAAACAAAGGTCGACCGGGGTGAACTGCACAAATGGTATGTACCCGACCGAATCGTTTTTGTACCCGAAATCCCGAAGACAAGTGTCGGTAAGATCGACAAAAAGCGAATTCGGTTGGAGATGAAGGAGTTGCTTCTTTCTTAGAGACGTAACACGGTGTCTCATTAATGAATTAGTATTATTGAGATGGTTGAAACTTTTCCTGATTCATTTCAAGACGTACATTTTTGTCATTCCGACCAAAGGGAGGAATCTCAAAGTTCCTCAATAAGTAGGCTTGAGATTCCTCCCTTCGGTCGGAATGACAAAAACACAGTCATTTTTAGCTTATTGTAACTAATTTAAACAGGCTCACTGACTCGAATCAGATGTAAGGTATTGCGTCTCAACAAAATTATGACTCGAATAGGCTTATTATCCGATACACATGGGTACCTTGACCCGCAGGTTTTCACGCATTTTGCAGACTGTGATGAGATCTGGCATGCGGGTGACGTGGGCGAGCTTACGGTTATGCAACAGCTCAGGGCCTTTCGTCCTTTACGTATTGTATCGGGAAACATAGACCAGGAATCGGCTGATCTACCCGCCAATCAACGGTTCACCCTGGAGGGACTTGACATTTGGATGACACATATCGGCGGATCTCCTCCCAAATATAACCCAGTCGTTCGACCACAATTATTGGCAAATCCACCCGACCTATTTGTATGTGGCCATTCGCATATCCTCAAAGTAGCTCGCGATCCATCAATCAATAAGTTACTTTACATTAACCCCGGAGCAGCCGGAAAAACTGGCTTTCATGTGATGCGAACAATCATCCGTTTTTCGCTCGACGCTGGGCAGATTCTGGATATGCAGGTTATTGAATTAGGTAAAAAGTAACGCGGGTGGAAACCCGCGATTGGTGAACTAACTGAGAAGTTTCATACCAATCGCGGGTTTCCACCCGCGTTACTTTTTATTATTTACTTAAATAGGCAACGATTCTGGTTCGGTTTCAGCGGGTTTCGACTCTTTGCCGATTTCCTCTTTCACTTCTTCAGCCATACCCTTATTCTTATAAGCCTGATAAACAGTTTCCCGCTCAAATGGGCGCTTACCAATCAAACGAACCAGATCATTCTGATACAAAATCTCTTTCTCAAGCAATTCTTTGGCAATCACCTCCAATGCTTCTCGTTTATCGGTCAGCAGACCTTT
This sequence comes from Spirosoma gilvum, assembly GCF_054776815.1. NCBI lineage: Bacteria > Pseudomonadati > Bacteroidota > Cytophagia > Cytophagales > Cytophagaceae > Spirosoma > Spirosoma gilvum. The sequence continues at coordinate 204,822 of NZ_BAAHBH010000011.1, read as the reverse complement.
GGTGCGCGTATAAGCCTGATCAACAATCTTACGGACCTCTTCGTCAATATGCTTGGCGGTCTCTTCCGAATACGGCTTGTTGAACGAATAATCCGACTGTTTTGAATCGTAGAATGATACATTACCGATTTTATCGTTCATGCCATACATGGTCACCATGCTGTACGCCAGTTTGGTGATCCGTTCCAGATCGCTCAGTGCACCAGTCGACACTTTACCGAAAATAAGATCCTCGGCAGCCCGGCCACCCAACGCCATGCACATTTCGTCCATAAGCTGTTCGGTTCGGTACAGGTATTGTTCACGAGGGAGATACTGCGCATAACCCAGAGCCGCTACCCCACGCGGTACAATCGTCACTTTCACGAGTGGATCGGCATGTTCAAGGAACCAGCCTGCTACCGCGTGACCCGCTTCGTGATAGGCAACAATTTCTTTTTCTTCGGGCGAGATAATTTTATTCTTCTTCTCCAGACCACCGATCACCCGGTCCATCGCATCCTGGAAGTCCTTCATGTCGACGGCTTCCTTATCGCTACGAGCCGCAATCAGGGCGGCTTCATTACACACGTTGGCGATTTCGGCACCAGCAAAGCCGGGCGTTTGAGCAGCCAGTTCTTTCGGATCAACATCAGGAGCCAGCTTGATTGGCTTCAGGTGTACCCGGAAAATAGCTTCACGGCCGATAATATCGGGTTTATCGATGCTGATCTGACGGTCGAAACGGCCCGGACGTTGCAGAGCAGAGTCGAGAACGTCAGGGCGGTTCGTAGCAGCCAGGATAATAATACCCGAATCGGTTGCAAACCCGTCCATTTCAACAAGAAGCGAGTTCAGCGTGTTTTCACGTTCATCGTTAGCGCCAGGCATTGAGCCACGTCCGCGTGAGCGACCAACAGCGTCAATTTCGTCGATAAAAATGATACAGGGTGCTTTTTCCTTAGCTTGCTTGAACAGGTCACGCACACGGGCAGCCCCTACCCCAACAAACATTTCAACGAAGTCAGAACCCGACAATGAGAAGAAGGGCACGCCAGCTTCGCCAGCTACAGCCTTCGCCAACAAGGTTTTACCCGTACCAGGAGGGCCAATCAGCAAAGCGCCTTTTGGAATCTTCGCACCCAGTTTCGTAAACTTGGTTGGATTCTTCAGATAATCAACGATTTCTTTGATCTCTTCTTTCGCTTCGTCCAGACCCGCTACATCATTGAAGGTGATTTTCACTTTGTTATCGGCATCGAATAAAGCGGCTTTCGATTTACCAATGTTGAAAATCTGCCCACCAGGGCCACCGGCACCCGACATACGTCCGAGCAGGAAATACATCGCCAGGATCATAACAATCAGGAAACCCCAGGTGCTGATGATGCTGCCAAAGTCGCTACGTTGTTCAAATTTATAGTCAACCTTTTCTGTGTCTGGCACGCCTTGCTGCAACGCATCCAGATCCTTTTTAAAGGTTTCACCCGAAGCGATCTGGAATTGAAAATGTGGACCTCGGTTGGATCCAAAATAAGGCTTGTCCGCAAACAGGTTTCGGTATTTGGGGCTTTGTGCAGCCTGTGGGGTAAGGGTCACCTCCGCAACTTTGTCATTGACCACAATCACCTCAGCCACTTCATGCTCCTTAACCATTCGCTCAAACCGCTTTTGGGTGGTTTCTTGTGTTGATGAGCTTTTGTTAAAGAACGTAATGCCAAGGATGGCGGCAATGAGCAATGCAACAATCCAACCCTGAAAATTGGGCTTACGTGGACCACCACGGGGTACTAACGGATTTCTATTATTGTTTTCTGCCATTTCTCAGGTTATACAAAACGGATTTCAAAAAATAACACCGTTTTACAAGTGAATGTTTCTTTCGTTATTCGGTTAGGACAGACGGTTAAACAGACCGATAAACGGCCTAAAATCAAGGATTTCCGATCAGGCCTTTTATAGTTTACGACGCTGGAGTTAATACGTTATCTTCCACTACGTGAATTTCGGCATCACCCCAAAGTTGCTCAAGATCATAAAAAGCACGACGCTCTTTTTTAAAGACATGGGCAACCACATCAACATAATCCAGCAGAATCCACTCTCGGTTCATTTTTCCCTCTTTGTGCCAAGGGTCTTGCTGGCTGGCTTTATACACTTCCTCTTCAATAGACGTTGAGATGGCATCAATCTGCGTGTCGGAATTACCCGAGCATATCACAAAGTAATCACAGATGGCATTTTTAACGTTGCGAAGGTCCATAACTACGATGTCCTGCGCTTTTTTTTCCTGCATCCCCCGAACCACGAAGTCACGAATTTGCTCGGCGGTATACTCTTTATTGTTGTTTATTCTCATGCTTTCGGTTTAACATTGCCACACTAATCAGCGGGTACCTTGCCTTAAGGGCAATCTGCCCAGAGCACCATTCATTAGCTCTACTACTAAACTATACAATATTTTGTACAAAATCTATCCCAAAACGCTTTTTCTTGGACAAATAATCCAATATCTGCCAAGCTGTCAGTCTACTAACGACGAAGCGTCTGCTTTGATTGCTCAAACTGACCCGGCCGAAGGTACCCTTGTCATAACTGATCATCAAACAGCCGGGCGCGGACAGCGTGGTAATCAATGGGAAGCCAAAGCAGGACAGAATCTAACCGTTTCAGCTATCCTACGGCCCACTTTTTTATCTGCCAGCGAACAATTCTGGTTAAACATCGCCATATCGCTCGGCATTTACGACACACTTCAGCCCCTTATAGGTGACGCCCTTCGGATCAAATGGCCCAATGATATATACGTTGGAAACCAGAAATTAGGCGGAATACTTATTGAAAATATTTTACACGGCTACACTATCGAATGGTCGATTGTTGGTATGGGCCTCAATATCAACCAAAATGAATTTGGCTACACTACGGCGACGTCTCTTCAGCTACAGTCTCCACTTCCAAACGATTATGACCTACCGGGCCTTCTCAGCCGACTATGCGAAACGCTGGAACAGCGTTATATTCAACTGCGCGCAGGCCAACGTGATACGCTCAAGATCAACTACTTACAAATTCTCTACCGCTATCAGGAAGAACATTCATTCGAAAGCGAAGGCCAACTATTTCGGGGAACCATTGTTGGCGTAGACACTACCGGCCGTCTGGCCATAGCCGTCGATGGGCAGATGAGGTATTTTGGGTTTAAGGAAGTAAGTTTTGTGATGTATAATGTATGATGTATAATGTAGGATGTATGTAAAAACCTTACATCCTACATTATACATCATACATCATACATCATACATTACTTTAATGCTTCCTCCACTGGATTGCCAATGCATCCGTTGGGTTCGAGTAGCTTTAGCAGGGCCGTGATGGTTGGCGCAATGTCATGAATATGGGTCCGGCGAAGGGTTTGACCGGGTTTGATGCCCCAGCCGTAGAGCAAAAAGGGGACGTGGGTGTCATAGGCATAGGTGGTGCCATGCGTAGTGCCTTTCAAGCGACCTTCCAGCCAGCCCGGTGGCTGCATCACATAAAAATCGCCACTACGGTTTGGATGATAGACATTGCGGAACAGATTTTCCTGTAATAATGGCAGTGCCTCAGCACCCAGGTTATGCAGATTAATTACATTGACAACCGCTTTCTGCTTTAAGAGTGTTGCCCGCAGAAGCTCGTACACTTGCTGAATAGCGATTTTCTTTTCTGTTAGTAAGGCATGATTCAGATACACCTGCTGGTTGATATACGATAGCATCCACTGACCCGGACCATACGCTTTTTCAAGCGTTGCTTTCACGGTTTCGCCTATCTCGCCATAACTTCTTACCCCAGCCGGAATACGGTACTCTTGAAGGAATCCAGGAACATCGACAACTCCATGGTCGGCCGATAGAAACGCAACCCATTGCCCCTGGCCAACTGTCGCATCTAACTGAGAAAAAATATCAGCCAATTGCCGATCAAGCCGGATGTAGTTGTCTTCGGTTTCGACGGCATGAGTACCAAAAGCGTGACCGATATAATCGGGCGAGGAAAAGCTCAGGCACAGCATATCCGTTACGTCATGTTGTCCCAACTGTTCACCTTTCAGCGCAGCCAGCGCAAATTCTTTTGTGATCTGGTCGCCATAAGGGCTGGTACGAAGCACTTCATACTTACTGCCCCCCGTCTGAACGGCAAATTCGTGCGGGAAAACAGCTTTTGTTTCGCCAGGCATCGAAGTTTCATACGGCTTATCATCAACGGTACTTTCGGTGTACTGATTCATGGCAAGGGTAGGCTCCCATTTCTGAGTCAGAAATTGATCTCCTAGCTTACGGGCATTAAAATCCTGTACCCACTTTGGTAGTTCATTTTGATAAAACGTACTGCTGATGAAGTTGCCATCTTTCGAATCGAACCAGTAGGCGGCATTAGCCGAATGCCCTGCGGGCAGGATTGCCCCCCGATCTTTCAATGCAATCCCGACTACTTTGGCCCGACCATCGGTAGCTAATTTAAGTTGATCGCCAATAGTCGTTACCAGTAAGTTTCGGGGTGACATTTTACCGGCAGTTCCCGTATTGCCAACCGTGCTTACAGTTGTATCTTCGGCACAATAGAGTAAACGCCCGATATTCCGTTCGTAGAAATCATTACCAACAATACCATTCAAGGCTGGGGCAGACCCCGTATAAATGGCAGCATGACCAGGCCCTGTATACGTAGCTGCATAATGATAGTGGTTGTTGCGGGCATTGAATCCACCGTCCATCATACGTCGGAACCCACCCGTGCCAAATTTGTTGTAGTATCGATACAGGTAATCGTAACGCATCTGGTCAACGACAATACCAACGACCAGTTTAGGTCGGGCCTGTGATTGTCCAGCAGTAGATTTAGAAGTTGCGACGGGCTGTTGCCGGGGTTGGGCAGCAGCCATTAATGCCACCAAAGGGATTAGAAAAGCAGAAATAATCAGGCGCATAGAGCCGTTTCGTTGATCGTTAAAGTAACATTGTGCAAATGTACAAAACAAAAGCAGAGGGTTATGGCTTACGGTTTTCAGTTTACGGTACGTCCGTGCGTTGGCCGTTCCTGTGCCAGTTCGTCGTAAACCGAAGACCGTAAGCCATAACCCCCTTTCTCTCGTATGATTCAAATTACCGGACCTGCTACTTTCTGGCTGACAGCACTCCTGTTTTTCATCGCTGTTTTTGGCCGGTATGTACTGTTTTCAGTTGCATTCTGGTGGCTATTTAAGGTATCGATGAAGGATCAGTTTGCCCATCGTGAAGTGCAGTTACGCCCTCGTAAAGTGGGGCAGGACTGGCGCGAAATCGGCTGGTCGGCCATTACGTCCTTGATTTTTACAGCGATTGCTATGGGCGTGATGCTGGCCTATCAGGCAGGTTATACAAAAATTTATACGGATATAAATGCTTATTCGCTGATCTGGTACCCAGTTAGCATTTTACTGGTGTTGTTCATTCACGAAACGTATTACTATTGGCTACACCGATGGATGCACCAGCCGGGTGTGTATCGATGGGTCCATAAAACACATCACGACAGTATCACGACATCGCCCTGGACGGCCTTTTCATTTCACCCGATCGAGAGTACCTTACAAGCCATCATCATACCAGCCTTAACTTTCGTAATCCCCCTACACATCACTGCGGTCGGGCTGATTCTAATCATTATGACTCTGTCGAGTGCGGTCAATCATCTGAATACGGAGATTTATCCTAAAAACTTTGACCATCACTGGCTAGGGCGCTGGTTAATAGGAGCTACTCATCATAGCCTCCACCATACGCAGTTTCGTTTTAACTATGGCCTTTATTTTACTTTCTGGGACAAGTGGATGAGAACCGAAAGCCCTGATTTCCATCGCATTTTTGAGGAGAAAACAAGCTCCAGTAATAGTATTAGGAGCGAGAAGTGAGGAGTGAGAATGGCTGACGCATTCTATTGCTTTTGCGTCAGCCATTCTCACTCCTCACTTCTCGCTCCTAATACTATTATTTACTCCGGTCAATCGTGTACTGAACCAATTGATGCAGGGATTTTCGATAAACTGAGTCGGGAAACGCATTTAGGAGGGTTTGGGCTTCGGTGACATACTTGTTCATGGCCTGCGTGGCATATTCGATTCCACCTGAATTTTTTACAAAGGCAATCACCTCGGCCACTTTTTTCGGATTATCGCTTTCATTTTTGATGATGTTGATGATCCGCCGTTTCTCCATAAACCCAGCCTTATTCAGAGCATAAATCAGGGGAAGAGTCATCTTTTTTTCCTTAATGTCGATGCCCAGCGGCTTTCCTACTTCGGCCGTTCCATAATCGAATAGATCATCTTTGATCTGGAAAGCAATCCCGACCTTTTCGCCAAATACGCGAGCCTGTTCAACAGTTGTCGGGTCGGTTCCGGCAGAGCAGGCTCCTACGGCACAACAGGCGGCAATCAGCGAAGCCGTTTTCTGACGGATAATTTCGTAGTAAACATCCTCTGTAATGTCCAGTCGACGCGCTTTTTCGATCTGAAGTAGTTCGCCCTCACTCAGTTCCCGAACGGCCATGGTTACTATACGCAACAAGTCGTGGTCATTATTGTCGATGGCCAGAAACAATCCTCGGGTCAACAGATAATCGCCAACCAGAACGGCCACCTTATTTTTCCAGAGTGCGTTGATTGAAAAAAAACCTCGCCGGTAATTCGATTCATCGACCACATCATCGTGAACCAGTGATGCAGTATGACATAGTTCGATCAGTGAAGCCCCTCGGTAGGTTGATTCGGTAATTTGTCCGCAAACACCCGCCATCAGAAATACGAACATCGGACGCAGTTGTTTGCCTTTCCGCTTGACAATGTATTTCGTGATTTGATCCAGAAGCATCACATCGCTTTTCATTTGCTTCCTGAATTTCTGCTCGAACAATTCCATTTCGGCAGCAATTGGAGCTTGTATATCAGCGACGGTAAGAGACATATTGGAGTCGATAGTCGTCAGTCGATAGTCGTTAGCCATCAGTCAATAGTGAGAAATCGGCAACTACCCTATTCTCCTTATTATTGGCGGACGACTGTCGACGATCGGCTATCGACTAAATTTCTGGCAATATTAGTAAGGAAAGCGCAGACGCCGAAAAGGCATTTTGAAAAACACTCCCATTCTCGCAACTATCGATAGCCCAATTCGTTTTGATTATTAATTCAAAAGCATAAACTTACCACCATTTAAATCCGATCGGAAACTGCTTCATGATTGATAATCCTACCCCGCCAGTTCCTAAACCTGAGGCTATTCTGCCCACAAATCAATCACCTATGCGTGCCCTTGTACTGGGCGGAGGGTCACTAAAAGGAGCCTTTCAGGTTGGAGCGGTTATGGCTCTTTTTGAATCGGGTTTTGTACCGGATCAACTCTATGGCATTTCGGTGGGGAGTCTCAATTCAACCTTTATTGCCAATGAAGCCGCTCGCCAACAGGCTGAAACCGGCCAGGTCGACTGGAAGAAAGTAGGGAAACAACTCATTGAATTCTGGATACGGAATATTACCAAGCCCGATGATGTGGCCGTTATTCGATCACGGTTTCGGATGGGCTACAACACCATTATGAGCCGTTTCGATGGTTTACTGGACAACTCGCCCATCCAGAACCTGATTCGAAGCCATGTCGATATGGAAGCGATTCGGAATGGGCCGGTGAAGGTAAAAGTGGGTGCCGTCGACATCATTCAGGGGGATATGTACTATGCTGACGCCAGTGATCCTAATTTTCTGGAATACGTCTATGCGAGCAGTTCGCTACCCTTTCTGATGCCTGCCGTCCAGATTGGCGGTGATCATCGACGGGCTTTTCTGGATGGGGGATTACGCGAAGTAGCTCCTCTGCGGGTAGCAATTGAAGATGGAGCAACCGACATTGCCTGTGTGGCCTGTCATGCCCGTAAAATTTATAACGAGAAGTTCAACTACCGAAATCTGCTGAATCTGATGGATCGGGTGAAAGACATTACCGTCAACCAGTTGGTCAACAACGACATTGCCTGGGCCGAACGCTTTGCCGAGCGGGAGCGACTGCATGGCCGAACGTTGAACCTGACGGTTATCCGCCCTACCGAACCGCTTTACCTTAACCTGATGAAATTCACCTCCGACGACATTAGTAGAATGATTGTACAGGGCTATCAGGCCGGTGTTGAGTTACTGAAAAATATTCCGGCTAACAAAGAAGTCCGTTAAGCAAAACTATCCGCTAAAATTCGCCAGCGTTTGCCAGGTAAGTACAGTAGCGTGTGCGTATCTGTCATAAATCGAAAAAACGAACTGTTTGCAAATCGGGAATCAGATTCCCGATTTGCAAACAGTTCGTTTTTTATCAATAAAACCAGTTGATTAACAGAAACTTATCGGGCCTGATAAGGACCATGAACGGCTTTCACCGTGAGTGATTCGTTCAGGTCGTCCAGCACCAGCACACGATAGGTTTTCCCTCCTTTATCAACGCGAATAACTATGTGCCCTGATTCGCTTTTCAGGCGGGGCAACAAGTCACCGATGGCGGTTTTAGCTTCGGGTAGTAGATGGATGGCAAATACATCCCGTTCGTCCTTGTAAAATTGGTCAGAAAAAAGCCGTTCGAGGACATCACGACCAGGGTGTGAAGAGGCCCAGGCAGGCAGGACCAGCACCCGTGGGCGTAAGCTTGACAACAGGGTGCCATTTTGCGAATCCGGATATCCATGGTGATCGACGAGCTGAACATCGACCGGACCTGCCACCTGAGCAATGGGCGTTTCAACATCATGCCAGGCTGGAGCCCCAAACTGAAGTACCCCCTGCAAATCGGCCCCTGAAAAGTAGTCGAACGTACCGTATCGAATCTGGAGCGCAATACTGCACATGTTTTCGTTCGGATACTCCGCGGGTTTGAGCGTGCTTACATCCGGGAACAGCGACTTCGTTTGAGTACCTTTGCCTGTCCACAATTCGCCATTGACCATTAAATTCTGCACGACAAAGGGGTATTTCTGGCGTACTGATGCTGGTTTCACCGAAACGATTTGATCGGCTCTACCGGCCTGAAATCGCTCAACAATCAATTCTTTATGGCGCTGCTGCCAGGTCAAAAACCGACGGTAATTGACAACCATCGAATCAGCTTCCATCGAACGCGGATACGAGTAATCAGGCCATCTCCGATCCAGTATTTTATGAATAGGTATGTATTCAGCTACTTCTGTAATACCCGCTACTGTATACCCCCCTGCTAAGCGTTTGGCCACATTGAGTGGCGTACCCATATGATCGTCGTGGAAATGGGTGACAATAGCATAATCGATAACAGGATTTCGTTGAAAACGTAACACGTTTCGTACATACCGGGCGATCCATTCACCAGCCTGCCGTTCGTTGCTGGGCCAGGTCGGAATGTGGCGAGGCTTATTCGTTCGCCAGTCCATCGAATTGATGGCGCCTGCATCAATCAGCAACGTAGTGCCTTCTGGAAAAACGATAAAGGTTGAATTTCCCTGTCCGGTATTGATGTGATGAATATCAAGTTGCCCTTCCTGCCAAATCGGAAGCGGCTTGCCCACCTGTTGTGCACCTACCCAGCCAGGCAGCATGATCAGAAGCCAGGCAATTAATTGACGAAGAACATGCATAATGATCGATGGGCTATTTAAATAAGGCATCTACAGCCGATGGCCGGTCGGTTGTAATAATATCGCCCCCCTGATTAACTATCTCCTGATAGCCTGACTCGGCTTCAGACATTGCTTTTTCGTCCAGTTGGCCAGTGCCGTATGTTCCAACCGAGCAGGGTATGTTGAGCTTATGCAACCGTTCGTAAAAGGATGTGGGTTGGAGTTTTTGTGGGGTCAGCGCAATTAACCGGCCTGATGTGGCTAACGGTGTTTTTTCAAAACGATCCAGATCAGCCATACTATTTACACCAACGGCCAGCCAGAGTGTTGGATATCGATCTCGTACACGCTGTGCTTCGGCTACTGAGTAACAAATCACAAAAACCGAATGGATGGCCTGATGCTTTTCCACTCCCTTCATTACTCGTAGCGGATCAGTACCCGGCTTTACATCGAGCGCTAGTACATATTGGTTTTTATTCCAGTTCAGTATGTCAGAAAACGTGGGAATCTGCTGGTCAGTGAGTTCGCCAACCAGAGTTTTGAGCCTAACTTTTTTCAAATCGGCCAGTGTCCAGTCGGCTACAGCTCCTTTGGCATTGGATTCTCGATCCAGTGTAGGATCATGTAACAACACATAGCCGCTATCGCGCGTCAAACGTACGTCCATTTCGATAATAGCATCAGGAAGTAACGTTGCTGTCTTATCGAAGGTTGTAATGGAATTTTCAGTATCCGTTGGCCCCGGCCCACCCCGATGGGCTAATATAAGCGGGTGCTTGCGATCTGATTTCAGCCGAAAGTAGGCATCAATCGTTTGGCTATCCCGAAATCGGTTAACCCGTTGTGCTATGCTTTCAAGGCCAATAAAACAGATCAGGAAAAGTAAAAAAGACGTTTTCATTGCCTAAATCTACAACAACAAAAAATCCCCCGCACAGTTGTGTCGGGGGATTTTTATCAGGAATAGTAATCGAATTAGAACGAGTATCGAACGCCCAACTGAGCCTGCCATACGTTATCCACCGTAATGCTCTTGGTGAATACGTCCTGCAACAGAACCGTTTGGCCATTCACCGACTGGGTACCTAAGCGGTATGTTGGTACACCAGCAGCACTCACGCTAGCCAGCGACAGAGGCTGTGTAGACGTTGTCGTCCAGCCTACACCCGATTTGTTGTTCAACAGGTTACCCACGTTCAGGATGTCAGCCCGGAATTGGAGTGTGTGCTTGGTTCCTTTGGCACCCACAGCGATATAAAACTCCTGCATAACCGTGAAGTCGAAACGGAGCAGATCGGGTGAGAACACGCCGTTCCGCTCAACATATTGCCCACGACGGCTCTTCAGGTACTCATTATTTTCGATGTATTTATCGAAAGCAGCCTGTTGCTGTTCGGGCGAATAAACAGTAGCTGATGCACCTGAGCCTACTGTCAGCGCGCTGAACGTCAACTCAGAAGCGCTCTTCGGAATGTAGAGAAGATCGTTCGTTGTTTGGCCATCCCCATTCAGGTCACCACCAACAACCAGGTTAGTTTTGTAACCAGTCGTGTATTGACCACCCAGCGTGAAGGTAGTTGCTCCACCAAATTTACCACCATAGTTCAGGCGATAGTTCAGATAACCAATTACACGATGACGAAGGTCGTTATCGCCAAACGAAAGGCCCAGGTAGTTCTGACCTTGAACGGTTGGTACGTTTGCTACAACCGTACTACCTACTGACTGAATGTCGCGGGCCAGACCGTAGGTCCAGGCCAGCATTCCACCAAAACCATTCTGTACAGGCTTTTCCAATTTAGCCGTGAACGTGTAGGCATCACCCTGAGTCGAGTTTTTCAGGATAAAGGCGTTTGTGATAGCTGTATTATAGAAGCGAGCCTGGTTAATTGGGCTGGTGGCTGGCCCTTGCGACCCCGTCACACCCGATGCAGGGAAGCGATTCCGAGTATCAGAGCCACTCAGTACACGATCTGGAGCCTTCAGGTTAGCATCGATGTAGCGCAGACCATACAATGTTTTATTGTAGATAAATTCGAGGGTACCGATCAAGCCCCATGGCAGGCGCTGGTCAATGGCGATGTTCGTTTTCCAGACAAGGGGATATTTCAGATTCTGGTCCGTTGCGTTGATAACATACGGGGTCAGTTTGGTAATATCCGTTTGTGTTGGGTCAGGACGTACAGCCGCAGGCAATTTGCTTGGGTCAGTCACAAATGGATAAGCGGTGGAGTTAGTCGCCGTGATCAGAGCTGTATTTACACCATTATTACCTAACTGGTTCGATACCAACACCTCAGGGATACGTGATACAAAAAGACCACTACCACCACGAATCTGTGTCCGCTTATCGCCTTTTACATCCCAGTTAAAGCCAATCCGGGGAGATACTAACAAACGTGCTTTGGGGAACGAACCGGTAGTAACTTTATAATCGGCGTTGTTCTCATCCTTGAACGTAAGACCAGCCACAACGGGGTTATTGAAATCTTTAGCTGTTGAATTGTCGTAGGCAAAGATATCGGCACGAACACCTGCTGTCAGTTTAAAATTCGGGTTGACCTGGAATTCATCCTGAATATAAGCACTATAGGTGCTTCTGTGCAACGTTTGTAATGGCTCAGCACCACCTGGCAACAATGAATAACGCAGGTTATAACGAGCTACTGCAACAGGCGATGTTGTGCTGTTTGGGTTACTGATCGAAGCCAGTGCTGCGGCTTTAAAATCAGCAATCGAGTTGTATACATACACACCATTCGAAGCCGGGAAGAATACGTTATTTGAGGTATATTTCTCGTACGACAGACCCAGGGTAAGCGTATGTTTACCAGCGAAATAGCTGAAGTTATCCGTAATATTCAGGGTCGAATAGTTCAGTTTGTTGTTCGGGGTAAACGGATCGAAACCAACGGTCGTGTAGGTTGTACCGTCTTTCAAAATGTCGACCGTTGGGAAAATACCCGTTTTGTAAGTACGGTCTTCATTCTGATAGTTATACGTAGCTACCAGTTTGTTGGCAAATTTACCGCTGAACGTTGAGTTCAACTCAGCCGCAAACGAACGGGTGTTGTCAGCAATAATGTAGCCAGTGTTTTCGGCAGAAACAGCTAATGACGAGTTTGTCCGGTTACCATTACCAGCTGTGTTACTACTGTTACTGTTGCTGATGATCTGACCAGACTCAGAATTGTGATGCGAGTAACGTACCGAAAGTTTGTGATTATCGTTGATGTTGTAATCAAGACGGATCAGCCCTTTCGTACTTTTCACTTCGTTGTTGAAGTTATCGTAAGCACCAAGGTCGAAATTGAAGTTGGTCTTCATGAAGCCACTCAAATCGTCCATGTCGGCCTGTGTCACCCGCGACACGTTACCCGATGTACTTCCACCCCGGTTGATAACCCAATCCAAAGCTGGCTGGCTGCTCTTATATTGCTCGAGATTTACGAAGAAGAACAGTTTGTTTTTGATGATTGGACCACCTAACCGCAATCCTAAGGTATTCTGACTGATGTTAACTGGGGGCAGATCACGATCATCCGCTTTTTTACCAACCAGACCGTTATTCCGCCACAGATAGTAAGCTGAACCTGAAAAATCGTTCGTACCTGAGCGCGTTACGGCGTTGATGCTGGCACCAGCAAAACCGGTCTGACGAACATCGAACGGAGCAACGTTCAACTGAATTTCGTCCAGTGCGTCTAATGAAACTGCTGTTGTCCCTGTACGGCCACCAGCAATAGCCGAGCTACCCAAACCAAATCCATTATTGAACACAGCACCATCAATTGTGATGTTGTTAAAGCGAGAATCCTGACCACCAAACGACTGACCGTTACCATATGCATTGTATTTGGTAATGTCATTGATGGTTCGACCCAATGTTGGAACTGTATTGATCAATGCGCGACCATAGGAAGCAGCTGCCCCCGTACGGTTCGAACTGATGATATCGTTCCGGTTGCCACTTACAACAACCTCCGATAGGGCGGTGCTGTTGTCAAGCATTTTGAAATTTACGTCAGCAGCGGTACCCAGGTTTGTGAATACACCTTCAACGACCTGATCTTTAAATCCAACATAGGTAGCGGTAATTTTGAAAGGACCACCCACCCGAACACCAGGGAGTGTATACCGGCCCGATGCGTTCGTCGTGGTACCATACCGGCTTCCCGACGGTTCGTGAACGGCAACGACAGTAGCCCCAGGCAATGGACCACCTTTATCGTCGGTAATTTGTCCGCTGATCACGGAAGTAGTTACCTGCGCCCTGGCTACGCTCCCGCCGAGCACAGCCAATAGAATACTGCCGATTAGCACAAATGCCGCTCGAAATTGCAGTAGTTTTTTAGACATAGAAGTGTTTGTTTGGTTAGCAGTGGTGAGTATTCATCGATCCGATGTCTTCTCAATTAAGAGACAAATATGCTAATTTTTTTAAGCTTCCAAAAGAGGTATGTCTTAAAAAAGTACCACCATATTAAAATCTATAGACAAAATCCTTCAAAAAACACAATTTTTAAATGTTTACGTTCTATAAAGTTACATTACTAAATTATTAAGGATTTTCACTCAACATAACCACCATATTCACCGTTTCGATCTATCTGCTTAATTATCTTCACCTATTCCTATCCGACTACCTTATTTCTAACTTAGTTTTGTCGCATTATGACATCAACAGAAACACAAGCCGTCAAGCTTACTCAATACAGTCACGGGGCTGGCTGTGGCTGTAAAATCTCGCCCAAAATCCTGGATCAGATTCTGCACGGCCGTACTAGCGGAACAGCTACTTCCTCTGATCCTCAGTCGCCTACCGAAACGCTGGACCCTAACTCACCGACACATCGGTCTGTCATTCATACGCAATTACTCGTAGGAAACGATACCCGCGACGATGCTGCCGTTATGGATATGGGCAATGGCGAAGCGATCATTAGCACCACCGACTTTTTCATGCCCATTGTCGATGATGCGTTCGACTTTGGCCGAATTGCGTCGGCCAATGCCATCAGTGACGTGTATGCCATGGGGGGAGAGCCGCTGATGGCCATTGCGATTCTTGGCTGGCCACTCGACAAATTGTCGCCCGAGGTGGCTGGTCAGGTACTGGAAGGGTCACGCGCCATTTGCCGGGAAGCGGGGATTCCACTGGCTGGCGGACACAGTATCGATTCGCCTGAACCCATTTTTGGCCTGGCCGTTACGGGCCGCGTCCGACTCGATCACCTGAAACAGAATAATACCGCTACCAAAGGCTGTCGACTTTACCTGACCAAGCCATTGGGGGTGGGCATTTTAACCACAGCCCAAAAGAAAGGTATTCTAAAAACCGAACATGCCGAAACGGCTCCTCGCCAGATGGCTCAACTCAATAGCTTCGGGGCTACGTTGGGAAAACTACCTTACGTTAAGGCTTTAACTGATGTGACAGGCTTTGGACTGCTGGGGCATCTGACCGAAATGGCCGAAGGCTCAGGGTTAAGTGCGGTTATCGACTTTGAAGCAGTACCTAAACTCACTATGCTCGACGACTATCTGGCTCAGAAAAGCATTCCGGGCGGTACAATACGTAATCTGGATAGTTATGGTCATAAGCTAGCCGACCTTATGGATACGCAACGATATGTTCTGGCCGATCCCCAAACCTCTGGCGGTCTGCTCATTGCCGTAGCCCCCGAATGTACGGAAGAATTCGAACGGGTAGCCCGCGAAAATGGTTTTCAACTGAAATCGTTCGGCGAACTGGTCGAGCAACGAGAGAAAGTGGTCTATGTAAAATAAAAGAGTGAAAGAGTGAATGAGCGAAAGAGCGGTTGACATGTCGGGCAAAATGCCTCTTTCCGCTTATTCACTCTTTCGCTCTTTCACTCTTTAACTCTTTAAGTTGAATGAAATTATTCTACCGCCAAATCGGCGAATCGGGTCCGGCTATTGTTATCCTGCACGGCGTTTTTGGCTCATCTGATAACTGGCTCACAACCAGCAAAACCATTGCAGCACAAGGCTATCGCGTCTTTGCCCTCGATCAACGGAATCATGGACAGTCGCCACGGGGTGACGATCACGATTATCATAGCATGGCTTCGGATCTGCACGAGTTTCTGGTCGATCACCAACTCGACAACCCTATTTTGGTTGGCCATTCGATGGGCGGAAAAGCAGTTATGCAGTATGCGATGCTTTACCCAGGTACCTATCAGAAACTCGTAGTGGTCGATATCGCGCCTAAATTCTATCCCGTTCACCATGCTGAACTCATACGGGGCCTAAAAGCCATTGACCTGACGACTATAAAAGGACGCACCGAAGCCGATGCCGTTTTGCAACGATACGAGCCTTCCTATACTGTACGACAATTCTTATTGAAAAACCTATACCGAACCGAGCAGGGTGGATTCGACTGGCGTATCAATATCCCCGTTATTGAACGTGAACTGCATGGTATCGGTGAAGAGCTGACCAACCCCCGCATAATCACCGATCCTACGTTATTTATCCGTGGCAGCGAATCGCCCTATATTCTGGAAGAGGATATTCCAACCATTAAACGCCTGTTTCCCAATGCCCAGATCGAAACTATTCAGGGAGCCGGACACTGGGTGCAGGCCGAAAAGCCTGTCGAATTTGTGAATGTGTTACTGGGCTTTTTAAACGAAAAGACGCAGAAGTAAACGCAATTGCCATTGAACTCTTTGCGTTCTTTGCGCCTACCTTTGTGTCTTTGCGTTTAACATCATGCCAACGCTTTATCTAATTCCTACGCTGCTTGCCGATGATACGGCACACATGGTTCTTCCTGCTACAATCCGAGAGGTTGTCGAAAAAACGGATGCCTATTTCGTGGAGAACGCACGGTCGGCCCGACGGTTCATCAGCGGATTAAAAACGGGCCGTGTCATTGACGAGACGCTATTTTTTGAGCTAACCAAAGATACCCCCCCAGCCGACACACGACGGCAGATTCAGGAACTGACCGAACGCAAACGCAATGCGGGTGTACTGTCGGAAGCGGGTTGTCCGGGAGTGGCCGATCCGGGTGCAGTGGTTGTCGGCATGGCCCATACACTGGGTTGGCGTGTGGAACCACTGGTAGGCCCTTCCTCCATTCTGCTCGCCCTGATGGCATCGGGAATGAGTGGACAGTCGTTTGTATTTCATGGTTACCTGCCTATTGATCGACAGGACCGTGCCCGTGCATTACGTCACCTGGAAAAAGAAGCCCAACTACGGCAACAGACGCAGATTTTCATGGAAACTCCGTATCGCAACGATGCTCTTTTCGCCGATATAGTCGCTACCTGCCAGGCCAATACGCGACTTTGCGTTGCCTGTAACCTGACCGCACCAGATGCATTCGTTCGTACGCTAACCATTCGGGAATGGAAATCGAAGGTGCCGGATTTACGAAAAAAACCAACCGTGTTTCTACTTTTGTAGTTGTAAGGCAGTCGGACGGATGTTTCCGCATCTTGTCCACATAGTACATAACAAGGCGGACAGGATGTCCGCGCTACGCATGATTCACTCCTTTACATTTTCACCGTTTCAGGAAAACACCTACGTCATTGCCGATGATACGACCCACGAGGCCGTTATTATCGATCCAGGCTGCTATGAACAGGTAGAAAAGGAAACCTTATGGCGGTTTGTTGAAGCGCAGAAATTGACGGTAAAGTACTTGCTGTTAACACACGCCCACCTTGATCACGTATTTGGGGTTGCGTATGTGAAGCGGAAATTTGGGGTAAAGGCCTATCTTCATCAACTGGATATGGTCATCTACAATGATGTTCCAACCCGTTGTGCACTCTTTGGGCTACGCGGTTATGAACCATCCGAGATAGACGAATTCATTCAGGAGGGCGAACAGTTTACGTTTGGGAATACCGTGCTGGATGTCATCTTCGTACCGGGTCATGCACCTGGCCATGTGGCATTTATCAATCATGCCGAACGCTACGTGGTGGGGGGCGATGTACTGTTCAAAGGTAGTGTAGGACGAACTGACCTCCCCTATTGCAGTTATAACGACTTAATGAACAGCATCCGAACAAAACTGTACACGTTACCCGACGATTATACCGTCTACCCTGGTCATATGGACCCAACCACCATTGGCCGGGAAAAACGAACCAATCCATACGTTACGGAATGATGAATTATAAATGATGAATGGGTACTCAGCCATAAATATCACTCATCATTTATAATTCATCATTCATAATTCATCATTCATTGAAAAACCTACTCAAACATATCCCCAATGCTATGACCTGCGGCAATTTGCTTTGCGGGTGCATTGGCATTGTCATGGCATTACGCGGCTACCTCGACACAGCCGCCTGGCTGATTGGCATAGCCGCTATACTCGATTTTGGCGATGGGTTTGTTGCCCGGCTGGTTAAGGTATCAGGGCCGTTCGGAAAGGAACTGGACTCGCTGGCCGATATGGTTACGTTTGGGGCACTTCCAGCAACTATAGTCTTCCAACTATGCTGGTATCAAAACCTGGGGGTCATATCGTACGGTGCTTTTTTAATTGCTGTTTTATCGGCTCTTCGATTGGCTAAATTCAATATCGATACCCGGCAAAGCCACCAGTTTATTGGCGTACCCACACCGGCCAATACGATGTTGATTGCGGCTTTCCCGCTCATGCAAAAGTATCAGCCTCAGTACAATGCGTTTTGGCAAAATGATATTGCTCTGGGAATGATCATTGCGTTCTCATTCCTGATGGTATCCGAAATCCCACTGTTTGCTCTGAAATTCAAATCCTTTGGCTGGGCCGAAAATCGAATAAAATTCAGTTTTCTGATTGCTTCCGCCTTACTGCTGTTATTTTTGCAGTTTGCAGCCATTCCCCTGATTATTCTGCTATATATCGTTGTTTCACTAATCTCTAAATGATAGAATGATAGAATTACTGAATGATTGAATAAGGTTTACAGCCGCTTTGCTCATTCAACAATTCTATCATTCTATCATTCACTCATTAAAATGAAGTACATCGCCGAAATCAACATCATGACCCGTTCGGAAATTCTGGACCCTCAGGGCAAAGCCGTTAAACTGGGTCTTCATAATCTCCAGATGGACACCATCGATAATGTTCGCATCGGAAAACATATCCGGCTCGAAGTAGATGCCGATTCTGAAGAACAGGCCCGCACGACCGTTGATTCGGCCTGCCGCCAACTGCTGGCCAACCTGATCATGGAAGAATACTCGTTTGAGCTACAACCGGCTTAATCGAAATCCATTTTTAGTATAGAGGCACAGTCAACACAAAGAATAAAAGTCAATAATTGATTGATTATTAGGCTCTCTTCTTTGCGTTAACTGTGCCTTTGCGTTGGCCACAATCTCGATTCTGCATAATTCCTTTGTACCTTTGCCGACTCATTTATTTTGACGAATGAATACCACGTACACTAGCATCAAAGGGTTAGGATTCTACGTTCCCGAAACCATCGTGACCAACAACGACCTAACCCAATACATGGACACCTCGGATGCCTGGATTCAGGAGCGGACGGGGATCAAACAACGACGCTACTTCACTTACGGCAAAGACACGAACGCCAGCATGGCAACGGCGGCTTCGCGAATGGCCCTCGACCGAGCTAATATCGACGCAAAGGACGTTGACCTGATTGTTTATGCAACCATCACTCCCGATTACTATTTCCCCGGCTCAGCCTTTCTGATGCAACGTGAGTTAGGACTGGAGGGCGTAGGCGTTATTGACATTCGAAATCAATGCTCTGGCTTCGTCTATGCGCTTTCCATTGCCGATCAGTTCATAAAAACTGGCATGTATAAAACCATTCTGGTGGTTGGGTCAGAAATTCAATCGACATTCCTCAACAAAAGCAATGAAGGGCGGGGGGTAGCGGTCATCTTCGGCGATGGAGCCGGAGCTGCCGTTGTTCAGGCTACCACCGATCCCGAACACCGCATCCTATCGACTCATTTGCACGCCGATGGTCGGTATGCTGAAGAACTGTATGTTCGAGACCCTGGCAGTAGTCGTGAAGGTCGCTGGCTCACCGAAGAAACACTCTCTGACGGCAACTACAATGTTACGATGAATGGCAATACCGTATTCAAGCACGCGGTTGTCCGTTTTATGGAAGTAATCAATGAAAGCCTTGAGGCCAATGGCTATAAGGCTGAAGATCTGGCCTTACTGGTACCTCATCAGGCAAATATCCGTATTTCAGACTACGTTCGGCAACAGATGAATCTGCCTGAAGAAAAAGTATTCAATAATATTCAGCACTACGGCAACACCACTGCGGCTTCCATCCCGATTGCCCTAACGGAAGCTTTTGAAGAAGGGCGTATTCAGTCCGGCGATCTGGTCTGTCTGGCCGCTTTTGGCAGCGGTTTCACCTGGGCCTCGGCACTGATTAAATTTTGAATGCGTGAATGATAGAATGATTGAATAGCCACTTTAGGAAACTATTCAATCATTCTATCATTCACGCATTCAAAATTGAGTCTAATACGTTCCAACCGAAAGCATCACTAACGTGCAGGCTTCGATGGGCTCGATTCCTTCGGCCTTCAGTTGCTTTTCAAATTCGGGATTTTCGGCGCCGGGATTAAAGATAACCCGTTTGGGTTTCAGGCGCTTGATGTAGTCGTATAATTTGGGTTGATTTTGTGGCCCTACATACATGGTTACCGTGTCAATATCCTGAAGGTCAGGCTCTCCTGTTCGAATGGGATGCCCCTCGATCTCTCCTTCCCGCGAACCGAGTAATTCTATATCGTGCCCGTGTCGAAGCAATCGGTAAGCTGCCAGATTGGCATAACGGCCCTCTTTTGCAGTTGCCCCGACCACGAGAGTTTTCTTTCCCTGAGCGTTCATTGTCATAGCTGTACGCATGCATAAAGCGCATGGCTAAGCTTTTAACCAATTCAAACCCAAAGCGGTTTCTGTGCCTTTTCAGTACGCACTAAAAAAATAATTTAGCTGAGCGTTACTTATGGCAGAAATTTGGTCATTATCAATAGCTTACCGCTTCAACGGATCATTATAAAAAGAATCTTGGTAGTAAAATCATTATGTTACAACTATTTTGTCATATAGTTGTTAAGCACTCATCAGAGAGCTCTTATTCGGCTGATATTCACGGCTAATTATAACATTCATCGGTCATGGATGCCAAAGAAAAACAAAATTTTTGGAATGAAAAGTGGACACCTATTGTGTTTGAAGGCGTTGAGAATCCACCTCATTACGAAGTTTCCAACTATGGGCGACTGCGAAGCTTTCAGTCTGCCACCACAACACGTTCAGCCAGCCCCACCGGCAGTACGACCGGGAAACCTATAAAAGGATCTGTCATTCAGGGCTATCGATCACTCAATATTCGCTCAGGCGGCAAAACGATCAATCGGTATATACATAAGCTGGTAGCCGAGCACTTTGTCTCGCGCAGTAATACCGATCAAAGCTATGTTATCCATCTTGATCACGACAAGCTGAACAACCATTTCCAAAATCTACGATGGGTGACCAAGGCGGATATGATTGAGCACAATCGGAACAATCCAAGCCTTAAAAATCGGCAACTCCCCCGACAGACCCGTAATTATAAACTAACTGAAAGCAAGGTTAAGATTATCAAAAAACTTTTACTCAACGATAAAAATCGGTTAAAGATGATTGCCAAACAGTTTGGCATCACCCACACACAACTAAATCGGATTCGGTCGGGTGAGAACTGGAAACACGTGACTATCGAGTAACTGACGAATGTTCAGTAATCCTGGCGCTTTCCTTTATGAGTTAAGGCCTAAAGAGTGCGCGTTCAGGATGTTCGGAACGCGCACTCTTTAGGCTATTTTTGAATCATACAATTTATTGACCGCCCTGCCCTGGTGCACCTGCCAATGGCATCGAGACAAAAAATGACGTTCCTACGCCTTCAACGGTTTCGAACCAAATAGAGCCATCGGCATGCTCAACCCCTCGTTTGGCAATCCACAGACCAAGACCTGAGCCCCCTCCTTTTGTACTGAAGTTGGGCAAAAAGACCTTGTTTCGAATCGCTTCGGGGATACCTACCCCGTTGTCATGTACCTCGATCAAAACGGATTCACTGCTGGTCGACAGTTTCAGGTCGATAACCGGCTTTCGATCGGACGGAACTGACTGAATAGCGTTGATCAGCAGATTGGTCATAATACGACCCATAAACTGACGGTCACCCAAAACCATAATTGGCCCTTCAACACTCTCCCTCTGCAGCGTAATTCGTTTGTCATCGGCATACAGATCGGCTGTTTTATTGAATACCCCTGTCACCTCAAATTCCTCCTTTTTGGGCATGGGTATCTTAGCGAACTCCGAGAACGAATTTGCTATATCACTTATGGTTTCGATGTGATCCAATAAGGAATCGAATGTCCGAATCACCTTTCGCGAAGCGTCACCATTTAGTCCTGCGGTATCTTTTCCATTGGTTGGTAAAGTCCGTTGCAGGTGCTGCAAGGTCAGCTTCATGGGTGTCAATGGGTTTTTGATTTCGTGCGCAATTTGTTTAGCCATTTCACGCCAGGCCGATTGCTTTTCGGTCTGGGCCAGCGCCTGCTTGCTCTCTTCCAGCTTCAATAGCATCCGGTTATACTCCCGAATCAACAAGCCAATCTCGTCGTCCGACTGCCAGGGCAACGGATCATTCGGGCGTTCCAGATTGGTTTTTCGAATCTTCTGTGTCAGCAGTCGAAGGGGCTTGGTCAGCATATGCGACGCAAAATAGGACAAGATCAAAAAGAACAGAAACAGCGCCGTAAAGATGCTCAGTGACGTAGCAATGACCTCAATGATTTTCCGGTCGAGCTCCGGTTGGGCATAGAAATATGGAATACTCAAAACCCCCAGCAATTGCCCGTTGAACGACTTTATACTCGCATAAGCCGTCCGATACTTTTTGCTCCCCAGCGACTCATCAAGCAGAATCTGGCTTTCCTTGTCCTCAATGATATGAATATACGCTTCGGGATTGATCCGTTTAGAAAGATACCCACTTTCGTAAATGAGCGGACGTGTCGACGTGTAGAGCTTACCTTCTGCATCGAAAAGATTGATGTCGATGTTGGCATCGCGCGCAATCTTTGCTAATTCCTCTTCCATCGACGCCTTACTACGCTTCTGCGCATACAGATGCTCGTCCAGATACACCAGAAAATTAGCCGCAATATTTCGGGTATTTATAATATACGTATCCTTCTGATTATCAACATAATTAGAACTAATCACTCCTAGAATAATCAGAATAACGAAGATCAGTGGCAGAAAAAACGCCAGATTCAACAGAATCTGAATCCGGGTTGAGTAATTAATATTGAATTTGGAAAACCGGTAATTAATGGCATAGCAGGTAATGACCAGAATGACCGTCAGAACCAATAACAGATATAGGAACGAGAAATTGGAAAAGATATTCCGAAACGGGTACTCTGGCGATGAAACCACCACCACACGCCCATCCTGTCCCCGCTGTGCTATGTGCTGATAATGATTCCTCGAAATACCGGTAGTGAACAACGTAGGATTATTCAGTTGCGAAAGCTCGAGATTCCGGTCATAATTGAAGTTACCCGGCGGACTATAGAGAAATTTATACTTGCTGGGCCCGACCGTTGCACTACCCAAACGCGGTCCAGTATATAAAGCATAACTGTACTCCTGCGTATCCTGATTCTGCCTAAACTTTGTATCGACCAACAGCTCAGGATACACCCCTTTGGGTCGTTCATTTCGAAGCCGAAAGTCTAGCACAACATACCCTAATGTATCCGCCACCGACGTTTCCGACCGGCCCAGCGATGATGAGGTCTGCAGCCGCTGAATCGGTACAAAGCATATATATTGCTTCACAAATTGGTTGTTCGCTTCGTTTACAAAGTAAAGGCCAGGATACTCTGTATTATAAGTTGCCTGCCGATAACGGGTTGTTAGCGACGATAAGGATAAGGCATCAGGACTAATATCCAGCGGGCGACCATTGGCCCGAAACGAAAACACCTGAATATCGTATTTATCAAAATACTTATCGAGATGCAGGCTTTTCACCCGTTGCTGAATGCGCTCTCGAACCAGTAGCGTATCGGATCGTAAGGCACGGGCTATCTCGGCATCTTTCTGAATCGATTCCTGCGCTTTACTCATTAAAAACTCACCAAACACGTCGTTTTCGGCCAGTAGCTGCGATGCAAATACCTGCTGATGACTTAGTTGCTTCCGAATCTCCTGATTGTAGACGACGTACGACGTCATAACTGCACATATAAAAGCAGCCAAAAACAGGTAGATAGACGTTTTGTACCGGAATGTGTAAAGTGTTTTGGGGAGCTGGCTTACATAAATAACCAGGAAATAAATTCCGTTCAGGAGAAAAACGGGCTCCAGCACCCCGCCTATCAATAACCATATACCGGCACCTAACGCTGAGCCTGCCACAATCAGCAATAGTCCGATCCCGGCATGATTGATCCGGTTATAGCGCAGGAACAGACTGGCCAGCAAATGCGTCACCAGAAAATAGATGCAGGATACGATGATAAAGACAACCAGGCAGGCAACTTTCAGAAATGAAAAATGAATGTTGAGCGTAATATCGAGCGTAAACTGCGACTTTTCGTAAATATTGGTTAGCTCAATGTAGCAAAGCGTAAACGTCACATAACTCAGTACCACACAGGCTACTGACAGGATGAGTTTCAGCCAGTGGGGCTGATTTAGCAGGAAAACATATAGCTGCGAACGGAAATAATACCGCACCCAGTAAAAAGCCAGAATGGCTATCACCAGTGCATTGAGCAATAGGTCGCCCAGGGAGGGTATTAAAACCGAGGAAGCATAATATTTTGGGTTGAATAAGTCCGATTCGACGAACAAAAATGGAACCCCAAAGTAGAGCATGACTGCCCGCAACAGTAATAAATACGTAGCAAGCACAACAAACCCCCACTCATAACGCCTTTTTTTCCGAAGGCGAATCATCAGTTGTAGTACATACAACCCCAAAAAAATGACCCCCAGCGTCGCCAGGATGACTGTATTAACGGGAGTCGAGTGGTTTCGATAGACATCAACTTTAGGGGGTACTACCGAAAACAGGAAAGCGGATGTGTTATCGTAAATAGCCTCATAAGTATTCAGCCGCTTATCGGTAACCGCCTGTGGATCAAGCGAAAATATTTCCGGGTTATAACCCGATTGCAGGTAAGCATTATTGCTATGGTAAGACCGATGAATGTTGACTAATGAGTATACATCCAATACTTCGGTTCTGACGGTTACCCGTCGGTGACTCACCACGAAGCGGCCCTGCTCAAAATCAATAAGTCGGGGCGTGGTGGTTACAACCGACAACCAGGCATAGTCGGGCACAAAGCGATAGTCGGACCAATACATCAACTGGCCATCACGGAAGACAAAGAATGGATACCGGGAAGGCAGCTTGAAATACTCCGTAAACGCAGGTTTTGGGTTCCGGACCAGTAATGCCGACACACTGTCCAGTTCAGATGTACTCACCTGCATTTCCTCCTTTACCCGTTGCTGAACAGCACTTATGTATTGCTCTTCTGTAGCCCCCGGTTCGTTCCGTTCCAGTAGTAGAAAATACAGGACCGAACAGCCGATGGTTACTGCAGCCAGGAGTAGGAAAATATGTTTTTCGATACGCTTCACCAGGTGGGTAATCTTGTCTTCCCCTAAATCAGTCCTAAAATCATGCCAAGATTTTAGCCAATAGCCATTATTTGCTACTCATTTGTGGCTTTTCACCTATCTAGTGTACCAATATCTAACGACTTTTGGCTATTGATTATTAGACGACTTCTCTACTGTATAGCCACCTGTTTCGTATCCAATTTCAGCCCCAAATACATACAGCAAATGCTTCCGATCAATAATGACCTGCACACCTTCTACGTTATACACTTCGTCGGAGGGGCCTGGCAGGTCAAACCCTAATAACCAGGATGACCCACATCCTCCCCCTCGAATGCCTACGCGTAATCCATACTCGACGGGAATTTTATTGGCCTGTAGCGTGTCCAATATCTGTTGACGGGCTTCAGGGCGAACGCGAACAGGATTATCTATTGTAAGCATAAAATCTAATGGTTTACCGTTTTCGGTTTACCTGGTAACTGTAAAACCCTTTTATCAAAATTACCCATTTTTACGGAACAACGTTCCTACTTTTTATGGATCTAGTAAGTGATTTTCTGAAGCTGATTGTACCTGCGGGGTTGGTGCTTTATGGTATGTACCTGACTGTCAAACTATTGCTGGAGCGTGAAGCCGACCGCCATCGCTACGATGTACAGGCTCGTTATACGGAAACCGTTGTTCCGATTCGACTTCAGGCCTATGAGCGTATGGTCCTGTTTCTGGAACGTATCAGTCCTAATAATTTATTGTTACGACTCGGCAACAGTTCCACCACGGTTATCGAATTCCAGCAGCGGCTCCTTCAGGAAATTCGGGATGAATACAACCACAACCTATCGCAGCAGGTGTATATGAGCCAGAAGGTCTGGGATCAGATTCAGGCAGCCATGAACGAAGTGGCCACTCTGATCAATCAGGCATCGGGCGATACGCGTCCTGACGCGCCAGCACTCGAACTCTCAAAGCGCATTTTTGAGCGAATCATACAAAAAGATCGCCAGCCTACGGCCGACGCCCTTCGGGCTGTAAAAGAAGAAATTCAGTCGATGTTTATGTAGCGCGGACATCTTGTCCGCATGGTTGAAGATCTGTAGTTACAGCCTCTCTACCATATCATTTTACTATGCGGACAAGATGTCCGCGCTACTCAAAACACAGCCGATGATACCATCATTGCCTTTTGGAGGGCGGCCTGATTGATCGATATTGAAATTCCATCGTCGGTAAGTGTCTGGATAATTTCTTCGGTTGGCAGATTTCCGGTTAAGGCATCAGCGGCCATTGGACAACCGCCGAAACCACGTAGTGCCCCATCAATCCGGCCAACACCAGCGCGTACTGCTGCCCGCACTTTTGCCTCAGCTTCACCCGGACGAGCGTGCAGATGTGCCCCAAACTCAACTATTGGAAACGATTGAATCAACTGACGAAACAGAGTTTCAATGGCTTCGGGTGTCGATGAACCAACCGTATCTGACGGGGCAATGATACCGATACCCAGTTGCACGAGTTTTTCCGTGAACTCACTCACGATAGCAGGACTATATGGATCGCCATATGGGTTACCAAATCCCATTGACAGATAGACCACTAATTCTTGGCCCGACTCCATACAAAGCCGCTGCATCTCAGTCACTTCGACCAAAGCCTGAGCAATTGTCTTGTTGGTGTTCCGTTGCTGAAACGTCTCTGAAACCGATAGTGGAAAACCGATGTATTGAATCTGTGGATAAGAAACAGCTTGTTCAGCCCCACGCAGGTTGGCCACAATAGCCAGTAGTTTCGTTTGCGTAGCGGTTAAGTCAAGTCCTGCCAATACCTCGGCCGTATCCCGCATTTGAGGAATAGCTTTGGGCGACACAAAACTTCCAAAATCCAGTGTATCGAAACCAACTCGCAGGAGCGTATTCAAATACTGAATTTTGAGTTCCGTCGGAACAAAATGGTCAAGCCCCTGCATAGCATCGCGGGGACACTCAATAAGTTTCATCGCCGTACAGTTTGGCGTGTCATAAAGGCAAACATGAGCATTACAACCCCACAGATAGCCAGCCCACCAGCTTCCCGAGCCATTTCGATGTTCAGGCTGCGCATACCTACTTCACTAAACAGAAATCCTTCGAATCTGGGAGGCCACTGATACGCTGCTGATACAAAAAACAAGACGGCCAGTACAACAAAAAACCACCAGCGCCCCAGATTGGCGTAGGCCATAAAACAGGCTACAGCAGCCACACCATAAATAGGAATCCAGACTTCCGGGTCAGGGTCGTTGTATTGAAAAGCCGCAAATAAGATAAACAGCAGGCCAAAAATGATAGCAAGTGTTTTACGCATGTTTTAGTAAAAGTTAAGTAGAGTCAGTACAATGGATGAAATAAGTTTCATAAGCTACGCTCCTACTCCCTTACCCCACCTGATTAAAATCACTCCACTAGTTACAATATTCTTTTACGGCGTTGGCAGCATCGACATAACCCAGGTTTTGTGCCTGTTTGAGGCTCAGACAGGCCGATTCCCTGTCGTTTTGCAGAACCTGCGCAATGCCCAGGGCATAAAACGCTTTCCCGAATTTCGGATCAGCCCGAATGGCTTGCTGAAAGTCAGCAATAGCGCCAGCCAGGTCTTTCTGCTGAAAACGCAGATTTCCCCGGTTATACAAAGCCAACGCGTTTTGTGAATCTAACGATATAGCCTGCGAAAAATCGGTCAAAGCCGGTTGAATCTGCCCCTGCGTCGCGAACAACTGCCCCCGATTCAGAAACAGTTCGGCGCTAATCTGTTTGCTGGTATCGGGTGCCAACCGAATGGCATCCGAATAATCTTTCAGCGCACCCGTCAGGTCATTCTGAGCCACCTTGAGCAGGCCACGGTTATAATACGGCCGATAGAAATTGGGCTGAAGCTTGATTGCCTGATCGTAATCGAGGGTGGCATTGGCATATTCTTTTAGCTCAAAATAAGCGACTCCTCTCGAATTAAAGGCTTCGGCATTCCCCGCATCGGCATCAATCGCCTGATTAAGTGCCTGAACGGCTTCCCGAAATTTTCCCTCTTTCAAATAATTCCTCCCCTGCTCCACGTAATTGTCAGATGAGGTGCAGGATAGGCAGGCCAATAAACTTATGTATAGTAATCGCTTCATAATGTTGAATGATTGAATGATTGAATTGTTGAATGATTGAATGCCGTCGACTCAGCTATTCAATCATTCAGCTATTCAATCATTCAATCATTGATTTTTTGCAAAGGTATGCGTGAAAATTTGTCGTTGATGAAGATTTGTATAACTTTGCATCGGCAAATCGGTGCTACCAGCTCCTGCTGAATCCCCCAGGTCTTGACCGAAGCAAGGGTAGGTGGTTGTAGCGGTGAGACATTGGTTTGCCATTTTTTATTTCCGCCTATTGCGGTTATGTCATTTAGGGGTCATGCATTTAGCACTATAAGGCCGCTAAATACCTAAAACCCAACATGCATCTACTGAACCAGCTTACTACCTCGTTTCAGCAAGTATTTAAGGCCGATCCGCTGTTAATTTGCTCTCCTGGCCGCGTTAACCTCATTGGTGAACATACCGATTACAACGAAGGATTTGTGCTTCCGGCCGCCATCGATAAAGCCATTTACCTGGCTGTTGGTCCCCGAACCGATCATGAATTACACTTTGTCGCTCACGATCTAAACAAAACTTATCA
This sequence comes from Spirosoma gilvum, assembly GCF_054776815.1. NCBI lineage: Bacteria > Pseudomonadati > Bacteroidota > Cytophagia > Cytophagales > Cytophagaceae > Spirosoma > Spirosoma gilvum. The sequence goes on along the minus strand of NZ_BAAHBH010000011.1, from coordinate 175,779 downwards.
GGGTTCACTGGCTCATCTGGAGCCGACGCATACCTGGGCCGACTACCTGCTTGGTGTTGTTGCCCAAATGCGACTGGCGGGTTACGACTTCCCCGGCTTCAACTGTATTTTCAGTGGTACCATCCCGATGGGCGCCGGTCTTTCGTCATCGGCAGCCCTGGAAAATGGCGTTGGCTTTGCCCTGAACGAGCTATTTGGCCTGAGACTTGACCGACTTGACCTGGTTCGGTTGTCGCAACGGGCTGAGAATGAGTTTGTAGGTGCCAAAGTAGGAATCATGGATATGTTTGCCAGCATGATGGGCAAGGCGGATCATGTTATCAAACTCGATTGCCGCTCGCTCGAATACACCTATGCGCCCCTGCAAATGGATGGCATTAGTATCGTTCTGTGCGATTCTCAGGTCAAACATTCACTGGTCACCTCTGAATACAATACCCGACGTGCCGAATGCGAAGCGGGTGTCCGTTTTCTTCAGACGTTTTACCCCGAAATAAAAAGCCTTCGGGATGTAACGATGGACATGCTCGACCAGCATCTGCGCGATACCGAGCCGTTGATTTACCGTCGTTGTGCCTACGTGGTGCAGGAGAATGCCCGCTTACTCGCTGGAGTTGCAGCCCTGGAAGCGGGCGATATTGCCGCCTTTGGCCAGTTGATGTACGGCTCCCATGAGGGGTTGAGCAAGATGTATGAAGTAAGCTGCCCCGAACTGGACATTTTGGTCGACATTGCCCGCACCCAGCCCGGCGTAGTAGGAGCCCGGATGATGGGAGGAGGTTTCGGGGGCTGCACCATCAATCTGGTGCGTGAAGAAGCCCTTGACTCATTTACTGAATTGATTACCAAACAATACAAAGCCCAAACCGCTAAAGATACGTACCTTCACGTCTGTAAAATCCAGAATGGGACAGGTATCATTAAAAACCAATAGGTTGGTAAGTAAATAAGCTAAAACAAGACTTATACACGTACTGACCGTAGATCAATTAACAACTCTATTTTACCATGAAATTTTTCATTGACACGGCCAATCTGGCCGACATTCGCGAAGCCCAGCAGATGGGAATTCTCGACGGGGTGACAACCAATCCTTCGCTGATGGCCAAAGAAGGCATTACTGGCAAAGACAACGTAATGCGCCATTACAAAGAGATCTGTGATATCGTTCAGAACGACGTTAGCGCAGAGGTTATCTCGGTCACCTACGACGAAATGATCAAAGAGGGCGAAGAGTTGGCTGAGATCGATGAGAACATCGTAGTAAAAGTGCCGATGAGCGCCGACAGCGTCAAAGCCATCAAGTATTTTTCGGAAAAAGGTATCCGTACCAACTGTACGCTGGTGTTCTCGGCAGGTCAGGCGTTGCTGGCAGCGAAAGCTGGCGCTACCTATGTATCGCCATTCGTTGGTCGTCTGGATGATATTTCGACCGATGGTATGGAGCTGATCCAGCAGATCGTAAATATCTATACCAACTACGGCTATACGACTGAGGTATTGGCGGCTTCGGTTCGTCACCCAATGCACGTTATTCAATGTGCAGAGATCGGTGCCGATGTGATGACGGCTCCGTTGAGCGTTATTAAGATGCTGCTCAATCACCCATTGACCGACATCGGTCTGGCTAAATTCCTGGCCGACCACGCAAAAGCTGAGAAAAAATAAAAAATAGCTTCAAGTTTCATGTTGGCTGACGCCACGTTTCTACTCGCATCAGCCAACATGAAACTTGAAGCTCCGAACCAAACTATGTTTTCCTCCGAACCCGTTCTTACCCTCGACCACGCCGATATTTATCAGGGCAAGAAGTTAATCTTAGGCGATGTATCGTTCCGAATTGACAAGGGGGACTTTGTTTATTTGATTGGCCGTACGGGAAGTGGAAAAACATCCTTACTGAAAACATTATACGCCGATCTGTGGCTGCAAAACGGTAAAGGTACGGTGGCCGGTTTTTCGCTCGACTCGATTAAACCCCGCGACATTCCTATGTTGCGCCGGAAAATTGGGATTGTCTTTCAGGACTTTCAACTATTTTTCGACCGTTCGGTAGAGGACAATCTCAAGTTCGTTCTGAAAGCCACTGGCTGGAACAATAAGACGGACATGAACAACCGCATTGCTGACGTACTGATGCAGGTTGGCCTGGGTACAGCGCAGAAAAAAATGCCTCACCAGCTTTCGGGTGGCGAACAGCAACGGGTTGTTATTGCCCGTGCCATGCTCAACGAGCCATTGATACTCATTGCCGACGAACCCACCGGAAACCTCGATCCATCGGTATCGGATCAGATCATGAAAGTGTTTCAGGCCATCAACAATGCCGGTACTGCTGTCCTGATGGCTACCCATAACTACGACTTGCTGAACAAATACCCGGCTCGTGTACTGCGCTGTCAGGAAGGGCAGGTTATTGAGTTAGCAGGCTAACCGTTCGCTCATTTTTTTAGACTGACCTTTACTCCTATGCCCTTCGGTCGTCGCCCTTTCTTACGCACATTAGTCGCTGGTATGGGAGCCTCTTTACTCCCTGTCAATCAAGCAGTACAGGCTGGCTCGCTTGCTAAAACAACAGCTATTTCCTGCAATTCATACTCCTGGCTAACGTTCTACGGACGACAGGGCAAAACCTGGATGGCCGACCCGGATGCCTCCCTTCAGGAATTTGCTCAGGCTGGATTAACGGCTTATGAACCTGCTGTCAATACAGCCAGCGAGGTACTGAAATTGATACCTCTGCTAGGGAAGCACAAGCTGGTCATGCCATCGCTGTACGTAAACAGTACACTTCACCGATCCGACGAAGCCCAAAAATCCATCGACTCCGTTTTATCCATCGCCGAAGCGGCCCGTCAGGCGGGTACTACCATTTTTGTTACGAATCCGAGCCCGATCCAATGGGGTACTGAGAAAGACAAAACCGATGCGGATCTGACCGAACAGGCCAAAAATCTTGACCGATTAGGCGCTGAACTTCGTAAGCGCGGTATCACGCTAGCGTACCATACCCATGCCCCCGAGCATCGACAGGCTGCCCGCGAATTTCACCATATGCTACTGGCAACAGACCCAAAAAACGTGTCGCTCTGTTTAGATGCCCATTGGGTGTATCGTGGTTCTGGCAATTCGCAGGTAGCACTTTTTGATGTAGTCAAATTATATGGAAAGCGAATTGTAGAAATCCACATCCGGCAATCGCGCGATGGCATCTGGCAGGAAACGTTTGGTGATGGCGATATTGATTACCGGCGTCTGACTGCCGATCTCAAAGCCTTGAATGTTCGCCCACTGCTGGTGCTGGAGCAATGTCTGGAAAAAGGCTCGCCTAACACCATGGGCCCCGTTGATGCACACAAACAGGATATGGTTTATGCCAAAGAGGTATTCTCGGGATTGATCGGATAATGAAACAAAGAGGTTAATTGACGGTTATTCATGCTGATAGCTGCCCAACAGCTACTCTGTAACTACCAACATAATTAAACTCACGTTAGCATTATGCAACCCAATATTGGCCTCGAAGAAGATGTGCTGAAACAGGACAACACCTTACTTAATGATTTCCTGTCGGACTTGCACGTCCTATATATCAAAACCCGAAAATATCACTGGAATGTGGCTGGGCCGAATTTCATGGAATATCACAAATTCTTTGAAAGTCAGTATAAAGCCATTGAAGCCGAAATCGACGAAGTAGCTGAACGTATTCGTCAGTTAGGCGGAAAGCCCCTGGCTACGATGGCCGAATTCCTGCATAACACCAGCCTGAAAGAAGATACGGGTACACCCAAGAGCACGGCTGACATGTTCAAAAACCTGCTCTCCGACCACGAGCAAATTATCCGTGAACTTCGCGACGATGTCGATAAATGCGCCGATGAACTAAACGACGCAGGTACGGCTGACTTTCTAACTAAATCCATGGAAGATCACGAAGCCATGGCCTGGATGCTACGGAAGTACCTTTCGTAATGAATAATTGACAATGTATAATGCCTAATTGAGGAGTTCTGCTTTTTTCATTATACATTGTACATTGTCAATTATTTTTACTCGTGCCCAAATCGCTTTCTCTCCGCTCTGGTCTTGGTAGTGTTCTGTTCTGGTCGGTTATTTCAGCCGCATTCATTGGCCCTGGAACCGTAACCACTTGTGCCATGGCGGGTTCTCGTTTTGGCTTAAACCTTCTTTGGGCGCTTACATTCTCTACGGTTGGCACCATTCTTTTGCAGGAAGCTGCTGCCCGAATCACAATTGCCTCAGGTCTGAGTCTGGGCGAATTAATAACGCAGACCTATGGTGCTCAGGTTCGATGGCTTATGCTATTGCTGTTTGGTGCAGTGGCCCTTGGCTGTGCTGCCTATCAGGCAGGCAACATCCTTGGAGCAGTATCAGGGTTAGTCATGCTGACCAGGGGTTCTGCCCAACTGATGACCGCTCTGGTTGGCCTGGTATGTATTCTCTTACTTTGGCAGGGCTCAACCCGACTTATTGCGAATGTACTTGGGCTAATTGTTTTTGCCATGGGGGCAGCATTCGTCTATGTGGCACTGAATTCAGCAAACAGTGTCGACATCGTGGCCAAAGCACTCCTTACCCCAACACTTCCTCCGCAATCCACAGTTCTCGTCATTGGATTGATTGGTACGACGATTGTTCCCTATAATTTATTTCTTGGTTCAGGTCTTGGGCAACGTCAGTCGCTGGTCGAAATGCGATTAGGCATCAGCTTAGCCGTACTGATTGGCGGAATCATTTCAATGGCCATTTTAATAGCCGGCACTTTAGTAACCGGCGATTTTTCGTTTCAGGTAGTTGCTCAGGAACTTGGCAGTCGGTTAGGAAAATGGGCAGGTCTCTTATTCGCGTTTGGGTTATTTGCTGCGGGGTTTACCTCATGCCTTACGGCTCCTCTGGCAGCAGCGGTTACTGCCAAAAGTCTGCTTGGCTGGTCAGAATCGTCGTTATCCTACCGAATTGTGTGGTTAACGGTTATGGCAGTTGGCTTAACATTTGGCTTATTAGGTGTTAAACCAGTTCCCGTCATTATTCTGGCTCAGGCGGCAAATGGTCTGTTGTTACCTATCGTTACGACCTTCTTATTGATTGCGGTTAATAATAAAACTATACTTTCGCCCCAATACCGTAATGCTCTATGGCAAAATATAGCCATGCTCATCGTCGTTGCAGTGACTACATTTCTGGGTATTCGTAATCTCTGGCTAGCCTTTCAATAGCAAAGGGGAAAGGGTCAGGGGCATAGGGTAAAATTATCTTTACCTATGCCCCTGACCCTTTCCCCTTTGCTATTCTATTACTTTTTCTTCTTCACCTCACGCTCCAACTGCTCGATTCGCTTTTGCTGCTCAATCAGCCGGAGAGTCATTTCTTCGTTTTGCTTCACCAGCGTAGAAAGTAAGGTGGTCAGATCAACACCTTGTTTGACCATTTCAGTAGCACTGGGTACACCCGGTAGATGCTTGTTCTGCTGAATGTATTTTTCTACCTCGGTCAATGAGGGGAGTTTATATGATGGGGCAAACACATAATCGGCCCATTGGTTTTCCGACGACGGTTGTACGCGCATCGCCGTAGCCGACAAATGCGCCCCTAAGGTCACATCTCCTTTATCGTCAACTGTCAGGAACTTAGCCGCCGTTGCATTAGTAACAGGCGAGTTGGCCGTCATATTCGTTAACCGGAGCCCACTACGTCCATCAGTACCCGCCGTTAACTCCAGCCGGTTTTGTGGTGTCGAAGTGCCAATACCGACATTGACGTTATTTCCCAATACCATGGCATTGCTGGTCAGCACACGGGCGTTAGCGCCTATGGCCGTAGCATTCGATAAGCCAACGCCTACCCCAACGGCATTAGCGCCGATCAATGTATTGTCCTGACCATTGATAGCATCAACACCCGAATTGGGGCCAATAAACAGGTTGCGATTACCCCGCTGGCTACCCTGACCGGAATTATACCCGATGAATACATTATCGCTTCCGTCGGTATTGAGTTTACCCGCTTCGTAGCCGACAAACGTATTGTGACTACCGACTGTATTGGGAAAACCCGCTTTATAACCAAAGTAGGTGTTATACGAACCTGTCGTATTGCCCTGCCCTGCCTGACTACCCATAAACGTGTTATACGTGCCTGACCCACCAACAACGGCAGACGTACTTTGCCCGATGATCAGATTATAGGTACCATTTGGCGATTGAAAACTAACAACCTGGTTGTCAGGCGTAACTACCTGACTCTGAGCATAACCATCTGTCAAAAGGCCAGACGTGATCAGGAATAAAGCGAGTGTAGAAAATTTCATAGTAAAAATGGCTACGGAAATACGGAGTAAATATAGCAAAAATCATTCCGAATTATTGCAACCAATTCCCTATAAATGAATGCTTTAAAGGGGCCAAAATCTACTATTCGGTCGTTAAGTGACTACTTTCAAAATTGGGCCTTTAGTTAGCAGGATTAGATTTATCCAATGATGCGTTGGCAAAGAAGTATAGGCCAGTCAGTTGGCTTTGTAATAGAGCGTTTTCTTTGCGGTTTTCAGATCCGTAATCAATACCTTCCCATTCTCCACATAATACCTAGCAGAGGGGACGTCCTGCATCTGTCCGTTTACCTTCAGCCGAAGACAGAACAGATTCCCTTTGGTAAACCACCGTGCTCCAGCCGCTGCCAGTTGAGCGTATACCTGTGAGTTGCCACTACCTGATGATTGCACGGAAACACCAGACCCACTCGCATATCCTGACGAGCCTCCATCGCCCAATGTACCGTCGGCGTTTAATAGTACTGTCGATGAAGTACTGCCATAAAACCCGCCATCGGTAATCCCTCCTCCATAATTTGTTTCCAAACGCCAGGCGCCAATCAGATTAGGATCGCGGTAGAGTCCATCGGCTTTCCCGACTGGAGTTGGCATGGCTGGCTTTGGTGAACTCGATGATAAACCTGCTTTGACATTACTATCTGTACGCGTAAGCATTCCAGACATCAATGCTGTACCATTCTGGCCTACGGCAAACAAAAGCTGATTGTCCTGGAGCTGAGTTTCGAACTGGAATATGGTACCATCGGTCGGATACGTAGCCGTTCCCTGAGCCTGTACTCCTTCAACGGTTCCTTTTAGTACATATTGATCCTGCTTACCACCCGACTGTACACGCAGTTCACCCGTTAGTTGCTTAGCCAAAATGCGAAATGTAATAACGCTTTGCAAATTGGCCGATGGCGCATTGGGTGACGACAATACGCCCGACCAGTTACCCGCAAGGGTCTGACTCAGCACCAGATGACTGATCAACAACATTGATCCAAGAACTCCCAAAGCAAAAACGCGCATGGTATTGAACAGAATTAAGCCTTTCTGAATGTAACGAATTTGCGGTTTTTAATTCAATCACTTAGAAGTACTTACGGGTGTTTTATCTAACGGCAACAATTCGAAAACAATAACTTCGACAAACAAAAATGCATCAGGTTGCCCTAATGCATTTTTTAATCAGAATTAGCATCATCCTTATTCGGTTCGTAAGCTTTTGACCGGATTTACCAAGGCCGCTTTAATTGCCTGATAACTGACCGTCAGAACAGCCACGGCTATGGCCAGTCCACCCGCCAGCGCAAAGAACCACCATTCCACCTCAATCTTGTAGGCAAAGTCCCGAAGCCATTGACTCATGACATATCCGGCAATAGGCGATGCAATCAGCAGAGCGAGTAAAATTAGCTTCAGGTAATTAGTCAGTAACAGCGTAACAATGCTGGTGACGGAAGCACCCAGCACTTTTCTGACCCCAATTTCCTTGGTACGCTGATGGGTCGTAAAAGCCGCCAGCCCGAACAGCCCCAGACAGGCAATAAACACCGCCAAACCCGCAAAAATACTAACTAACTGCCCAATCCGCTGATCAGCCTGATACATCGTATTAAATCGTTCGTTCAAGAAAGAGTACGCAAACGGATTGTCAGTCTCGGCCTTCCACCGCTGTTCAACGGTCGATAGCAGGCTCGGTATGTCGTCTGTTCGGATGCGTAAGGCCAACTGGCCATTGTCGCCACCGTAAAACAACAGTAACGGAGCTATACGCTGGTGCATGGATTCGAAATGAAAGTCTTTCACCACACCAATGACCGTGTATGTCCGTTTACTTCCTTCGGTACCATCGCCCACCGTCGAAAGCTGTTTTCCAATAGGCGAGCTTTTAAATCCATATTCCCGGACGGCAGCCTCATTCAGCAGAACGGCCGATTTATCGGATGGATAGGCTTTCGAAAAGTTGCGTCCCTGCGCCAAACGAATACCTAACGTAGACAGGTAATCGTCATCAACGAAATAGCTTTTTGTACGATACGTTCCACTTCGTGTTCCATCCTGAATCTGAATCCCGTCTACACTCTGACTCGACGATCCGGCGGGCAAAAATCCGGCCTTCGATACCTGCACAACGGACGACAATTTGGCCAGTTCATCTTTAAAGGCATTGATCTTTGGGCCGAGAACCTGGGTATCGTGCAACACCAGCACCTGCTCTTTGTCGAAACCCACCTTCTTATTTTGCATAAATCGCAGTTGCTGGTTAGCGACAATGGTAGCAATAATCATTGCTATCGACACCACAAACTGAAGGATCACTAACGCATTGCGCAGCCACCCGCTCCGTAAGCTAACCTGCATTCTGCCATTGAGCACCGTAATGGGCTTAAATGAAGACAGCACAAAAGCCGGGTAGCTACCGGCCAACAGACCAATCACCAGACAGGCCAGTACCGCTCCACCAAGCATCTTTACATTGGCAATGGCACCAAGCGTAAACTGTTTCCCTGCCAGTTCATTGAAACCCGGCAATAACAGCAACACAAGTCCCATCGCCAAGACCAGTGCCAGAAAGGTAAGCAGCACCGATTCGGACAGGAACTGACTAACTAACTGCTTTCGAATGGAACCCAGTACTTTACGAATACCCACCTCTTTGGAGCGCCCCGCCGACCCGACGGTGGATAGATTCATGAAATTGATACAGGCCAGCAATAGGATAAATAACGCGATCACCGAAAAGATATAAACGTATTTGATGTCGCTGTTGGCCTCTAATTCATCATCCAGGTTGGAGTGCAAATGAATGGACGTGATGGGCTGAAAGATAAAGCCAAACTGGTTTCCCTTTTGCAGGAACTCGGAAAGTGTCATCCCAAAGAACTCCTTAATTTCGGAGGCCATGTATTTGCTGACAAACCCCCGACTAATGGCTTCCACCTGTTGGATCGAGTACCCTTCCCGAAGTCGCACATAGGTGTAGGCACCGCTGGCTAACCACTTAGGGCCTGTTTTGACAGACTGTAACGAGCCAAACATGTCGTAATGAAAATGCGTGTTTGACGGAACATCTTCACATACACCTGTTATCCGAAAAACGCCCAGGTTACCCATCGACAGTGTTTTCCCGATGGGATCGGTTTGACCGAAATACTTTCGGGCGATGGTTTCCGTCAGGACGAGTGTATTGGGTTCAGTGAGTGTACTGGCCCGATGGCCTTTGAGCATAGGAAGGTTGAAAACGGAGAAGAAATTCGAGTCAACGAAGGCCACATTTCCTTCTTTAATGATGGTATTGCCGTGCTTGACCAGGAACGCCCCTTCCCTTCGCATACGAGTGACGGCCTCTACACCTGGGCAGTCGCGCAGGAGAGCTTGCCCGGCGGGTCCGCATGCATAAGCCAGTTTAATATCCTTATCATCCATTCGGCCGTACAAAGTCATTCGGTATAGTCGATCGGCATGGTTATGGTAGCGGTCATAGCTCAGCTCGTGCACTACGAACAAAACAATCAGCAGACACGTTGCCAGCCCGACCGCTAAGCCGACAATATTAATAGCCGTAAACGCCTTGTGCCGCCATAAGTTGCGGAATGCGATGGTCAGATAGTTTGAGAGCATATCAGTAAGCAGAGGTTTAGGATACTCATTGTAATGGGTTCTGGAAGGACTGGGAGATTGTCGTTTCGCGAAAAAAGGTGTTAAGCAATTCAGTACCCCCCAGATATAGGCGCGTCGGGCGCGGGCAAGACCGATCTGGGCTACCTGTTTATGAAAGGTTTCGTGTAAGTCGCCCTGCACATACTCCAGCAAGTGGGGAGCGACAAACCATTCCAACAATTTATCTACCCAACGGGGCGGTGAGTGTCGGTCAGGTTTTTGGGGAATAGGCTTTCTACGCATGGGTTTACAAAAAGCTTACAGTCCCAGAAGTTGGAGTTTACCTTGAGGAATAGCCTCCCAAAGTCGGGTTCGCATCTGCTGAATCTCCAGCAATACCCTTCCTCCCTCGGCTGTCAGGCTAAACAACCGTTTGCTGCGCCCCCCTCGCTCGGCTGTTGCTCCACCCACTGAGGAAATGAGAAACCCTTTTTCTTCGAGCCGATACAGAGTTGTATGCACCGCACTGATGGTAAAGCTTCGACCGGTTTGTTGCTGGAGTTGCTCCATAACCGGCACACCATACACATCCTCAGCACTGGCGGCTACCACCAGAAGCACCAATTCTTCCAACTCGCCTAATACAGTCTTTTTCATACAGTACCTTTATAATACCATTAGATACAATATCTTAAATCAAATATAGGGCCAGAGTCCAAAAAGACCATTTTGACAACGTAGAAGCATATTGAGTTAAAAACTGTTGTCCAGAAACGGACGAATACGTGTCCATGACTGGACATGGACTACGGGCAGCATCACAACAACGGTAACCAGAATAAGCCGTTTGTCAAAAAACTAATTGTGTTTTAACGATAACAAATTAGCTTCATCTGTATTTTTACAGCAACCAATGCTTTACCTGGGTTTAATCACGTACCCCTATGAAGCCACTCTACATAATCCGCACTCAGTACATTGTTGTCCTGGGCTTATTGGCTGCCGTTTTAAGCAGTTGTTCGCCAACCCTGACAACCACCTATCAGCTTGAACCTGTATCCGGTGAGGTGGCCCGAATCGATGGGCGGCTGGTAACAAAAGCCGAGCAAAATGGCGTAAGCGTGGTCGCTTCGTTCGAAAAGGAGGATTTAGAGTACGTAGCCCTCGACATCGAACTTAAAAATCATACCGATCATCCGATTGATATCAATCCAGCCGATTTTCATTTTACAGCAATGAACTCGGTGAAGGATACGCTAACGGATCCGCTTAATCCTGCTATACTCCTGGCCCGCTCGGCCGCCGATCCGTCTTATGAAGTAGGGCGCATGAATTACAAGCGCAAAGAAGAAACGAAGCGACTGAAACGTGCCAAACTCGTCAACACGCTCCTGATGGTAGCAGTCATTGCGGCCGATGCGTCATCGTCCAGCAACAGCCGTAGCTATAGTGAATACCTCAGAAATCGAACGCTCAGCAATCTGGCTTACCAATCGCTGGCCGTGAAGCGGGTAATAAACTACGGTAACTTCGCAAACCGGATGCAGCGCTATGATTATGAGGAATATCGTTGGCGCGAACTAGCTTTACGGGCCGGTACCCTTCCCGCTGGTGAATCAGTTAGGGGTTTTGTCTATCTCCCCAAAGTGCCAAACGCCAGTTATCTGGCCATCAATTACACTATTCCCGATCAATCAACAGTGCCCTTACTCTTCAAACAAGAACTCGTCCAGCAACGGAAAAGTCCCAGGAGAAGGTAAAAACGGTTTTCGGTTTTACTATCACAGTAACTATGCTTACCTACGAAGAAGCCAGGGAGATAGCCTCAGCTTACATCCAAACGCTTAATGAGAACCAGGTAGACTATGATCCAGTATATATAGCCTATCTTCAACGAAATGATCCTGACTATACGCAACCAAAACCTATTGCAGTCTTAACGCGTAGTCAGGAAGAATCATTTGGTTGGATATTCTTCTATCAGTCAAAGGAGTTTATCGAAACCGGGAATATTCGCTACGCGTTCGGAGGAAACTCGCCTATTATTGTCAATAAACAGACGGGCGAGCTATCGAAAACAGGAACAGCCCATCCTATAGAATACTATATCGAACAATATAAGATCAAAAATGGCCTTGATTAACACATTAGTAGCAGGTGACAGCTTTTTCCCGTAAAGCAATCAACCTGTGTCATACCGTTTTTACCAATCATCGTCGTCGTCTTCAAACGCTTGTTGAGCCCGCTTTAGCTCCTGAAGGGCTTTTTGATTTTGTTGTTTCTGAGCCAGGGCAATGCCTTTTTCGTATAATTCAGCCGCGTAGTCACGCTCATCCCGCTCGGCGTATAACGCTGCTGCATGGTAGTAAGTAGGCAGGTACTCCGGGTGATTCGCCAGCAGTTGATCGAAATAAACACGAGCTTCGTCGGGCCGATCATTCAGATATTCCATGGCCAGTGCATAAACATTGAACGGCTCGTCCGGTTCTTCTGCTATAAATTGCTTTAATTGCTCAATACGTATGTCATTCATCCGTTCAAGAAAAATAGTATGCAAGCATACTATTTTTTAAGGTTAGATTAGTATTTTTGAACCGTAAAAGTAGTCAGGATTGCCCGTCGGTGTTATCAAAATAGCACTTGACGACTAACAACGAACGACGATTCACTCTTAAAACCCCAGAAAGCATGAAAATACTAGTGTGTGTGACGAGTGTCCCCGACACCACTACCAAGATTGCCTTCACCGATAACAACACAAAATTAAACAAGGCAGGCGTCACCTTCATTACCGGCCCTTACGACGATTACGCGCTGGCGCGGGCGGTTGAACTGAAAGAGAAAACCGGTGCTACGATCACGGTTTTGAATGTTGGTGAAGCCGACGCAGAGCCCGTTATCCGTAAATGCCTGGCCATTGGTGCCGACGATGCCATCCGGGTCAATGCCGAGCCAACCGATGCCTATTTTGTCGCCGAACAAATTGCAGCTATCGCTAAAGATGCCAACTACGACCTGATTCTGATGGGTCGTGAATCTATCGACTTCAATGGTGGTCAGGTGCATGGTATCGTAGGTGAAATGCTGGGTATTCCTTCCATTTCGCCGGTCATGTTGCTCGACCTGGACGGTGACACCGCTAAAATCACCCGCGAGATCGAAGGTGGGAAAGAAAGTCTGGAAGCCAAATTACCCCTTGTGCTCGGCTGTCAGGAGCCAATTGCCGAATGGAAAATCCCAAACATGCGGGGTATTATGACCGCCCGCACCAAACCACTTAAAGTAGTCGAGCCATCCGGTACCGACAAACTCACAACCGTGGCCAGTTACGAACTTCCCGCCCCTCGCGGAGCTGTCAAGATGATTCCTGCCGAAGAGGCCGAAAAACTCATCCAACTGCTACACACCGAAGCCAAAGTAATTTAATTGTCATTACTAGTCATTAGTTGGTCAGAAGTAGTCATTTGATTGCTTTTACCTCCAACTTAATGACAATGAATGGCTATGTATGACCCTTTAATGACGTTCAAATTATGTCAGTCCTCATATTTGCAGAATTAGACGAAGGTAAAATCAAGAAATCCGCCCTGGAAGCCATCTTTTACGGCGCTAAAGTCGCTCAAATGCTGGGCACATCAGCAACCGCTATTGTGATTGGTCAGGCAAGCGACGATGAACTGGCTACGGCTGGTCGTTTTGGGGCTACTACTGTCCTGTATGCCAGTAATGCCAAGCTGATCGAACCCAATGGGATGGCCTATGCTACGGTCGTTGCTCAGGCTGCCCAGCAGGAAGGCAGTAAAGTGATTGTATTAGCCAAGTCATCACTGGGCGATGCCATGACCGCCCGGCTGGCTGGTAAATTGAAAGCTGGACTAGCCGCCAATGTGGTTGAGCTTCCCGATCTGTCGAACGGTTTTCGGGTAAAAAGCAGTATCTACACCGGGAAAGCCTTTGCGTATAACGATCTAAAAGCCGACGTTAAAATTCTGGCGATCAAGAAAAATACGATCACTCCTGAAGAAACGGACGCTTCGGCAGCGGTGAAAGCATTTGCACCAGCGTTGAATGATGCCGACTTCGCCATTTCGACCAAAGGCACCGATAAATCCTCGGGCGACATCCTGCTACCCGAAGCTGATCTGGTGGTTTCGGCAGGCCGGGGAATGAAAGGTCCGGAAAACTGGGGCATTGTTGAAGACCTGGCCAACGCCCTTCATGCCGCTACGGCCTGTTCAAAACCGGTTTCAGATCTGGACTGGCGGCCTCACTCAGAGCACGTCGGACAAACAGGACTTAAGATCAGCCCAAATCTGTATATCGCCTGTGGTATATCCGGTGCTATACAACATCTTGCGGGTGTAAACTCCTCGAAGGTAATTGTTGTTATCAACAAGGACCCAGATGCCCCGTTCTTCAAATCGGCAGATTACGGGATTGTCGGCGATGTATTCGACATTATCCCCCGCCTTACGAAGGCCGTGCAGGCTCTGTAGTCATCAGGTTATTAGTCAATAGTCGTCAGTAAATAAGAAAAACAATTATTACTGGCGACTATTGACTAATAACTGACGACTAAAATTTGTTAAATTTACGCCGTGGATAAGATTAAGCTGGAAATATTAGGACTCTCGCCCAGTCAGTCGCAATCGGGCTCGTTTGCGCTGGTCTTAGGTGAAGAATATGGCAATCGGCGGTTGCCTATAATCATTGGCATGTTCGAAGCACAGGCCATTGCTATTGAAATTGAAAAGATCGTTCCGAACCGTCCTATGACGCATGATTTGTTCAAGCAGTTTGCTGAACAATTTAAGTTTACGGTTCGTGAGATCGTCATTTCAGATTTACGGGAAGGAATATTCTTCGCGAAAATCGTTTGCTTCGATGGTGTACGTGAGTCGGTTATTGACGCCCGTCCTTCTGATGCCATCGCCATCGGGATTCGATTCGATGTACCCATTTATACCAACGAATCGATCTTATCGGAAGCGGGTATTACGGCCAGCGGCAATGATGAAGAGGAAGAGCAGGAAGAGCTGGTGCGTTCATCGAACCGCCCTTCTACCCGGTCGTTTGGCGATCAGTTGAAAAATGCCTCTTCGGAAGAATTACAGCGTATGCTGGAAGAAGCGCTTGGCAACGAAGAATATGAGCGCGCTGCCAAAATTCGCGACGAAATGAGTAAGCGCAATTAAGTAAGTTATTCACCAATATAACGGCCATCCGAAACGAAAAGGAATTGGCTACCAATAAAAAAGGTTCGGCCAGCAGCATATACTACTGGCCGAACCTTTTTCCATTAACATTTCTCTATCGCTTTTAAATTCAGCTAATCCAATCCCGTGTCAGTGAGAACACAGACACCTGTGCGACAGCAATGATCACCCTCCGGGTAGGTGTCTGTGAGGACACAGACATTGGAAATGATCAATCGTTAAATTGGTAACACACCGGGCTATTGGCCTTGTATGATTAATTGGAAACGAGTTTCAGAATTTTACCACCACTGTGATCACAGAGGTAAAGTTCGGATTTCTGATCTTCGCCAAAGGCTGAGATCGATCCCGCTTTGGAAACGAGTTCCTGATTGTCGGTTGCTTTGTTACCATTCATGGTCAACGCCCAAACACGCCCACTTGCGTAATCAGCATAAATATATTTGCCCTTTAACGCTGTATTAGTGGGTCCTCGATACACGTATCCTCCCGTGATTGATACGTCGCCTTTATCCCGACCATACTGGTATACAGGGGGAATCAGTTCAGCCGGATCGACATTATTTCCAGCAGCTTTATAATCTTTACCAGCCTCTTTGACTCGCCAGCCATAGTTTCCTCCTTTCGTCACGAGGTCAATTTCTTCGTAGGTATTCTGGCCAACATCACCAACCCATAAGCGCCCCTGATCGTCGAAGCTGATTCGCCAAGGGTTCCGCAGCCCATAGGCATAAATTTCTTCCCGGTAGCCACTACTGTTACCTGTAAATGGATTATCCGCCGGAATACCATAAGTCCCTTTGGCAGTACCATTGACATCTACGCGAAGGATTTTCCCTAACCAGCTAGTCCGATTCTGTGCATTATTATGCGGGTCGCCCCCACTACCTCCATCACCCGTAGAAACATACAAATAACCATCAGGGCCGAACAGCACTTTTCCGCCATTGTGATTATCGTAGGGTTGCGAAAACCGGAACAGAATCACTTCAGAAGCGGGGTCGACTTCTGAGGCATTGGCCGATGAAGCTTTAAACCGACTAACAATCGTTTCGAGGGGATTTCGTTTGGTGTAGTTGACGAAGAAATAACCGTTTTCCTTAAACTTCGGATGAAAGGCCAACCCTAGCAGCCCCATTTCACCACCAGAAGATACTTTCGAACGAATGTCGAGGTAAGTTCCTGCTGTAGTGGCATTTGGGTCGTTGTCGAAAACACGAATGCGACCTTCCTGTTCAATCACAAACACCCGGTTTGTCCCATCATTCGCATGGGTGAATTCAACCGGAGAATTGAAGGTAATTTTTGGAAAAGCGTTAACGACTTTGGCAGCCACTACCCCGGTTCCGGTTAAACCAGAATCGGACGCTAATGCGTCAACTTCCCGAGCAGGTTGGCAGGCAGAGGCTATCAGCCAGGCAACACCTGATGTAGCCACCAATGAGATCATTAACGCGATGATTGCTTTGCTTATCATTAAAATCCATTCCATTTATTTAGAGATTTAGCTTGCAAAAAAGGGTCCAACTAATGGAGTTGGATTTTCCGGCCCGTATTTTGTGCAAAAGCAGGTATATACCTATGCTTGAATCACTCCCTATAGCGTTCAAGAGTAAACACCTTGTGAAGTCTTTCCCCACTATGGGGCACAGATTCTACTTATTTTTTAAAGTAAAGTAAACCGAATCCCATAAATTGCCAATAAATTTTGCTCGTTTCGACGCGAACGTCTAGAACTTCTGAATGGTTTTACAGCTAAAGACAACCTCATGACTACGGCAACAAATACCTTTCTCGATCATTTACATGCCCAACGTTCTCAGTACCGCTACAAACTCCCGTCACGACCCGACGCCGGTCGGTTTATTGACCAGTTAATGCGGCTATTGTTTCCCGTTACGCAGGATTGCAAGTCGGTTTCTCAACATGTTGAAGAGACATATCAGGCGTTGCATGACCAACTGATCAAGTTATTATGCCCGCTGGAAAAGAACTTATCGGCCAGCCCGGAAGCCATTACCGACCAATTTTTCGATCGGTTACCCGCTATTTACGACGACTTATTGCTCGATGCCCATTCCATTGCCGATAACGATCCTGCTTCGATTGGAGTTGAAGAAGTAGTAGCTGTTTACCCTGGTTTTTATGCGATTGCCGTTTACCGAATTGCCCATGAACTACTGAAACAAGAGGTTCCCTTACTACCCCGAATGCTCACCGAATACGCCCATGGCCAAACGGGAATCGACATTCATCCTGGTGCTCAGATCGGTCGGTCATTCTTCATTGATCATGGCACGGGGGTCGTTATTGGCGAAACAACAGTGATTGGGGATAATGTAAAAATCTATCAGGGGGTTACGCTGGGGGCAACCTACGTGGCCAAAAACATGGCGCAGAAAAAACGGCATCCAACTATCCAGAACAACGTGGTGATTTATGCCAATGCCACCATTCTGGGTGGACATACTGTGGTCGGCCACGATTCGGTTATTGGTGGTAACGTCTGGCTTACCAGTAGCGTCGAACCGCACTCGCTCGTGTTTCACCAACATCAAACCGAAGTCCGCCTGAAATCGCTGGAAACACACGAACCGATCAATTTTGTGATTTAACTGCCTATGAAAGCTACTACCATCCTCGATACCATTGGTCAAACGCCCCACGTTCGGATTAATCGCCTGTTTCCGGGCTATGAAGTATGGACAAAACTGGAACGGGCCAATCCCGGTGCCAGCATAAAAGACCGGATTGCACTGGCCATGATCGAGGATGCCGAAGCACAGGGGCTACTCAGAAGTGGCAGTACGATCATTGAACCGACTTCGGGTAATACGGGTATTGGTCTGGCTATGGTGGCGGCCGTGAAAGGCTATAAGATCATTCTGGTCATGCCCGAATCGATGAGTATCGAACGGCGGAAAATTATGGCGGCTTATGGCGCTGAGTTTGATCTAACCCCCCGCGAAAAAGGCATGCGCGGAGCCATTGAACGAGCCCACGATCTGGTAGCTCTAACACCCGGTGCCTGGATGCCGCAACAGTTCGAGAACCCAGCCAATATTGATGTCCACGTGCGTACAACAGCCCAGGAAATACTGGCCGATTTCCCAGCCGGTTTCGATGTATTGATTACCGGCGTGGGTACGGGTGGGCATATTACAGCGGTAGGTGAGGTTTTGAAACAAAAATTCCCATCCCTGAAAGTCTACGCCGTTGAACCCGAACTGTCGCCCGTTATCAGTGGAGGAGCCCCTGGCCCCCACCCTATTCAGGGGATTGGTGCGGGGTTTATTCCGCAAAATCTGCACCCTGAAGTGCTGGATGGAACCATTCAGGTAAGTAAAGACGAAGCCTTCGAGATGGCCCGTCGGTCGGCCAGAGAAGAAGGTGTTTTTGTTGGTATTTCGTCGGGAGCATCGCTGGCGGCTGTTGCTAAAAAACTTCCCGATATTCCTACAGGGAGCCGTATTTTGACTTTTTGTTACGATACCGGGGAACGGTATCTGTCTATCGAAGGGTTGTATTAGTGGGATGGATTCAGTATATTACTGTTTTCTCAACTCCATTTACTACACCTTTTATGACTCAACAATCGTCTTCTTTTCGACTGATTAAAGATTCTATTTTTATTATAGCCGGGGTACTCAGTGCCGGACTAGGTATCAAAGGCTTTCTTACGTCAAGCCATTTTATCGACGGAGGGGTTACTGGTATTTCGATGCTCCTGGCTACCTTATTCAAGGTTCCTTTACCCATCTGGCTGCTCTTAATCAATCTGCCTTTTATTGGATTAGCCTACCGACAGTTTGGCCGACAGTTTGCCTTCAGAAGCATACTTGCGATTGCGGGGCTATCGATAAGTCTGGCTGTTATTCCTTTTCCCGACGTCACCCCTGATCTTCTTCTGACCGCCGTTTTTGGGGGGTTCTTCATTGGGGCTGGCATCGGCCTGACCATTCGGGGTGGTGCTGTTCTGGACGGTACTGAAATAGCCGCTCTTCTCATCAGCCGAGGTAGCCCCATACTGAAGGTCAGCGATGTTATTCTGGTTCTTAATGTGCTCATATTCGGAGCAGCCGCTTTCTTTTTAGGTGTTAGCCCAGCCCTGTATTCGATGATCACCTATTTTGCGGCTTCCAAAACTGTTGACTTTGTTATTCACGGTATTGAAGAATACACGGCCGTACTGATTGTTTCCAAACAGTATGAGCCCATTCGGATGCGAATTATTGAAAAAGGGTGGGGAATAACCATACTGAAAGGGCAGGGAGGCTATGGTAAACATGGTAGTCACTTACATACCGATAGTGTATTATATACGGTAGTGACCCGCCTGGAAATTAGCCGGTTACGTTCTATAATTCTAGAAATTGACCCAAACGCCTTTATTATTCAGCACAGCGTCGACGACGTAGCGGGTGGAAAAGTAAAAAGTCTGCCACTGCATTAGTCAAAAACGCCTTCACCATTAATACCCATTTTAGGCCGCTTGTGGAGTATTGCCTTGTTGGTTGAGCATTTTCCGATCTTTTTATCAAATCGGATTATCTCAGCAACCTAAACAATCTTCATCATGGCGTTTTATGTACGCGCTTGCTTATTTTTCATTGTACTTCTGGGCGGAAATTATATCGCCCTGGCCAAAAAAGATCCTGTATTGACGGGAATCGTACGCGACCCGGCGGGGTCAACAGTCGAATTTGCTACAGTTGCCTTACACCGGGCTGCTGATTCGGTCGTTGTCAAAACCGAATTCAGCGATGCATCGGGCTCTTTTCATTTCGATCACTTACCCGCCGGAACCTATTTCGTATCGGCTTCACAGGTTGGTTTCGACCGGGCTCAAACGGCCTCTTTTGTCATTGCCTCTGACGATAAATCGCTTGCCCCACTCCTACTGAAGCCCAGCAGCAAAACCCAAATTAAAGAAGTAACCGTACAGGCTCGTAAACCACTTTTTGAGCGGGAAACCGACCGAATTATCGTTAACGTCGATGGCAGCCCTTTGAGTGCCGGAGCTACTTCCCTCGAAGTTCTTAGTCGTTCGCCGGGTGTTACAGTCGATCAGAACGATAACCTGTCCTTACGGGGCAAACAGGGTGTACTGGTGTTGATTGATGGGAAACGTGTACCCATGACCGGCACCGAACTGGCCGAAATGTTACGGGGCCTACCCGCCAATTCGGTCGATAAAATTGAGCTGATTACCAATCCTCCTGCCAAATACGATGCGGCTGGTAGCGCCGGTATCATTTCCATTAAACTGAAGAAAGATAGCCGTCAAGGCACCAACGGAAGTGTGAATGTCAGCTATGGCTATGGCCAATACGGCAAACTAACGAGTGGTATTTCGCTCAATCACCGCCACAAAAAAGTGAACCTGTTTGGCAGTTTCAACCATAATGATCGGTATGTCTATACTCGCCTGACTGTCCATCGTGACTTCTTTCAGAACAACTTGTTTGCTGGCAGCAGCGATCAGGACAACATCGGCAAAACGCGCTATATCTCGGATACCTACCGGGCTGGGATGGATTATACGCTGTCGAAGCGGACACTAATGGGCGTAGTCGTTAATGGGCTGATCATGAACGCCGAAGCGCATATCCCGAACGTCACTCAGACGTATGATGAGCGGGCTAATCTACAATCCAGCTACCAGTCGGCCAATCGCCGGACCCTGTCGACACCCAATACAGCGGTGAACATGAACCTGAAACACAGCTTTGATTCAACGGGTCGCCGGGAGTTAACTGCTGATGCTGATTTTGCCCATTACGAAACGCATCGACTGCAAAATCTGGCCACCACGTTTACTATTCCTATACGACCAGCCACTATCCTCGATGGCAATCTGAACGGCGACCTCAACATCAGTTCGGCTAAAGTTGATTATATCCATACTCTCAAAAACAAGACCCGTCTGGAAGCGGGCATCAAAACGAGCTGGGTTCACTCGGATAATAATGTGCTATTCACAAATACCAGCGAAGGCAAGAGCGTTATCGATACGGGCAAGAGCAACCAGTTCCGCTACGACGAAAACATCAATGCAGCGTATATTAACTTCAGCCGCACCATCAAAAAGACCTCTATCCAGGCTGGCCTACGGGGTGAACAAACCAATGCAACTGGCTTGCAATTGGTTGGCAACGATGGTTTTGAGCGGAATTATTTTCAACTGTTTCCTAGTGTATTTATTAAACAGACGCTATCGAAAAGTCACGACCTGGGCATTTCGCTCAGCCGCCGAATCGACCGGCCAACCTATAACCAGTTGAATCCGTTCCGGGCCTATATCGATGCCACGACTTATTTCTCCGGCAATCCATCGCTGTATCCTCAGTCGAGCTATAACATTGAACTGACGCATACCTTTAAGCAGAAATTTATCACCTCATTCAGCTATAGCCGCACCGATCAACCCATTATCAGCGTGGTTCAACCAGCGCCAGAGGGTAATCGGCAAGTTGTTTCCACGTTTCAAAATTTAACCCGTTCGGATTATTACGGCCTTACGTTAACCATTCCTGTCCAGCCAACGAGCTGGTGGACTATGGACAATAACATAGTGGCCTATTACAACAAGTTTGTGGGTGATCTGGCAGGTACTTCGCTCAATACAGGCCTACCGGCTTACAGCATCAATGTGGCGAATACCTTAACGCTCGGAAAAGGCTGGACGGCCGATCTAGGCGGTTTCTATCAGTCGCACCAATTATATGGCTTCTTTGATATTCGTCCGCAGGGACAACTCAATGTCGGTCTGCAAAAAGCCATGTGGGGTAAAAAGGGAATCCTGAAGATGAACATGACGGATATTTTCTACACCAGTCCATTCCGGGCCACATCGACCTACAACAACTATATTGAGTTGATCAACCAGCGTCAGGATACACGGGTCGCTACTATCTCGTTCTCGTATCGTTTCGGCAGCGATACAGTAGCCCCATCTCGTCGTCGGACGGGCGGTGCAGAAGACGAAAAACGTCGGGCAGGAAGCGCATCCTAATTGTTTTCGGTTTACAGTTTCAGGGTTCAAGTTTTAGAGCATACTTGCACTGAAAACTTGAACCCTGAAACTGTAAACTTGAAATAGCTTTTATAAACTACTGGCAAATTGCTCAATGGTAGTTGTTGGTTTACCCAACTCATCCCAGGTTTTTTGAGCCTCAAACACTTCAGGATAGTGATTCAGCGCTTCTGTAATGTGCCAGCCATAATCAGCCTGTGCTGAAAAGTGGCGTCCAAGTTTCATTAAGAAAGAGGGGGTAGTTAACACGCTGAGTTTTTCTTTTTTGTATGCCTGCACAAAACGTTCAGCCGCTTCGTCCTGTGTGATTGCTTCCGGCCCCTGAATTATATATTCCTGATTCTGACCATCCTGTGCGATCTGAAATGCGCTGGCTACCTGTTCACCATAATCGCTGGCGGCTATGTACATGGGCTTCACCGAAGATCGCCCAACCAACAGGATAAACCGTCTCGCCCGCTGGGTTTCGTTCAGCGAATCCATGAAGCAGGATGGATAGAAAATACTATAGGGGATTCCCGAAGCTTTGATCAGTTCAACCGCTTTCTGCTTTATGTCAAATACCCACCAGCGAAACCCATTTATACCCTGATAGCGAATGATGATCGACGAGAGGTACCCAATACGTCGAACTCCTGCCGATTGAGCAGCCTGAATCAGATTACGTAGTCCTTCAGCTTCGGTATGAAAATCGGCTTGTTTTTCGGTCTGCCTGATGGATAGATTTAAATAAACGGCATCCATGCCCAATAACGCGTCACGCAGCGCATCCACGTTTCGTAAATCGCCCGAAACGACATCGGTATGTGGGAATAAAGCTTTGGCTTTGGCAACATGGCGGGCAATTAGCCGAACAACAAAACCCATACGAATCAGTTCATGCGTGACCGGCTGGCCCAGCATGCCGGTAGCACCCACAATGGCAATGCGCATATATTCTCAGGCGGGCAAAAACTCGCTAGTGTTATCCAGGAAATTGGCCATCCACTGCTTCGTGCCCCCGCACCACAGTGAATCTGTTTACTTACCGTAAATCACGCACAAACCGGCGCATCGTTTCGCGATACACCTGTTCCGACTGCTCAAGAGGCTGTTCATTTTTCAGCAGCATCGCCAGAGTAATCATCCCGTGCGAAACCGACCACCACTGAAAATAAAGCCGCCGGATGCTCTCCTCAGATTTGGGAATAAATGAAAAGATCGTTTTGCATACAATGCGACTGACTGCCTGCATGGCTTCGGACTGGCAAACGGGCAATGAGCACAAAGCTCCGTCCAGGTTGTACATCACCTGATAGATTTCGGGCTGCTGCCGGGCAAACTCCCACTGCACAAGCGATATTTCGAACAGACGTTTTTCGGGATCTCGATAGAGGGTCAGGATGCGGTCGTACTCCTGATACAAGTGGCGGAAACCTTCGTTGCGGATTTCATCCAACAGCACATCTTTGCTGTCGAAGTACTCATAAACTATGGGGGCACTGTACTCAATGGCGTCGGCGATTTTTCGAATCGAAACAGCTTGCCACCCTTCCCGACGTGCGATAGCTTTAGCCGTTTTCAAAATGCCGGAGCGCGTCTGCTCACGGCTACGCGGCTTACGCTCAATTATTTCCATAAAAGCAGGTTAGTAAAAGTAATCTCAGTTAACGGTGTTAATTGATTGAAAACTACGGATTAATGTTGGTAATGTCTAACATTAATTAATATTTTCTAAAAAAACACCGTTATTCTTCAAATTCAGCGAAAAAGCTATCAAGATCTCCCCTCTAACAATTATTAGTAACTTAGTATAAACAATAATTCATTTTAGAGCTATTCATGTCTACTTTTCAGCTAATAACCATACAGCTTCATCGCCAAGGGCAAACGGCTCCCCTGTTACGGTTCCGTAACATGCCAGTATACTGAAGCCTGCTTCTGTAAACAAATGTTGTAGTTGAGCGAGCGTGTAGATATAATGTTGCGCCAACCGGGTTTGTATAGTTCCCCCTTTTACATAGGTCAGATGTGAATCGATTCGGCTCTCCAGTGGTACATATTCATTATCGGCCAGAAACAGGATTGGTTCGCCATCGGCAGTCTCAACGGGCAGCCAGTTTCGGCTCTGATAATCGGGTAATACAGACTCAGCGACCATTTCAGAATGAGCCAGAAAACGCCCACCTGGTTTCAGCGAATTGGCGATCCGGGTTAGAAAAGTCACCATATCAGCCTGGTTGAAAAAGCTAAAACTATTGCCCAGACAATACGCAGCATCAACTGTATTTGCGTTACCCAACCTGCTCTCTGGTACTGTCAAAAAGTCATCCGCGATTGCTGTAACAGGCAGTTTTTCTGCTTTAGCCATCGCGTTTAGTTCGGCGATATACTCCTGCGAAATATCGACGCCGGTAATGTGAGCCCCCATACGAGCAAGTGGCAAGGCATGACGGCCATAGCCGCAAAACACATCCAGGAGACGATCGCCAGGCCCAAATTCCAACGTGTCGACCAATAGTTCGAGGTCAAGCTGTGTTTGTTCATCGGTTTGTGCTGCTTTCCAGGCTTCCTGAGGTAATCCGTGAAAAAAGTTATGGTACCAGGCCATGTAATGAATGATGAATGATGAATTATTCAGTAGTCCGATTTTAAAATTGAGGCAAATCAAAATAGACCAAATGCCATCTATAATCAAAGAGGCTGTTTAAAGTCTATTTTACCGCTAGATAATATAATAACAGACAACTTCTTGAGTATGAGAAGAAGATTATAATTATTATTTAATTGCGGCAAAGCTACTTTAACTCGTACTTAGTAGCTTACAATTTGTTTTATGTTTCAGGTTTAACCTGAAACCACCTATTAAGCTCAACTACTTTTACCTTAACACTAAACCCTTCTATGAAATCATACTGGGGCATCGACCTTGGCGGAACTAAAATTGAAGGTGTAGTCTTATCTGCACCTTCGCCCGACGCTGTTCTCATTCGAAAGCGTATTGATACCGAAGCACAGCACGGGTATGATCATATCCTGAATCAGGTCGTTGGCCTTATTGATATGCTCAAAGCCGAAACCGGATTACAACCCGAACGAATCGGTTTCTCTACACCCGGCACATTCGATCCGGCGCGGCAGGCTATGAAAAACTGCAATACGACGTCGCTGAATGGCAAGCCGATGAAGCAGGATTTATCCCGCCTGCTCGGTTTGCCGATCGAAATAGCCAACGACGCCAACTGCCTGGCCCTGGCCGAAGCTACTATGGGCATTGTACCCGAAGTTGTGCCTAATTACCAAAGTGTGTTCGGAGTCATTATGGGAACGGGCGTTGGCGGGGGCATCGTGGTGCGTAGCAAGCATAGTAAACCCTACGGGCGCCCGTTTGTCCTCAATGGCTTTCAGGGGCTGGGTGGCGAATGGGGACACAATACGCTCGAAGAAAAAGGATATAACTGCTACTGCGGTAAGCGGGGGTGTGTCGAACAGGTAATTTCGGGGCCAGCTCTTCAGCATTATTACCAGCAGATTAGTGGCGAGCAACGAACCATGCAGGAAATCATGGAGCGGTATCAACAGGGCAATGACCTGGTAGCGAGCCAAACCATCAACCGCCTGCTCGAATATTTTGGCCGTGCCATTTCGGTCATTGTCAACGTCATCGACCCCGATGTCATTGTGATTGGCGGTGGCGTCGGCAATGTAGATTTACTCTATACGCAAGGGGTGGAGCGTGCCCGTAAATATGTGTTCAACAGCGGAGACCTGAACACGCATTTCCTGAAACCCAAACTAGGCGACAGCGCCGGCGTTTTCGGTGCAGCGATGTTATAGAAGCAAAGGGGTAAGGGCCTTGGGCAGAGGGTTAATTAAAAAGCTAACCCTCTGCCCAAGGCCCTTACCCCTTTGCTAGTTTATCTCGGCCTTCCACCACCCCGGTTTCCGCCCTGAGCTGGTTGTTGCTGCTGTTGGCCAGCGTCACCGCCTTCGCCTGCTTTCAGGTCGTCATTGTCGACGGAGCGGCCGCGCTTACGCTGTGGCTGATCGAAGCTCAGCTTGCCGAACTTATAGCTGAAATTAGCCCGAATACCGGCGTTGTACAGACTAGTGGTACTGCTCTGCGCAAACAGGGGCGATGAGGATTCAGACCGGATCGTAAACGGCATGTTGAAGAAATTCTCTGCCGCAATACCGAAGCTTCCTCGTTTATCTTTCAGGTCTTTCTTCACGCCAAGGCTGTAGAAAGCAAACCCGCCCTGATACCCCTGCAGTTGAATTTGCTTACCTCGTATAAATCCAAACCCTTGCATTCCCCAGCCATTTTTCAGTGTCACACTCGTAAAGAAACGACCCGTCACAACCCAGCCCGAGTTGGTTGCATTGTAGGCAGGCAGTGAGTTGTTGTTGGTCAGGTAGGCGTAATACAGATCAACCCCACCCCCAAGCTGCCATTTTGAAAAAAGGGTTGCATTTCCAAAAATGTTCGTCCCATAGGCAGATTCGCGCCCGATGTTCAGGTACGTTGTCTGAATCGCCTGCGAGAGCGTTGGGTTCGTCACCTGCCCTAAGCCTGTTGTAATCGTATCCCGAACGCTGGTAATCGAGTTGTTGGTCTGGCGAGCAAATAAGGCCACATTCAGGTAAACACTTTTCACGTACGCACTCCCGCTCAACTCCAAATTATCGGTCAACTCCGGCGACAGGTACGGGTTCCCTTTGGTGATGTTGGTCGGGTTGGACGTATTGACGTTTGGGTTCAGAAACTGAATACCGGGCCGCTGCAATCGCCGGTTATAGGCCAGTTTAATGGTCTTCCCCCCTTTCAGGCTCTTCGAGATATTTACACTGGGGACAAAATTATTATAGCTCGGTATGCCCAGGTCCTGTCCGGCTTTCACGCTCTGATCACCCGTCTGATTCTGGCTGTAGTTGGCGTTGATGGTTGTATGCTCGTAACGCGTTCCGGCCTTGATGGTATACTTGTTTTTGGTCGTTATTGTGTACGACACGTAGCCTGCTCCAATGGTCTGATCGTAGTTCAGCGTATTGGCCGTGCGGGTTGGATCAGGAACGAAACCGCCCGAACCGGCTGCGACATTGTAGCTATAAGCGCTTTCGACCTGCCGGAAAATACCCTTACCGCCAAACTCGATCAGTTGATTTTTGCCGATAGGCGTCTGATAATCGCCCTGCACCGTACTCTCCTGATTATAACTATTGTTCAGGTTTTGCAGCCGGGAGGCAATGGTCGAAAAATCCGGCGAACTCATAATATCGGCCGTAAAATCGTTGTTCCGGTTATTCCGACTGTATTGGGTCGAAAAGCTAAGCTCCTGCTGTGGTTTAAATGTTTTCGTATAATCGATGTTGGCGTCGACTGTACCGGATAAATCTTTGGTCAGTACATTCCGATCCGACACGACGGGGAAGTAGGCCGTTGGCGAAACCGTGCGGGTGATAAAGTTATCCTGATTGATGTAGTTGTTGCGGGCACCGTACCGTAGGCTGGCCGTAATCGCACTGTTTTTGCTGATGTCGTAATCCCAACCCAACGTATACTGCCCAAACAAGCCGTGGTTGCGGGTGTCGGCCGATTGTTCGGTTGTCGTCGTGCCGTTACTGCCGAACGTTTTCTGTGAATTCGCGAAACTCCCGACCACATTGTAATTGGCCCGTCCGAAGCCGCTCAGGCTGAATCCCATTTTGCCCGTCCGCAAATTCCCATTCAATCCCAGGTTGGCTCCCCGGTTACCAGCACCCGTATCCAGATTGAGCGTAAAGCCCTGAAGCGTATTTTTCTTGGTGATGATATTGATAATACCCGCCGATCCTTCAGCATCATACTTGGCTGAGGGAGAGGTAATAACTTCAACGGTCTTGATCATATCAGCTGGAATCTGCTTCAACGCATCGGCTACGCTGCTGGCAACAATTGTACTCGGCTTGTTATTGATCAATACTCGCACGTTGCTGCTTCCCCGCAGACTCACGTTTCCATCCAGATCGACCGATAGCAGGGGTACTTTCCGCATCACATCGGTCGCGTCGCCCCCTTTGGCCGTAATGTCCTTATCAGCATTATACACCAGCCGATCTACTTTTTCCTCAACCAGCGATGCCTGCCCAACCACTTCCACTTCCTTCAGTGTCCGCACATCGGGCGATAATTTTACGGCTCCCAGATCGACATCGCCTTTGCGGTTTAGTTTGACGCTGGACAGGGTTTTGTTGCGATACCCTACGAACGAAATCAGGAGTTGAAAGTCGCCTTCCGGCAGTTTGTTGAGCGTAAATTTCCCCTTATCGTCGGCCACAGTCCCGTCGATGGTCTTTTTAGACTTTGAATCGATCAGCGCTATACTGGCAAATTCAACCGGCTTACCCGTTGTAGAATCAGTAATGACGCCAGTTAATTTGGCATTGCCTCGTGGTGAGGTATCGCTCGATGTGCCTGGGATGGCGGCTGGTCGTTGTTGTTGGCCACCGCCGGGTAAAGCCGGAAACTGAGCCCTGGCACCGGCTGACAGCGTAAGTAAAGTAACACTTACAAAAAGAGAACGTAATACGTTTTTCATAGACAGATTGTATTCGAGTAACTAATAAAGCAGATGAGTGTATAGTAGGCTCCGTTTCAAAACCGGCCCCAAAGACAACCCGATTGAGCAAATTGGCCGCAAAATTCCTGAAAAAATCTAATTTCCACCAATACACCGCTCAGTTGACAAGTGCCCGTGATCTATGCCGCAAACAATTCAGGATGATTTTTCAATTCTGAATAAGTACTAGGCGCAAGCACTTCCGGTACATCACTTGGCTCTGTACGGGATGTGATTCGTTTGCTGATGCTATAGCTATGCAGGTTACTAACCGGATACTGTTTGTTCAGCAACGCCAGGGCTTCCCGTTCGGTCAAGTCATCATGCAACCATATCTGTTCGTCTTTGGCCGACAACAAACAGGGCATCCGTTTTTTTGAGTTATGAATAGCCGCCAGTAAGGGATTGGCATCGGTCGTTAGCAGCGTATATGTGCGGATGAGTTCGCCCGTTTCGGGGTCGGGCCATTCGTCCCAAAGGCCCGCTATGGAGACGATTTTCTGTGCCGTCGAGTTGATGTAAAACGGAAATTTCTTACTGCCGATCGTATGCCATTCATAAAACCCTGTTACGGGAATCAGGCATCGTTTTCCAGACTGAGCTGCCGAACGGAACGACGGTTTTTCATAAACCGTTTCGGAGCGGGCGTTTAATGTTCGTGTGCGAATTTCATCGGCATCATCTGGCGTTTTGGTCCAGTGCGGTACCAACCCCCAACGCATCGATTGAAACCGTTCCGGCTCCTGATGGGTCAGGATAGGCCAGTCGGGAAACTGGTAGGCGTTGGCATGATAAACAGGCTGGAAGTCAGAAGCCTGGGGCAATTTCGCTTCGTACCGTTCTTCCAGTTCAGGCCCTTTTACAATCAGCGATTTATGGTAACACATCGGTTCGTCGGGTTTATCAAAAAACGGCTATCAGTATTCAAAAGAATCAAATCGATCGAATAAAGCTCTTATTAAATGTCCGTATCAGATAAACAAATAAATTGACGTTCAGGTTACCTCAATGCGAACAGATTCCGTGATTTCTTTAGATTCTGAGGATTGAGGACTTGTTTCGTTAAACCAACCTTCTCAGACCACTGAATTAATAGCCTTGCCAACTTATGAGTCAAGCTCCTGACGCCGACAAAACCGTACAACCTATTACGTCGAATAACCTTACCGATCTTGAAAATGCCTGCTGGCATCAGCTTGCCTCTGGTGCTGACCAGGAACAGGATGGCTTTAAAACAATGACCGTGGCTACCTGTACGAATCGGGGAGCCGATGCGCGGGTTGTCGTGCTTCGCCGGGTCGACACCACTCATAAGTATGTCTGGTTTCATACCGATGCCCGAACTGAAAAAGTCCTTCAGCTCGAAGCCTTTCCAACAGCTACGCTACTTTTTTGGGATAAAAAGCGTCATGTGCAACTTCGCCTGGCGGTAGAAACCCGGCTCCATACCGACGACTACATAGCGGATGAACAATGGGAGTCGGCCACTGAGCGTGAACGAAAACTTTACTTTTCCGAGCACGTTCCGGGTACAGAGTTGTCAGAACCATACCCCGGCTATCCCGATGATGTTTCTGAAAAGGTACTTTCGGAAGAAGCCAGCCAGGCCGCCCGTAAAAATTTCGCGGTTATCGAATGCCGGACCCTGGCGATGGAGTACCTGTACCTAAGCCCTGAAGGCCAGATACGGGCTCGTTTTCAGTACGAACCCGAATCCAGAATGACCTGGCTGGCTCCCTGAGGTTTAGTAAGCAACTGCCAGCCCAGGTACGCAATCGGAATAAAAAGTAACAAATCGGCTACGTGTGCAATGACGTCAATCCGCGAAATGCGGCTGACCGGAAATGCGATTGCACCAGCGCATAGTAACAAACCGACCCACACAGGCACGAGCCTCTTTCGCGTAAGTTGGATACCAAGCACCAATAAACTTAGTGGGAATAGCGGCCCCGCCATAAACATGGTTATGTTGAAGCTTACCGAATGAATAGCGGCTTCGCGAAGCAATGTCTCCTTCGAAATCCCAAAAACCTGGGCGTAAATGCCCCGCATGCCAAAATTATTACCGCTGATTGCGCCGAATTGAGCAATCAGCGCCCCCCAACTGGCATAGGTCGGCATCGTGTGCTTCAATTTCGCAAATAGCCCCGTTAACGCGGGTATCCAGAACACTGTGGCGACAACCAGCAGTGTGCCCCCGATAATGGTGTATTCGCCATCCTGCCAGTAAAAAGTCGATACCAGAAATAACAGGGGAGCCAGAATCATCGAAATTCCCCAAACGCGCTGCTCCGACGGCGTTCCATTTGTGTGTGTCATCCTTTGTTCTATTTAGTCGTTGTTACAATGCGGTAATAAACCAGAAAGCCCAGTGCCGCCGACACCATGATGACCCCATAATTCAGGCTCGACTCGGGTGGAACGGGTAGAAAATGAACGACGATCAGCCCAATACCTGAGAATAATAGAATCAGCCCCCATTTAAGGCTTTCGGATGGCGCGTCGTGTTCCTGTTCCATTTGTTTGTGCGTTTGTTCGGTCCACTGCCCTAACTCAAGCAGCCGCCGTCGTAACAGATAGGTAGTGAGTGGGCGTAAGGTCAGGTAAATACCAATTGCCATTGAGAGAATGACGTAAGCAGCCTGCAAACCATATTCTTTTTCCATTGGAGCGTCGGTAATGTTTGCCCATGTGACAGCACGACGTTTCGGAATGTTGCAGTTGCTGAAAAATTTTTTGAAACTGCAACATTTCCTGGAAAGGCGTTGTCTCATAGGCCAATGAATGACGAACAGGCATTAGTACGGCAGATTTTGCAAGGCAACGTGCGAGCCTACCAAACGTTGGTCGAGCGGTATCAGCGGCTGGTGCTGCATATGGTTCGTCGTATTGTTCAGCAACCGGCCGATGTAGAGGATGTCTGTCAGGAGGTGTTCACCAAAGTCTATCAGCACCTACCGAGTTATCAATTTGATGCGAAGCTTTCGACCTGGATTGCCACCATCGCGTACCGAACTGGCATTAATTATTTGAAGAAGTATAAGAAAGAAGGGCTTTATTCGGTCGATGACCTGTCGGCAGAGTTGGACGTCGATTCAGGCTTACCCACGCCGGAAGAACTGCTGCTCCACGACGATTGGCGAACGTTTCTGCACCGTCAGATCGACAAGTTGCCGGTGCATTACCGAACCATCCTGACGTTGTATCACCTGGATGAGCTTTCGTACGAAGAAATCGGCCAGGTGACTAACCTACCCGAGGGAACGGTCAAAAACTACCTGTTTCGAGCTCGAAAGCTGTTAAAAATTGCCTTAGAACAGTATCAAATCCGCGAATCAAACCAATGAATTCGTTAACCGACCAGCAACTTCAGGAACTTCTCGACGCACAGTTTCGCCGACGCGACAAAACCACGCCCTTACCAGCGGATGAGGAAGATGTTCGGATTTACCAACGACTGTTCGAGGAATTGGCCAGTGAACCCCCTCAACTATCGCTGAGCTATTCATTTGCTGCCAACGTAACGCGACAAATTCAGAAGCAGGCATTGGATCGTAGCGAACGACGTACTTTTGTCCTATACGGCCTAAGTGTCTTATTCCTTATCGGTGCCGCAATTGGCGTATTAACGGCCGCTTCTGATCATGCCGTCCGTGAATTAACAGGAACATTCGCCCGGCTTGGCCTGCCCATGCTGCTAACTTTATTGGGACTCGGTCTGATCCAATGGGCTGATTATCGTCTGGTTAAGCGAGAAAGAACGTCGACACTGATTTTTTCGAAGGAGCGAACAAGCTAGTGCCAACTGTCGTTATATTTGCGACAACTGACGCGACCCTGTATGAGTACAACGACCATCAATCACTATTTTGGCGCTAAAAATGCTCCTCCCATTCAATCTATTTTTGATTTGATCGAATTGAGTCGGCGCGGATTGTCCAAAAAAGCCGTCGCTACGATGGCTCGCCATCTGGGGCTTACCCAATCTGACTTATTTATCATTCTCCATATTTCGGCCCGTACCTGGCAACGCTACACCGATGAAAAACTCCTCCCGCAGGACGTCACCGAAAAAGCGTTACAACTGGCCAATCTCTATAAATACGGGGAAGAGATATTTGGAGCCACCTGGAAATTTAACGGGTGGATGAACCATCCCAGTCCATTTTTTGGCGGCAAAAAACCAATCGAGCTACTCGATACGCAGTTTGGTTTCCAGGCCGTTCGTGACGAGCTTACCCGAATCGACTGGGGGGTATTGGCCTGATGGAGGTTTATCGATTAGCCAACGCCCGACGTGCCGACGACCTGACCGGAACAGGGGCTCGCTTAACGGGTGGACGCTGGAATTTTGTCGGAACCCCGGTTTTGTATACAGCAAGTTCCAGAGCTTTAGCCACGTTAGAAGTGCTGGTCCATAGCCCGGTATCCTACGTTCCCGACCAGTATCAAATGCTCACCCTGCTGGTTCCTGAAGATTCGCTGCAAAGTGTTCCGCTGGATAGCCTTCCCGAGGGCTGGAACGGACTGACGCCACCCGATGCCATCAAAACGATCACGCAAAACTGGATACTCGACCATCGCTTTCTGCTGCTCAAAGTCCCTTCGGCCGTTGTAGCCGGGGAATACAATATCCTGATTAATCCAACTCACCTACGTGCATCAGAAGTGGTCATTTTGGATAAGCGCCCTTATCAATTTGACCACTTCTGATGCGCCCATAGCCATTATACCTCATTAGTTGTTATAGCTACAGTACTACAAAAACGAGAGCTATGGCATCAACAAATCGCGCATTCAATTACGACCTCGACTACCGAACCCTGAATCTGCGGGAACATCCTGAGCATTACCGCGTGGGCAAAGGCGAGCAGGGCGTTTTGCTGGTTAGGCCATACAAGGAAGAAATATTACCCTTCTGGAAATTCAAAACGCCTGATATCGCCCGTGAGTCGTCGGAAAAGATCTACCAGCTTTTTCTGGGCTATAAGCAAAACGGGGACTTCATCGGTATGGACATGGCTCGCAAGTTTCTACAGATGGGCTATACCCGATCAAGGCGTTACGCTAACCACGCCAGCGGACAAAAATACGACGGTCCCGTACCCGATGATCAGAAAGGGCGGTCGGGCGCTCATGGCCGTGCACAGCTACCCCGCGATGAAGACCCCGTGAAAGCCGAATCAGCCCGAATATTTTACGGAAAATATCTGGAAGCCCGCGAAGACCCCGACTACAAAAAGCTAAAAAAAGAGTGGCAGGAAAAGTATGGGTAGACGTTTACTTCACCAGTTCTTTCTGATAAAGTCCCACTAAGGTGTCGACAGCATAGTCGATTTCGTCGGCTGTATTATACTTACCGAACGAAAAGCGGACATAGCCGCGATCGGGGTCTATTCCCGGTAAAGCGGCCAACACATGCGAACCTACGTTGGAGCCGCTCGAACAGGCAGAACCACCCGAAGCCGAAATCCGGGCAATATCCAGGCTAAACAGAAGCATATCGCTGATGTCAGATGCAGGCAGGCTAACGTTCAACACCGTATACAAACTGTTGTCAACATCGCCCGAATCGCCATTAAACTGTACCTCAGGCATTTGGGTTCGCAGCCGTTCAATCATCCGGCGTTTCAGGCCCGTAATGTGCTGTTTATGAGCATCCATATCCCGATAGGCAATCTCCAGCGCTTTGGCCAGCCCCACAATACCATAGACATTCTCGGTGCCCCCCCGCATGTTGCGCTCCTGCGCTCCTCCGTACACAAATGGATGGATTTTCACCCGGTCGGCATTTACATACAGAAAGCCTACGCCTTTGGGTCCGTGGAACTTATGTCCCGCTCCAACGATAAAATCGACAGGTAGTTGTTGCAGGTCATGCCGGAAATGGCCCATTGTCTGAACCGTATCGGAGTGAAAAATAGCATCGTATTGCCGACACAACTCTCCTACCCGATTCAAATTCAACAGATTGCCAATTTCATTATTGCCATGCATCAGCGAAACCAGAGAGCGAGAATTTGACCGCAACAGTTCATTCAGATGGTCCAGATCAATATGTCCTTGGGCATCAATATTGACCAGGCTAAGCTGAATAGTCCCCTGTTCGTCCAGGTGTTGTAAGGTATGCAAAACGGCGTGATGCTCCAGGGGCGAGGTGATGGCATGTTTCAGGCCATAGGTTTCGATACTGCTTCGGATAGCCGTGTTATCGGCTTCGGTTCCACCCGACGTAAAGAAAATTTCTGCGGGCGATGTGTTCAACAAGGATGCTACCGTTTTACGCGCTTTCTCAATGGCTGTCCGTACGGTACGTCCGTGACTATGAATGGATGAGGGATTACCAAACTGCTCGGTCATCAGGGGCAACATGGCCTCAAGCACTTCAGGATCAAGCCGGGTAGTAGCAGCATTATCTAAATAAACAGCAGTGGTGGGTGTCATTGGTAAGCTTGTTTGTCGATTCTGCAAAGGTACGGGTTTTTAATGATCGAATGAGTGAAAGAGTGTACTTAGGGAGATTCGCTCTTTCACTCATTCATTCTTTCGCTCTTTAATAACTGCGTTATTTGTATCGTTCTGTAATTACCACTATTTGCATACCTATGGATATTTCACAGGCTGCCGGGCTTATGTATGCCGAATTATCGACCTGGATACGTACGGCCATCCGCTATATGCCCAAACTGGCTGTTGCCATTTTACTGTTGGTATTTTTCACATTTCTATCCCGCTGGATGAGTCGGTGGGTAGTCCGTGGACTGGACCGAGTCAGCAACAACGTATCGCTCATTAACCTAACCGGTGCCGTTATGCGAGTCATCGTCATGGCTGTTGGGTTGTTTGTGGCGTTGGGAGTGTTAGGACTGGATAAAACCGTAACCTCATTACTGGCGGGTGCGGGTGTCATTGCCTTGGCCATTGGGTTCGCCTTTCAGGACCTGACTACCAATTTTATATCGGGCGCCATGATTGCGCTGGCCCGACCCATCCAGGTTGGCGATAAGGTCGAAACGAACGGTTATACTGGCAAAGTGCTGGACATTAAACTGCGCTCTATAGTAATTGACAATGGCGAAGGGCAAACGGTCGAGATACCGAGTAAAGATGTTTTTCAAAAACCGATCACCAATTTTTCACGGATCGGTCTTCGACGAGTTGAAGTAGCAGCCGGTATCTCCTACCTCGATGACATGACGAAAGCGCAACAATTGGCTAAGTCAGCCGTTTCGGCCCTTCCATTCATCTTGTCGTCGCATCCGGTCGAATTCCATTATCGTCATTTTGCCGATGCCAACATTCAGTTTGTGGTTTGGTTCTGGATTAATCCTGCTCTAACAAACCCGCAGACGGCTATAAGTGAAGCAATGATTGCCGTCAAACGCGAATTTGATAAGAACCATATCCTGATGGTATTTGCCGCTCAAACCTTCGATTTGAAGCAGAAGCTAGCACAACTTGATACAGCAAACCGATCAGATGGACCAGCCTAAGCAGACTTAAAACACTTCTCCCAGATTCAGAAATACGCCCTGCGAACCGCCGATACCGAAGCCATAGTCGAAGGCAAAATTGAGGTTTGAATGCTTGTTCACTTTTATGCGTAATCCAACGCCCCAACCGGGCAGGAGCTTTCCAAACTGAGCTGTATTCGGGTAATCGCTGTAGGTCTGCATATTGGCAAAGACTACACCACCCAGTAAACCATTATTCAGAAGAACAGCCCGGTATTCGGTTTCCAGGTAGATTAGATTTCGGCCTCTGAAACGCCCTTGTGCGTACCCACGGCCCAGATTCGCATGGGTATCCCAGCCGCTACTGGGCAGATCCAGATACGGAGCCTGTCCCCCAAAGCTTAGCCAGTCTACATTCCAGAACGCCAGAATATGCCGCGCATCCGATGTTAGGGGGATATATTTCCGAAAATCGGCCAGCACCGATTGCCAGTTTTGATCACTGCCTAACAAGCGTAGGTTGGGGCGAACCGTCAGACTGGCAAATAATCCATTCTGCGGATTATTGGGATTTCGTCGGTTCGTGTATTGCAGCGTAAACGTCGGCCCCGACGACACCGACCGGCCTGTATTTCCATATTGCTGAAAATCATTATTCAATTGGGGCGTTTTGTTCTCCTCCTTTATGTTCCAGTGATAATCAAGTGCATAGCCAATACCCACCGAAAAATTAGGCACTACCTGACGCAAAACTGATTGATATAGACGCAGATACGAGTACTCAAGATGGTCGTCCACATCCGAACGGGAGTCGTCGCCCAATCCGAAATTATCGGCGGAGTAATTGTAGTATCGCCAGTCAGTCAGAATGTTGTAGCGATTGTCTTTCGTCCACAGATTCGCTTCAATAGGAATGATTACCTGCTGATACTGGGTGTACTGAGGTGTTGAATAAATGACCGAAACGTTTTGCTGAGGATCGGCACTGGTAAACGACAGATTGGCATTCAGACCAACCGCAAAACCCGTTTGCAGGGCATACGCTAGTTCAGGAAAAAAAGATGGGTGAAAACCTGGTTTCTGACTTTCGGCTGACCGATGACCTTTTCTATTGATAAACCCGTAATAGACATCCCATATATCTGCCGATGAGTCGGGTTTTGAAACTACTTGTCGATTAGCGGAGTCAGCACGAACATAATCCGCCTGAGCGTTACTGGTAAGTTGCAAGCCTAAGATCCATAACGAACTTAAGCAAAGCGAACGCAGGTAAAAAAGTCTAGGGCTGCCAATCGGCTTGGTCATATTGTCAAACAGGTTAATCATCACTAGTAACGTGTTGACTAACCCATTCGCTTAGCATTCCGTTCATTTATTCCGCTGGAGACTTAGCCCGGACGATTACAGGACTGTCGACAATACCTGTTTTAGTTTATCGAAGCTTCCGGCACCTTGCAGATTCGCCACGACTTTCCCGGTTTTGTCTATGACCACAAACGTTGGTATAGTTGTGATGTGGTATTTGTTATGAAAGCCATACGCATTTGCGATCGGCTTAAAGGGGAGTGATTTGCTCAGCGAACTATCTTCCCCTCGTTGTTCGCTGTTCAAAACCCCTAAAACTACCGGTTTCGTCTTTGCTTGAAACAATTGTAGGGCTTCCGCAAAATCAGTCGCCTGCTTATCATTCCAGACAGATTTGTCCAGACTGACCCAAAAACTCAACACGACCACGTTGCCCTGCAAATCACCTGATCGGTAGGTTTTTCCATCCGTATCGGTCATCACAAAGGGGGCAATGACCTGACCGGCTTTGGGTTGTTTGGCCGGGTCACGATCGCGGAACCGATGCGTTTCATGTTCTTCGGGCGTAGCTGGTCGCATCGTATAGGTGCTCGGCTGACCATACTCATCATAATTGGGCACCAGATGATACGCAAACGGATCGGCTTTAGCCAATTCATTGTATTCGCTGATGGTCATACGCTGACCCGTCTCCTGATTGGTAATGGGTGTAGGCTCGTTCTGTGACTTATTCAGCCGGATAATCTTTTTTTGAACGCCTACCTGAGCCTGGCAGATTGTACTTAGAGTTAACAGGCTAGCAGCCAGAAGAGCTTGTTTGCAAAGAGCCATATGAATTAGAGCTAAAAACTACATCTCTAATGGAGTATCCATGAGGCAATAGCTCCCGATTTTTTGAGACGTTACCTACAAACTATCAAATTTCGGGCCACTATAAACTCATGATCCATTTCCTGTACTTACTCATCATTACGAATTAGAAGCAACCTAATAATCAACCGGTTAAAAGTGTGTTAAATCATATTAACACAACCACATGTAACGTTTTAAAAAGACAATCTAATCTGCACACTTATGAAACTCTGGATCATTACGGGTATCCTGCTTGTATCAATCTATAGCTCTTACGGACAAGCCAATCGGCCAGCATCTTATCCGCGTAGCTATCCGGTGATTGTCGCTCATCCACCGGCCTATATTATTCCGATTGTTTACCAGCTTCACGATGGTATTGGGCGGTTAGGCGATGGTTCGTTGCTGCAAGGCCGGTTTCTCTATAACAGAGGCAGCATGTTTACATTCTACCAGAACGGCCACACCAAAGGGGTTAAAATACCCTTCTTTCAGTTTGAGGAATTAACACTGGCTGGTGCCGATACATCGGTTCTGCCCCGATCGGACTCAACAACCTTTGCCCGGGTTAAGACCCGCTTATATCGGCGACTGACGATTGGCAAAATTGCCCTTTATGATCAGATATATGCGA
Source organism: Spirosoma gilvum (assembly GCF_054776815.1). Classification (NCBI taxonomy): domain Bacteria; kingdom Pseudomonadati; phylum Bacteroidota; class Cytophagia; order Cytophagales; family Cytophagaceae; genus Spirosoma; species Spirosoma gilvum. The sequence goes on along the minus strand of NZ_BAAHBH010000011.1, from coordinate 136,764 downwards.
TCAACGAAGATAAAGGCAAGATTGGCGATTACTTATTTGTGTGGGATGAAAACGGCAAACTTAAACGGTTGCGAAATCTGGAAGCTGTTAATCAATGGTTTTATAACACCTGCCAGCAAAATCACTGGCCTAACCCGGATGTTTTTCTGAGCAAAACCGAAATCATCAAGCGGCTGGCTGTGCTTGACCCAAAACCATAATAAGGATAGAACGCTGATTCTTATGACGATTATGATTCATACAGATCATAACCATCATAAGAATCAGCGTTCTATCATGAAATCAATCCTTTTTGTACTGCTGAATAATTTTGTACAACGCTTTCTGCTTTTCCAGTTCCGGGAAAAATTCAAACAGTTGAACGTGCCCGTCGTAGTCGAGCGATAAGGCCGCTTCGAGTTGAATAAGCGCTTCACGATAATGGCCTGCATGAATCAGATACACCGCTGATCGGTAATACAGATCGGGCTCGGTGGGCATGTCGTTGATGCCCGACTGAATAATATCGTTGGCCCGAAGGAAATCGCCCTGATCAAACGGCACCAGCGACCAGGTTAAATAAACATCCGGATTTTCAGAATCGACTTCGGCCGCTTTTTCAAACGCTTCGACGCTCGAAATCACATTCCCAACTTTGTATTCGGTCTCGGCCACGGCAATGTAATACTCACCGTTCTGATCATTCAGTTTAATCGCCTTTTGCAGGAACGGCAACGCTTCGTACCACTTACCCGATTCGCTCAGACAAACGCCGATACCGTACCAGGCTTCATCCCACATAGCATCGAGCTTTATGGCCTCCCGATACTCCTTGATGGCTTCGGGCAACCGATCCTGTTTTTCCAGACTGGCGCCCAGATGGCAGAAGGTATCAGCCGTTGGCTCTTCGTATTTTAGTGTCTCCCGATAGCAGTGTTCAGCCTTTTCGAATAAGCCCAGATTCATGTACGTATTACCCAGATTGAAATGGGCCGACGCAAAATCGTCCTTGATCAGAACGGCATAATCGTAGGCTTCGGCCGCATCGACATAACGCCCCAGTTTGCTGTAGGCAATGCCCATATTATACCAGGCATTGTACGAATAGGGATCAGTGTCGATCAATTGCTGATAATAGCTCAGGCTATTTTCCAGTTCGCCGGTCACGTCCAGGCAAAAGGCCAGTTCGTAGAGGGCGTTTTCGTTGTTGATGTTAAGGGCGATCGACTTTTTGTACTGCTTGATGGCTTCGTCGTATTTCCCCCAGTTCTGGTAGCTCTGGCCCAACTGAAACAGGATGTCGTCCTTATCTTCAGCCCGGTCGAGTAGTTCTTCCAGTACCTGGATCGACTCTTCGTACCGTCCCGCCATGTTGAGGACTGAGCCCTGCATGAACGGCACATCTAGGTCGCCGGGATTAAACAACGAAGCCCGTTCCAGTAACTCCAGCGATTCATCGAATCGTTGGTAATTAGCCAGAATCTGGGCTTTATCGAGCATCAACTCCAGCGCATAGGGAAAGTTCTCCAGACCTGATTCGGCAGCTTTAAATGCCTTGTCTAAATCGCCCTGATTGAGGTAGTGCTCAATCATTTGCTCATAGACATCCAGATCGAAAAACAGGCTTTGCTGTTGGTCCAGCATCTGCTCAAAACGCCGGATAGATTCTTTTATATCGCCTTCTCGTTCTTCGAACTCTTGCTCCATGTATAAATAATTTACGACCGGGCAGCCGGTGCTGGTTTGATTTACGAGTTGCGATGTATAAATCATGATAAAATCACAATTCGTAAATCGTACACCATAAATCAGGATAGGGGCCGCATCAACCAGTGCGATTTATCCTTTGGCAGTGAAATATATATCCAAAAAAGCGAAACTGCAACCCCCTGGCAGAGAAATTTAGCAGCTACTCAGGGTGTGTTAAAAGCATCTGCCACACGCTTCAACGTCTCACTTAATGGTCTATATTGAAAACGAAGCACTTGCTCAATTTTCCGTCCATCATACTGGTAATGCGAACTCGCCGACCGTGCTGTTTCGCGTGTAATCAACGGGCTTTTTCCCGTCAGCCACGCCCGCACAGCCTCTAACGGCCAGAGCACACGGGTCAACGCGGGTGGCACTCGCAGGGTTGGCGGACGCTTACCCAGTACGGCAGCTATCTGTTCTAACAACGAACGATACGGAATGGTGCCTGCATTGAGAATGAAACGCTCGGCAGCTATATCAGACTGCATCAACTGGACCAACGAATTAGCCACATCCAGCACGTCGACGTAATTTACCAGACCAGCCGGATAAAACGGTTTCTCGTCATATACGTATTTGATGAGCTGCAAACTACTCCGGCTCCAGTCACCGGCTCCCAATACGACCGACGGATTCACCATAACGGCCGTTAGCCCTTCGGCAACACCCCGCCAAACCTCCAGTTCGGCTCGGTATTTGGTTTTAGCATAGACTGAATTGTTCGGCGAATCTTCCCATTTCTGGCTTTCATTAATCAATAACGGAACCTGTGAATTGTCACTATGCGTAATGGGCCGTCCGATAGCGGCCACCGAGCTTACATACCCCAGTTTGCGCACACCTGCCTTCAGACAGACATTCACGATGTTGGCCGTGCCCTCAACATTAATACGCTCCATCTGATCCCGATCTTTCGGAACAAAGGAGACAATGGCAGCCGCATGAATTACATCTAAATCACCGGATTCTACCCCGGACAGAATAGCCGCTTCAAGCGACGGAATATCCAGCACATCGCCTTCGTGCCAGGTAAGTTGGTCGGCGACATCGGCCAGCATGCCATACCCGCTCGATGGTCGGTACAGGACCGAAACCTTATACCCATCGGCCAGATAACGCCGGACAATGTGCGAGCCAATAAAGCCGGTGGCACCGGTAACAAAGACAGGATTAGGTAACGATGAATTCATTCAGGATGCGTTCAAGTGTCAGAAAGCCGGGTGCTTTTTGAGCGTGAAGGTCGGCAAGAAGTTGGAGGTAGTTGGGATCTGTTTCGATAGCTTGACTTTTCAGTTTTACTCCCAATTGCTTAATATCAGTACTAAATCCATAATCAGTTACCCGTATTTTTACCTGAACGGCATTCCAAAGCAGGAAAGTTTCAATGGCTTTATCAATGATAATCAAGTATTGATTTGACCCAGGTTTCTGTTTTAAACAGACTTTGTTACCTTCTTCTAACGTCTCAAACGCCCGCAAATATCTCGGTTTATGTTTGTCATTGTCCACAATTCCCAACAAAAGAGTAGCGTCAGACTTTACATTTTCCAGAGACTTTGACACCTCATTTATACCAGCGGAATGCTCAATCAGTTGGCTATTCTGAACAAAATAATTAATGAGTGTGGTGTCTGCATGGCATTCAGGATACAGTCGAATTCGCTCAGGCATTGGTTTCAAACCTTCTAAGGTTGAAGAAAACGTTTGTGCTATAATCCAGGATGTCGGTAAATTCCTCCTCTGTCAATGGCCGCACATACGTCTGGTAATCTTTATAATAGGTGATAAAGACGTTCAGGTCTTTATAATCCATCTTTTCGATAAACGGATGAAGCATATAGGGACTATGGGTTGAGATAAAATACTGATTATCCTCATCATAAATCATTCGATAAGCCATTTCCTGTGTGTACGGCGGAAACGAATGGACTTCGGGTTCTTCAAAAACAATTACTGAGTTTTTATTGGATTCAATGGCGGTAATGTAAAACATGAACCGCCGGAAGGTATCAGCAATGGAGAAGTAAGGATATTGTTTTACACGGGGGCCTTCTTTTTTTTGAAGTACAAAATTCTGGTCATGGTCTGATAATACAAACTCTAAATTCTGATCTTGAAAGAGCGAAGCAAATTCTTGCCATAAATCAGAATCTCGGTTAATTACAGCATAGAGATTACCACCATGAGGAGGAAGCAAGTATTGGCTGAATGTACTTTTAAAACTGTCTAATTGCTTAAAATCATACTTCTTTATTGGACTAGTTCGATAAGTCTCAAATTGATCTCTTTCGCCACGATTATTAAATATGCCTGCAGACAAGGTACGAACACTACCATTGTTATTTAAATAGAAACTCCTATAGTTTGAATTTCCACTCTCTCTCCTCAAATCATATCCATCTTCAGTAGTATTTTCCCCCAAATCAAAGCGATCAAGCAAAGCATTAATCTTATCTGTGAGTATCGCGATTGATTCCTCTGAATTATTATCTCTAAATAAATCCCTTATCTCATTATAGCGAAGAGCTCCATTCAAATATTTTTCATCATCATAGCTAGCACCCAGTAGCCCCAACGCTTCCAAAATATTCGACTTACCTACGTTGGGTTTACCGATAAAAACATTTACCCGCTTGCAATCGAACCGCAGATCTTTGATGGACTTGAAGTTTTTGATTTCGACCCAGTTGAGGAAATTATTCGTATTAGGGGTATTGTTATCCATAATAGTTCGGCTGTACTGATTGTGTAAACATAACAACGTTCGGACCTGAATTGCTAATTTTGCGAAAATTAGTCGATAGTCGATAACTACTGTTGACTGACGACAATTGACTGACGACTCTATAATGCTAGAAAATCCACAACGCTATACCGTTACGGCGGCCCTGATTTACGCCAACGGTCCGATTCATATCGGTCATATTGCCGGTTGCTACCTGCCCGCCGACATTTATGTGCGCTACTTACGCTCAACGGGGAAAGATGTCGCCTTTATCAGCGGCACCGACGAACACGGCGTCCCCATCACTATTAAGGCGAAAAAAGAAGGTATTACGCCCCAGGAAGTAGTCGACAAGTACTATGTCCAGATCAAGAAAGCATTTGAGGACTTTGGGATCTCGTTCGACATTTATTCGCGCACTTCGAATCAGATTCATCACGAAACCTCGCAGGAAATCTTCCTGAATATTTACAACAACGGTGATTTTGATGAGGAAGTAACGGAACAGTACTATGATGAAGTTGCCGGGCAGTTTCTGGCCGACCGATACATTGTGGGTACTTGTCCTGTTTGCGGGAATCCCAATGCCTATGGCGACCAGTGCGAACGTTGCGGCACAGCCCTCAGCCCTACCGAACTGATTGAACCGCACTCGATGCTTTCCGGCTCAAAGCCAATCTTAAAGGCCACTAAAAACTGGTTTCTGCCTTTAGATCGGATGCAGCCGACGATTGAGGAATACGTCAATAGCCATACCGAGTGGAAAACCAATGTATTCGGCCAATGTCAGTCGTGGCTGAAAGAAGGATTGCGTCCCCGCGCCATGACCCGTGATCTCGACTGGGGTATCAAAGTCCCTCTTCCTGATTCGGAAGGAAAAGTGTTGTATGTGTGGTTCGATGCACCCATCGGCTACATTTCCATGACGAAGGAATGGGCCACCGAACAGGGTCGCGACTGGGAACTGTACTGGCGCGACAAAGACACCAAACTGGTTCATTTCATCGGCAAGGACAACATTGTATTCCACTGCATCATTTTCCCGGCGATGCTGATGGCCGAGGGCAGCTACATTCTGGCGGACAACGTACCGGCTAACGAGTTTATGAACCTCGAAGGCGACAAAATCAGTACATCGCGGAACTGGGCCGTGTGGCTGCACGAGTACCTGGAAGAGCTGCCAGGCAAGCAGGATGTACTTCGGTACGTACTGGCAGCCAATGCCCCCGAAACCAAAGACAGTGAGTTTACCTGGAAAGATTTTCAGGCCCGTAACAACTCCGAACTGGTTGGTATTCTGGGCAACTTCGTGAACCGGGCAGTCGTGTTGACGCACAAAATGGCTGATGGACGTGTGCCGGTATTGGGTTCTCTCACAGAATACGATCAGCAAGTGTTGGATGAACTGGCTCAGTTCCCGGATCGCATTGGCCAGTCGATATGCAATTACCGATTCCGGGAAGCGCTGGGATACCTAATGGATTTGGCCCGGTTAGGTAATAAATACCTGGCTGAAACCGAACCATGGAAAGCTATCAAAACGGACCAACAGCGTGCCCATACCATTTTGAACATTGCCCTTCAGATTACCGCCAATCTGAGTATTGTTTGTGAACCGTTTCTGCCATTTACAGCTGAAAAAATTCGCAGTCAACTGGCTATTACCGATGATTTTACCTGGATAAATGCCGGACGGGCTGATTTGCTGGTTGAAGGGCATGCCCTCGGACAGGCTCCGGCTGGCCCTGCCGATCTGCTCTTTGCCAAAATCGAAGACGACGAGATCAATAAACAAATTCAAAAGTTACTGAATGCCAAACGCATGAATGAATTAGCAACAAAAGAAGTCCCACAGCTCCGGTCCGAAATCACGTACGATGACTTTGCCAAAATGGACATCCGAATTGGCACCATCACTGAAGCGGAGCGGGTTCCCAAAAGCGATAAACTGCTGAAACTGAAAGTTGATGATGGGTTGGGCGGACGCCAGATTCTGAGCGGTATTGCCAAACATTTTACCCCGGAAGAAGTCATTGGCAAGCAGGTGACATTTCTGGCCAATCTGGTTCCCCGTAAAATGATGGGGCTGGAGTCGCAGGGAATGATCCTGATGGCCGAAGACCGCGATGGTAAACTGTCGCTTATTACACCGGGAGAAGCTGTCTGGAATGGCGGCACGGTGAGCTAATCGTTAACCCGTTATACTAAAGTCTTATAAAAGCCGGAAAAAATTCATTTTCCGGCTTTTTTTTATAAACCATTTGTTAATTCACCTGTTGCAATAAAGCCTACACATAATACATTTGTTAAAATAGCCACCATCTATGGAAACCCCCGAGAAGCGGACTACCCCCGAACAGGCACTTTTCTGGTTCTTAAAACGGCAGGAGCGAAAGAAACAAAAGCAGGAACAATTTCAGAAAGATTGTGAATCAGGCAAAATAGACGAAGTACTACAGAATGGAAAACCGGTCAATTAGTGAGTATACGTTCTATCAGGGCGACGACACGACCTATTATTTCATTACAGACGATGGGCGACGGTATTCGGTAGCCTTTGAGTTACAGCCTTTTTTCGAAGATTCCGATTTCCTATTTGCCGAACGCACGTACGAGGTCTTTCTGACCATGCAAAAGTCAGGTCCACCGTACAACACCGATCCTAAAATTGGGGCAACGTTTACGGCTATCGTTCGGAGCTTTACGAAAAAAGACCCTTTTCGGCTTGTATTTTTCACCTGTGACACGGCCGATAAACGACATCTGGCCCGTTACAAACGTCTGAATGCCTGGCTTCGCGATTACAACCAGGGCAATTATCTCAAACTAGAAGACAGTATCTCCTACCCAGTTATCCACAAGCTCTTTCTGATCACGCTTTTACTGCGCAACGACAATTCATACGGGGGCGATGTATTGGCCGCCTTCGTACGACTAAATGCTCACCTACGCACTCAGAAGTAGTTTATTCGGAACTTTACGCAGAAAAAGGCTGTGCCAAGGTTTGAAACCGTGGCACAGCCTTTTTCTGCGTAAAGCCAACCCAGTTTACCCTTTAATAGCGTGATCGGTTTTAACATCCTGGCCCGACCATATCTTTTTGGCGGTCCAGTCTGTTGACGGTGATGACCAGAAGGAATCAGATGCCGGTAAGCCCAGTGGTAAAAACGCTACTGAGCAGAGATACAGGCTTCCCGTTGAAATATAGGTTTCACCGATACCTGGCTGATGTCCGCAGAGGCCAATTTGCAACCATCCTTTGGCGTCGAAGGTGTTGGGCGCATCCATGGTCCGTTTAATGACTGCCGTCAGCGCCGAACGTACTTGCGCAGGTGTCAGTTCGGACGGTAAATTTTTCTGCAAGGCAATCTGGGCCAGCAACTGAAAAGCGCCACATCGATAGGCCAGCGAACGGCCAAACGCAGCAAACGAACCATCGGAGGCAATGAGTCGCTCCTGCACGATAGCGTATCGTTGCGCTCTGACCAGTAGCGATTCATACAGCGGCTTCTCTGCTTTACCGGCGTTAACAAGTACCTGTACGGCGTCGAGCAACATGGGCTGTATTACATAGCTGTTGTAATAATCCCAGTGAAAATCAGGCCCATCGCCGTAGGTTCCATCGCCTTTGTACCAGGCCTGATGCTGCCGAATGGCATAATCCATCCGCAATTCATCGCCCGAACCGGTGTATTTCAACAGAGCGGCTTCGACCATTGCGCTGAACAGTAACCAGTTGTTATACCCCGGCTTAATAACCCGACTGGCTTGTAACGCCTTTATAACATTGGCCTGTTCATCGGCACTTAATGCCTTCCAAAGTTTCGGAGAACGCACGAGTCCGTGGGCCAGAAATGCCGCATCCACCAGAGGTTGACCGCCTTTGGTAAAATTGAGGTAATCGGGCGATTGAGGATTAACCCCGTTGGCAATGGCTTTTTTGGCCAGTTCCAGATAGCGTAGCCGAAGCTTACCTTCCGCTGAATCATCGGCATCTAGTTCCAGCCACGGAGCCAGTCCGGTTAGAGTTCGCCCGAGCGCTTCCAGATGTGATACGGCCTTCCGTCCTTCTTCCTGCCCCGGTGCCGATTCGACAGGCATTATCGCTTTTAGTCGATTCTGCGCCAAAGCTGACAGTACCGGTTCCGCCACTTTCAACAGGGTTTGCAGCCAATAAGTACGGTCGTCGGTAGCGCTGACTTCTGATGAATGAGTGCGTTTAGTGAAGCGATCAAAGGGTAGACTAATTGGGAAAGCAGCCGCTAACTGGGCAAAGGTCCGTCGATTCATTGAATTAACTGGTCAGGGGTAGTCAGGAATGGTCAGATGTTGTCAGGCGTTGTCAAGTGTGATCAGGATTTGTAAAGCCATACCTGACCATTCTTGACTACCCCTGACCACAAATTTATACTATCGGTTTCCACCCTTTCTCGTATTCGCGGCCCCATAATTTCTGAGCTTCTTTATCGTGCAGAATATGGCCGTTGGTCGGGTCAGTATGGATAATGCTTCCTGTACGCTGGGCAATATTGGCTAAGTGACACAGCAACACAGATTTATGTCCCTGCGCAATATCGGCATTAGGCTTGGCTTTACCCCGGATACTTTCCAGGAAATTGTCCAGATGATAGGCATCCAGCCGCTCCCCACCGGGGCTCACTGCATTGGTCGATGAACCGCTCGTCGGCGCATCCCCTTTTACATCTTTCACCACTTTACCCGCCAAATCCAGTATCTGATAATCTGGCCCACTTTCTGGAGCCGACAATACGCCTTTATCGCCGTAGATGGTAAACCCTCGACCGCTTTTTTCGGGGCCAAATGCCTGACAACTTAGCCCTTCCCAGGTAATGGTGGCTTTATCGCCAAACTCAAACGTGGCCAGCTGGGTATCCGGCGTTTGCCAATCATCGCCTGTATAGGCATATCGCCCACCCGCCGAGGTTACTTTTGTTGGGAAGTCCAGGCCCATCAACCATCGACAGCAATCAATTTCGTGGGTACCGTTATTGCAGGCTTCGCCCGTTCCCCAGTTCCAGAACCAGTGCCAGTTGTAATGAACGAGATTATCCTGATAGTCTTTTCGGGGAGCTGGCCCCTGCCATAAATCCCAGTTGAGAGTCGATGGCACTTGAATCACTTTCCCTTTCCCGATGGGTTTCCGGTTGTTGTAATACCAGGCGCGGGCAAAATAAGGTCGTCCGATGGCGCCATCACGAATATCTTGGGCAGCCTGTTGGAGCGTTGGCCACGACCGACGCTGGCTACCCATCTGCACGATCCGATTATGGTTACGGGCTGCTTCGAGGAGCCACTCCCCTTCCTGCGGGTTATGTCCACATGGTTTTTCGACGTACACATGCTTCCCTGCCGAACAGGCCAGAATACCCGCCGGAGCATGCCAATGATCGGGCGCAGCAATGGCTACGGCATCCAGATCTTTCTGTTCCAGTAATTTTCGAAGGTCTTTAATCACCGTAGGCTTACGGGTCTGACCCGCTTTTTCAACGGCTTTCAATCCATTGGCGATGGCACCATCTTCGACATCGCAGATATAGCCCACTTCGGCACCCGGCAATTTTGAAAAAATACCCGCCAGCCAGCTCCCCCGCGAGTGGACACCAATCAGGCCAATGTTAATTTTCTCGCTGGGTGCATTACGGCCAAAAATAGGAAATGGCAAAATCTGTGTCGCCAATCCGGCCACAGCGGTATTCTGAACAAATCGTCGGCGGTTCATGATAAGAGAGCTTCTGGTTTAGTACCGTAAAGCGATGGAGTGTCCTGGTTTTACTGATTCCTGCTTTTAGGATTCAATTTGGGAAACGTTCATCCAGAAATTCCTGTTACTTCTTTTAAACTCGCCTTTTTCATTTTCCTGTGAACGAAGAACAAAAGAGCGGTCGGATTTTCGACTGGGTTATTCTCCGACGTTTGTACGCATTTGTTAAGCCGTATCAAGCTCGATTTTACTTTCTGATTGGCATCATTATGACGGCAGCTTGTCTGTCTCCGCTGATTCCGTTGCTGATCCGCTATACAATCGACAATATCATTGCTGTTGGCAACTACCACCGACTCAATCAGATGCTTTTCGTGATGATTGGCGTATTGATTATGCAGGCTATTGTGCAGTTCTCCAATACGTATCTGTCGGGCTGGCTGGGGCAATATGTGATTCGGGATATTCGGACGCAGCTTTACCGAAAAATCCTTCATCTCCGCCTGAAGTTCTTCGACAACACTCCCATTGGCCGACTCGTCACCCGCGCTATTTCGGACGTTGAAACCCTGGCCGATGTGTTTAGCGAAGGCATGGCCGCCATTGCGGGCGACATATTACAGTTGATCCTCATAATTGGCGTCATGTTCTATACAGATTGGCGGCTGGCAGCTATTAGTCTGTCAACTATCCCGCTGATGTTGTTCAGTACCTACGTTTTTAAGGAAAAGATCAAAAAGTCGTTCAATGAAGTACGTACGGCGGTGGCTAACCTGAACTCATTTGTTCAGGAGCACATTACAGGGATGAACATCGTTCAGATTTTCGGTAGCGAAAAAATTGAAGCCGAAAAGTTTCGCGCCATCAATGCCGAACACCGGAATGCCAATATCCGATCAATCCTGTACTACTCAATCTATTACCCCGTTGCCGATATTATCTCGGCGGTAGCGGTTGGGCTGGTGGTTTGGTACGGGGCTACGCAGATTATCCATTCCGATGTTACGTTTGGCACCGTCACGGCCTTTGTAATGTTCATCAACCTGTTTTTCCGCCCTATCCGCATGTTGGCCGACCGTTTCAACACACTTCAGATGGGTATCGTCAGCACCGACCGGATTCTGAAACTGCTGGATAGCGACGAGTTTACGGCGAACGACGGTACGTATGCACCTGACACGATTCGGGGGGATGTTGAATTCAGAAACGTCTGGTTCGCTTACAACAACGAGGACTGGGTGTTGCGCGACATTTCTTTCCGGGTTAAAGCGGGCGAAACGGTTGCTTTTGTTGGTGCAACCGGTGCCGGTAAGTCGTCCATCATTAACCTGCTCAGTCGCTTTTACGACATAAACAAGGGCGAGATCACCGTTGATGGCATTGATGTTCATAGCTACGAACTTGGTCATCTTCGCCGGAATATTGGGGTCGTATTACAGGATGTCTTCCTGTTTTCCGATACCATCGAAAACAACATCACGCTGGGCGATAAATCGATCAGCCACGAAAAAATAGTGGAAGCGGCCAAACTGGTTGGGGTTCATGAATTCATCGAACGACTGCCGGGCGGGTATCAGTACAATGTGATGGAACGCGGCTCAACGCTTTCGGTTGGTCAGCGGCAATTGATTTCGTTTGTGCGCGCCATGGTGCAAGACCCCAGAATTATTGTTCTTGATGAAGCCACCTCGTCGGTCGACACCGAAACCGAAGAAATGATTCAGAATGCAATTAGCAAACTGATGAAGGGCCGAACCGCCATCGTCATTGCCCACCGCCTGTCGACCATCCAGAAGGCCAACAACATTATCGTTGTCGATAAAGGTCGGATTGTTGAACAGGGTAATCACGAAGAGTTGCTCCAGCACGAAGGTTTTTATGCCAACCTGTACCGAATGCAATACAAGGAAGTTGTGTAGTACGTTTGCGTTTTTTGTGTAGTTGAGAAAAGCTACTTAACGTATTCCAACGCCTGTTACAACCAAAACTACTCCAAAACGGAAACGGAAAATACCAGATTATCTGGTCTATGAGGTTATGGACGGGAAGCCCATTTATTATCGGGGCTACCAGTCTGTACTCAACAAAACCAAAACCTTGGAGGACATTACAGGTTGCAGCTCCCTTCAGGCTGAATTAGTCAGCTATTTGCTGTCAATTATCTATCCATTTATTGATCGCAAAAAATATCGGGTTTATACCAACGAAATTGGTAGTCATATCGATACCGGAAATAACCTATCGAACGACATTGCCATCTACGACTAAACTGTATTGACAGCCGATAAAGTCAATAAAAAGTACCCTAATGTACCACCCAAAATTGCGATTGAAATCGACACCGAAGCGGATGTTTCTGAGTTGACAGAATTTGGCTACATCTATAAGAAGTCAAAAAAACTACTCGACTTTGGCGTAGAACGTATCACCTGGATTATGATTGGCACGAAAACCGTCATCGTAATGGAGCCAAATCGTGACTGGCAGGTACGCGAATGGGATACCGACATCGAATTGATGGACGGGCATACATTCAACATTGCCCGCTACCTGGACGAAGAAGGCATTGTGGTTGACGAGTAAGCCAGTGATTTAGTTTTCAAAAAGGGCCTTTTCTTCGTCAGGTCCTGTTCCTGCGCTCCCTTCCGTAATAACGTCATGGCCTGAAACATTGGGCTTAGCTCCAGTCGGGCCGGGGCCACTTCCATCCAGCGCATAAGCAATAGAGTCCGCTAAATCATCAGGAGCAATTTTCGCCGACTGAGTGGTTTCTGACGTAGCCTGATCGGTTTCAACAGGTTTTGGATAGTCCTCACCAGTCTGTTGATTGATAATTTCCTCATCGGCGTTAGGATCGTTGTCCATTACCGAAGGCACCGTGTTAACGGGCCGCTGACTCGAAGCACCGCCGTTCAGGTCACTGGAATTTGGCATGAAGTGTCGCATAGTTGTCGATGAGTTCAGTTCTCACCTATAACCTGCAAACAGGCTCATCTGTTTATTAAATCAGCTATTCTTCGCCTAATTTACTCACCAGAATCTTATCGATCCGGCTTTTGTCCATATCCATAATCTCGAATCGGTAACCGTGCCAGACAAACGATTCTCCCGTTTTGGGAATATCTTTCAGGATATGTAGCGCAAACCCACCGAGCGTATCAAAACCGGTCAGTTCCCGTTTGGTTTGGGCATTGATGTTGATTGAGAAATACGATAGAAAATCCTCAAAAGGCAACTGCGCATCGATCAGAAAGGTCCCGTCTTCGCGTTTCCGAATTTCGTAATCGGAATTAACATCGTCATTGATGTCGCCCACCAGTACATCCAGAATATCATTCAGGGTGATAACACCAAGAACCCCACCGTATTCATCGACAATGATGCCAACATACTGCCGTCGTTCGCGGAAGCGTTCCAGCACCTGATACGCCCGGTTGTTTTCGGGTACAAACAGGGCGTCCCGTTTGATGTCGTTCAGGTGCATCAGTTCGGTATCCAGATCTTTCCCCAAAAAATCTTTGGAATAAATCAGACCAACTACATCATCGACACCGCCATTACAAAGCGGATATACCGAGTGTTTGTATTCCAGAACTTTCGCCCTGTTTTCGGCCAGTTCGTCTTCCAGATCAAGGTAAACAATTTCCTGCCGATTTGTCATCAGTGAGGTAATTTTACGGTCGCCAAGCTGGAATACGTTCTGAACAATTTCCTGTTCGATTTCTTCGATAGCTCCCCCGGAGGTCCCTTCCTGAATCAGGCTTTTGATTTCCTCCTCCGTAACAGCACTCTCATTCGGCTTGATGTTCAACAGCTTAAGCAACAAATCGCTGGAAACTGTGAGGAGTGCAATAAATGGAGAGGTCAGCTTCGACAGCAGTATCATCGGTCCAGCCATCGTTTTGGCAATCCCTTCCGGATTTGACAGGCCAATGCGTTTGGGAACCAGCTCACCAAATACCAGCGACAGATAGGTTAGCAACAGTAGCACCAGCACCACGGCAATGGAATGTGCATAGGGCACTAAAAATGGGACCTGAACCACAAAATTCTGAACATCATCCGTCAGTTTGTCGCCCGAAAAAATACCAAGTAAAATACCGATCAGTGTAATCCCAATCTGCACCGTCGACAAAAATCGATTGGGAGAGTTCGACAGATCGAGCGCCACCTGCGCCCGACGATCACCGTTTTTGGCAGCGGTTTCTAATTTAGACTTGCGCGAAGAAACTAAGGCAATTTCCGACATCGAGAACACACCGTTCAGGATGGTCAGTAGCAGAATTATAAGGAGTTCCACGAAGGAAGAAGGTTGTCCTGTTGCAAAAATATAGAAACTGAACTGGTTTGCAACTGTTTCACCCATACGACGGACCGTCCATTTTACTACTTTTACGGTTTGAACCGCCTATGCTCTGATGATTGTTTTCATTAATGACCAACCTATTCGGCTCATCGGCCCCAAAGCCGCTGCTCATTTAACCGGCTCAACGTCGGCTTCCCAACCGGCTTTTACGGATTATGACGAGATCGTCGATGCTCGTTTAGAGGTACTTAAAGCCGATGCCCTTCATGGACACCTGTTGGTACTAAACGCCAATCCAGCAACGGTAAGTAAGCTTCTGTCACTGCTCCAGCGATCAGAAACCAGTAATTTGCTGTCTGTCACGCTGGGTTGTCTGGACAAAGATGCCTGTGAAGAAGCGATGAAAAAACCGTTTAAAGTGATTAAAGCAGCCGGTGGCGTTGTCTACAAAGACGATAAAATACTGCTGATGTTCCGGCGGGGTGTCTGGGATTTACCGAAAGGAAAACTAGACCCAGGCGAATCATCGAAAGAAGGGGCCGTTCGTGAGGTAGAAGAAGAAACCGGCGTGGAGGTAGCCGTTGGCGAACGGATCTGCACCACCTGGCACACCTACACGCTAAATGGTAGCCGGATTCTGAAACGTACCCGCTGGTATCGGATGGTCGCTCTCGACGATAGCCGCATGACGCCCCAGGAAGATGAAGACATCGAAAAATTAGCCTGGCTCAACTGGCGCGAAACCAAACTGGCCCTCACCAACTCGTTTAGCTCCATCCGCTACGTCATCGACGAAGCCGGGAAAGGGCAAAAAGTAGAGTAAGTAAAAGGAGCGAGGAGTTAGGAGTGAGAATGGCTGGCGCATCAAGATAGAGTATGCGCCAGCCATTCTCACTCCTAACTCCTCGCTCCTTTTACTTACTCTACTTTACCAGATGAAGGTCATCCAGCGGGTAGGGTAAAAATTCATTTACATGCTGCCCGTAGCGATGCAGATCCCGAATAATGCTTGAACTGATGGGAGCCAAATGGGGAGATGTAATCAGGAAAACCGTTTCAACTCCTTCGTAAACGTATCGGTTTACCTGAGAGATGCCATTTTCGTATTCGAAGTCGGTTGTATTGCGGAGGCCACGAAGCAAAAATCGAGCGCCAACGTCACGAGCTACATGGGCCGTTAGACCGTCATAGCTGATCACTCGTACAGCCGGTTCGCTCGAAAATGCTCCCTCAATCAGGCGAATCATCTGATCAAGCGGGAAATAGCGATCCTTGTGGGCGTTACGACCAATCCCAATCACAATCTCATCGAACAATCGTAAGCCACGCAGTACAATATCTTCATGGCCTTTTGTGAATGGGTCAAACGAGCCTGGAAATAAAGCGATTCGTTTCATAAAGAGCGAAAGAGCGAAAGAGCGAAAGAATGAAAACTGCTCCGAGCTTTTATTCGCTCTACCGCTCTTTCACTCTTTCGCTCTTTCATTCACTTAGTAAACCTAATCCGTATAAACTTAGATAGCGGTGATTGGGTAAGTCGTCAAATTCGTTGACCAGGGTTAATCCAGGTGGCACCTGTCCAAACGTAAGGTTAGGTAGAAAACGGCTCAGCTCCGTATAGGCTTCTGAAAAAGGAGTAATCTCGCCATATAACGATAAATTACTTACATCGGTAGGTAATTCCTGTTCATCAAGTACATAAAGGATATAATACGCCAGGTCCTGCACATTTTTATACCCGAATCGATTGCAATACCGCAACTGATGGTCTTTTCGGCATAGTATAGTCACAAACTCGTCTTCGAAATACAGGTAAACCGTATTAGGTGTCAGCGAATGTCGATCCAGATCGGCAGTAGCCTGCACCAGCGCACTAGTTTGATGCACGAACGTTAACGGCTGAAGCGGGTACATTTCTGAAAAAAAATCGGCCAGTGGATGCTCCAGGCTAAAGACGGTTAAAAATCCTTCGCTCGCATGCAGATAAGCCTGGGCAAATTCGTGAGCAGGCAATTCGCTCCCCCGCATCAATGCCAGATAACTACTCGCGTATTCTTTCCGGTACAACTGCTGGGGCACCAGGGTAAACGATGGCGAATTAATCCCAATCCGAATCTCCTGCCACGGACTTCCCGACAGGACGTTATGGTCCCGAAAAATATCAGGCAACACATTGGTCAGCAGGCGGTCTGTCAACAAGGATGGGAACGTATAATCTTCAAGGTACAATACCTGTCCCCGGCCATTTTGTACCAATACCTGAAATCGGTCTCTCCCAACCTCCAGGCATAGTATGGACTGGTCGGTACGTCGGGGGTCGAACGAATCGGCACGAATAGTTACAGTTGGCGCAAGGGTCACAGTAAGTTGCACAAATTCAGAAAACTAAGCGGTAAAAAATGAATCAATAAATTGTTAACGCTATTAACTAGCAGAATTCAGCAGTCATTGTAAATACCCCCTTAATTGGAATACGTCGTCCATTGACTGGCAATATTGGAATAATTGATGAACCTCTTCAGCCCGATACTGTTTTATTTCGTCAAAGGTCATCCATTTCACTTCGTCAATAATCTGTTCGTCCGGACTCATTTCGGGATCAAGTCCTTGCTGGAGGGTGCCTCCTTTAACCGTAACGTCGAAAAACAACTCAACCGCATGAAGGGGTGGCTGCAGAAATTCGTTAACAAAGAGCATGCCGCCAATGTCAGCATCGAGCCCTGTTTCTTCCAAAATTTCCCGAACCAGGGCTTCAGGAGCCGTTTCATTAAACTGTACTCCCCCTCCCGGAGGACACCAGAACATATTGGCTGGTCCAATGCCCCGATGACGAACCATCAGCAAACGATCGCCTTCGCGGCATAGTCCACAAACCCGAAACCGAAGTTGATTCCCATATAACGTCTGCACCTCCTGGCGGGACAATTCTACCTGCGTCATCCTCTGTTTACTATTTGGGGACGCAAAGGTAGAAATTTTTAAGTATTAGGAGTTAGGAGTTAGGAGTGAGAATGGCGGACGCAAACTATTGCTTTCGCGTCAGCCATTCTCGCTCCTAACTCCTCGCTCCTAATACTATCTTCAATACGTTCCCGATATATAGCTTTCCAGAGAATCAATCCGGGTTTTCTGATCCCGAATAATGGCCGTCACCACGTCGTTGATGGATATAATTCCTATCAGCTCATCCTGATCCATAACGGGCAGGTGACGAATATGCTTGTCCGACATGATTTGCATACACTGCTCTAAACTCTGATCGGGACCAATGGTGATCACATTGGCCGTCATTACGTCGGCAATGGTGGTATCATCCGAATGGCGACCTTTCAGGATGATCTTACGGGCATAATCCCGTTCCGAAAATATTCCGGTAAGCGCCCCTTTATCGACAACCAGCACAGCCCCGATGTTCTTCTCGGCCATGAGCTCCAATGCGGACAGTACTGTTTGATCTGAGGAAACGGAATAAAGGGCGTTGATTGACTTACCCTGAAGAATTTGACGTATTTTCATTTGAGTTAGAAGGATTTAGTGGTGGGTGAAGATAAAAAAAAAGGCGGAAGGAGAAAAGGCGGGAGGGCTTAAGAATTAAAAAATGATAAAAATCAGTTACTCTTTCCTTTTTTTCTCTCCTTCCTTTCCTCCCTTTTCACCGCTCTTATCGCTTTCTTCTTTCCTCCTTTTTTTGTAACTTAGAAGCATGAACGAAACCCAAACAGCCGCTCAGTTACTGGCTAAACGTTTCCCTTTTAAGCCCACTGCTGGCCAGCTCCAGTTTTTCGAACAGATTGGTGCATTCATTGCCAAAGAAGAATACGAACATTATCGCGACTGTTTTTTGCTACGTGGTTACGCCGGTACGGGTAAGACAACGCTGGTCGGAACGCTCATTAAAGTACTCCCCCGATTTGGCTATAAATCTGTTCTATTAGCCCCGACCGGGCGAGCAGCTAAAGTGATGACCAACTATGCCAAGAAACCAGCCCAAACCATCCACCGGAAAATCTACCGGCAGGTAGCTGATCCGGGATCGGGTGTACTGGCCTTTCAGCGGCAGAAAAATTATCACGAAGACACGCTCTTCATTGTCGATGAGGCCTCTATGATTTCGGATGAAGCTGAATTTGGTGGTAAAGGGCTTCTGACCGATCTGATCGATTTTGTTTTTGAAAGCCCCGGCAATAAGCTGATGCTGGTCGGCGACACTGCTCAGTTGCCTCCCATTGGTCAGGAATTAAGCCCCGCCCTCGACCGCAGTTTTTTGTCCAGTTCCTTCGACATGACGGTATATGAACAGGAATTAACGGAGGTAATGCGACAGGACGAAGAATCGGGCATTCTCTACAATGCTACGAACCTCCGAATGCTTCTCGACGGTACCCTTTCACCTACACCAAAGGCGGTTGGTTTCGATGCTTTATTAAGCGATAAACCAACCAATTCATCAACCGAAATACCCGCTATTCAACTGAACGTTCGCTCGTTTAGCGACATTTACAAAATGCCGTTGACCAAGCTGGAAGATGGCGTTCGGTATGCCTATGATAAGTACGGACGGGAAAATACCGCCATTATTTGCCGGTCGAACAAAACAGCGGTCCAGTATAACCAGTTTGTAAGACGGATGATCGACCAATGCGAAGAAGAGCTGGATGCAGGGGATATGCTTATGATTGCCCGAAACAACTACACCATTCTGGACGAAGACTCACCCGCCGGGTTTCTGGCCAATGGGGAGTTTGTCGAGGTGCAAAAGATTCGGAATAAAGAAGAGATTCACGGCTTTCGATTCGCTACGGTTTCGCTACACATGGTTGACTATGAAGACCAGCCCGATTTTGAAGCCAAAATCATACTCGATACCCTCTATTCGCCATCACCGTCGCTCTCCTCCGAGCAGTACAAAAGTTTGTATGAAAGTGTGATGAAGGATTATTTTTATATCAAAAGCAAAAAAGAGCGGACCGAAGCCATCCGGCGCGACCCGTATCTGAATGCGTTGCAGGTAAAATTTGCCTATGCCCTCACCTGCCATAAAGCGCAGGGCGGTCAATGGAGTGCGGTATTTATCGATCAGGGCTTTTTACCCGATGGTCAGGTCAATGACGATTTCGTTCGGTGGCTGTACACAGGTTTAACCCGAGCAACCGATGAAGCGTTTCTGATGAATTTTAGTCCACAGTTTTTTACATAAATGAGAAAGGAAGGAAAGGAGAAGACGAATGGTATATTAATAGCCGCTTTTTCCTTCTCGCCCCCTTCCTCCCTCTCCTCCTTTTCCTATGTCCCTCGAATGGATCATGAGCGCCTGTATTGGCGTTGGTTTGGCGGCTTGTTGTGGTTTTCGGGTCTTTGTTCCGCTACTGATTGCCAGTATTGGCACAAAGTTTGGGCTTGTTGGCACCGTACATGGCTTTGAGTGGATCGGCCAGTGGCCTGCCTTACTCGGCTTGACCGTAGCTACCGTGTTTGAAATAGGAGCCTATTATATTCCCTGGCTCGACAATGCCCTCGACACCCTCGCAACGCCCACATCGATCATTGCTGGCACGCTGCTTAGTACGTCATTTTTGCACATCGACAATCCAGTGCTGCACTGGGGACTTGGCCTGATGCTTGGCGGTAGTTCGGCCGGTATTATTCAGGCTGGAACCAGCTTACTCCGTCTTGGCTCTACGGCTACTACGGGGGGTGTTGCCAATCCGTTGGTGGCAACGGGTGAGAATGTAGCCTCTGTGGGACTATCATTATTCACGATCTTCCTGCCCCTTATTGCCATTGTTCTTATTGGCGTCGTGTTGCTGTTTGTGCTTGGCCGGTTAATTGCGCGTCGTAAAATATGGCTTACGCGTCCTGCTAAACAGGGTAGTAACTCAATTACCAAGATGCCTCGCAGTAGTAACGGACGGGTATAAACTAGTTTAGGGTTTATCGGTAGCTGACGCTTCATTGGCCACCGGTAAACCCTAAACTGTAAATTACCGACTGTATTACAAACCAGCTACAGTACGTTTCACAAACGCAGTCAGTTCAGCGCCTGTGAGCATATTTTGCGACAGTAGCGCCAGATCATAGACCTGTTTCACCAGTGCTTTCTGGGCATCGGCATCGGTCTCTGCCAATATCCTCGAGGTAATCGGATGGTTTGCATTCACAACGACATTATAGGTCACCGGCAGGTTTCCGTAGAACGACTGTTCGCCCGACAGAGCCGCCATATCTTTCATACGACGCATAAATTCGGGGAAGGTAATCGTAACCGGCAGTTCATCAACGGGCTGGGCTTCGACACTCACATTGAGCATTTTATTGTTCAGCACCTCATCGAACGTTTCCTTTAATTTCGTCTGATCGGCTTCCGACAGAACACTTTCGTTGTTCAATCCTTTGTCGATCAGTTTGTCGAGCGTATCGGCATCCACGCGTTGGAAATGAACTTTTTCGAGTTTCTGCTCCAGCGCATTGATGAAGTGTGCATCGATCACGTTGTCCAATTGCAGCACATCATAGCCCCGACGTGTAGCCGACTCAACGTAGGCATGCTGTTGCTTGGTATCGGTCGTGTACAGCATCACCAACGTTCCGTTCTTGTCGGTCTGGTTAGCCTGAATTTTCTCCCGATATTCGTCCAGGGTGGCATACGCACCTTCTGTATTCTTCAGCAGAACGAACGACTTGGCTTTGTCCCAGAACTTATCGTCGCTTAGAATACCATATTTGATAAACAGGCCAATGTCATCGAATTTCTCCTCGAACGCTGTCCGGTCGTTATTGAACAACTCGTTCAGCTTATCAGCGACTTTACGCGTGATATAACCGTTGATTTTCTTCACATTGGCATCGGCCTGAAGGAAGCTTCGCGACACGTTGAGCGGAATATCCGGCGAGTCGATAACGCCGTGCAGCATCATCAGGAAGTCGGGCACCACGTCCTTCACCTCATCGGTAATAAACACCTGACGGCTGTAGAGCTGGATTTTTTCGCGCTGGAACCGCAGTTCGTTCTTGATTCGTGGGAAGTACAGAATCCCGGTCAGGTTGAACGGATAGTCGACATTCAAATGAATCCAGAATAGGGGTTCTTCGCTCATTGGGTACAATTCGCGGTAGAACGATTTGTAATCCTCGTCGGTCAGTTCCGAAGGTGATTTTGTCCAGATCGGAGCCGTGTTGTTGACAACTTTTTCGTCGAACTCAACTGAAATAGGCAGGAATCGGGCGTATTTATCCAGAATGCCCTGCAACCGGCCTTTACTCAAAAACTCTTCCGAATCGGGGGCAATGTGCAGGATGATGTCGGTGCCACGTTCAGCCCGTTCGGCAGGGGTCAGTTCAAACTCGGTTGAGCCATCGCATACCCAGCGAGCCGCTTCAGACCCGTCGCGGTATGATTTGGTAACGATCTCAACTTTCTCCGCCACCATAAAGGCCGAATAAAACCCTAATCCAAAATGGCCGATGATTTGCCCTTTGTCGTCGGTTTTATCTTTGTATTTTTCCAGGAAATCCGTCGCCCCAGAGAACGCAATCTGGTTGATATACTTTTTGATTTCATCGGCCGTCATACCGATACCGTTATCGCTGACGGTGATGGTTTTGGCTTCTTCATCCAGCGAGACCGTCACTTTCAAATCGCCCAGTTCACCGCCAAATTCACCAAATGACGCCAACTGACGCAGTTTTTGGGTTGCATCAACGGCGTTGGAAACAAGCTCGCGCAGGAAAATTTCGTGGTCGGAATAAAGGAATTTCTTGATAATCGGGAAGATATTCTCTGTATGTATTGAAATCTGCCCTTTCTCGCTTTGTACGGCTTCCATAAATAGATAGTTAGCTATGAATATGGTCTTATAATCTAGCTGCCCAATCTTCAAATCCTGTTCCAGTCTGGCCAACTCTGACAGATTGACAGATTTTACAGACTATGTTGCAACGCTTTCCGACTTTATGGAATCCATTCTGTAGTCACACGAACGTTTTATGAAAGTCGTTACCTTCTTGCTACTCCTTCTTTTCTTTAGCTGTCGTTCAGATGATACCCCACCGGAACCTGAACGCATTGAGACAGCCGATCTCTACGAAAATCAACTGTTTGTTGACGGCTGTGATAGCCACGTTCGTATCTATAGTTATTCCTCCCAGGCAACAGCCAGTTGGTTTAAGCCAAGTTTGGCTACTCAATTTATTCTCGATAAAGCCCTGAAAGATCTCCCTGCCAACCCAACTTCATCGGATCGTGCGGCCATCGTCCGTTTTATCGAAACAGGGAAGCAGGTTGAGCTAGAATGTGGCTGGGGAAACCGCTATAAAGTGAGCGAAATACACCTTTTGTTGATCAAGAAACTATAGACAGCTTCGGAACAGCTCAGGAATATTGATTGTTAAGCCGGTATATGGGTACACATGCCTACACCGACATTACCTTATCTGACCTGGAGACATTGCGTCATCAACCCAACACTGTTGTACTAGACGTTCGTGATGAGTGGGAGTTTGATGAATTCAATATCGGCGGGCTAAACATTCCTCTTCCCGATATACGCGCCCGCAAAGCGGAGTTGCTCCCGTACGATTCACTCATTGTGATCTGTACAAACGGTGTTCGCAGCCGGGTAGCTGCCAAAGACCTACTGCGTCAACCCGAACTTCAGAACAAAACCATTTATCACCTGCACGGAGGAATCATTGAGGATGTATGAGTAAGATGTATAA
Organism: Spirosoma gilvum; assembly: GCF_054776815.1. Lineage (NCBI taxonomy): Bacteria > Pseudomonadati > Bacteroidota > Cytophagia > Cytophagales > Cytophagaceae > Spirosoma > Spirosoma gilvum. The sequence continues at coordinate 113,565 of NZ_BAAHBH010000011.1, read as the reverse complement.
TGTATAAACAGACTGCCTTTCCTACATCATACATTATACATTATACATTATACATTCTTTACGTCATGATCGTAAAGCCAGGGCGGGCTGCCTGCTTTTCAACGTGCGGTAAATAAATCTGTAGAATATCATGCACGTTTACCCGAATCAATTGACTTAACTGATTCAGGGGCAAATCGTTACGCTCTAACCCGAAGGGTTCTTCAATTTCTTCGCCGATCATTTCCAGTCCAACCAGAATGTATGACGTAAGCAGTACAGCCGGAATGGTTAGGTAACCATATACAGCTACAACCGTAAACGGCAGCAGCAAGACATACAGCATAATAAATAGCTTGATGAACAGCATGTACGAAAACGGAATGGGCGTACTTTTGATCCGTTCACAAACACCACACACATCCATTAGCGTAGTCAAGTGCTGATTCACATTGATATGTTGAGACTCCGACAGATGCCCTTCCCGATAGAGCGCTTCGGTTTTCACCCAAAGTTGATTAGAAACACCAGCCGGTTTGTGATCAAAATTGCTTATATCCCATCGTTCCCCTTCTTCAACCACATCCAATTCACTCATTCCTGGAATTTCCCGCAGATGATTCTTGAGCGCAAATGGAAAGTTGGAAATAGCTTTTGCAAAGAATGCACGGCTCTCAGAATCCCCTTCCGGCAAAACGGCGTTGAAAAATATAGCCAGGTTCCGGCAGTTATTCACCAGCGTACCCCAGGCCTGCCTCCCTTCGTAAAACCGGTCATAAGCCGTGTTGGTACGAAAAATGAGCAGTAAGCTCAACAGAATCCCCATGGCACTCAGAAATGGCCCTGGTGTGTCTTTTAAAATTAGGTCCGTGTAGTGCATCTCGCCAATCGTAACAATAGTTACATAGATTGCTACAATCACGAGTCGGCGCAGCAACGCTTTGGCCGTTGGGCCTGTATGAAAATGCCAGATGGAGGAAAGTAACCCTTTGTTTTTATAGAGAATCATTAAGTTGGTGTTCGTACGTATGTGTCAGGACAACGACTTACTTAACTACGTATACCTCTAAACAGTTATGATTCCGGTAAAAACACGTTTGGCTGGGCCAATCAAATAAATATTCTCAAACTGCATTGATCCCTTCGGATTAAACGACACCCGTAGATTCCCACCCAATGTCCGAATAGATACCGGACTAGTCATACCTAACTGCTGGTGCGCTACTAAAGCAACGGCTGTTACACCCGTTCCACACGAGTACGTTTCATCCTCTACCCCGCGCTCATACGTTCTGACAAACAATGTATTGCCGTCAATCACCTGCGCAAAGTTGACGTTGGTACCGCCGGGCTGAAAGCGGGAATCATACCGAATAGCACGTCCTTCTGCCACAACATCGAGCGACTCCAGATCATCGACAAACCGAACAACGTGTGGAGAACCTGTATTCAGGAAGGTTAACCCGCCCCGGTCTTCAATGCCCGATACATTGCTCATTTTCAAAGAAATTTCTTCTTCGCTGACGGCTCTGTGCTCCCCATCGACTGCCAGGAAGCGAGTTTCCTTTTCGAATACGCCAAGGTCGTTTGCAAACCGGACAATACACCGTCCACCGTTGCCACACATACTCCCTTCGGCTCCATCGGCATTGAAGTAAACCATCCGAAAGTCGTATTCAGGGTCATTCTGAAGCAGAATAAGCCCATCGGCCCCAACACCGAACCGCCGGTGGCAGATACGCTCGACCAACGCCTGGTCAGTAGCCGGGAAAGTCTGATTCCGGTCATCGATCATCACGAAGTCGTTGCCGGTACCCTGGTATTTATAAAAATCGAACGTCATGGCATCAAGTTTTAATCATAAAAAAAGCCACCCTTGCAGGCAGCTTTTGATCTTTTAGGCAAACAAAACAGGAAATTAAGCTGCCACTGCTTTAGGCTTGCGCTCTTTCACACGAGCCGCCTTACCTTGACGACCGCGCAGATAGAACAACCGAGCCCGACGAACTTTACCCAACCGAACAACTTCGATTTTGTCGATATTGGGTGACAGCAGTGGGAAAATACGCTCAACGCCTACGCCATTCGATACTTTGCGGACGGTGAATGTTTCGCCACCGCTGCTTGGGTTCCGGCGTTGAATAACCGTACCCGTAAATACCTGAATGCGTTCTTTATTTCCTTCGCGGATTTTAACGTGTACGTTCACCGTATCACCCGCCCGGAATGTGGGCAACTCGGTGCGACGCTGCGCGTTGTCTGCCTCCACTAATTTGATTAAGTCGCTCATGACTGTATATAATCGCCAGATAAGTATTTGCGAATTGAGCCGCAAAGATAGTGAAAATCTTGGTTGCAGAAAATACTTTTGTAAAATTACGCTGTGTTTGTGACACCGATCTTATGAAAATTCTCAATGTTGACCAAATCCGAGCCCTCGATCAATCCACTATTGAACATGAACCGATTGCCCCCATCAATCTCATGGAACGGGCATCGCTTGCCTTTGTCGACTGGTTTGCTCATCGGTTTTCGGATACCACACCCACCAAACTATTCTGTGGATTAGGCAATAATGGCGGAGATGGATTGGCCATTGCCCGGTTGCTTCTGGAACGTAATTACCCCATTGAGGTGTACGTAGTTCGCTATGCACCACGCGAGTCGGATGATTTTATGCACAATCATCGTCGGCTCAAATTACTCGTCGAAACCATCCATTACATTGAACGAACGCAGGATATTCCAGCCTTACGGCATAACGAAGTCATTATCGACGCTATCCTTGGCTCAGGATTATCACGACCGACAGAGGGCATCGTTAAGAGCGTTGTTGAGTCTATTAATCGTTCACCAGCTACGGTTGTTGCTGTCGATATTGCCAGTGGACTGTTTGCCGATCAACCCAATGACTCAACGGATACGATTATTGAGCCCGATTATACCATCACGTTTCAGTTGCCCAAACTAGCATTTATGCTTCCGTCGAATGGCCGATTTGTAGGCGACTGGCACATCGTCGACATCCGGCTTCGCAAACGCTATATCGATCTGGCGCCAACGCCTTACTATTTCACCCAGCCTCAGGATGCCCGCCTGCTGCTTCGCAAGCGGGATCGCTACTCGAATAAAGGGTCGTTCGGGCATGCGTTGCTTGTGGTGGGCAGTTATGGAAAAATTGGGGCCGCTGTGCTGGCAGCAAAAGCCTGTCTGCGTTCTGGAGTTGGTCTATTGACTGTTCAGATTCCACGCTGTGGGTATGATGTGTTGCAAACGGCAGTGCCCGAAGCTATGTGCCGCCCCGACGGGGGCGCTAATGTCCTGACAGGCACCCTTGACCGGGGCATTAGCGAGATTGGTAGCCTGACACCTGCCGACTACGCTACAGTTGGTATTGGACCCGGTATTGGCAAAGCACCTGAAACGCTGGACATGCTCAAAGGGCTCTTAAAAACGCTGAAAAAGCCAATCGTTCTGGATGCAGATGCCCTGAACCTGATCTCCGAAAATCGGGAATTGCTCAAATACATTCCGCAGAACAGCATTCTAACTCCTCATCCGAAGGAGTTTGAGCGATTGACCCAAAAGTGGGAAAACGACTATCAGAAACTGGACATTCTGCGGGATTTCGCCAAAAAACACCGGATTGTAGTCGTCTTAAAAGGAGCCTTCTCGGCCATTGCCACACCCGATGGCGACATTCATTTCAACTCGACAGGTAATCCAGGTTTAAGCACCGGTGGTACAGGCGATGTGCTGACTGGGGTTCTAACGGCGTTGCTGGCTCAAAACTACGATTCGGTAGAAGCCGCTGTTTTAGGGGTTTTTGCGCATGGACTGGCTGGTGACCGGGTAGCCGAGCAACGCGGCCCTATCGGCATGACCGCTTCGGATGTGATTGATGCTCTCCGCTGGGAATAATTAAAAAACTGATAAAACTATACATAAGCCGTTACTTTATGCAGCCAGTGGTGTCTTATGAACCAACTGCCGCTGCCAGCCTCTGTAACGTCGATCGGTGATTGTCAGAACAGGTAGTTATACGCAGTAAAAAACGGGGTTTTTGCGGTGTTTTTAGAATTAGCAAGCTCCCAACTTTGTACCACTATAACTTCACACTGACACACCAGTGAAACAGCTAACTCATCGGGGTAGTCGCCCCACACGAAAAGATCGTCTTGGTTTCGACCACACAACTGCTTTAGGGAGCCTTACAGTTGCCCTATTGATCTACATTATTTACCATGTCTACCCGCTCATTGCGAATGGGGTACTTTGGTAGCTAGTTTAAAGTATCAGGTTTCAAGTTAGCTGACGCGAAAGCTACTAGGCGTCAGTTAACTTGAAACCTGATACTTTAAACCTGAAATATTAACCGGTTACCAAAGTAAACCGTTTTATTTCAAAAACTGATAAGTTGCAAAAGCAGCCACGTACGCCAGACTCATCATATAAACTAGCTGAACAGCAGGCCATTTCCAGCTTTTGGTTTCCCGTTGGGTAGCGGCCAGTGTGCTCATGCACATCATGGCAAACACATAAAAAATCAGCAACGACCAGGCTAGCGCAGGTGTATACATCGGCCCGCCTGTTTTCGGATTACGCTCCTGCTGTAGGCGCTCACGGATGGTAACTCCTTCGTCGTCAGCTCCATCACCAATACTATAGATCGTAGACATTGTTCCGACAAAGACCTCGCGGGCAGCAAACGAACTCAAGAGGGCAATACCGATTTTCCAGTCGTAGCCAAGTGGTCTGATAACCGGCTCGATAAAATGTCCAAAGACGCCAGCATAGGAAGCCTCGAGTCGTTCGGAAGCTATTCGGTTCTGTAGCTGATCAGCCGCCAGGGTTGAATCGTTTTGCCGAACGCGTGCTTCGACCTGATCCATAGAATCGCCCGGTCCGTAGCTGGCCAGTACCCATAGAACAATTGAAATGGCCAGAATGACCCGACCGGCTTCCCAAACAAACGACCGAACACTTTCCCAGACCGTAAGTCCAACGTGATTCCAACGGGGAAGCTTAAACGTCGGCAGTTCCATGATGAAATAGCTGCGTTCTTTGGTGCGAAGAAATAACTTCAGAACGTAAGCCGCCAGTAATGCGCTCAACAGCCCCAGCAGGTATAAGGCCATCAACGCCAGTCCCTGCAAATTAAAAATACCCAGCACGCGTCGACTCGGAACCACCAGGGCTATCAGAATGGTATAGATCGGTAACCGGGCGGAGCAGCTCATCAACGGTGTGACCAGAATGGTAATCAGTCGGTCGCGCCGGGTGCCAATACTGCGCGTGGCCATAATAGCGGGAACCGCACAGGCCACGCCCGAAATCAGGGGGACTACACTGCGACCATTCAGGCCGAACTTCCGCATGATCCGGTCCATGATGACCATCACCCGCGACATATAACCTGATTCTTCAAGCAGCGATACCAGTAGAAACAAAAAAGCGATCTGTGGAATAAAAACCAGAATCCCGCCAACTCCAGCCAACACACCGTCGGTCAGGAGATCCGTCAGCGGTCCGGCCGGCATACTTTCTTTTAACTGCCCATTCAGCCAGGCCACACCCGCATCAATAGCATCCATAAACGGTTGCGCCCAGGCGAAAATAGCCTGAAAGATCAGGAGCAGGATAAATCCGAAAATGGCGTACCCCCAAATAGGATGCAACAATACCCGGTCCAGTTTCTGACTCCAGGTTGGCTGCCCAATTGGCCGCTGGTTAGTCATTGTTTCGGTAACAATGGCCGCAATGCGTTTATACCTCGTTATGGTTTCGCCTGCCTGAAACGTTTGCTCATTGAACTGATGCTTCTCGATGATGGCATCCAGCCCGATCTGCTGTTGGCGGGTCAGAAACGTAAAACCGTCGTGTTGAATAATATATTGTAGTGCCAGGTAATTGTTCTCAAGCCCATATTGCCCTTTCGTATCAGCAATCAGGTCTCGGGCTTCATCAGCAGGGTCGAAAAATAATTTGCCGGGTAAGGTTGGCTCTTCAATCTGACCAGTAACTGCTTTTTTTAGTTGCTCAAGCCCTTCGCCTGTTCGGGCGTTGATCCGTACAACGGGTACACCCAATCGCATGGCCAGCTTAACGGCATTGACCTCCTTGGATTGCTTCTGGGCGACATCCAGCATATTCAGCGCCAGAATGACCGGCACCCCCAGATCGGCGACCTGGGTAAAGAGTAATAAATTTCGGTGTAGGTTTGACGCATCGACTACAACAATCGCTACATCAGGATAATCAGCATGAGCAGGGTTAGCCAGAATATCCGTAACCAGCTGTTCGTCTAACGACTTTGGATAGATTGAGTAAACGCCGGGAAGGTCAACAACAGTGGCAACCGTTTGTGAATCGAGCGACCAGGTTCCAAATTTTTTATCAACCGTAACTCCTGGGAAATTCCCAGTTTTTTGACGAAGGCCGGTTAGTTGGTTAAATAAGGAAGATTTTCCGGCATTGGGGTTGCCAACCAGGGCGATTACGGGGGAACTCAACTCGGTACAGTTTGTAGGCTATGTGGCAGGGTGAGGATAAGGCTCACCCAATGACCATAGACTTTAGTCAACAAAAATGGTAGCAGCTTCCGATTTACGTAGCGCCAGGCAATAGCCCGATACATCCAGACAGATTGGATCGCCAAGCGGAGCTTTCCCACATAAACATACCTCGGCACCGGGTAAACAGCCCATTTCGAGCAGTTTAAGCGACATCACCTGGTTTCCGAACGACTGAATGGTGGCACGTTCGCCAATTTTCAAATCAGCAACACTACGCTTACTCATGGTGGGTACTGCTAATGTTTATTTAGATTCAGTTTAATTAACGCAAGATTACAACGGAAAGTTGTAGAATGCAAGGAACGGACTTACAAAATCCATATAGTCCCAATTTATAGGTTTTCCTATACCCCAAATGTAGGGGTTTGTAGATGGTTCGTCAATGAGCGGGATATGACCTTTGTCATGTCGTTAATCATCAAAAATCATATGCAACACGCTCTGCCTACCCCCGCTGCTCACGCATTCACCAGCGTTGACTCGAAATCCGAAGACGAAGGTTTCTTCACTGTCCTGTACGAAATTATTCGTCGGCACCCCGTCCTGTTTACGGTGTTGTTCATGATTCCCTTTGTGGCTTTGTTGATATCGCTGGGTTTCAAGTGGTTCTACGTCTTCAACGATTCAACCCATTATCTGTCTAATTTTCAGGTTAATCCCAAAACGGGTGCCTGGTCAGATCAGCAAATGTACTTCAGCCCTGGCATTGACCGCTACATTCGCGAGCTTGACATCGCCGGTCTGCTGGGTGGTATCGTCGGGATTTTTATCGGTCTGTTCGTAACGGTTTCAACCGAGAAAGCGAACCGGCAGAAAGAGAAGCTCAATCAGCAGGAAATGGAGCATATAAAAACCCAAACCAACCTGCTGGTTCAGGCAACGCAGTCGCTCAATACGCTCATGGTCGACGTCAGTGGGAAAGTCAACGAGAAAGTCCAGTTGATGGAAGGCGCTGACGAACTGCTGGCAGGTATTGGCAAGGTTGTCGAGTCGGCCCAATCGCAGGGAAATGATTTGCTGGTACTATCCAACACGGCTCGTATTGAAGGCATTGCTCCGTACCGGATGGAATATGTCGCCAAGCACGCTAATCTAAAACCCCACGAACTGCGCAACGCCACGCAATTCGATTACGCCCGCAAAGCCGAAGCCCTCCAGCGCGACCGCACCGATATTGAAAACAAACTGAAAGGAGCGGCCCTCTATTTGCAAAATATGGGAAGCGACGCCCATGTGGAGTTCGTCACCCTCAACGATCAGAACGAAGGGGCTACGCATGCTTTCCTGAAATACCTCGGCAAAGTGGTTAACGAACATATTTCGGTTGAAGCATACCGGCCCGGCAGCAACGCTGTTCTGAACAGCCGGGAAGACGTACCCCATCACAACCGCTTTCTGGTAGCCTCGTCGGCGGAAGATACTGCCGACCCCAAGGGCTTACTGGTCAGTCAATTATACAAAGATCACTCGCAGGCCATTCAGGAAATGCAGGAACTGGGTATTCGGGTTTCGAAGGTTAATAAAACGCTGCCCGTTCAACTGTTCATCAGCGCTCCCCGCGAAAACAAACCGGGCATTTTTCGTGGGCTTTGTGTCTGCATTCTGGGTAGCGGCTCCAGTGCCAGCGGCCGGGCTACCAAGCTGACTGCCTTCCTGACCGAAGACCCGCACATCGTAGCCTCTATGACCGAACTCTTCTACGATTATCAGACCGATGGCCGGATGAATACACAGGAGTTTGTGGGCCACATCTCGATGAAATAATCCAGCTACTACGGATCGACTTTAACCTCAGCTACGCTCATGTCTACCTGGTTACTCATTCAAAAACTCTGGCCTTTCATCCGTTCCTACCGGGGTAGCCTGGTGCTGGCCCTACTCCTGACAACCGTCGGGGCACTGTTGGCTCAGGTTACTCCCCTGGTAATGGAATACACGGTCAACACCGTACAGGGGCTACTGAAACGCTCGATCGACAAAGGCGAAGTAACCTGGGTAGTAGGCACGCTGGTAGCAATCTTACTCACCAAAGAACTACTGAGCCTGCTGGTCCAGCTCGGTCAGAAATTCCTGAGTGATCGCATCCGCTTTCGAATGGCCGCCGACCTCTACGACTATACCATTCGCCGGATTGTTTCCTACCACTTATCGTTCTTTGCACTCAACCAGAATCAAACCGGTAAGCTCGAAAAGCGGATCGATAAAGGCATCGAAAACCTGACCAAAACCGTCAAAAACCTGTTTGTCGATATAGTACCCATGCTGGCCAATGCTGTTTTTGCGCTGGTGCTGATCTACAACAAGAATATTGGGGTTGGGCTTGTGGCTACGCTGGTGCTACCCGTATATGCGTACATCAGTCGGGAACAAACCAACCGCCAGAAGCAGATTCGACGAAATATACAGGAGGTTCGGGAAAACAAGGCCAACTCGCTGTTCGGGTTGCTGGAGTCTATTTTCGTCGTAAAATCCTTTGTCCGGGAAGGCTATGAGCAGCAACGTCAGCACGACATCAACCGGAACTTGTGCGAAAACGAAATCCGCCACCACCGTACCAATTATCTGTTTGATGGTCTCAAGAGCGTGGCCGAACAGGTTGGCATCGTGCTCGTCTTTGTGGTCACCATTTATTTTGTGTTGAACCGCCAAATGACCGTTGGGGCCATTCTGTTGCACATTATGCTGTTCAATAACGTGTCGGCTCCGGTTCGGCATCTGCACCGGATCTACGACGAATACACCGAAGCTTTGGTCTATGCGGAAGGTTTCTTCGATATGATCGAGAACAACGCTTACCTCCCTCAAACGGGTTCACTCACTACCTCAACCTGGAAAGGACATTTTTCGCTGCAAAACGTGGATTTTGTCTATCCCAATGGCAAACTGGCACTTCGCAACGTTACGATTGATCTGGAACCTGGAAAAGTTACGGCTCTGGTTGGGCTTTCTGGGGCAGGGAAAAGTTCAGCGCTCAATCTGCTGGCCGGCTTCTACGGACCCACCCATGGGCAGGTGTTACTGGATGGACAACCGCTTTCGGCCTATGACAGCGAGTTTGTACGGGAGAACGTCGGGCTAGTGCTCCAGAAGAATCACATTTTTGCCGGGACGATCGAAGAAAACATCCGATACGGTCGTTTGGAAGCCACAAATGATGAGGTGATAGAAGCCGCCCGGAAAGCCTGTCTGCATGAACAGGTACTCAAATTACCTAATGGATATAAAACCGAAGCCCGGTCATTGTCGGGTGGACAGCAGCAACGCATTGCCATTGCCCGACTGTTTCTGAAAAACCCACCGGTTCTGCTCCTCGACGAACCGACTGCCAGTCTGGATGCTATTACGACCGAACAAATCAAGGAAAGCCTGGATGCGATCAAGAAAGATCGTACAGTACTGATCATCTCTCACAACATCAGCCAGATTATGGATGCCGACAAAATCTATGTACTGGAAGAAGGCGAAGTGATTGGCCAGGGGAATCATGAATCACTCTACCAGGTAAAAGGGCTCTATCGGGATATCATCGACTCGAACGCTCGCACATTAAATATTAGCCGGTTAGCTGCTACAGTGCTGGGCTAAAAAGTTTATCCGTTCACAGTTTAGAGTCTTCTGTTGACCACAGCAAAAGTCGACTTCATAAAAGAGACTGTTGAGTAGACAGTTTGCCTGCGCCAGCCAACAGAAGACTCTAAACTGTGAACAGCAAACTAAAAAATACCATGAATCAGACTATTCGAGGATATACGTTAGTACAGTGGCTCGGCTCGGGTGGTATGGGCGAGGTGTATCAGGCCATTCACGATACCACACAGCGTACCGTCGCGATTAAGCTATTAAGTCGACTGGAACAGGCCGAGCGGTTTCGGAACGAAGCGGCTTTACAGGCATCCGTTCGTCATCCACACGTTGCCTTAATCTATGAGTTTTTTGTCGATGGGCAACTTCCCTGTCTGGTCATGGAATATGTAGAAGGGCCAACAATTCAGCAGGTTCTCCGTCGAAATGGCCCCCTATCAGAACATGTTGCCTGGAAGGTACTGGGTCAGATCGCATCTGCGCTGGATTATCTGCACAGCCGGGATATTGTTCACCGTGATTTGAAAGCTGGCAATATAAAACTCACTAAAGAAGGCACACCAAAGTTGTTGGACTTCGGACTAGCCCGGCAGGCCAACACCCCTCGTCTAACCCGCCAGGGGCATGTGGTTGGAACGATGGCGTCGATGGCCCCCGAGCAGTTTTCGGGAGCGAGCAATGCCGCTTCCGACTGCTGGGCGCTTGGCGTCCTGTTCTATGAAATGCTGACTGGCTATACTCCTTTTGGAGGAAGCACAGAATCTGAGATTGGGCGTCTGATCCAGAAAGCTGATTACCTTTCACCGGTCAAATTAAACCCCAGCCTATCTAAAGCCAGTGAACGTCTGATCCATAAACTCCTCACCGTATCGCCCGACCGCCGGTTGACCGCTTTACAAGTGCTGGAAATCATACAGGACCCATCCCGGCTGGATGTTCCCGACTGGATTGAACCGATGCAAAAGTGGTGGAAGAAGATTAAGCCATAACTAGTCAGGGGTAGCGAAGAATGGTCAAAGGTGGTCAAGAGTGGTCAGGTGTAGTCAGGAATAGTTAGGGATTTTTCCGAAACCGAACCATTCTTGACTATACCTGACCACTCTTGACCACCTTTGACTATACTTGACCAAATAAATCCCAGGCAAAACGTAGAATGGTAGCGGCTATCACAAGCAAGAAAAATATGCGGATGAATTGGTTACCTTTCAGAATTGCCAGTCGAGCTCCCAGAAACGCGCCAGTAAGATTTGCCACCGCCATTGGCATAGCTGCTGCATACAGAATAAAGCCTTTTTGCGCAAAAAATAAGACACAGGCCAGATTGGTCGATGCATTCACCAGCTTGGCATGCGCACTCGCTTTCAGAAAATCGAATCCGATCAGCGCAATGAAGCCTAGTACCAGAAAACTTCCCGTACCGGGCCCAAAGAATCCATCGTAGAAGCCGATAATCACTCCCATCGCCCACATACGGATGCGTTGTTGGCGTTCTGTAACCACGCCCTGGGGCACCTGCCCAAAGTCTTTTTTGGTAAACGTGTAGATGAAAACAGCGATCAGGATAACCAAGGCCAATGGTTTCATAAAGCTGTTGGGCACCCGCGTCAGGGTCATGGCACCCAGCCACGAAGCCCCAAAGGCTATGGCCATCATCGGCCCAATAAATCGACCAGCTACAGCAGCTACCCGTCGACTATACTGAAACGCTCCCATCAGGCTACCCGATAAGGAAGGTATTTTCGTTGTACCAATCAGCGTGGGGACAGGATATTGAGGAAGCGTAAACAAAATGGCAGGGGTTTGAATCAGCCCTCCTCCTCCAATGATTGCATCAATAAAACCAGCCAGAAACGAGAAAAAGCAAAGCGTACCGATTGAACTGTAATCCATGCATGAACGAATGAACCGCAAAGATCACCATTTGAAATAGATTATTAGGCACTTCAAACCTTTTCTCCTAATCTCTTTTCCTGCTTTCCTTCGCCTACTGTACCTTTGTAGGATTAATTAGCACAAGATGGCAGAATCGATCAGGCAGATGGGCGCGTTGATGCGGAAGGAATTTCTGCTCGAGTGGCGGCAGCGCTACGCACTCAATGGTATGCTGCTTTATATTGTGAGCGCCGTATTTGTCTGTTATTTGAGCTTTAATGCCCGGCGCGGTCAGCTGACACCCATTGTCTGGAATACGTTGTTCTGGATTATTCTGCTGTTCACGGCCATCAACGCCATTGCGAAAAGCTTTGTACAGGAACGGGCGAGTCGGCAGCTCTACTACTACACGCTTGCAAGCCCCCAGCAGATCATTCTCTCAAAAATTCTGTACAATACCATTCTGATGCTGGTATTGGCTTTTCTGGGATTTGGTGTCTATGCGTTTGTGATGGGCAATCCGGTCGCCGACGTACCTTTGTATTTGTTAGCGTTGCTGCTGGGAGCTATTGGGTTTGCCTCGTCGCTGACGCTGGTATCCGGTATTGCGAGTAAAGCCGAAAATCCGGCTACATTGATGGCCGTGATGAGTTTTCCGATTATTCTACCGCTGTTGTTGACGCTGCTAAAAATTGCCAAAAATGCCCTCGACGGGCTCGACCGGAGTGTAAGCTGGAGTGAAGTGGTTACGGTCGTGGCGATCGACGCCATTGTGTTGACCGTATCGTGGTTATTATTTCCGTTTTTATGGCGGAGTTGAGTAACGCGGACATCCTGTCCGCATAGAAAAAATGCTAAATGCGGACAGGATGTCCGCGTTACCGATATGAACAAAAACTGGTGGAAGGCCCTGGCCGTCCTGATTCTGACCTACGTAATTTTACAAGGTATGCTGGGAGTCGTTCCCCGGCAACCGATCCTGAACGAGAGTATTCGGAATGTCTATTTCCACGTTCCGCTCTGGTTTGGCATGATTACCTTACTACTGACATCGGCGATCTACTCTATCCGTTACCTCCGCAACGGCCGGTTCGACGATGATATTATTGCCGTTGAATTTGCCAACACAGCCATCGTTTTTGGCATTTTAGGTTGTGCAACCGGGTCCATATGGGCCAATTTCACCTGGGGAGAGCCCTGGCCTAATGACCCGAAACTTAACTGCATTGCAGTGGGTATGCTCATGTATCTGGCCTATCTGATCCTACGCGGCTCGTTCGATGATGAGCAACGTCGGGCCCGTATTTCGGCGGTCTACAACATCTTTGCCTTTGCGGTTTTTGTTCCCCTGATTTTCGTAGTGCCGCGCTTAACCGACTCGTTGCATCCGGGCAATGGTGGCAACCCGGCTTTCGGCAAATATGACATGGATAATCGGCTTCGGATGGTGTTTTATCCGGCCATTATCGGATTTACCCTACTGGGCGTCTGGATTACCGAATTGCGTATTCGCTACCGGCGAATAAAAGCGGCTTTAGATGAGTAAACTCATTTACTGTTCTGAATGATTCGGTGTATTTTTGTGTTATTTTTCTAACTATTTCGTACTCAAATGCGATTGTCATTTTTACGAAAAGCACCCCTGGCCGCTTTTCTGTTACTTAGTCAGCATCTATTTGCCCAGCAACCCGTTGCCGATGGTGTCGAAATGGCGGATCGCCTTCGGGCCGACGGCAAAATTTGGGTAGTAGTTGCAGTCATTGCCGCTGTATTTGCTGGCATCGTCATCTATCTGGTTCGACTGGATAGCCAGATCAGTAAACTGGAGAAGGACGTGAAGAAAAAATCTTCGTCCGTAGTTAGTCGTTAAGCCATCTACCTAATCAGGCAAAACCACAGTTAACAAGTACTAATTATATGAAAATCTCTCACATTATCGGCATTATCGTGATCGCCATCGCAATTGGCGTGATTGCCAGCACGGCAGGTGACGCCAGTGTATACACTACCTTCGGTAAGGCCGAACAAATGGCGCATGACGGTGACGACAACATGATTCACGTAGTCGGTAAATTGAAAAAGAACACGAACGGGCAAATTGCCGATATGTTTTACAACCCGGCTATCGATCCCAATCATTTTGAGTTTACGCTGGTCGATAAAGATAACCGGGCTCAGAAGGTGATTTATAACAGTCCCAAGCCGCAGGATTTCGACCGTTCCGAGCAAGTAGTTGTTATTGGCGCCATGCAGGGTGATCATTTTCAGTGTAAGAAAATTCTGCTGAAGTGTCCGTCGAAATACCAGAACAACAAGCTCGAAACGACTGAACACGAAGCAAAAACGGCACAACTATAAAAAGAGTGAAAGAGCGAATGAGTGAAAGAGCTGAAAAAAATCCGGCATCAGTTCACTCATTCGCTCTTTCGCTCTTTCACTCTTTTTAAGTTATGATACACACAACCGTCGGGAACCTCGGCCACTTTTTCGTTATCCTGTCCTTTGTCACGGCTTTGGTGGCAACGGTAGGGTATTTTTTGTCAGCCCTTGGACGAACCTCTACCGTTCAGCCTAAAGCTGTCGAGGAGCCTCAGTTAGCCTATGCGGGCGAGTCCACGCCGGGCGAATCCAATTTTGGTGGTAAAACGGCAAAACGGAAAGCGAAGCCACCCGTTCAGACTACAGAACCTCCGGCTCGTGACGATTGGAAGAAGCTAGCGCGCTGGACATTCTACATTCACGGTGCTGCTGTTGTGGGGGTTGCGGCCTGCCTGTTCTACATCATCTTTAATCATTATTTCGAATATCACTACGCCTGGAGCCACTCCTCGCGAGCGCTGCCGGTCAAGTACATGATTGCTTGTTTCTGGGAAAGCCAGGAAGGGTCGTTTCTGCTCTGGCTCTTCTGGAATGCGGTGCTGGGTGCTGTATTGATTCGTACGGCCGGGTCGAAGTGGGAAGCCCCTATGATGACCATTTTTGCGCTGGTGCAGGCATTTCTGGCGTCTATGATTCTGGGCGTTGTGTTTGGCGATTCGTTCAAAATTGGCTCATCGCCCTTCCTGCTGCTCCAGGATGCCATGCCCGATGCCCCGATCTTTGCGACCGACCCTAATTTTATCCCGAAAGATGGTAACGGCCTAAATCCATTACTCCAGAACTATTGGATGGTCATTCACCCGCCAACTTTGTTTCTGGGTTTTGCCTTAACGCTGGTTCCGTTTGCGTTCTGCGTAGCAGGTCTTTGGCGAAATCAACCCTCTGAGTGGATTCGGCCAGCTTTGCCCTGGGCTCTCTTCGGCGCTATGATCTTGGGCGTTGGTATCATGATGGGTGGTTACTGGGCTTATGAAACGCTGAACTTTGGCGGTTACTGGAACTGGGATCCCGTCGAAAATGCGGTGTATGTTCCCTGGCTAGTGATGATTGCCTCCATTCATGGTATGCTGATTGGCAAACGCAGTTCCACCGGCCTCAAAACAGCTATCATCCTGGCCATCAGCACATTCCTGCTGGTGCTTTATGCTACTTTCCTGACTCGCAGTGGTATTCTGGGGAACGCATCGGTTCACTCCTTTACTGATTTAGGGCTATCGGGTCAATTATTGATCTACCTACTGGTGTTTGTTGCCGTCTCAATTGTGTTGGCTACTGTCAAATGGAAGTACATTCCCAGCGATGAAAAGGAAGCGTCGGTCTATACCAAGGAGTTCTGGCTCTTTATGGGTGCCACCGTTCTTTGTCTGGCTGCCTTCCAGGTGATTGCCACTACGTCGATTCCGGTGTATACCAAGATCCTGGAATCGTTTGGCAAAATCTCGAATCTGGCTCTCCCGGCCGATCAGATTGCCCATTACAACAAATTTCAAATCTGGTTCTTCGTTGCGATCTGCCTGCTAACCGGCGTAGGGCAATTTATGTGGTGGCGAAAAATTGAGGCTAAAAAATGGGACGCCCTCACGACTCCCGGTATCATCACGCTGCTCATTAGCGCCGGGCTGATTGCATTCGGCTCGATGAAGAATCCGGTTTACATGGCTCTGCTGGTGGCTTCGGTCTTTGCGCTTGTTACCAACGGGACTATTCTTATCGGTATTATCCGGGGGAGTTATCGGTTTTCGGGCGGGGCCATAGCTCACATCGGTATGGCGCTGATGTTGTTAGGAATTTTGTATTCGGCAGGCTATTCTAAAGTCATTTCACTGAATAATAGCGGTTTACTTATTTCCAAGCAGGATGAGTTTACCAAAAACGATAACAAAGAAAATAAGGAGAATACCTTGCTTTGGCTAAACCAGCCCGAACGGATGGGGCCTTATCAGTTAACCTACCGGGGTCAACGCATTGAAGCCCGCGATATACCGGGTTATCTTCCCCGTAAGGATGTGATGGTCATTGAGGGTGATTTTCATGGTATTGCCCAACGGGATATTGAGCAGAACGGTAAAGTCTACTACAAAAAAGGCGATACACTGGCGCTCTATCCTGAAAATACCTATTACGAGGTCGAATACCGGGAGCCAGGTGGTAAAGTATTTAGCCTGTACCCTCGGGCTCAGGTAAACGAACGTATGGGTCTGCTGGCCTCTCCCGATATTCGTCATAAAGCCGACCGGGATATGTACACCTACGTGTCGTCGGTGCCCGACCCGAATGCCGAAAACAAGTGGGAGAAAACCGAAACCTATTCTGTAGCCATTAAAGACACGTTCTTCCTGAACGACTATGTGGCTATTCTGGACGATGTTGTGCGAACGGCTGAAGTTGACGGAATCGAAGTAGGGCCAGAGGATGCAGCCGTTCGGGCAAATGTACGTGTACTCGACAAAAACGGTGTGCATGTACTTACACCGGCTTTCGTGATCAAAAATCGGATGGTGGCCCATCCAGCCGAAGTAAGCGATGAGCTTGGTGTACGCATCCAGCTCAACGAAATTGATCCGCGCTCTGGTAAATTTACGTTTGCCGTTAACCGAACCCAGCGCGACTATGTTGTCATGAAAGCGGTTGAAAAACCACTCATCAATATCCTCTGGATCGGCACACTGGTGGTCGTTCTTGGTCTAAGCATTTCGACTGTCCGTCGATATCGGGAATTCAAAAAAAGTCGTTAGCCGAAAGTCAGCAGGAGTCAGTATCTAGTTCAACTGACTAACAACTGCTGGCTAGCGACTATTGACTAGTTCATCATGAAGCTAAAACTTTCTGAGATTTTACTCCTGTCGGCGGCTGCCGGTTTCCTTATTCTCTGGATTGCCGAGTATCAGCGGACAACCTTTGCCGAAAGCTATTGGTTACTCATGTTATGCCTGGGCTTTCTGCTGGCTTTTCAGTATTTTAAAAACAAACGACTCGAACGAGAAAAAGCCGTCTCTCCTACCATTAAACAAATGATAGACGAACGGAAGAAGAAAAAGAAATGACGAAAGTCAATGATGAATTATGAATGATGAGTTGGCTATTCAGGTAAGCGTTTATCATTCATAATTCATCATTTTTTATCGCCTATGGAATCATACGCCCTTTTGTTTGGTGCTTTACTTGCTCTGGTGCTGGCCGGTTTTTTTTCGGCCGTCGAAATGGCGTATGTATCGGTGAACCGGCTCTATTTTGAACTCCACAGCAAACAGGGGCCGCTGGGCGAGAAATTAGTATCGGGCTTCCTGAAAAATCCTATTCTATTCATTGGGACAACGCTAACGGGAAACACCCTTTTTCTGGTTCTGTATACCGTGTTAGGGGTCATGGCGCTGAACCCTTTACTGATGCTCGTACTCCCCCCAGCCTGGACGACGCACGAGTTTATCATCATTGTCGTTGAGACCCTACTCCTCACCATTATTTTCCTGCCGTTTGCCGATTACATTCCTAAAAGCCTGGCCCTGATCCATCCCGACCGCTTTCTGGAAGGTTTAGCTGTTCCTTTATGGATCATCTATAAGGCCATTGCCCCTGTTGTTCGGGTACTGGTCGGAACTGCCCGCTTTTTTATTCGATATATACTCGGAAAACGAAATCCCGAAATTCGGCCGGTTTTTGGCTTAACCGACCTGAACCAATACCTTCAGCAACTGAACCAAAAAGCCGACGCGGAGAAAGATGTCGAGGTCGATACCGAAATCTTTAACAACGCCATTGAGTTTCGGGATGTGCGCGTCCGCGACTGCCTGGTCCCTCGTACTGAAATTGCGGCAATTGCTGTCGACGATTCGGTTGAAGAGCTTCGGCAGGCGTTTCAGGAGAGCGGTCATTCAAAAATTGTGGTTTACCGCGATACAATCGACGACGTAATCGGGTACTGCCACGCACTGGCGCTATTCAAAAAGCCAGCTACTGTTGAAGAAATCATTACACCCATCATTACGGTGCCTCAAACCATGCCTGCACAGGATTTACTACTCCGGTTTCTGTCGGAGCGGAAAAGCCTGGCTTTGGTAGTCGATGAATTTGGAGGAACGGCGGGCATTGTCAGCGTAGAGGATATGGTCGAGCAGATTTTCGGCGAAATCCAGGACGAATACGATACCAATGAAGATTGGGTTGAACAGCAAATCGACGACCGAACCTGGCTACTAAGCGCCCGCCATGAAATCGACAGCCTGAACGAAACTTATGGCTGGAACATCCCCGAAGGCAGCTACGATACGCTGGGCGGGCTAATTCTGGCTACTCACGAAGATGTTCCACAAGTGGGCGAGGTAATCGAATTGTCGCCCTTTACGTTTACCATTGTCTCGATGGATGGCACTCGAATCGATACGGTTAAAGTCCATTTGAGACCCGAATAATATCCGACTTAAGTAGTTAGTCGCACTAATTAAACTGCCTGTCAGATTATAAAGGGGTATTCGCTAATCGATATATCGTTTATACGTTGGCCGAAAGCCAAACAGGTAGGCCAGGGGTGTTAACGCGGTAAACACTGCCTTCTGAACCGCAAATGGAGGCTTCGGGAGCCGATAAACAGTAGAAAATCGATTTAATAGAAGAACGGCCTGCAAAACGGTCGGTACCCCATCGTCATTAGTTTTACCCTCGTTTGCCAAGCCCGTTGCTGTTTCTAAAAAATACTCTGTTAACAAGGCTGGCCGAACCTGCCAGTTTACCACTGCCTTTTGGTCGCCTTCATTCCACATCGAATGCACAGTATTTTTCGGTATGCGAAAAGACTCCCCCTGTTTATAAATTGCAGGTTGACCATCGATCCGAACGGTTAATTCACCCGAAAGCACCCTAAATTCTTCAACCTGCGCTGGGTGATAATGCGGGGCAGGCTCCTTCGAGTGCGCTTTGAAGGTTGCCTCCATATCCAGCAGTTCCCCATCGGTATCTTCACTGGTTTTCAGAAAGCGAATCTCCTGTCCGGTTACTGCATTGTGGATAATTTTATTTGTGTAGGCCATAGTTATTTTGGGTGGTAGCTTATTCAGGTAATTGAACTTCCAATTCGATCCGATAACGACTAACTCCAACCAAATTGAAATTGGCAGTAGCCGAAGAAGCATACGCCTGATTCGCGTTGCGTACTCGTACCCGCATTGATTTACCCGTTGGCGCGTGACGTGCCGTGATAGTATACTGTCCTACCGGAATATCGTCTAAACCATCATCTCCACCTGCCAGAGCGCTCAATTTCTGCTTTATGGCTCGCCCTGCACTCCCATCAACCAATCGGACTGGCGACAGTGTTAGCTCAACGTCCTCCATCTCAAAATCAAAGCTGGCACGCATAACCGCTACCATCCCGCCATAATAGCCTTCATCACCAAATTCGCCTGTCCGAGTACCACTTAGTTTCCAGGTGAAATTACAGATGGCCCCGTCTGACCCAGCAAACGCTTTCGTATTATCGGGGGCAAGATCGAACTGGCAGGTTTTTCCATTGTACGTCGACTTCACCGACGCACGCATATACCAGGAGCCGGGCGTTACCTGTAGTTTGTAATTCCCGTTAGCGTCCGTTCGACCAACGATGTTGCTGTTATAAAACTGCGTGTTATTAACGACAACTTCGGCGTTGGCAATGGGATTGCCCTGGCTGTCGATAGCCCGACCACTTACCACGCCTTGTCTGGGTTGAGGGGTTTCCTCGGCTGATTTTTCAGGTTCCGTACAGGCAGTCACTTGCAGACTCACGGCCACCATGAGCATATACAACGGTTTCATGTGTAAATTAGAGTGTTAGTCGTCTTTGTTGCGTATCGACGGGAAGGTGATTTCAAATAGTCCTTATCGTCGGAACAAATTTGTGCTTTCTAACCCCCTCTATTCAATATGAGATCCGTTGAAACGGAAGATACGATAGGCGAACTACCGTCTATTGTCCGTGAAATTTATTTGCGGATTCAGTAAAAGCCTGGAGCTAAGCGAATGATAGAGCCCGAATCTAAATTGATTTGATCGAAGAGTTAAGGAGTTTGCTTACTTTTGAGTCCTTACTTTTTTATGACTCTGTGGATTCTTCACTCATTCAAAAAACGGTAGCCCAGTACTTATTGGCTGTCCAGGCCGTTCGGCTCCGCCCTACTGAACCCTTTACCTGGAGTTCAGGTTGGAAATCACCCATTTATTGCGACAACCGGATTACACTAGCCCATCCCGAGGTTCGGAGTTACATCAAAAATGCGCTGGCCGATGCTATACGCCAGCAATTCCCAACGGCTGAGGTCATTGCCGGGGTAGCAACGGCGGGTATTCCACAAGGCGTTCTCGTAGCCGATGTCCTGAACTTACCATACTGTTACGTCCGGCCTGAACCCAAAGCTCACGGTATGGGCAAGCAAATCGAAGGTCATCTGGCGGCTGGTCAACGGGTAGTCGTCATTGAAGACCTAATCTCGACCGGTGGTAGTTCGCTCAAAGTCGTTGACGCGTTACGAGCTGCCGGAGCTGAGGTGTTGGGCATGGCGGCTATCTTCACCTATGGTTTTCCGGTGGCTGACCAGAATTTTGACAACAAAGGTGTCTCTCTAGTTTGCCTAAGCAATTACGACGCACTCCTGAGCGAAGCGCAGTCTCTTAATTACATTCCGTCAGAAGCGATGGAATCACTGGCAGCGTGGCGCCAAAATCCTGCTGAATGGGGTAAATAAACACGATTTTCGGTATGCGGTTTTCGGTAGACAGACGCGGCTTCAACTGATGACTGTATACCGAAAACTGAAACCGTAAACCAATAGACCGTTATGAGCCAATCTGAACATACACCCACACCCAACATTACCAAAACCTACACCAATGGTGAGATCACGGTGGTCTGGAAACCAGCCGTCTGCATCCATTCCAAAATTTGCTGGACACAATTAGTCGAAGTGTTTAACCCCAGAAAACGGCCTTGGGTTACGATAGAAGGCGCTTCCAGCGAACGAATAGCTGAACAGATTGACCGCTGTCCGTCGAAAGCGCTCAGCTATTACCGGAATGAGGAGCCAATCAATCCCTATGATATTCAGGCTGAGAGTATTGTAGAACCGTTGCCCAATGGACCGCTTCTAGTATATGGCAATTTACGGGTGAAAGATGCCAATGGCCACGAAACACAAAAGAATAAGGTGACGGCCTTCTGTCGATGCGGAGGCAGCAGCAACAAGCCCTACTGCGACGGTACACACGTTAAAATTGGCTTTGTCGGCTGAAATAGAGAAACCTACAAATCGGTCTACTTACCATCTTTATGATTGGCAAAAAGATAGCAGAGCGGATCGGCCGACCCGATTTGATCGACATCCTGACGAACGAACTGTCGGGTTCTGAACTCACCTCGTTGTTACTGGACGTATTTGATCGAAAAGCGGCACAACTATCCCCGGCCGATCTGCTACGTGCCTACCAAAGCAATCGATTTGTTCAACCAGCCGATATTGACATTATTGGGAACCGGGCACTGGAAGATCAGGCCCTTGCGCTCTTTACTAACTATGGCTTTACGCCACTGGAGTTATCGCCCGTAGCCCCGCTCGGAAGCTGTTCGGTTGTGGCCACCGCCGATCAGAAAAAAGTTCTTTCGGCTTCCCGGCAAACCGAAGTAGTTGCGGATGCGACTAATTTGCTCGCGCTCCACATTGCCGATTGCAAACGCACTCAGTCACAGCAAACGACAGACAATCTACGGTTTAGCACCCTACATCGTCATCTTCGGACGCCACCCGTACCAAACATACCGGGCTTTCGTCCGCATTTCAAAATAGCCTGTTTCGCTACTGCCGGACGAGACACGGGCAACTACCAGTTTGAAAAAGAAGCCTTAGCCGAGCAGATCGCCATGATGACAGTTTTCTTTCGGGATACTCTCCAGGTCGATCAGTTAGTCTTTCGGCTCTATCCCCGCAATGGCTACCGTGATCCGATTTCATTTGTTACCATGCTTGGCGACTATCTGCGTCAACAACCGACCGCCGTTC
The DNA here is from genome assembly GCF_054776815.1 of Spirosoma gilvum. Lineage (NCBI taxonomy): Bacteria > Pseudomonadati > Bacteroidota > Cytophagia > Cytophagales > Cytophagaceae > Spirosoma > Spirosoma gilvum. Next base: position 91,157 of record NZ_BAAHBH010000011.1, on the reverse strand, counting down.
CTATTGACGTAATGACCGACGGCCTGAACGGCAACAATTACTACAAAGGCCTGCAATATAAAATGGTCATTACCTTACATGGTCAGACCGTCGACATTGGTGATGGCGGTTTTGTAGACTGGACACAGCAGCTTTTACAGAACAAGAAGGAACGCCTGCTCACCTCCGGCATCGGCATTGAATTACTGTACCGACTGCTCCATCCGTGATCTTTATACCTGATTTTGTACCGGACTAGTTAGAAGCCAGGTGGCGATCATAGCCTGCTTCGACCAAGGCTTCATAAGTTGCCCACACATCGGCTGGAATGGGCTGGGGTATCTGAAAACCCTTTTCGGGATACAGTTTTATACGCTGTAAATCACCAACCATAATACTGATCACGTCGTCAGGAGTCAGAGCAGGATTCGTATACCGACTTAAATACGTGTCAAAAGAATCCTGCGGTGAGGTAACAATCAGTTCCTTTTCAGGCCATACTTTTTTAAAGGTAGCAAAGCTCCGACGCTCCATGTAAGGCTTTTGCACAACGATAAACCGTTCCACATCCATCTGTCGCTCGTCTAGCAATCGCTTGGTAAACAAGACATTTTCACCTGTATTGCTGGATTGATTTTCGATCAGGATATGTTCCGCCGGTACGCCCATTTCCAGGGCAATTCGCGCAAACAGGTCAGCTTCGGGTTCAGACCACATGTGCCGGGTAATGACGCCCAGCCCACCGGAGAAAATCAGCAAGGGTGCCCAGCCCTCTAAATAAAGGTCTGCAGCCCGTTGCGCTACCCGAAGATCGTGACTACATAACACTAAAATTGCATCCGCTTTGGCTAGTGCATGATTCATGTGATGATAGTCCCAAAGTTTGATAGCCAGCTTACGTATAGACTCAGTCATTTCATTGGTAAAGTATATGAAAAGGGAGTCAACCTATTGGCCAACTCCCTTCCTTGTCAAATCAGTCAGTTAAACATTTAAGCACCAGCGTCATAGAGCCTTTCACCTTATGTTTTTTACACGCTTATAGACGATAAACTCTCATCAGTCAGCGAGGTCTAATCATTTTTCCTCTTCGCCTAATTGCATAAACACATCTACAATTCGGCCGATATGAGGATGTCGGCGACTTAGAATCAGCGATAAATAGATGATCGTGTCGCCGTCAATCACCATTCGGTCAAACTTGGCTAAGTCAGTTGAATGAACGGATCGTTGATAAAACCAATTACTAAATTTACGAAACCTAGCCTGTTCGCGTCCATCGGATGAATCACAAATAAAAACGAGGGCATATCGTTGTGGTAGAAAGAAGTTTTCGAAGATACTGAAGATGGTAGCAGCGATACGCCCATCGGCCGGAATACGTCCACCCAGCGGGTTATCAACCACGGATATAACCATCTCAAAAACTTCTGCCTCTAAGTTCGTATAAGCCTCGAAATAGTCGCTAGAAGGCACAAATTTCACTTCGTATCGTATTTCGTTATTTGTTACGAAACGATATAGATACTGGCCTTCACTGCTTAACTCATATTCATACGTCTTACTTTGCTCCAAGCCGACTTTCTTTATTCTTTTGAGTCAATCGTTCATAAATAGCCCTTACTTCAGGATCGGTTCGGTAGTTTTCCACAGCTTCCTGCTGTGCCTGTCTTTTCACCGCCAGAAGCTGCCGAATAACATCTATGCCGCGCAAAGGTTTAGCTGACGTTTCCATAAATACAGATAGTTATTTCCTAAAGCATTTACAATCAACGAATAATCATTCTTCTTAAGCCACTGCTTCGTATAACCCTTCACGCTGCGCTTTTACGCGATCATCGGCGATAAATTCATCGTAGGTCATCAGTTTATCGATGATACCGGCAGGAGTGATCTCGATGATTCGACTAGCGATCGTCTGCACAAACTGGTGGTCGTGCGAGGTAAACAGAATGGGACCTTTGAAGTCGATCAGACCGTTGTTGAGCGATTCGATGGATTCAAGGTCGAGGTGGTTGGTCGGTTCATCGAGGAGCAGTACGTTAGCGCCCGACAGCATCATTTTCGACAGCATACACCGCACTTTTTCGCCCCCACTCAATACGCTGGCTTTCTTCAATGACTCTTCGCCTGAGAACAGCATCCGGCCCAGGAATCCCCGGATAAAGCTTTCGTCTTTTTCCGTCGAATACTGCCGCAGCCAGTCAACCAGATTCAGGTCGGTTTGGAAGAATTTATCTTTCTCCGCATCCGTCGGGAAGTACGACATGGTAATCGTTATGCCCCATTTAAACGTACCCGAATCGGCTTTACGCTCACCCGCCAGAATATCCATTAAGGCTGAAACGGCCAGACCATCGCGACTATAGAGAAAAATCTTGTCTTTCCGATTGACCGTAAATGACAGGTTTTCAAACAGTTTCGTACCATCTTCGGCCGTATAGGTCAGGTTTTCAACTGTTAGAATCTGATCGCCAGGCTCGCGTTCAGATTTGAAGTTCACGTATGGATACTTCCGCGAAGACGGCTGAATGTCATCAATAGTGAGCTTTTCGAGCAGTTTAGCCCGGCTGGTAGCCTGCTTGGATTTAGAGGCATTGGCAGAGAAGCGTCGAATAAATTCCTCGAGTTCTTTCCGTTTGTCTTCCGTTTTCTTGTTCTGATCCTGCCGTTGTTTCAGCGCCAGTTGGCTCGATTCGTACCAAAACGAATAGTTTCCGGCAAAGAGCTTGACCTTGCTGAAATCAATATCGACAATTTGCGTACACACCTGATCTAGGAAGTGGCGGTCGTGCGATACCACAATCACCGTATTGTCAAAATTGGCCAGGAAGTTTTCGAGCCAAATACTCGATTCTACGTCGAGGTTGTTGGTCGGCTCGTCAAGCAGCAGGATGTCGGGGTTACCGAACAAGGCCTGCGCCAACAGCACCCGCACTTTCTCCGAACCGTTCAGATCCGACATCTGGGCGTAATGCATACTTTCTTTGATACCCAGGCCCGATAACAGTTGTGCAGCGTCCGATTCGGCATCCCAGCCATTCATTTCAGCGAATTCGGCTTCGAGTTCAGCCGCTTTTTCGCCATCGGCATCGGTGAAGTCCGTCTTGGCGTAGAGCACGTCTTTTTCCTGCATGATGTCGTACAGGCGTTGATTGCCCATAATGACCGTCTGCAAAACCGGAAATTCATCGTAGGCCGACTGATTCTGTTTTAGCACCGACATCCGTTCACCAGGCGTAATGGATACTCCACCCGTTTGCGGTTCGATTTCACCCGACAGAATTTTCAAAAACGTTGATTTACCCGCTCCGTTAGCCCCAATGACGCCATAACAGTTGCCGGAAGTGAATTTTATATTAACATCGTCGAATAATACCCGCTTACCATAGCGAAGTGAGACGTTTTGTACCGATAGCATGTCCTGATTCTCTGTTCAAATTGAGCCGCAAAGGTACGACTTTTTAGCGGAATTTCGGGGGTAAGATGGAACGCTGATCATTATGATTACTATGATTTACACGGATTTTCGTCTGCGTAAATCATACCAATCTGCGTTCTATCTTTTACTTATCGCGTACGCAACGGAAACCCAGATTATTACTCCCGCTGGTCACTTCTCCCTTGCCTCGACTACCCGCTTTGTAACGAATACAATATTCATCGCTGCACAAAAACGAACCACCACGCTGAACGCGCTTCACCGCACCGGGTTCGTCGGGGTCGTAACTGTCTGATGGGCCCTGCGGGTTGTCTTTCACCAGTTTTGCGTAATAATCAGGCCGATAAAAATCCTGGCACCATTCCCATACATTGCCATCCATATCGTACAGACCGTATGGATTGGGTGGAAACGATTTTATCGGAGCCACGCCCGTGAATCCATCTTCTGACGTATTATGGTCGGGGAAGCTGCCTTGATAGATGTTTGCTACCCATTTGCCAGCGGGTTTCAATTCGGTACCCCAATAGTAGGTTCGACTCCCTTTGCCTCCCTGCGCTGCAAATTCCCATTCAGCTTCGGTAGGCAATCGCTTTCCAGCCCATTTAGCATAAGCCAGGGCGTCTTCGTAGCTCACATGCACTACGGGTTCGTTCTCATGCCCTTTCAAGGTACTGGACGGCCCATTAGGATGCTGCCAACTGGCTCCTTTCACGTACTGCCACCAGCGCAATGGATTTTCGAGCGATACTTTCTGAGTAGTCGGGGTAAATACAGCAGAACCGGGTACAAGTTGTTCGGCCGGAACACTGGGGTAATCGGCCGGATTGAGTGGTCGCTCGGCAATGGTTTTATAGCCCGTAGCGGCTACAAATTGAGCAAACTCAGCATTGGTCACTTCATGCTCGTCCATCCAGAATCCCTTTACCGTGACCGGATGTACCGGCCGCGCATCGACAAACTCATCGGCTCCCATCAGGAAATTACCACCGGGTATCCATTTCATACCAGTCGTAGTTCCCGTACCCGATTCAGGCCCGGAAGCCGCCTGTCGGATAGCTGCCGCCCGCGAAGGCATTCCCTTAGCAATACAGGCAGCGGCCGAATCCGCGGATGCCTGTGCTTTTTCTTCCGCCGATTGATTGGAAGAGGAGCAGCTAACGAGGGTGATTAGAAACGTGATTGTCAGGAGGCTACCCCACCCCAACCCCTCCCCTGGTTTCAGGGGAGGGACTAAGGAAAGCCCCTCCCTCTCTTCATTTACAAAATCCGAGATAAACTCTCCGCTGCCCCCCTCTCCTTTTTTAAGGAGAGGGGTTGGGGCGGTCCGACGTATCGGTGAGGTAATTTGTTTACGCTTTACTGTCAACCAGTTTAAGAGCCTCATCGTCCTTATACTTCTTTATCTGCTCCGTTAATTTCTTTTTCAAATCGGCCGTGATGGCTTCGTACCCTTTTTGGCCGTACAAATTATGCAGATTGTGCGGATCTTTTTTGATGTCGTACAATTCCCATAAATCCTTGGGTCCATAAAACCGCGCCAATGTGTATTGTTCCGTTCGAATGCCAAAGTGTGGCGATACATGGTGCGGCTGCGGAAACTCATAATAATGATAATACGCTTCTTTGCGCCAATTCGTCTTTTCGCCTTTCAATAATGGCAGAAACGATTCCCCCTGAATATAACTCGGAATGGCGGTGCCGGTCAGGTTAAGCATCGTAGGCGCCCAGTCGATATTCGAGACCAATTGATTGATGTGCGTATGCGGTTTAATCACACCTGGATACCGGATGACGAAGGGCGTTTTGAGCGATTCTTCATAAATCCAGCGTTTGTCGAACCAACCATGCTCGCCCAGGTAAAAACCCTGATCCGACGCATAGACGACCACCGTATTTTTGGCCAGTCCCGTTTTATCCAGGTAATCCAGCAACTCGCCAATATTGCGGTCCAGCGAATTGGCCACCGACAGATAGTCTTTGAGGTACCGCTGGTATTTCCACTCGACTAATGCTTTTCCCGTCAGATTCTTCTCATCAAATTCTTTGCTGATTTTATCATAGTAGGCCTGAAAGGGTTTTCGTTGTTCGGGCGTAAACCGATTGTAGCCATTGAAAGCGCCCTTATTATCGTAATCGATGTGTACTTTCAGATCTTCTTTCAGGCGCATCGTTTTGTCGATGGTCATATCCTGATCCTGAGCGGCCAACCGTCCTTTGTAATCATCATAAAAAGTCGGTGGGATCGGGAACGTTTTGTTGTCGTAAGCGCCCAAATCCGGAATATCAGGCAGCCACTCGCGGTGGGTAGCTTTGTGACCAACGACCAGAAAAAACGGTTTCGATGCATCGCGCTGCTTCAGCCAGTCGAGCGAAAGCTTGGTGATCACATTGGTCACATAACCCGGATAGCGCACTGTTTCATTCTTTGAATTCACAAAGTCAGAGTTGTAGTAGTGCCCATGTCCTGGCAACACGTTCAGGTAATCGAATCCGTGAGGCAGGGCACCTAGGTGCATTTTACCAACCCATGCCGTCTGATACCCGTTTTTCTGCAATTCTTCTGGAAACACCGACTGCTGAACATCAAATACTTTCTCATTGAGCTTATAGCCATTCACATGACTGAACTGACCCGTGAGCAAGGTAGCCCGGCTAGGCCCGCAAATCGAATTGGTGACGATGTTGGTGTGTAGTATTGCACCTTCGTTCGCAATTCGGTCGATATTAGGCGTTTTGGCCAGCTTACTTCCATACGCACTAATTGCCTGATGAGTATGGTCGTCGGAGAAAATAAAGATGATGTTGGGACGAGATGCCGGAGGGGGTACAGCATTCTGGCGGTTTGTCGGAACGTCCGCCCATTCTATATCGGGTCGAGCGGAGATTGTCAGCCCGACCAAGGCAAAAAGCGAGACAGCCAGTAAATAGAATCGTTTTGTTGTCATAGGTTTGGAAAAGGCAAGAAGCTGCAAGAACGCCATTTCAGGCTATTTCTCCATAGCTAAGCACCCTCAACCCTATTTTTACTTTCCAATACAGTCGTAAAATATGGTTATGAATCATAGCTTATTTCCCCGCAAGCACCTGCCCACCTTTATAATCCAGCGTCGAGGCTTTATAGCCAATACGCATGGCATTGACATGCAGCGTGTCCCCTACACCAAGTGGAATTACCTCGCCGTCATAAACGTCCCAAACAGGATCAGCCGGTTTTTGACCACCCGATTTACCTCCCGTTAAAATAATCAGATCCCAGCTTTGAACGGTATGCATCGCAGGTTTGTCATCGGCCCCTGCCTTCACAATCCGATACCCAATCGACGCTCCATTAGTCGCACAGGATAGCTTCACCCCGCCCTGAGCCGGAGTAACCTGTGGAGTAGCCGTAGTCGGCGCTTCGTCCTGCCCATTCCACATCTGCCGGATCATGTCTCGCTCGGGTGTGGTGGCCATATCGCCTACCGTGTTCGTCCAGTTTTGAAAAACGGAACGGAGTTCGATTAATTTCTTTGCATGTTTAGGGTCAGTGGCCAAATTATGAAGCTCATACGGGTCGTTGTCCATATCGTAGAGTTCCTCAACCGGTTTGGTCTTAAACCAGCCCATCTGAGTAGAATCCAGCTTGCCCTCATCGCGCAACTTCACAAGCTCCTGCATCATCGGAATGCTCATTCGATACCGTAGATTCTGGTAATAGGGTTTTTCAGGCATGTAGTTGTACAGATACCGATACCGCTTATCCCGCACCATGCGCACACGGTCATACTCGGAATCCATTCGGTCGCGGGCGGCAAATACATACTGACGGGGCGTCTTTGCCTTTTGTTTTCCTAAGAAGGCTTGCCCCTGCATGTAAGCTGGAATGGGCACACCCGCCAGCGAAAGCACGGTTGGTGCAAAATCAACAGCACTAATCAACTCATTGTTAACCGTACCCGCATTGGCAGCCCCCGGAAAACGGATGATGAAGGGTATGTGCGTTCCCCGTTCCAGCACTTCACGTTTGGTCCAGGGTATATTACCGCCATGATCACTGTAAAAAAAGATAATGGTATTGTCGTACAAGCCATCTGCTTTCAATAGCTGAATCAACTCCCCTACCTGACTATCCATTCGTTCAATATTTGTCAGCATGCGGGCAATGTCCTGGCGCACAATTTTCGTATCAGGATAGATGGGCGGTACAGTTACCTGGCTTCCTTGGATCAATAAGCTATCTTTCCGGCTAAACAGTTGTGATTCATGGGTAATCATGAAGTTGAAAACCGCAAAGAAAGGTTTGTCTTTTCCGTCTCCACGGCGGTCGTCTCCACGGCGGGGTCGATTTCGGAACGATGCGGCCGGGCCGTTCTCATCCCAGACCGTTACGGGAGCCACAAACTGGTAGTCCTGCTTTTCATTATTGGTGCAGTAATACCCAGCTTTTCGTAAGTATTCGGGAAAGCATTTCACCTGTTCAGGAACCACAGCCGAATACAGAGGTACGGGCTGATATTTGGCATCTCCGGTGGTACGCATGTGTTGTGCCCCAATGGATTGCTGATACATCCCCGTGATAATGGCGGCCCGACTAGGCGCACAAACCCCAGCGGTCGTATAAGCACGGGTATACCGCACCCCTTCTTTCGCCAATTGGTCGATATTGGGCGTTTTAACCAGTTTATCTCCGTAGGCACCAATATATGGCGATGTGTCTTCGCAGGTGATCCAGATAATATTAGGTTGTCCCGAGGTTGCTGCTTTGGAAGCCTGTTGGCCATAGGCAACCACGGTAGACATACCGACGAGGAGAAGAAAGAGGTGAACGAGCCGCTTCATCGTTGTAAAACGTTTATTGTGGATTACTCTCGAATAGCTTGAGCGCTTCGTCATCGTTGTTTTTGATGATCTGTGCCTTTAGCTGGGCTTTCAACGTTGCCGTGATTTTTTCGTAACCCTTTTGACCATAGATGTTCTTCAGATTTTTAGGGTCTTTCTGAATATCATACAGCTCCCAAAAGTTATCAGGGCCGTAGAAACGCGCAAGGGTATACCGATCCGTCCGCAGACCAAAATGGGGTGAAACGTGGTGAGGTTCGGGGAATTCGTAATAGTGGTAATAAGCCTGATCCTGCCAGTTGGCCTTCTGATTAGTCAAGACGGGCAGGAACGACTTCCCTTGAAAGTCTTTGGGAACGTTGGTGCCTGTAATGTTCAGTAGCGTCGGTGCCCAGTCGACATTCGAGACGACATTCCGAACCTGCGTGCCGGGTTTAATCACCCCCGGATAGCGGATGACGAAGGGGGTTTTCAGCGACTCTTCATAAATCCAGCGTTTATCGAACCAACCGTGTTCGCCCAGGTAAAAACCCTGGTCAGAGGTATAAACGACTACCGTGTTTTTAGCCAGCCCCGTTTTGTCGAGGTAGTTGAGCAGTTTACCGATGTTGCGATCCAGTGAGTTGGCCGTAGACAAATAATCGCGCATATACCGCTGGTACTTCCATTCCACCAGCGCTTTGCCGCTCAGTTTCTGCTCCTCAAACTCTCGGCTGATACGCTTATAATAATCGGAAAAGGCTTTTTTCTGCGCTGGGTCGAGCCGCTTGTAGGAGCCATTCCGCACAAAATTTTCCAGTTGCTTATCCAGCTCAGGAGTCATGGGCTGATTTCCGAAATAGGCTTTGTTCAGTTCGGCTTTTTCCTGAGCTACCCGACTTTCGTCCAAATCGTACGCTACGTTGATCTTCAGGTCTTCCTTCAACCGCATCGTTTTTTCGATGCTCATGTCCTGCTTCTGGGCAGCCAGGCGACCTTCATAGGTGTCGTAAAACGTAGGAGGTATTGGAAAGGTGACGTTGTCGTAGGCACCCAGGTCTTCAATGGCGGGCATCCATTCGCGGTGGGTGGCCTTGTGCCCAACCACCATAAAAAATGGCTTGTTCGGGTCGCGTTTGTCCAGCCACTCGGTCGACAGTTGGGTAACTACATCGGTCACGTAGCCAGGGTAACGTTTGGTCTGATTTTGGGAATTGACAAAATCAGAATTGTAGTAACTACCATGACCGGGCAAGATATTCAGGTAATCAAATCCGTGAGGAAGGCTACCCAGGTGCATTTTACCGACCCAGGCGGTCTGATAACCATTCTTTTGGAGTTCCTCAGGAAAAACTGGCTGGTTAATATCGAAGACCTTTTCGTTCAGCTTATAGCCGTTGGTATGGCTGTACTTACCCGTCAACAACGTTGCCCGACTAGGGCCACAGATGGAGTTGGACACCACGTTGTTGTACAGAATTGCCCCCTCGCGGGCAATCCGGTCAATGTTCGGCGTTTTGGCCAGTTTGCTCCCATACGCACTAATGGCCTGCCAGGTATGATCGTCGGAGATAATAAAGATGACGTTGGGTTTGGCAGGAGGTGGCGGGGTAGCGTTATTTACTTCCGGCGCAAATGCCGATGCGACGAACGTAAATACCCCCAGCAAAGCCATCCCTATAAACCAGTTGGACTTCGAGGTTAAAAACATAATTGGGTAGGGTTATAAATTAATTGCTCACACACCGAAAACCTGCATGCGCAAGTCCGGTGTCGGGGCTGGATTTCATGCGGGCCGACGTTCGGTAACTGCTGCAATACGACTCATTACAAAGAAAAGAACCGCCCCTTTGTACTCGTTTGGGTACAGTGGGTTCGTCGGGATCGTAGCTCTGGACAGGACCTTTGGGGTTTCTGGTCGTACCTGCTTTGGTCAGGCTTTGGTAGTAATCCGGGCGATACCAGTCACTGCACCACTCCCACACATTCCCGGCCATATCGTATAAACCGTATCCGTTGGCGGGGAACGATTTTACTGGGCTCGTGGTGTAATAGCCATCGCGACGCGTGTTGGAAACCGGAAAACGCCCCTGCCAGGTATTGGCTTTGGGCTTACCTTTTTCGACAAATTCGTTGCCCCAGGGGTACAGAACATTTCCCTTTCCACCCCGGGCTGCCCATTCCCATTCGGCTTCGGTGGGTAGTCGTTTACCGGCCCATTTGGCATAAGATGTCGCATCTTCCCAGGAGACTTGTACCACCGGATGATTTTCCTTACCGACAATCGAACTGCCGGGGCCATCAGGATGCCGCCAATCGGCCCCAGCCACCCACTGCCACCACTGGCTATAGTCCGTTAAGGATACGGGATGATCAGGAGCTTTAAAGACCAGCGAACTGGCCACCATTACCTCATCCGGTGGTCTGGGCGTGCCGGGCGGAAGCTGTTTCCGAAGTTCTTCCCAGCTTGGTTTTCGTTCGGCGGTGGTGATGTAGCCCGTTGCATTGACAAACCGAGCAAACTGAGCGTTAGTTACTTCGGTGACATCGATCCAGAACGCATTGACCTGAACGGAGTGCTTCGGGTATTCGTCGGCCCGGCCCTGCTCATTATCGGCTCCCATGGAGTACGTCCCGGCTGGGATCGCTATCATCCCTTCATGGCTTGCCGAGGTATGATTAGCCATGGCACCCGTCTTGGTTATACCGGCAAATCGACTCGGTAAGTTGGCGTGGCAGCTTACCGGCGTTACTGACTCAGGTTTCGTCGATACCTGAACAGCCCGGTTCACCGTGGATTCCGAACGGCCAGGGTAGAACGCAGCAAGTGCCCACCCTACTGACAGGATGCTACATCCGACCCATAACAAACGTACAGACATATTATTTGGATCATTAATGACCTAAACCCATGTACGGCGCCGTTTACCAGCACCGTCATGAGTTTAGGCCTGTATCTTACGGATTGGGCTTGTTCGCTATTACCTTGTCGAGTTCGCCGGGAGCCGGTGTAATGCTATTTTTCTGTTTTTCGAATTCCTTCGTTAGCTCGGCTACAATCTCTGGGTAATCTTTCGCGACATCGTATTTTTCGCCTGGGTCATTCTCAATGTTATACAGCAATGGCGTTGTCAGCACCTTAGGCGGCTCAGGAGAATAGGACGGATGGGTAATAAAATGAATTTTCCATGGGCCTTTCCGAATGGCATACAACGTTTCGTTATAATAATAGGGTAACTGTTCTCGCACACTCTCTTTCTGGCCAAACAGCAGACTCGACAAACTCGTACCGTCTAATTCCCGATCTTTTGGCAGTGAGGCACCCGTCAGTTGCCCAACGGTTGGAAAAAGGTCAATAGCGCTCACGACTGATTCATTAGTCACATTGGCTTTGATTTTACCGGGCCACCAGGCAATGGCCGGTACGCGTAAACCACCCTCATAGGTCGAGGCTTTTCCTTCGAACAACGGCCCTGCCGAACCCGCATGGTCCTTCATGGGCAGCCAGGGGCCGTTATCGCTGGTGAAGACGACCAGGGTATTTTTATCCAGTTTTAACTCTTTCAACGTTTTCAGCACCTGTCCCACACTCCAGTCCAGTTCCGCCACCACATCGCCATACAGGCCACGCTTGCTTTTTCCCTCAAATTGGGGCGATGCATAGAGGGGTGTATGCGGGAAGTTGTTGGCGTAATACATGAAAAACGGCTTATCTTTATTTTTCCGGATATAGCCCGTCACCTCTTCGGTGTAGCGTTTGGTCAGGAAGTGCTGATCGGGTTCTTCTTCAATCACTTTCTCATTCTGATAAAGCGGCAAAGCGGGAGCATTGGCCCGAGGTCCCGGCGGTATGCCATAGGCACCATCCTTATGAGTTGTGAAAACCTTGCCCATATCATTGGAGTAGGGAATACCAAACCAGTAGTCGAATCCCTGACGAGTCGGCAAAAATTCGGTCAGGTGGCCCAGGTGCCATTTCCCAACAATAGCCGTCGCATAGCCTTTGCTTTTCAGCATTTCGGCCATGGTTATCTCGCTGAGGGGCAGGCCACTGGCCGAGTTCTGCCGAAACACACCCGCCTTCCCATAGATTCCATTCCGTACCGGTAGTCGACCGGTGAGCATAGCCGCCCGGCTAGGGGTACAAACAACGGCACCCGAGTAAAACTGCGTAAAGCGCATGCCTTCCGCTGCCATCTGGTCCAGGTTTGGGGTTTGAATGGTGGGGTGACCATAGCAGCCAAGATCCCCCCAGCCCAGATCATCGGCCAGAATAACAATAATGTTTGGCGTTTTACTGGTTTGGGCCATCCCCTGCCCACTCAACAGAAGCAGGGCTATAAGCCAGACAAATGGAGTCAATCGATGCGTAAGAAGCTTTGTCATAAAATTTAGGTTAATTGGTTGACTGGCTGAGTAGTTAATTGGTTCATTTGTTGGTAGTCTTCAACGTTTCAACCAGGCTCGACTGCCATTCCTGCGTTTTTGTAAAGTATGGCCTGGCACCCACCTGCTGATACCATTCGTCGTATTTCGCCAGCATCGTTTTTAGTAGCTCCGGTTTTTGGGATGAAAGGTCGTGCAATTCAGTACGGTCGGCCTGCATGTTGTACAGTTGCCAGGGTTCGTTCAGGTTAGAGACGGCTTTCCAGTCGCCGATTCGTATGGCCCGGTTTCCTTCGTGTTCCCAGAAAAGGGGAGTAGTCCGGTTTAGAGGCTTCCCTTCCAGCACAGGCCGAAGACTGATCCCTCTGGCTGCTTTAATCGTATTTCCCTGGTATGTTGTCGGGTAGGTTCCTGCTCCAAGATCGAGAAGGGTGGGCATAATATCGACCAGATGGGCTGGGCTGTTCAGGACTTTTCCATGCAACTTTGGCGAGATACCCTTAGGCCAATAGGCAATAAAGGGTGAAGCAATGCCGCCTTCGCTGGTATTGTGTTTGTATAACCAGAAGGGGGTATTATTGACCTCGGCCCAGCATTGCCCCAAAAACACGTTCGACTGGCTACTTCCCAGCGGTGCTCCCTGGGTGATCCCCTTTACGCCCGACTCGGCATTGCCCCCGTTGTCGGAAAAGAAGAGGATCAGGGTATTGTCCAATTGCCCCCGTTGCTTAAGCCCTTCGATCAATCGACCGACACTAGCGTCCAGATGCGTGACCATGGCCGCGTAGATGGCCATCATGGTATCGTAGCGTTCTTTTTCTGTCGATGACAGACTTTCCCAGGCCGGTATCTTGGGATTCATCGGCGGTAACGCGTAGGGCTTCCCCAACAGATTCATCGCCAGTTGCCGTTTGTACCGTTCCGCTCGCATTTTTTCCCAGTCCTGGGTGTACTTTCCCCGAAACCGAGCGATGTCTTCTTCGGGAGCCTGAAGTGGAAAGTGCGGAGCGTAATGTGCCAGGTACAGCAGAAAAGGCTTTTGAACCATTTTAGATTCGTCAATGAATTTCAGGCCGTAGTCGGTGATCAGGTCGGTGGTATAATATGCAGTAGGAATGTCTTCGCCGGGTTTGGCGGGCTTACCGTCCAGAAATAGCTTGGCCTTTGGGTGATCTGCGTACATAAAACCGCCATCGGCTGAGTTTAACGACCGCATAAAGCCTCGGTCAGAGGGGCGCTGTCCGGGCTGATGCCCTACGTGCCATTTGCCACAAATAGCCGTAAAATAACCCGCGTCTTTCATGGCTTCGGCGAAGGTTACGGTTTCCCGGTTCAAAAACCCCTGATACGCAGGATTCTTCTCCGTCGGCACCTCACCCAGGCCAGCCACCATAAACCCTACTCCGGCCTCATGGGGATAAACACCCGTCAGTAAACTGGCCCGCGACGGGCAGCAACGACCCGTATTGTAAAAGTTATTGAGCCGAATGCCTTTAGCCGCCAGCCGATCGAGGTTGGGCGTTGGGATTTCGCCCCCAAAACAGCCAATGTCGGAGAAACCCATGTCGTCGGCCATGATGATGATAACATTGGGCCGTTGTGACTGTGCGTAACCTATATTCGACAGCAAAAAGGCTACGATGCAAGGAATAAGTCGTTTCATTTGCCTGTTCTCAACTTTCTGGTTAATTTTTATCAGCCTGTTTTTGCGCCTGACCTGGCCCCGGTCCTTTACCTAACCCCCTTGGCGTTAAACCCATGTAAGCCCCCACCGACTTGCGCCAGGCATTGAGTTGCTCGGTGAGTTTTCGGGTCAATTCGGGATTTTCGGCGGCTATGTTTTTGCTTTCGTCTTCGTCATGTTGCAGGTTATATAGCTCCTGTCGTTTTTCGTCGCCAAACAGGTCAACCAGCTTATACTGTCCCGTTCGAATAACGCTTGAATAGATGTCGCCGGTAGCATAGGGACGCGGAGCGGGATTATGCCAGTACAGTGGTCGGTCCAAATCCGGTTTGCCCCCTTTCAGCACGGGCAGATAGCTTTTCCCGTCGGTAATTTGTCCCTGCGGTACGTTTCCACCGGCCATCTCCAGAAACGTCAGAAAGTGGTCGGTTCCCTGAACGAACGAATGAGTTATCGAACCTGCCTTTACCACACCGTTCCATTTCACGACCATCGGCACCCGCAGGCCGCCTTCGTACAGGTGTCCTTTTCCGGCCCGAAGCGGTCGGTTGGTCGTAGCCAGTTCGCGTTTGTTCATCCCCCGTGCCGACAGACCGCCGTGATCGGACGTCAGGACAATGATCGTATTGTCGGCAATCCCTAATTCATCCAGCGTCTTCATGATGTTGCCGATGCCATCGTCCACCGTTTTGATCATGGCCGCATAAACAGGATGGTCCTGGGCGAGTTTATTTTCGCCAGCACTTTCCTTCTCAAACTCGGGCCCAACAACCGGATTTTTGCGAAGTTTTGCTTTGAAATACTCGATGTATTCCTGCTTACCCTGAATGGGTGTATGAACGGCATAATGGGCCAGCACGCCAAAGAACGGCTGTTTCTTCCCGGCAAATTCACGAAGCATTCGTATCGTTTCGTTCGTCAGGCGGTCTTCCAGACATTCGCCTTTGGGGGCGTTTTCCACATTATCGATGGGCGCTACTTCGGCTTCGGGTACACCACCCAGGCCCTCAAACCCCTCGTTGTACGGAGCAAAATGCGAAGCGACTCCACCCGCTGCACCGGCCGCAAAGGTTTGGTCGAAACCTTTATGGATGGGCGCGTCATTGCCACCGCCCAAGTGCCATTTACCCAGGTAAAACGTATTGTAACCGCTGTTTTTCATGGCCTGGCCGATACTCACATTCGGAGCCAGCACGTGAAACCCCTTTACGCCCGAATCGTCCTGACCCTGCCGGGCCGGATGCGAGCCCGTCATGATCGAATAGCGGGAAGGAACACAGCGCGGATAGGATGCATACGCCTGGGTAAATCGCATTCCCTGAGCGATCAGCTTGTCCATGTTGGGGGTTTCGTAAAAGGAGGAACCCGTCCCAGACAAGTCACGCCAGCCATAATCATCCACGAGAATGAACAGGATATTCGGCTTTTGGCCTTGCGATGTCGTTTTTGATCCGGTGGGTCTGGCACTATGGCACCCCAAAAAAACCAGCACAGCAATAGCCAGAGAAAGCGTTTTTTTAATAGCCATATCAGTTTTGTTTTTGACCAGTCGGGATTCCTTATTTCTTAAGCCGCACGATGTCGCTTTTGCCGTAGCCAATTCGATGGGCAACGACCAGTAGCGAATCACCGGGAGCCAAGGCTATCGGTCTAGTATATACGTTCCAGGTTTTGTCCGATGCGTGTTTTTTGTAACCGATAGAAGCACCCGTCGTCGGACATTGAATGGTAGCACTATTGCCTTTGAGACTGACGGAAGGTTGCTGGGTTTTGGGCGCCTGCTCCTGGCCATTCCACCAGGTTGTCCGTATGTCTTTTTCAGACAATGCCCCCAAATCACCGTATTGTTTTAGCCACGCTTCGTGCTGGGCTCTCAACTCCTGCAGTTTGGCTGCGTACTTAGGGTTGTCGGCAATGTTGGTTACTTCATAGGGATCATTCTGCGTATCAAAAAGCTCTTCAACAGGCTTGTTCGGCCGGAACCAATGCAGTTGCAACCCAGTCAATTTACCCTCATCCCGCAGTTTGATAAGCTCCGCCATGCCCTTCATTTGCATGCGATAACGCAGATCCTGGTAGTAAGGCAATTCGGGCATGTAGTTGCGGAGGTATTTGAAACGGCCATCGCTTACAGCGCGTACCCGATCGACCTTCGCATCCATGCGGTCGCGGGCGGCAAAAATGTATTTTCGGGCTGTTTTGGCTTTTTCGGAACCCAGAAAAGCTTGCCCCTGCATGATGGCCGGAATCGGAATAGTTGCCAGTGAAAGGATGGTCGGCGCAAAATCCACAAAACTTACCAGTTCGTCATTTTTGGTTCCGCCATTCCGGGCGTTGGGATAGCGGATAATGAGCGGCACTTTTAGCCCACGGTCATACAACTCACGTTTGACGTAGGGTAGACAATCACCGTGGTCGCTGTAATAGAAGATAATGGTGTTGTCATATAGACCGTCGTCTTTGAGCTTTTTGATGATCTCGCCTACCTTTCGGTCCATGTCTTCGATGTTGCTCAAATGACGCGCGACATCGGTTCGCATGGTGGGCGTATCCTGATAAAAGGGTAGCAGATTTACATCTTCGGGCTTAACCGTGAGCGGTAAGTTATCTCTCGAAAAAATCTGACTTTCGTGAGTATCCTCTAGATTAATAACCGAGAAAAACGGTTGGTTTTTACTGGGTCGGCCACGCCAGTCAGCCGTGCTACTGTTCTCGTCCCAAACCGTTTCGGGGGCTTCAAACTGGTAATCTTGTTTAAAATTATTGGTACAGTAGTAACCCGCTTTACGCAGATACTCTGGAAAGCTTCGAACGCCGTCAGGAGGTAGAATCGAATACGAAGGGAATGGCGCACCGCTTTTGAAATTGGCGGTATTAAAGCTCCCCGGCATGTAATTCCGCATATTATGCCCGCCGATCGATGTTTGATACATGCCCGTAATCAGGGCGCAGCGGCTGGGCGCACATACACCGGCCGTCGAATAGGCATGGGTATAAAGCACACCTTCCCGCGCCAGTTGGTCGATGTTAGGCGTTTTAGCAATTTTCCCACCGTAACAGCCCAGATGCTCGGGCGACATGTCTTCGACCGTAATCCAGAGAATATTGGGATGTTGAGAAGGCTGTGCTTCCGGGGCTACGATAAAACCCGTAATGAGACTAAAGCCAAACAGAAATAGAACTATTAGAATTTTCATTTTGACTTTTTTTAACAAAAATAGATGTACCGTAGCACTGCCTTGTTAAAAAATCGGTCAAAATGGTTGAACCCTACGTCAATGAACTATACGTTTTATCTTTTCTGTGCTGAGCCATATATTCCGTGGGTGTACTGTGGTAAAACTTGCGAAAACAGGTCGAAAAATACTTGGGATCCG
The DNA here is from genome assembly GCF_054776815.1 of Spirosoma gilvum. Classification (NCBI taxonomy): domain Bacteria; kingdom Pseudomonadati; phylum Bacteroidota; class Cytophagia; order Cytophagales; family Cytophagaceae; genus Spirosoma; species Spirosoma gilvum. The sequence continues at coordinate 73,489 of NZ_BAAHBH010000011.1, read as the reverse complement.
AAAAACCTACCCGGTATGCTATGTCCGAAACATTGAGGTCACTAGTCTTCAGCAGTTCAACTGAGCGTTTGAGCCGCACGGTTCGGATAAACTCATTACCCGCCAAATCCGTAAGACTCTTAAGTTTCCGATAAAACGTGGATTCCGACATGCCTAACTCATCGGAGATATGGCCAATCTCCAGGTCCGTTTTGTCCAGTCGGGCATCGATAATGGCAATCACCTTCTCCAGGAACACTTTATCCGAATTGTTCTGGGTGACTTCAGTAGCACTGCTGATGGAAGAATTTAAAAATGCCTGCTTCAATTTTTTGCGGGAAGCCAATAGATTTTGCACCGTTGCCCGCAGCAAATTTGCCGGAAACGGTTTGGCTATATAGGCGTCGGCGCCGGTTTTCAGGCCTTCTATTTCGTGATCGGTCGAGTTAAGCGCCGTTAACAAAACGATCGGAATATGACCCAGCATAAAATCGGACTTCGCAAATGAGCAAAGCTCGAAACCAGTCATCTCCGGCATCATGACATCGCTGACGATGAGGTCGGGCAGTTCAGTCCGGGCAATATCCAGCGCTTTCTGGCCTGATTCGGCGGCAAAAACCTGGTAATCATTCTCAAAAATAGCCTCCAGAAACAATAGCAGATCTGGTTCATCATCCACGATGAGAATTTTCGCGGATGGGGCCGGTTTTTCTACGGGAGAAGCCTCCTGTGGTATATTCCATTCAAACTCCCGAGAAACACCGGGCTTGATGGGCTCCTCGTTCATCAGGTCTAAGTCGGCCTTAGGAAATGACAGCAGAAACCGGGTTCCCTGGTTCAGCTCGGAGGCCACCTCGATGGTACCCCGATGCAAATGAGTAAGCTCTTTCACGATTTTCAGGCCCAGTCCTGATCCTACCGGATGATTGTCGCGCTTTTCCTGAAAAAATGAGTCAAAAATATGCTTGATATTCTCTGGTTTAATACCTTGCCCAGTATCGGTAATCTCGATAAAATAGTGTGAAGCAGCCGCTACTTCTTCAGGTTCAAAAACGTTCAGGCGAATACTTCCCTGCTGGGTAAACTTCACGGCATTGGCAATCAGGTTGACCAGAATTTTTTCAATGATGTCTTTATCAAAAAGTACGTAAGGGTACTTTTCCATGTTGGTTTCAAACGTCAATTCAATACCTTTTTTCTCTGTGAGCTTCAGAAAACTATATAAAATCTCTTCGGCGAAAGAGACGATATTTCCTTTTTTAGCAAATACTTTCATGTCTGAATTTTCTATTTTTCTAAAATCTAATAGTTGGTTCACCGTTAATAAGAGCTTCTGCGTATTTCGGTGGATAATTTTAAGCAGGCTATTTTCTGAAGGAGAAGCATTCCGCCGAATCATCTCTTCCAGTGGACTGATGATTAACGTCAGTGGCGTTCGAAGTTCGTGGGTGATCTGGGTAAAGAAATTGATCTTAAACTGATACAGCTCCTCCATTTTCTCACTTTGGAACCGTTGCATTTCAAGTTCCTGGCGCATTTTCCGTTTGTTGGTGCGATAGAGATAAAACTGCCTGATCAGCAAAAAAATCAGCGCAGAATACACTAAATAGGCCCACCAGGACTGCCACCAAACCGCCGGGATCAAGACCGCTATCTGTGTAATTTCATCAGAGTGCGCACCAGCTTGTGGCAGGTATTTAACCTGAAAGGTATAGGTACCGGCCGGTAAGTCCCGGTAGGTAGCAAACCGTCTGTTTCCTACGCTGTTCCATTCTTTGTCATAAGGCACCAGTTTATAAGCATATTCGCCCCTGGAAGGATTATGATAGTCAAGCGCGGTATATTCAAACGTCAGTAGGTTCTGATACCTGGGCAACTTAATCTGTTTCACATTTTCCAGATCGCCCGGCACTTTAAATCCCTCACTATCTGAGCTGAATACCGATTTATTCAATACCATAAAATCAATCAGACGGACCTTGGTATTGAAACTCTTTGATGAATAAAAACCAGAGGGAAAAAACGAATAAAACCCGGCATTTCCACCGACCAGAATCTCATCATTGGCAATAGTCAGGATTGAGTTTTGCGTGAAATAACTCGGATTGAACCCGTCATTGGCATCAAAGATTTTTTTAATGTTGAAATCGCTGGTAATGTTCACTAACCCTTTATTGGTCGTACTCCAGTAACCCCCGTTTTTGTCTTCGCAAAGCCCCATAAAAATCAGTCGCTCTCCAGCGGAAGGGTTGGGGATGACCTCAGCATTGGTAAATTTCCGATTGAATCGGAAGATTCCCTGATTTTCCGTCCCGATGACCAGCCGATTTTTTTGGTCAAGCAAAAGGCACCGGATGCGTTCGGGAATAAGTATGTTTTTGCTGTTTACTTTAAAAATTTTCTTGCTTTTTTTCTCAAACACCCAAAGCCCGTTCTGACGGGTACCGATATAAATATAAGTAGAGTCCTGAACCAGCGTTGTTAACTGTCGCTGTGGAAAATCGTAATTTAGGATATCATTAGTTTGGTAATTATAAACGGCTAGTCCGTTCAGCGTAGATAAAAATAATTCATCTTTATCCTGAACCATTGAAATAATATATCCACCTTTTAATGCTTGGGGGTTCAGGGTCTTATGAGAGTAAAAAAGCCATTTTTTAGTCTGAATAGAGTAATCAAAAAAGCCGGTCAGTGTCCCGATGAACAGGTGCCGTTGATCTTTTGAAAGTAGCAGGCTGAGGATATATAAATTTTCTTTCAGTTCAGCGTTTGTTTTGAAAATGCCCTGAGGTTTTATGTTCAGAAATCGTCGTTTTTTTAGATCAAAATACAATAAGCCTTCTTCACCGACACCAATCCAGATATTCCCCTCTTTTTCTGCGGCAAACGAAGTAATATAATTGCTGGAGATACCATTGATCTGCCCTTTTGAATAATAGAGATTGAATTTGAGCTGATGCTGGTAGTAATATAACAACCCATTGTTAAACGTCCCTAGCCAGATACCCCCCATGGCATCGCCATATATACACGAAATCGAATTGGACGTCAGGTTGCTTTCAGGCATATCGGCATATTTAATGACGTCGATCTGCCCCGTTTGGGGATGATAGATATTTAAACCGTTTCTGCCGGTACAAATCCAGATATTACTATCAATATCCTCAAAAATACCGTTAATGTAGCGCGAACTGACATTGTCGATCGTATGCCATTTTTTTTCAGCAAACGAATAATATTTTACCCCACTCCCCCGCAACCCGATCCAAAGATTTTGGTGGCTATCGAAATAAATGACCGAAAAAAAATCGGCGGTGGTGATCGTCGCGTCGATCAGATCCGACAATGGGTTCGTCAGTTTCCGACTGTTTCTATTAAATAACCGAACGCCTTTGTTCGTACTAATCCACAAATTCCCTTGTGCGTCTAATTTAGCCGTACTAAAAGCCGTCAGACCCTTTTCAGAAACAATATCTTTTAAAACGTACTTCTGTTTAACCCGAAACTGTGCATCGATCAAGACCAATTCGAGTGAGGTCAATGCCCAATTTTCACCCGTTGCATTCCCGGTGATGGCCAGAATTTTTTTCGTTTGCAGCGAGGTATCGCTGAATCGTTTGAATGTAGCATTGCTTCGGTTATACACGGCCAGCCCGGATTGCGTACCAACCCACATGTTTTCGGCCGGATCTTCGTACAGGCAACTCACGAAATCGTTGGGCAGACTCAACGAATCTGTCGGTTCGGCGTAAAAGGTTTTGAATTTTTGGCTATCGTATTTGTTCAGCCCGACTTCTGTTCCAACCCAAATGAACCCTTTCTTATCCTGCAAGACACAGTTGATGGCTGGATAAGACAAACCGTCCTTCACAGAAATGTTCTTAAAGTGTATCTTGTTGCTGTTTTGAGAAAGAGCAACTACCGGATACAGCACGAACAGAAAGGCTATTTTTCGTAGACAATTCAACGATAAACTAGTTATTTCCCTCTAATCTAAAGAAAAAATGCGACTCTAAAGTATGAGTCGCATTTACTGTCCAACCTATCTTTTACTCAATATCCTTCGTTTTGAACCAGCGCTTTATTGGCATCCAGTTCTACCTGTGGGATCGGGTATAACACATGATATGCCTTTGCGTTTTTGCCCCGTTTTACGGCTTCCGATATAAATTTCCCCTGCCGGAGGTAATCTTCCCGGCTTTTCATTTCCAGGAAAAACTCCTTACCCCGTTCAGCCAACAGGAAATCACGCAGGCTCTCTTTTGTATAATCGCTCAGTTTAATTTCCGAAACACCCGCGCGGGTTCTTACCTGATTGATCAGCGCAATCACTTCAGCTGAGGGCCCGGACAGTTCGTTCAGTGCTTCAGCTCTGGAAAGCAGAATATCGGCATATCTAACAACGGGCAGATCATTTCCGGCATTCGCTCCTACTGCGCTAGGGTCCCATTCGTACTTAAACGGCAAGGTTTGATTGACGCCATAGCCTTTCACCTCTTTTCCGGCCTGAACAAACGAGCGAACCATCATTTTGCCACGGCTATCGCTGGCGTCAAAGGAATCGACAAATTTATCGAACAGATACACCCGGGCGGCAAACGCCGAATTATTCGGATATGGAAACGGATAAGCAGGTGGAAAAATCAGAGCATTAAGGTTTTGAGCCGTATTGGGATCAGCCGCATTCTTTGCCAGCGACCAAAGAATCTCCGCATTATTCTCATTGGTGAGCGCAAAGATATCTTTGAAGTTTTTCAGCAGCGAATACGTATTCGCATCCATAATCTGCTTGGCCAGATCAGCTGCTTTTTGCCATTGTTTGGTGTTCAGGTAAAATTTACACAATACCCCCTGAGCCGCTCCTTTGGTAGCCCGGCCAAACGCCGATGCTTTCACCGGCAACTTGGGGATAGCCGCCAGCAACTCCTGCTCAATAAAGGCTTTGGTATCTTCCTCAGATGCTCTGGCCTGAAGCAGGTCGTCGGTCGTTGATTTATAGAGCGGTAATTTCCCAAACAAGTAATATAGTTCGGAGTAATTCCACCCGCGTATAAAATGAACTTCAGCGGTGGCCAACTCTTTGAACGTCTGGCTGAAAGCTCCTTTATCGATATTGTCCAGAACGATATTGGCATCCCGAATGCCATTGTAGTGCACATTCCAGACTGGCGCCAGCTGACCATGGTTCGAATTCCAGGTAAATTCGGTAAGTGGTGTCCACAAGGCTTCAATGGACCCACCGATCCCATACGCTTCGCCGGTAGGCATACTGCTGAGCCAGTAGGGAGACCAGCTTTCGGTTACCCCAGCTCGTTGTGAATAGGCATAGGCTGCGTTCAGCGACGAAGAAATACCGGCTTCGGTCGTAAACAGGGTGGAAGGAGCTAACGACGAAAAGATTTTTTCTTCTAAAGGCTTTTCGCAGGAGGTAGCCACCAAACAAGCCAGGACAAAAAATGACTTATGTATAGTTTTCATGGTTAATTTCATTTGTAGGATTTAGCCGATCAATCAACACGCCTAGAAGCCAGCATTCAAGCCAAACAGGTACGTTCTTGCCAGAGGATAGCTGCTGTAATCAAGCCGGACATTGCTGCTGCCGTAGGAGTTGGCTTCCGGGTCAAATCCTAAATACTTCGTCCAGGTATACAAATTCTGACCGGTGGTATAAATGCGCAGCGATTTGATGAATTTTGTATTTTTCAACGGTACCTGGTAGGCCAGTTGAATGCTTTTCAGGCGCACGTACGAAGCATCCTGCATCACCATACTGTTCACTTTACTCCCGCCATACGCACTGGTGTTGATGCCCGCTGGCCACTTGGTGTCGGGGTTAGCGGTCGTCCAGCGTTCCAGCGCAATTTCGGTCAGGGCATTCCGTCTGAAATTGGCAGGGTACACACTTTCAATCACGTTGATGTTCAGCAGGTTTGCCCCCTGAGATCCCTGAAAAAAGATGTCCAGTTTGAAATCTTTATACGAGAAGGAGTTCTGCATCCCAAACGTATACTTCGGAAATGGCGTACCAATAACCGTTTGGTCGGCGGTGGTAATTTTACCGTCGCCATTCAGGTCTTTAATTTTCGGATAACCTGGCTTGGCATTTGGCTCTGCCGACGTTTTTATTTCCTCAGCCGTTTTATAGATTCCGTCGACCACATACCCGTAGTACGAAGCCAGCGGCTCGCCCTTTTTGATGATCACCGTGTTGCCGCCGATCGCCTGGTTATCGCCCGTAACAATCTGTTCGATTCGTCCCAGATCCAGTACTTTATTCCGGATGGACGTAAAGTTGAGCGTAGTGGTCCATTTGAACGATTTCTGGTGCATGTTGACCGATGTCAGGAACAGTTCAAATCCTTTGTTTTCGACACTACCCACGTTCGACAGGATCGACGCGTAGCCAGAAGCTCTCGGCAGCGGCAGATTGAACAACAGATCGGTCGTCTTTTTGTGGAAATAATCGATCGTCCCACTAAGCCGGCCGTTCAGAATGCTTCCGTCGAGACCGACGTTGAACTGCGTTGTGGTTTCCCATTTCAAATCCGGGTTGGCAATGCGCTGGGGGATCACCGAGGTTGTAATTGCGTTGTTATACACCACACTCGGGCCGCTGCCAAACGTTAGCTGCGACGCATAGTTGGCAATTTCCTGATTACCGGTTTGTCCCCAACTGGCCCGGAACTTCAGCTCATCGAACACTTTCGGTAAAAAGCCTTCCTCCGTCAACTTATAGCCAAAGGCAACTGACGGGAAGTAACCAAACTTATTATTCTCCCCAAAGCGTGACGATCCATCGGCCCGGACCGAAGCCGTAAACAGGAATTTATCCAGCAGATTGTAGTTTACCCGGCCCAGATACGACAACAGGGTATTTTCTTCGTGGCTGCTTCTGAGGGCATCATTATTGGTGTTACCGAGTCCGAAGTTATCCGTTCCAATGGCATCCGTTGGAAAGCCGGTAATACTCCCCCCAAACATTCTGGTCTGGAACTTCTGGTAGGTGACCCCTCCTAAGATCGTAAACACATTGGCTTTATTCAATGACTTGTTGTACGTCATCGTATACTCGGCCAACTGACTATTCCTGTTGAAGGTCGTAATATCACCAGCACCACCCACAGGCCCGCCCCGGCGCGTTAGCGTAGAGTTGTAAATATCTCTTCGGGATTGCTGACGGTCGGAGCCAAGGTTTAATTTAGCCGAAAGCCCTTTTATAATTTCCCAGTTTATGTAGGCATTGCCCAACGTCCGGTTGGTTTCCATTTTACTCGAAACGCCCACTATCAAACTGACCGGGTTGTTGATCGTGTTGTTGGGAGAAACCGTCAAAACACCATTGGCATCGTATATTTTCTCGGTCGGATCATACAGAAGGGACGAATAAACAGGGCCCCCGTTTTCGTTGGTATTCACCCCGTCCGTCGTATTACGGTCCTGGATCAGGCTGGCATTAATATTAAAACCGACCTTAACGTTATCGCTGAGGGCCGACTCCAGATTGATGCGACCGATGTATTTGTTAATACCCGTATTCTTGACGATACCTTCCTGATTAAAGTAGTTTAAGGACGTAAATACGGATGTTTTTTTGGTACCACCGCTCAGTGAGATATTATGGTCCATAACAGGAGCCGATTGAAAGACCTGTGCCTGCCAATCCGTACCAGCTCCGATAGCCGCCATATCCGCACTACTGAAAATAGGATTTTGCCCTAAATCGGCCGAAATATCGTTCATGTACTTCATGTACTGCGGTGCCGTCAGCACATTCATTTTTTTGGCAATGGATTGAGTCCCGTAATAAGCGCTGTAATTCACGCTCATTTTCTCGCCACTCCCTTTTTTTGTCGTAATCAAAACAACTCCGTTCGCTCCTCTGGCGCCGTATATGGCTGTAGCGGAGGCATCTTTCAGCACCTCAATCGATTGAATATCAGCCGGATTTATGGAGTTTAGCGGATTTTTGGGTGTGTTATTCGTTCCCGTATTAACGGTTGATAACGTACTGGCATCACCAGCCGACAGGTTGGAATTGTTGTCAATTGGAAAACCGTCAATCACATACAACGGCTCATTGCTCGCGTTGATCGAGGCCGAACCACGAATCCGAATCGAAAGCCCGCCACCGGGTTCCGAACTGCTTTGCGTAATCTGTACCCCAGCAGCACGACCCTGCATCATCTGATCGACCGAAACATTGGCTCCCGGATTCAATTGTTCGGCTTTCAGCGAGGAGACAGCCCCTGTCAGATCGCTTTTCTTGACAGTCCCATAGCCTACTACAACGACCTCATCAAGCGTAGAGCTTTCTTCTAGCACAATCTTAAGGTCGGTGGCGTTGCCTACATCAACGGTAGTCGTTGTATAGCCAATGAAACTCACTTTGAGTTGCGGCTTGACTGCGTTCGTGGCAAGGCTGAACCGACCATCCACGTCGGCTACTGTACCGGTCGTAGTGCCTACTACTAAAATGGCAGCTCCAATCAGTGGCTCACCATTTTTTGCGCTAACGCTTCCTTTTATTTGGATGGTCTGTGCTTGCCCGGCTAATGCGCAGAGTACAAATACGAGCAAACTACAATACGTTCGTAGTGTTTTTGACATGATTAGATTGGCCTTATTAGTTTAGTATAGTCAAAAAAAATCATCACAAAATTATATCGCTCACCAAAGACAGGAGTTTTCATATCCTTCAAAAAGGTTGAAAATCAAAGCAGCCCAAAAATCACAGTGAATTTTGCTATACGTATAAATACTTAAACGACCAGCAGAAAATCGTTTCTACACAAAGCCAGATCAATAAACCTATTGATGTTGGAGCCCCAAAGGCCATTCAGAAGAAACGGTGATGGCCACTCACCAGCCCCACCAACTTGGGTATAGCTTTTGCGCCTTGTTCTCACTCCCTTTCAGGAAGTTGAGGACAAAGCGCAAAACGTAGAACCTGTTTAAACTTTCTATTCGGAAGAGATTTTGCGGGGTTAGGTCATGCCGAACCGCTCGGGCAGCATGACCGCAGAGAGGGCCTTTGGTAAAAAGTTTAAATAGCCTCGTAGTTAAATTCAACCTAAGTACGTATGGACCTGCTTATAGCTAATGAGTGAGTTTAAAAAGCAGCTCTACCTATTTCTGAACCTGATAATCTAGCGTCCCGTATCCTGGTTGACCGGCGGGACTAATCCCTTCTGCTACAGCCCGAACATGGGTTGTCTTGTCGGAATTGTAGAATGTTACCGTTGCTTTGCCTGTCGCGTCAGTCCGTATGGACGGATTCCAGTAGAGTGTTGCCCGATTGTCGGGCATATTCGTTGTTGACTGGCTGGTGTATTGTGGTGAATAAAACTCCCGACTGACGGCATAACCAACGACCTGGCTAATGACCTGATTAATTTTTTTGTCTGGATCAAGTCCGCGCCGGGTAAGAATATTTATAACCCCATATTGTGCGTTTAATCCATAAATACCATATGTAGCCGGGTTTTTCAGAATATCAATTGCCTCAATGTCGTTAGGGTTAATTGTCGGTAATACAGCGTTACTGACCATCACACCATCTACAAGAGCCAGAGCCGTCCATCCTCCTCCCCGCAATGTAAACGCCTGGTTTCCATGAACATCGACTCCTATTCCAACACCGGCTTCCTGCCCGGTCATCATTTGGAAAATGGTTGGCACAGAGCGCATTTGGTCGGTAGCGACTACGGTGGCATCAGCAGTTCCATAGCTCTGCCGACGATAATCAATCCGACCGGCATCAGATCGTTTGGCTTTTACATTCACAGTCTGAAGCATTCGTCCCCCGTTTACACGTAGTTGCCTCGACACCTCTTGCTGTTCCAGCGCCTGATTGATCAGCTGCTGCCTGTTGGATAGGTTATTGACTGACAGAGAAGGCAATGCCACAAAATCAGGCAATGTGTTCGGTAACCAATAAAGCTGTACAGGATGGTTCATTTTCTCGTGGACAATGATGGTTGCAGTATCAGCAAACAACAGGTTCTTCAAAACAAACTGGCCTTCCTTATCAGGTTCAATAGTTAGTGGAACCAGATTCCGGTCAGTCTTCAACATGGCCGTCAGACCATCTGCTCCAACCGGCTTTTCAGTATCGATGCGCCCCCGTAAACTAATTCCTCTTTCTACATCAAATGCAGCCTGATGCACGCTATCACTCAAAATAGCCCGCCAGGCAAACCGTCGCCAGCCGTGTGTCAGCATTACGTAATCCAGATACTGTTTAACGTGGGCCCGTGTTGAGTCAAAATAAAACTCCGGCTCTTCAATATAGCCTCGCAAATCAGAAGTCAGCAACAGATAACTCCGCAACGTAGCGGCCTTCGGTTCCAAATTCAATGCCAGCGTTTGATCCGTTACAGCCAACGATAATTGGGCAGACACAGGTTTACCCGCACCGTCGGTGGTCGATACAGTTAGTGTAACCGGCTGGCGAGGCTGATAGGTTGGTTTATCCATTTGCATTCGAATACCCAATTGCCGATTCTGATTGATAAAAACCAACCGCTCCGCTATTGGCTGATTGTCAATATCAAACAACGTCAGGTGTAAAATGCCATCCTGTCGGATGGAATCATAGGGAATAGCCAGCAACATATCCGTCTTATTCGCATCTACCTTAGCCTGATAACAAACCTGCCCCCGCATGTGAGCAAATAAAGTTAGATAGCCTAGTTGTGGCTGACTATTGCGAATCTGTACACGTATCTGGCTTGGGTTAGTTACATTATCGACCGCCAGTTGATAACCTGTGGGCAAGGCATTGGGCAAGTCTACCGACGTTTGCTGACCATCTGTTGTCGTAGCCATTGCTTTGTAGTGTTGCCCCGGTTGAGGAGTCACAGAAAACATCCCCATGCCCAGGTGTAAGCTTCGAAAATCTGTCAGCGTATCGCCACGCTGGTTCGTCAGAACACCCGTTACACTCAAACTATGCCCCTGACTGTCAATCGCTTTAAAAGCTACCCGGCCGGGTAAGCCTATAACCAACTGCCCTCCTTCCGGGAAGACTTCCAGGTGCACCCCATCCGACTCATTCACCATACCTTTTACGGAACGACTGTTCCGGGGTTCGATCCAAATGCGTTTGCGAAAAAGAAACGCAGGATCGGTATTACGCATCCAATTTGTATAGGCCACCAGTTGGTAGGTTCCATTGGGTAATGAGTCTGACAACGTAATGTCGCCGGGAGCGTGGCCTGTACTATCGATATGTAAAATTCTACTTGCCATAAGCTTCCCTGTCGAGTCAAGCAGATTTACGTAAAGTGTTTGACTTAGCTGGCTGGGTGTATGCTGTGTCGCATCGAGCAAATAGGCATTAAACCAGAGCGTATCGCCAGCCACATACAGAGCACGATCGGTTTGAACATAGGCCTTCTCGGTGGTGTATAACATCGAACGTTCGGGCAGCGCATGCACAGGCACTGCATTATTGCTACTGGTCGCGCCTTCCGCCTGAATCGCTTTCCAATCGACGGGAAGCAGCGTCGACAGTCGATCATTGGCCAGTGAACCCTTCATTACTACACCATTAGGCACCGTGATCCACCCATCTGTCAACACCTGAATAGGCCCGTTTGGAAACGTAAGCTGTGTATAGGCATAACGAGCATCTGTATAGGGCGAGAAAAGCGATTTGGATTTCGTATAAAAAACTACCAGTGGTTTTGTTGATCCCAGCAGATGTTCAAAGGGCAGGACGCCAGGCTGTATCAATGTCGCTCGGTTTAGCGGGAGCAACCGATGGCCAATGGCTCGTTGTAAGGTGTTTGTATCGCTCGAAACAGGCATGGCTACCGTCGTATCTTCTTCAAATACCCGGAAACCTTCCTGCTCATAATCACCGGCAACCAGCGATGCCATCAAGTGTCGGACTGACCCTAAATAGGCGCGCATCTGATTTCGACGAAATCGAGCCGCCTGGTGTTCATTTGCAGCTTTGAGTTCCTGAAAATGAGCTGAACCACCATAATACACCTGTTTCGCTTCGCCATCGAAATAAGCCAGATCAAACCAGATTCGATACCCTAACGCCTGATTGTCGATCACCAGAGGCTCAGAAGCAGTAGCCTTTAAATGACCGGCTTCTTCAGTAAACTGAAGCACATCAGGATTCGTCAACACACATTGACTACCAAAGTATTCGCCAAACAATTGCTGTTGAAACTGCCGAAGTTGCTGTTGCCATTTCTTCTCATTCCGCTTGGCTTTCACCGTAACGCCTACTAAAGTTTGATCACTCGGTTTCAGACGAAACGTCAGGGGTGAATTTGTTCCCCGATTAATACGGATCGTCTGCCGGGTTGTTTGGTAGCCGACAAACGAAGCCACAACATCTACTGTTCCAACTGGTATATTGGTAAGTACGAAATGTCCTTTTTCGTCGCTAAGGGTTCCCTTAGTACTGTTGTTAAGATAGACATTCGCAAACGGCATGGGTTTATTTGTAGCCGCATCTATGACTGAGCCAGAGAGTGTAATTGCATTCTGCGCAAATACGCCAGGTAAATAACTTAGTAATAGCCCTAAAAGGGCCAGGCTTTTATAAGCTTGACGATGTGTGGACATACCTCCTTTCTAAATTATCAGCAATAGGTTAACACCCTTCAAATATACAATACTCACATGTAAGCATACTACGAGAAAGCCATTAAGTCTAACCGTTCATTAAGCGAAAACAAGGCACATCTATATCATTTCAAATTATTTGTCAGTGATACTTCTTAAAAGGGATTTGATTTGATGGCTAATAGTGGCCTATCCGCTTATGTGGCAAGATAGATCGCCAGTGTGTGAGCCATCAATTTGTTAATGACACGGCACATTAATCCCCAATTGGATTTAGTCCGAGTGTATTCTATATGGAACTAGCTAGCACTACTGGTTTAGTATACACTAAAAACAAGAAAAACGAAGTAAGAGGCTAAAAATCTTTAGTCCTCTTACTTCGTTTAACGAATTCAGCAAGTTTGATTAGTACCCCGGATTTTGCGGGAACTTAGGACCATCTACTACACGGTCAATTTGCGTTTGCGGGATAGGCCGTAGCATATGGAAATCCTGAATGTAGGGAGCCGCTTCCGGGTTCCAGGCTTTCACACGGCGTACCAGCGAGCGCGTACGAACCAGATCGTGCCACCGCTGCCATTCGCCGAAGAATTCGCGACTGCGCTCATCCAGAATAAAGTCGACGGTTACGTCGTCGGCTGTGATAGTCATGGCTGTCGCAGCCGCAGCGTTCTGAGCAGCCGTGTTCGTTTTTCGGTAAGCGGCCCGTTGCCGGACAACATTGATCAGAGAAGCCGCTTTAGCCGCATCGCCAGCTTTCAGATAAGCTTCGGCACCCGTCAAGTACACATCCGAAAAACGATATAGTACACAGGGGCGGGTCGATGGGTCGTTGAAGTTAGCACCCCGGCTGGGGTCCATGAATTTCTTCAGGGCCGGAAAAATGCCATTGTCCCACATGCTGGGGGGTACAACAAGGCCCTTAAATGGGCGCGTACCAATAAATTGTGGTGCCCCTTCAACTTCAAAGTCGGGGATCCAAACAGCGGTATCCGCCCCTGCTACCGTCGTATAGCTAATACCTCGTTTGTTATTGGCTGCTGTAGCACTGTTTGTAACCGAGATATTGGCAATATAAACCGTATAGAACGAATTCAGGAATCGGGAATCATTTGTTCGGTTCGTAAACGCCTGATCCAGAAAGTAATTCTTACCGGCGTTTGCACCTGTAGTCCATTTGTAGCTGTTCGGGCGCATCCGTACATAAGGACGCCCATACTGTGAATCCCGAGTCATCAGCGACGTACCACTATTAACGTATCCGCCTGTGGCACTTTTGAAGGAGTTGATTCCGCTATTATTCGGATAATTCCAGTTTGTAAACCAGGGGCTCAGGTTTTGGGCCGCCCCGCCACTGGCCGCTCCACCAACGGTATAGTAGCCATATTTGGGGTCGAGCACGTGGTCGCTGACAAACATGGTTTCTTTCCCATAATCATTGGCCGGTACGAACGCATCACCATAGTCCTGCCATAAATCAAGGCCGTACGTCGATTTATTGGCAATGATGTCTGCACAAATGGCAGCAGCCTGCGAAAAATCAGCCACTGTGTTGTTGAGCCAGCCACGCGTTAGGTATGCTTTTGCCAGCAGCAACTGAGCTACCGGTTTGGTAGCCGCTTTCCCCAGAAACGGAGCGGTTGGTGTATTGGGCAAATCGGCAGCGGCTTCCGTCAAATCCTGGATGATCAGCTTATAGACGTCGGCCACCGGCTGGCGCGATGCAGCCTGCGAAGGAACGGTAATAAATTCCGTGTGGAGTGGAACATCACCCCATGTCTGCACCAGATAGAAGTACCAGAAGCCCCGTAGAAATTTGGCCTGGGCCAGGTATTGTTTGCGGGTAGCCTCGGCCACATCAATCGTCTTCCCGTATTGGAGCACGCCATTTAAGGTATTAATATCCTGGAAGGCAACGCCCCAGGCTGCACCAAAGTTACTCCCGTTGATGCCATTATAGGTGTAGGCAACGCCACCACCTGAGCTAGCTCCCTGCAAAAACTCGTCGGTGCCAGCCTGCATTTCAACGGTGAATCCTTCCGTACCCCACTGAGATCGAATGTCATTGTATACCCCAGCAATACCTCCCAGCACCCCGGCAGCGCTATTGAAATAAGACGGAACGATTTGTGACTGTGGATTCTCCTCCAATATCTTTTCGCAGCCAGTGCTCATCAGAGCGGTAAGGCTAACGATGAATCCAATTTTTATTGCTTTCATAGAATGTCGACAGTTAGAATTTAAGATTGACACCGAACGTGAATTGCCGAACGGGCGGATTGTTGAGGTTTATGGCAATCTGACGCTGCTGCGTTGCTGTATCTGCATTCTGAGCGCTTACGGTAGAGCTAGCATACCCATTCCCTTCTGGATCAACAGTCAGTTTATCGCGAACCAACGGCGAATACAGAATAAGTGGATTGGTGACGTTCAGATACAGCCGGGCTGAGTTCATGCCCACTTTTCTAAGAAACTGCCCCGAAACGGTGTAGCCCAGGTTAATACTTCTGACTTTGATGAATGAACCGTCGTAATAACCCAGCGTCGAGGCAAAGTAGGAAACCGCACTCCCCGCATCAGGAGCCGGGAAGGCATTGGTCGGATTGGTTTCGGTCCAGTAATCAACTTTCACCTGATTGGAACGCGCTTGGTTGAAGAAGGCAAATCCACCGCCACCGCCCGAATTACCCGTCAGGTACGGCACAACTACTTTCATCCCCATGCGGGCAAACGTAACAATAGACAGATCGAAGTTTTTGTAGTTGAACCGGTTGGTCAGACCTGCTTCAAACTTGGGCTGGAAGTTACCCAGAATCTGACGGTCGGAGGGGTCAATCTTACCGTCGCCATTGACATCCTCAACCCGAATCTGGCCGGGGAATTGAACCGGAGAGGTTTGTTTGGCCAGCGTTCCATTTTCTTTATCGGAGGTTTGCCAGATACCGATCTTCTTGTAATCGTAAATGACCGACAGGGGCTGCCCAACAAACCAACCTGCGCCCACGTTTGACAGCTCGGTTGGGGTGGTGAGCTGGGTGATTTTTTCGCGGTTGAAATAATAAACGGCATCTACGCTCCAGTTAAAGCCTTTAGGATTTCGGAAGATGTCGACTGTCAGCGAAGTTTCCAGACCTTTCCCTTCGGTTCTGCCCAGGTTTTTGAGGGTCGACCCGGCCCCATTACTAGCGGGTAGGGGTACCGACAACAGAATGTCCTTCGTTTTCTGATGATAGTAATCAATCGACCCCGTAATGCGGTTATTCAGCACACCAAAGTCAAGACCAATATCAATCTGCTCCGTAGACTGCCAGCCTAAATTGGTAGCCGGAAGGCTGGTAACGGTATACGCCAACTGCTGACCAGCCGTGCCCGTTCCGAAATTGTAATAACCGGCCGACAAGGCTCCCAGTGTAGAGTAGGCTCCTACGTTTCGGTTACCCGACAAACCCCAACTTCCCCGTAGTTTCAGATTTGAAATCGTTGGAACACTTTTCATAAAGGGTTCCTCAATGATATTCCATCCTGCCCCAATGGCCGGGTAGTTAAAGTACCGATTGGCGGGCGAAAGCGTCGACGATCCATCCCGGCGTAACGTTAAGGTCAGCAGGTAGCGGTCGTTGTAGCTATAGTTTACCCGACCCATGTACGAAAGCAATCCGGTTTCTGAAAACGAATTACCAAAGTCCGAAGCCGCAACCGGTGTACCGGATGCCAGCGAGAAATTGCCCGTTTTAATGTAATCGGCCGGAACCCCCGTTATAGTAAAGCGGCTACCCAGCGAGTGGTTTTTGGTATATTCGTAGAGTGCCGTAGCGCCCAGTTTATGTTTACCAAACGTTTTGTCGAAATACAATAAATGCTGGAGGTTTACATCCCAGTATTCGGTATTGCTGATTTCGGCGTTGGACGACGACTGAACGGTGGCGGTGTTAAAATAGGTCAGTGGCCCATTGTAGCCATTGAAGTTCGACTGGCTGAAATTCAAACCCGCATTGAATCGGTAGCGTAAACCGGGCAGCAGGTTCACCTCAGCATACAGGCTGTTGAATGTCCGTATCGAACGCGTGGTGTTTAAATACGAATCTTTCTTGGTGATGATCGTCAGTGGGCTGATCCGGGCCGCATCAATAGAGCCTTCTGCCGGAAACAGGTTAACGGAACCATCCGCATTATAGGGCGAGGCCAACGGCGTCAAACTCACCAGTCCACCCGGAATTCCACCACCTCCTGGTGTGTTGGTATAGGTCAGCGTGTTGAGTGTATTCAAGCCAACCTTAATCCGCTTGCCAATGCGCTGGTCGATGGTAGCCCGAATGTTCACCCGGGTAAAATTCTGACCGGGAATGATCCCCGTCTCATTAAAATAGCCCAAGCCGAGTGAATACTGTGTATTTTCGACACCACCTGTCATGCCAAGTTGATGATTGGTCATGAAACCGGATTTGTAGATCAAATCCTGCCAGTCGGTCGAAACACCAGCAGCCAGGGCATCCTGCTCCTTCTGAGTAAGCGGGTAGGCTGTAGTGCCGGAAGCCGTCCGATTGTATTTTGTAGCATCGGCTTTAAATTGGGCGTATTCGGAGCCATTGAAGACATTGTATTTACCCATAATAGAGGTTACGCCATGATAGCCATCGTACGTAAATACAGGCTTACCCACTTTCCCTCGCTTGGTGGTTACCAGAATAACGCCCCCTGAACCTCTCGATCCATAAATAGCCGTAGCGGAAGCATCTTTCAGAATTTCCAGGTTAACGATGTCGTCCGGGTTAATGTCATTCAGCCCCCCATAGGGTATTCCATCGACTACCACCAGCGGCCCATCCAGGTTATCGCCCGTACCTGGGTTTGTGCTGCTGGTCAGCGTCCGATTACCGCGAATACGGATTTGTGGCTGTGCACCGGGTGTAGTTCCATTACTCACAATAGAAACCCCGGCTGCCCGCCCCTTTAGCTGATTGAGCATATTAGGCGCGGGAACTTCCTTTAATGTAGTCTCATTCACCGATGCGACGGCTCCAGTAATGTCGCGTTTGCGCTGCGTACCATACCCAACTACCACTACTTCAGTTAGCGTTTTGTCATCAGCAGCCATCGTGATATTAACGACCGACCGGGTGCCTACGGTTGCTTCCTGGGTCGCATAGCCGATGAATGAGAAAACCAGTACGGTACCAGCATCGTCGGGAGTCGACAGGCGGTAATTACCATTTACGTCGGTCGTGGTTCCCCGCGTCGTATTCTTGATCTGAATATTTACGCCAGGTAACCCCTCTCCAGTTTCGGCCGTTACCCGACCCGTGATCTGCCGATCCTGAGGTTGCTCCAGTTCAATGTCGCCAGAAGTTTTATCCTGAGGAATGGCAGTAGGGATAATTTCTCGTTTTATAACGATTTGCTGTCCTACTACCTCGTAACTCAAACTAAGAGGAGTTAGAATATGGTCCAAAACGAGGGAAAGCCGTTCGTTTTTAGCCTGATAATTAATTTTCCGTTTCGATTGGATGATTTCCCGGCTAAATAAAAATTGAACGTTAGCCAGTTTTTCAATTCGTTTGATCGTTGTCTCAACATCCTCATTCTGAGCGGAGATGCTAACGCGACGGGTTAAGAGTTCCTGGGCTTTTCCATCCAGGGCCAGGCTTGTATTGGCTAAGGCAAGCACTAATAGGAGTTGCAGGCTTGAAAATTTCATAATCCTGAGCCATACATTACGGTTCAATAAACAAGAATGCATAGGTTTGTAATTGGTGTTGGTTTCTGAGAAGAACTGACAATAATGCGCTATCCCTTAAGTAGAGGGAAAATGTGTGAGCAAGACACATTTAGGGCGATTCCGGGCGATAGTGTTGGTAGCACTATCGCTTTTTCGTTTAGAAAGAGAGACGATCTAGTGCATAAGCATACGATGGGTTATGGGTTAACAGGTAATTAATTACAGCCAGCGCTGTGGATGAGAATCTGGTTGTCAACAGTTTCGTAAGACGACTCGGTAGCCAGGCAGATGAGCCGGATTTTTTCGAGAAAAGGTACATCGTTGAGCTGCCCAGTAAATGTGCAGTTTCGCAATAACTGCTGATCGTAGCGGATAGGCATATGGTAACTGGCTTCCAACTGATCAAATACCGATGGAATAGGTGTATAATTGAATGTAAACTGCTGATTAACAATGGCACCAGGTTCCTCTTTCGATACAAAATGATCGTGCTTGATCACTTGCTTTGTCGTCGTTCCAAGTTTAAGTTCCTGGTTTACGGTTAGTAAAATCGGTTTATCGGGAGCGTTGGCCGGTGTAACGGTTACATTACCGGTTTTCACTTTAACATATGCGGTCGCTTCTCTGGCAAAAGAATGCACCTGAAAGCTAGTTCCCAACACTTTAGTAGTCAGGTTGGCCGTATACACAATAAACGGTTTGGCGGGATTTTTGGCCACTTCAAAAAAGCCTTCTCCCTGAAGATATACCTCACGCAGGGCATGATTGGTCTGTTTGCGAAAACGTAGTTCACTATTCGTCGATAGCAGGACAGATGAATTGTCGGGGAGCAATACCACCAGCGCCTGGCCTGTTACATTCTTCACAATCTTCCACTCTTTATCAGCCATAACCTGTTTAGCTCGCTCGTCGGATTTCGTCAATGGATTGAATACAGACTTACCCACTTGAAACCAGACTATCAAACCAATTACTGCAGCAGCACTTAACCAACGCCCCCAATACCGGTCCAGCAGCGGCTTGCTAACGGTAAACGGATCGGGCATCTGATCAATGATCTCCGCCGTTTTGACCTTTACCTGCTGGTCGGAGAGTGCTACGGGTTTACCTTGTAGGGCTAACAGGGTTGCTACGGCCTGCTCATACGTATCCCTTTTTTCAGGATGCTGAAGCAGCCAGGCCTGCCAGCGTATCCGGTCTTCGGTACGCCTTTCCAGAATCCACGCCCGAAACGCGTCGTTTTCCAGGAAATCCTCAACGGTCGACAGATTTTCGGGTAGGTGGTCCATTGGTACTTTTCTACTATTTTTATTGATAGTATGGAGAAGTACGCCAACGATACCCTACTTAAAGCGAATTTTTTTGAAATAAAATGCAAATCGCTGTTTAGCAGTCGATTTGCGTATGAAGTTGTTCTGAAATTTCCCTAATCGTGTCTTTTCTGTCATCCCTCCTTCGACTACGCGTCCCGGTCGGGATGACAGAAAAAGACTAGACCATTGCCGCGAAAGTTTAAACAGGTTCTTAGTCAATCAGCCACCGGGACTAAAAAAAGAGTTTGTTCACCAGAACACAGAGGGCCAGGAACGCGGGCGAAAGCCACCTACTTCGAATCTTATGGATGGCTTTCTGCAAGAAATTGGATACCGACTGGCGGTTTACGTTCATAACCTCGGCAATTTCGGGTATGGATAGATTCTCGTAGTACCGTAGATAAAGAGCCTCCCGTTCGCGAGTGGGTAGCGAAGCCAATAACTCCTGAATCGTATTGGTCAAACTGGTTAGTGATTCCCGTTGAATCAGTAAGGTTTCGGAATCCGTTTCTTCCGCTAATGAGCAGTCCCAATCCAATTCCTCCACCAACGCCCGTTTTTGCGACCGTAAGTGTAAAAGTATATGGTGTCGTAAGGCCTTGAACAGATAATGCCTGACGGATTCCGTCGGATTGATTTGGGTTCGATTTTGCCAGAGTTGTAAAAACAGATCCTGGATACAATCTTCTACCACCAACTCATCGACCATAAATTTTAGCCCATAGTGTTTCAGCGAACGATAATAGCGTTCGGCCAATTGGCCCAATGCGTGCTTATCGCCCTCCCGATATAACTGCCATAACGCCTGGTCCTGAAGAGTCATAACATTCTAAAAATCTATGCGTTGCCTGTTGATGATTGAATTGCGGTCAGAGGTTCACGCTCCAGAAGACTTTCATAGGCTGTTAACTCCGATCGAATAGGAGTGGATAATCTTTGCGCCCAGCCACTGGGAGATTGTGCTACCACACCAGAAAATAATGCTTATAAACCTCCCTCAGCGTTTGCTCCTCAACTGGATTAATTGGTTTGAAATACACAGTATTCAGAAAACGCCGGATAGTATAACATTGCATTTTTTTCTGTTGTGACCCAATCAAATTGCACTCCAGATACCATACTACGCCCAGGCCCTTGCAAAAGTGTCTTTTTGACACTTTTACGATTAAAAAAAATAGCTATTGATTTATAGCTAACCTATACAAATGCCCGAGATGAATGCAATTTTGACAATGCTCCAGCTCTTATCCTGCATAACTACAAGAGCTAATTAATAGACTCCTAGTTAATAGTACAATTTTACAGCGGTATAATTATAAATATACATATCTTTTTAACAAATACTGACTGTATTTTAACACATTTCATGGCCTTATAGCATCATTGGGCACAAATCGACAAATACACTGGGTAGTAGCTCGCCATTGATTATAAATTGACGTTGATCAGGAAAGGCAGCCACTATAAAAGCGACGCCAGTTCCTGCCAGGAAATCAGAACAATGGCTACCACAGCTAAGACCAATCCAATTTTGTTGGCAGTTGATAATGACTCTTTGAAGAAGAGAGCGGCCATGAGCGCAGCCAGTAGAATAACACCGATGTTGTAGACAGGATACACAAACGCCCCATTGCCACCAAACGCCGTCAAGGCCATCACCAGCGTATAGAAGCTCAAAAAATTGGGTACGCCGAGCGTTATAGCCCCGATCAGATTACGAGACTGAATTTGTTCCTTTCCCTGAATGAGTCGAATGACCAGCATCAACAAACCAGCTACGATAGCCCCAATCACCATGGTCAGCGTTACCTGAATGGTTTTGTCGGTAGAGGGAATATAGTGCAGATTCATGTAATTGATCATGGTATTAGTAGCGCCATAAAACAAAAACACCCCAACCGGCAACAGGACATTGGCCCCTAACCGGCTACGCTTCGTGCTGGCATCAGCGGCTGATTCTGACTTATACGTGCTTAACCCAACAGCTACTACAGCCAGTAACAGCCCGAGATAATTCAGGGTGTCAAATACTTTACCGCCCGTTTTAAAGACGAATAGGCTAAAACAGACCGGCACCACCAGCGAGAGGTTATTAGCCAAAGATGTAGCGGTAATTCCCATTCGTTGTGTCGATGCCCCCGAGAGCATGAACGTCAGAATAAACCCCACCCCCAACCCAAAGGCCAGCCAGGTCCAGGTTTGCGAGAAATCAATGGTAAACGATTGCCCGGCAGGCAGGAGGAGCAACCCGGTCAGAAAACAGACTGGGTAGTTGAACACTATAGCCTGAAACGTATCGACGTTGTAGCGGGGGAATACCCGGAAGTTCAGCAACAACAGCACCGAAAGCAGGATGCTAAGGGCTAAAAAGAGCATGGGTCTACGTGGGATTGGTAATTTTGGAGCTAAGTTAACCGGTCAAATCGGTTGTCGGTGTATCTTTCCAGTCCGAACCCAGCGGTTTCATTATGATCAGAACGTTGTGTCTTTTTCTTACCCTTCTGATTTCTCCAATTGCACTGGCCTTCGGTCAGAAAAAGCTGTCTCTTTCCGCAACGGTTTCTCCGACTTTCTCCCGCACGGTATATCAGTTCCGGTATCTTTACCCAGAAAGTGACGGGCAGATCGTAGAGCCTATTTTTCTGAATGGTAGCCGATGGGCATCTGGTTTTTCGGCGGGGGTATCGATTATTCACGATTACGCACCCGGCTGGTCGTACTCCTTCGGCATCTGGTTTCAGCAGTTGACCATCCGTCAGGACCGTCAGCCCACAGCGGGCGAAGGGACTGTTGCATTCCATAAACGAGTTGTTCGCTTTCCTATCCAGTTGAATTATTATTCGTCGCTGAAACGGCTATCCCCTTATTTTTCGATTGGTTTTTTAATCGACCTACCTATCACCTCACGGGTGGTTGTAACACGAGCCGGCGAATCGACGCAATATTTACGGTTACTGGATAAACCCCGGCCAATTTTCCTCGGCTTGTTAGGCGCCGGAATGCGCTACAAACTGACAGATCGGTATACGGTTTCGGCTCAACCGGTCTGGAGCTATAATTTTGGGCAATTAGGGGGTGCCAGTACGCATGATAGTTCCTTTGAAGTCAGTGTGCAGATGCAGGCAGCTTATGCATTTTAAAAACAGTAAAATCAGGTGCAACCCCATCTCGACGCATTGCATCTTTAGCCAAATTTCTGGCCTTCACGATGATGACATTTTTTATGATACTCTCCCGGCGTCTGTTTATCCTGGCTTTCTGGCTCGCTCCTACTCTGCTCCATGCCCAACCAAAACACCCCGAACAGAATTCCGCTCAGTTCGATGCGTTTATTACTCAGTTAATGAAGCGGGATAGCATACCCGGTTTATCCATCGCCATCCTTCGTCAGAACAAACTGGTGTACCACAAAGGCTACGGGCTCACCCGCTCCGATTCGACCCAGAACGTAACGGCTGAAACAATCTTCGAAGCCGCTTCACTCACCAAGCCTACCTTTGCCTATGCTGTGCTGCAGCTGGTCGAAAAGGGGCAGCTTGATTTAGACAAGCCCTTGTACGAATACCTCTCCTATCCCGATGTTGCTGCTGACGAGCGTTATAAAAACATCACAGCCCGACTGGTGCTCAGTCATCGAAGCGGTTTTCCGAACTGGCGTAAAAACCGACGTTCCGCTGAGCTTGCCATGCTTCGCACGCCCGGCGAACGATTTGGGTACTCGGGCGAGGGATTTGTGTATCTGCAAAAAGTGGTTGAAAAAATTACGGGCAAACCCATCAACGAGTTCATGGAAGAGCGCGTCTTAAGACCACTGGGCATGACCAATAGCGGTTTTGTCTGGAAATCGGCTTTCGATTCACACGTTGCCTTGCCCCATTATGAAGGCAATAATGTTGGTGAAAAGTATAAACCTGATCAGGCCAATATGGCTTACTCACTACAAACATCAGCCGATGATTACGCCAGATTCATTCAGGCTATTCTTACGCCAACGGGTTTGAAATCTGCTACCGTCGATCAGATGCTTAGTCAACAGACCCAATTACCAACCCGGTTTTCGGGCGATACCTTATCGAACCGGTTGTACTGGGGACTCGGCTTCGGGCTGGAACGCACACCCACCGATACGTATTTCTGGCACTGGGGCGACAATGGAGCGTTTAAATGTTATGTAGTCGGTAGCCGTAGCCGCAAAGATGCCGTTGTTTACTTCACCAATGCCTCAACTGGTTTGCGATTAATCAGCGACATTACCAACCAGGTGTTGGGCTATGACCCGGCAACGTCTGGTTTTCTTGGCTATCAATCTCCGAAAAAGTAACCCATCAAAGCAACCACCTTCTACTTTATACATTTGCAGAAGTCAACCCAGACGGTTATGATTGTAGATTGATAACGACGCCGGAGGTTAGTTCGGCGTCGTGACCAACTTCCTCGTAACCAAACATGATTGATAGTTGTCGGCCTGATTCATCAGCTAATACAGGTCGTATAGTTCGTCGTTGGCTATTTCTGATTTGTGCCTGCCTGCTTTATTCGTTAACAGCCGTTTCGCAGCCGTTTCTGTGTCGGCAGTTTTCGGCCAATGATGGGCTACCTTCCTCCTATTGCTTCATGCCCTTTCAGGATCATGATGGCTATTTGTGGGTCGGTACGTACGGTGGTATCAGTCGGTTCGATGGAACAACGTTCAAGAACTTCACGGTCAACGACGGTCTGGTCAACAACCAGGCCATGAGCATCTGTCAGGATAAAAATCAGGCTATCTGGATTGGCACCTTCAACGGCATCAGCATCTGGAAGCAGGGGCACTTTCGCAACATTACCAGCGTAGGGAATGCTCCTATCGAGCGGGTCTATTCTATCACGCAAACCCGCGACGGGCGAATCTGGGCAACCTGTGACGAGGGACTTCTCTACTTCGAAAATTCGGAGTCGGCGCCTAAGCTAATTCAGCAAACTGTTCGGAAAGAGCCCGTTCAGCATCTCAGAAGTGTTTGTCAATTACCATCTGGACAACTGCTGGTCAGCAACACCTACCATCTCTATGTTTTCGATAAAGGTCAGTTCTCTGAAATAATGTATGACAACGGCGCTCCTGTTGAAACCCGTTGCCTTAACCAGGTCGGCAATCAGGTGCTGATTGGCACGTATGAACAGGGCGTCCTTGAGTACAAATCGGGACATGTTAAGCCGCTATATACTTCCCTTTTGCCTAGCGGCTTACGCGTATTCAATATACTCACTGATAATAGGAAGCGTTTATGGCTGGCTACGAATCAAGGCGCTTTTTGCATCGACAAAGATCACGTAACCGCACTGAACACGACCAATTACCTGCCCAGCGACAAATGCCTGGGTATGTGTAAAGATACCGAAGGGTCGATCTGGCTTACGTCGCCCGAAGGACTGATTCAGTGCAAGGAGCGTTTTATTGATGTGTTTACCAAAGCCAGTGGGCTGCTGAACGACGAGATCTATTCACTGGCTCAGGATAAAAAAGGCGTCATTTATTTTGGCGGGAGCAACGGTCCCTTCACCGCTTACCGTCAAGGTGCTTTCGTTCAACCGTTTCCCCGTTTTACGGCAACGAAAAACAGTGGTACTCCTATTCATTTTACCCGATTCGACCGGAAAGGTAATTTATGGATTTCGTGCGATGCAGACAGTCTATACCGAATCTCCGGCTCGCGCATCGATAAAATTAAGCCCCCAGGCGCTTTCTGCTCCGCATTCCTCGAAGATACCATCCACGATGCGATCTGGATCGGTAACAAAGGGGAATTATTTAGAGGCCATAAGGACAAATGGGTGAAGATTAAGCCCCCTCCGGCTATGGCCGTCGATGATATTCTGGCGCTGTATCAGGACAAACAGAGCCGACTATGGGTGGGCACATACGGGCTACGGCTTTACGATGGCAAAACCTGGGTCGATCTTTCCCAAAAAACAAACACCGAAAAAGTATTCATCCAATCCATCAAAACCGATGCGGAAGGCGCTATCTGGGTGGGTACGATCGGAAAAGGAATTCGTAAAATTCGACTGGACAGCCAGGGAGCGATTGTCTCGGTCGAAAGTATTACTGTCCGCCAGGGTCTTCAAAATGATAGCGTGCTCGACTTGCTGTTCGATGATGACGGGCAGCTTTGGGTAGGCTCATTTGGCGGTATCATGCGAATCGACCTGAAACGACCCAAAGAAAATGGCCAGTATCGATCGCAAATTTTCAACAAGAATAGCGGGGTGCTAGATAACACCTGGCAGGTTGTTTCGCTGTTAAAAGACGACAATGGCAATATCTGGGCAGGCACTTCTAAAGGAGCGATGCGGTTTGCGATCCGGGCTATACCCACCAACTCCACCAGCCCACCTGTACATATCGTTTCGGCGCAACTCCTGCAAAATGCTCACGAATCGCCCGATAGCAGTCAGAATTTAGCCAACAATGCGGTATTGCCCTATAATCATAACACGCTGAATTTTCAGTTTACGGGTATCAGTCTGAGCGATCCAACGGGCATTCGCTATACCTATAAACTCGATGGGCTCCCCGGTGCCAACTGGTCAGCGTTGTCCAATCAGCGAAGCGTTAATTTCAGCAACTTACCTCCCGATACCTACACGCTGCTCGTGAAAGCCACTAATGCCGACGGCGTGGAAAGCGTCCGGGAGGCCCGATTCAGTTTTACGATTCAGCCGCCTTTCTGGCAAACCTGGTGGTTCCGTATCCTGATTGCCTTATTGGCCGCTGGAGCTATCTGGGCCGTTGTTCAGTTTAGAATCCGATTTCTGAACGAGCAGCACAAGGTTGCCCTGCAACTTAGCGAGTGGAAACTGAAAGCGCTTCAAAGCCAGATGAATCCGCATTTTATCTTCAACTCACTCAATTCCATCCAGAATTACATTATCACGAATCGACCGATTGAAGGTGTCCGGTACCTGTCGAAGTTTTCCAAGCTGATTCGGAAAATCCTGGATAACTCCAACTACCAGCAAATGGAGTTGGAGCGAGTTATTGAAACGCTACAGATGTATGTGGAGCTGGAAGCCATGCGGTTCAATCATGAGTTCAGCTATGAATTTCTGATCGACGACGATGATGCGGTCCATGATACCTTATTGCCACCTATGCTGTTTCAGCCGTTTGTCGAAAATGCGATCTGGCATGGGCTAATGCCTCAGAAGGGCGAAAAAAAGCTCCTGATTCAAATCAAAAAACAGGTCGATAGCTTGCTCTGCATCATTGAGGATAATGGCGTCGGACGACAAAACAGCGCCAAAAAAGAGGGACATACGTCGCGGGGCGAATCCATTACCAAACAGACTTTCGAAGCCTTCAATCAGCAAATGGGTAAAGAAGCTACGTTAACTGTTATAGATAAACCAGCCCCTCAAACCGGTACTCGGGTTGAGATTCAGATTCCCCTTTAATTTGATTACTCAGACAATAAAGCAGGTTTATCGGCCGCGAGCAGGCGCATACGGTAGGCGTTCATGGCTGTACGACCCAGTTGGTTGATGAGCCGGTAATTGACAACAATACCGACTGCAGCCCCGATACCGGGAATCAGTTGAGCCATTTTCGCCAGATCGATATAGTCGCGGTATTCCTGCTGAAAGCTTAACCAGTCGAACTGGTTGATGTCTTCTGGAAGTTGACGGCTATGCTCAGACCAGTTGGCCAGGTATTCGTACACAATCTGCCGTCGCTCCTGACTCGAAAAGGCTAACTGAAAGACATACAAAATATAAACGCGTTCCCGATAGTCGCTCACCGAAAATCCGTAGAGACTGGCGATTTCGAAGAGCATCTTCATTTTCAGTGCCAGCAGAATCGGGAAATCGGCCAGGCCGAGCCAGAATCCACCCGCTCCCGTCACACCCCCTTCGGCCGCACTGGTTTTCCGGTAGAAATCGATTCGTTTCGCAACAGCCGCATCGCGCTGGGTGAGTGTTTGGCCCTCTACAGGGGGCCGATTCAGGAATTCAGCACCAAACAGAACCGCCCGTGTCATCTGTTTGATAGTCGCTGTAATTATAGCATGTATCCGATTGGGAATGATACGGTTTATACGATGCTGAATAGATGTAGAGAGCCGTCCAAAAGCCGATGGTGGCTTTTGCATAGCCTGTTGCCAGCGGGTCAACTCGTTCTGAACCGCTCGTTCATAAGCACTCATATCGTTATTTTTTAACCAAAAAGTAATATCTTGAGCGAATTAAACCAGTGTTTAGGCTGTTGTAAGTTTATACATCCTCTTATACCCATAAACATATCCTATTTATCGGCATGAAGAATGTTTTTTCGCTTCTGGTAGGTTTAGCCGTTATTTATTTGGCCACCACTGGATACAAATCCTCCCGTAACGTAACGATGGCAGCCGCAGCCCCTAAAGTGGCAAGTACACCAAAAATTAATTCGACCAGGCACCTTGCTGTTTATGACCAGCTTAACCTAGCTCAGACCGGTTTACAGCGTAGTGTTTTTGAATACGCCCTGCGTGGCTGGCAGAAAATGGACACTGCCAAATCCATGCTCACGATCGTTGACCTGAGCCAGCCCTCGAATCATAAACGACTCTATGTGGTGGATTTGTTCAATAAAAAATTGCTTTTCAACACCTACGTAGCCCATGGACGAAATTCGGGCGATCTGGTAGCCAACCAATTCTCCAACATTAATTCGTCGTTTCAGTCAAGCCTGGGTTTTTATCAGACGCTAAATACCTACATGGGTAAACATGGCTTGTCGCTGCAATTGAAAGGGCTGGAAAAAGGCTTTAACGATAATGTCTACAACCGGAATATCGTGCTGCATGGAGCTGACTACGTTTGCGAAGACATTATTCGCAAGACCGGTCGATTAGGCCGCAGCCAGGGTTGTCCTGCCGTTCCCTACGCCGAATCAAAAGGCATTATTCAGGCGGTTAAAGGCGGCTCCTGCCTATTTGTTTACGCACCCAATCCCAATTATCTGGCTCAGTCGGCTTTTTTAAGCGACCCATATACATCTTTATAGAATCGCAACTTTCCGTTGGCGTCTACATCAGCGATGTTGTAGGTGATAAACACTGGAAATGGTTTTGGAATTTTCAGGACGCGGGGCTTCTGATCAATCAGGCATTTGTTCATAAAATCATCATCAAACGTCTGCTCGCCCAGCACCAGATTAGCCAGTTCAACTGGTTTCTGAACGCGTACACAACCATGACTCCGCCAACGATCGCTGGTAAGCTTGAATAAATCACGGCTGTTGGTATCGTGCAGGTAGATAGCGAGTGGGTTGACCAGATCGAACTTCAGCAGCCCCAGTGAATTCTCACAGCCAGACGCCTGCCGAATCCGATAGGGAAAGTTCGTTTCCGTTAAGCCATCCCAGTCGACTTCTTCCGGGTTTACTTCGTGGTTTCGCTCGTCCAGTACCTGAAAGTTCTGATTGTATAAGTAGGCGACATCCCGCTTTACGTGCGGTACGATTTCCTCTAGGGCAATTTTCTGGGGTACATTCCAGTACGGGTAAGCAATAATATCCTGAATGTAGGTGGCCATGCAGGGAGTTCTGCGGTCGGGCTTGCCTGTAATAACCTGCATCGGCAGCAATCGCTTGCCTGTTCGATCAAATACGTTTAGCTCACCCGCTGGAATATTGACTACCACGAACCGATCAGGATCAAACCGATTGACGTACCGATAGAAATTGAGTGTTTGCCGAATCAGTCGCAGCGAATCGTCAGCGGCCGGGTTTGTTTTCACTCGTTTACGCAATCGGTTATAATGACCAACCAGTTTAGCGTAGGGCTCAAAAGTCAGCAACGATGTTTTTACCTGCACCACCTGAACGGCATCCGTCTTTTTTGCCCAAGCCGAATCGACCGTTTCTTTCAATCCACTGAAGGCCAGCTGCGACGGTTTTTTCCCATATCGGGCTTCTAATAACACCTGTGTTATGTTGTCATCAAGTTCATCTTTGTCGAGTTTTCCGGGAACGCCAAACCGACTTGTATCAATACCAACCGAATCAGCATATTGGCAGAGCTGATGAAGGGCCAGAGCGGTCTGTTTGACGACCTTTTCATCCTGTTTTCGCTTTTGTTCAATACGGGCAGCCTGTTCGCGGTCGGCCTTTCGATGGGTCCACCACCGCCCGACAAAAAACAGGATAAGTACGCCTGCACCTATCGCTACTCCAATGATAATTTTCTTCTGCTTTTCCATGATTTATGGCATGAATGGTGTATCTTAAATAACGTAGGAAACGAGTTATTGGTTATGATTTCCCGGTACTCTACACAAATAAAAAGGGCAATTCACTGATCGAATTGCCCTTTCTCTGGTTTAGCTGTAAGCGGGTTTGTCAATATCAGGTTTCGGATTGGGGTTTCGATTGGGGTGTTTCATACGTACGTTAGCGGCTGGCTTATCCCCATCCATGTATTCATCCTCCAGTTCATCAGGAGCTAACTCTTCCGGGTCGATCTCGCTACCTGGCCCACTGGTTCCCTCTACTGATTGATTGGCTAGGCCCGCGGGCGAAATAGCCTGCTTGGCCCGGATAATGTCGTCCTTCTCTTGATTTTCCATAACAACCTTGTTTTTCGTATCGGACAATGTCTTGTTTTTTTAACCCGCAGTCAGTCGTATTGTTTCTAAAAATCTCTTGGTATTGATATTAGTGCGCTTTTGGGATGGAATACGGAAGAATTGCCAGTTTCATCGACTGGTTTTATTTTTACGAAATTGAAGTACTCTTCTAAGCTCATAATCAGCCAGTATAGCTTTATCATTCAGTACTACATCATGGATTTATTTCGAAAAGCAGATGCTGATGATGCGGAGCTTTTGAGCTTTCTGGCCAAAGAAACCTATATACAGGCCTTTGCCCACACTTGGCCCGATCAGGAGGGGCTTACAAATTATGTCAGTAAATCCTTTAACCCAGAAACCTTAGCCAATCAGTTGGCTGAACCGGGGACTGAGTTTTATATTGTTCAGTTGGCGAATGAGCCGGTAGGCTATTTTAAGTTTACGATTGCCGACAACTCGCTGTTTTTAAGCAAGATGTATTTTTTGCAAAAGGCCATCGGGCAGCAGTTAGGTACGCAATGTATGGCCTTTATTGAGACTGTTCAACAAAAACATAACCTAAGTGAAATCAGGCTGGAGGTGCTGGCTAGTAACGAAAAAGGGATTCGCTTTTATCAGAAACACGGATTTCGGGAAGTTGGACAGAAAGAAAACTATACGGTCAAGTCGAGGGGAAAGCTGCTGATCATGAAAAAGTAAACAGGCCCTTCCTTGAACCTGTTTAAACTTTTTCTTTTGTGGAAAATGTAAGACTCTTTTTTGTCATTCCTCCCTCCGGTCGGAATGACAAAAAATCGATCCAGTTATACCGAAAGTTAAAAGTTTAAACAGGTTCCTTATAAAATACCTTTACGAATGGAAACTCATTTTGATTTGAGCGACGAAGCGTTTGAACAACAATTTGAAGCCTGTACCTTACCGCCTGCCATTTTTAGTCACGAAGCTCACCTTCGGCTGGCCTGGATATACATCAGAAAATATGGCACCGAAAAAGCCGTGGAGACTGTCTGTCGGCAACTGATTAACTATGTGGATTCATTGGGTGCCCGTGACAAATACAACCAGACGCTGACCGTTGCGGCCGTACGAGCCGTCAGTCACTTCGTGGATCGCTCAAATGCCGATACGTTCTATGATTTCATTCAACAGTTTCCCCGGCTTAAGGATAATTTTAAAGCCTTGATTGCCACTCATTATCAGGTTGACATTTTCAATTCCGATCTGGCGAAACGCACCTACATCGAACCCGATCTGCTTCCGTTTGTCTGATTTTCTCTTTCGTTCTGTCCAATTTCCAACTTCTCATTTGTCATATGGGTGTAGTTTAACCTGTTTGATCACCTATTAAACCAAACACAAATGGACGAATACGTTTTAGTGATGCGAAATGAGGATGGGAAAAACCTGGCCTCGCCCGAACAGATGCAAATTTGGATGAAACAAACTATGGACTGGATTGGAGGTATTGCTGCCCAAAACAAATATGTATCGGGTACGGGGCTTCCTTTCGAAGATGCCCGTGTGGTACATCCTAACAACATCGTGACAAACGGCCCTTTTGGCGACATCAAAGAAACCATTGGCGGGTTTATTACTGTCAGAGCCGAGTCGGTCGATGAAGCCGTTGAATTTGCCAAAGGGTGCCCTGTTTTGCAGGGCGAAGGTAATAGTGTCGAAGTTCGACGAATAGCCAGTCGGTAAACCCAATTCGCGGAGTGGGTGGCGTACGTTCTTCTAAACTCCTTTCTTTAGGAAACGAACCCATCCACTCCTCTACTCGATGAATCAGGAAGTATTACCTCATTTGTTCCGAACCGAATTCCGAAAAATAACGACGGTTCTGTGTAAACATTTTGGTATTGACCACATCGAAACGGCTGAAGACATCGCTAGCGATACGTTTCTCTCCGCCCTCGACGTATGGACTTATAAAGGCATCCCCGACAATCCAACCGCCTGGCTCTATACGGTAGCCAAACACAAAGCTACTAACTACCGCACCCGCACAAAGTCCTTTCAGGAAAAGGTTTTTCCTCTGCTTCCTACCGATCCGAGTTACCAACCCGACATTGACTTATCGGCCGAAAATATACAGGACAGCCAGCTACAGATGCTGTTTGCCATCTGCCATCCGGCCATCCCGGTTGAATCCCAGATCGGTCTGGCTCTGCGTATCCTGTGCGGGTTCGGGATTGACGAAATCGCCAATGCGTTCCTATCCAATAAAGAAACCATCAACAAACGTCTGTTTAGAGCCAAAGAAAAATTAAGACTCGAACAGGTACGCATCGAACTACCCTCCAGCACAGAAATTGACAAGCGACTCCAACCTGTCCTGACAACGCTATACCTATTTTTCAACGAAGGTTATTATTCCGAAAGTCAGGCGATTGTACTGCGTGAAGATCTTTGCCATGAAGCGATGCGCCTAACGCAGCTATTGACAGAGAATAAGCGGACCAATCTTCCTCCTGTTAATGCATTACTTGCGTTGATGTGTTTTCATGCATCCCGGTTTCCAGCCCGGAAAAATGCGCAGGGCGAACTTATATTATATCAGGATCAGGACGAATCGCGATGGGATTATACCTTAATCTCGAAAGGCGCTTATTACCTGCAACAGGCTTCGCGGGGAAGTAACCTCTCCCAATATCATCTGGAAGCTAGTATTGCGTACTGGCATACCATTAAAGCCGACACGGTTGAAAAATGGGAAGCTATTTTACAGCTTTATAACAAACTGTTGCAGATTGCTTACTCGCCTATCGCAGCCCTTAACCGTACCTATGCCCTCTCGAAAGCCAACAGTAAAGAGGAAGCCATCCGCGAAGCCGAAAAACTTCAACTGACAGACAATCCCTATTACTTCACACTACTCGGTGAGCTATATAAAGACATCGATCCTGAAAAGGCCAGAGCGAATTTTGAACAAGCCTTGCCATTGGCTAAAACACAGACCGACAAACTTCTGATCACTCAAAATCTTTTGAAAATAGACGGAAATTGTTTGTAGTTTCAGGTTCATGTTGCCACTCCCTTGCAGTGATAGCCACCTTGAAGCGATAACCAGAATCATCCTCAACCTCTTTTGAAATCTTTCTGAACTATGCACATGTCGGCCAGTATTACAAGCGCATTCAATCAGCACGATGTGGTAGTACAAACCAACGGCACAACAAAGGAACTGTCCATTGCTACCAAACCATCTGGCTTTGGTTCGGCCATCAATGGAGGTGAACTGCTCCTGCTTTCGCTGGCCACCTGCTTCTGTAATGACATCTACCGCGAAGCAGGCAAGCGAAACATAGCTGTTTCGGGTGTCGAGGTTACTGTTTCGGGCGAATTTGGTGCGGATGGTGAACCCGGTTATAACTTTACTTATCAGGCCAAGGTCATTTCTGATGCACCAGCCACTGAAATTGATGAATTAATCCGCCATACCGACCAGATTGCCGAAGTTCATAATACCTTACGAAAAGGATTAAACATAACACTAGTGACCAATTTGGCAACAAACTGATTCTGGATGCGTATTTTGCTATCGTATTATAGCTATCACTGAGTATGGCCCACAACCCCTTTACCTATTTCATAAGCATTTGTTTGAGTTGGCTTTTTGCTGCGCCAGCTATCGGCCAGGCCCAACCGACGAATCCGGTCAAAGCAATCTTTCCGGCAGATACTCGATTTATTTCGAATGTGGCGTATGCGGGCGATACCCTAAAGAAGCATTTGCTGGATATTTATTTACCAGCTAAGATGGATGCTAATGCCCCATTGGTTGTTTGGGTACATGGCGGAGGCTGGATGGTCAACGACAAGTACGCCGATATGAGCTACATGAAAAATACGATTCGATCGATTCTGGAAAAAGGGTATGCCTTTGCTTCTATCGATTATCGGCACAGCACTACCGCACCCTTTCCGGCTCAGATTCAGGATTGCAATCAGGCGCTTGAATTTTTATACCAAAACGCGATTAAGTATGGCTACGATCGCAATCGCATTGCTCTGATCGGCTTTTCGGCAGGTGGTCATCTGGCATCGTTGCTGGCTCTGGCTACTAATAACTCGATGAGCGACTTTTATCCCAATCGAAAAAAGCCTTCGTTTCAGATCAAAACGGTCATTGATTTCTACGGCCCTGCCGATTTACTGGCTATGACTCGCCGGGATGTACCTTTGTCAGATACGGCGGTGGCTTCGCCGGAAAGTCGGTTACTAGGTGCTTCTCCCCTGCTTCGTCCCGATCTGGCCCGGCGTGCCAGCCCGGTAACCTACATCGACAAAAATGACCCACCTTTCCTGATTATTCAGGGCGAAAAAGATGAATCGGTCCCAGCGGCTCAGTCGGTATTGCTCAGTTCGTGGCTGACACTCGCTAAGGTAAAAAACAAGCTTATTGTGGTCCCCGGAGCACCCCATTACGGCGTCATGTTCGACAGCGAAACAAATCGTCAGGCTATTTTTAGCTGGCTGGATACGTATCTGCGCTAAACTCCTTGTAGGGATTTTGTTATAAAACAGTCGAATACAGAGCTATGTGAATTGGCTATTCAGAGTTCGCCCCGACCGTTCAAGGCTAATGAATAACCGTCAACTGTCCCCGGTATGTATGTGAGAGCGGCTCTTTACCCGTCCTGATCTGGTAGGTATATACTCCAGTTTGTACAAGTTGTTGTTTGTATGTGCCATCCCACGGTTGTGTATAGCCTTTTGAGAAGAAAATTAACTCACCCCACCGATCAAAAATCGATACCTCACATTGTGGGAATAAATCAATGTTAGGCAGGAGCCAAACGTCGTTATTTCCATCGGCATTGGGAGTAAAAGCAGTTGGAATATATAAGATAGACGACACTTCGACATACACGCCAAAGGTTGTACTACAGCCGTCGATATTGGTTGCTGTTACCTGATAGCGCGTCGATTCGGAGGGACTCGCCATTGGACTGGCAACCGTCGGCAGGTCGAGCGATGTCGGTGGCGACCACTGATAGGTTTTAATTGGCTGATCAGCCTGGGTTACCAATTGAACACTATTCCCCTGATTAAGATGATAGAAGATCTGACCCGACAGGTTCGGGCTGGCAACGACCGCTACCCTTTGGCTTTTCTGGGTCCGGCAAACCGTATCGGAAACGACGGTATACGTTATCTGATAGGTACCAACTCCTAC
Organism: Spirosoma gilvum; assembly: GCF_054776815.1. Taxonomy (NCBI): domain Bacteria; kingdom Pseudomonadati; phylum Bacteroidota; class Cytophagia; order Cytophagales; family Cytophagaceae; genus Spirosoma; species Spirosoma gilvum. Next base: position 38,127 of record NZ_BAAHBH010000011.1, on the reverse strand, counting down.
AGACCTCGGATCGAACCGATTAGCCGAAACGCCGGGTCCGGCGAACGTTCCTCCGGCAGGCTGCCCTCGTAAGGTAACAACTTTGCTATCGTTGAAACAAATGGGCGGAATCGAATCCAGTAATAGTGTCGGTCGGTCATATTTCGTCGCTTTAACCGACGATGAAACAGCAGTACACCCGGATGGCCCTATTACAGCAACCTGATAAATACCTGATTGGCGAATAGTCAGCCGGGACGTCGTATCCGAAAGTTTTACTCCGTTTTGCTGCCAAACATACCGGTATCCAGTCTGGCTGTTGGCAGATAACTGGAGTGAATCATCTGCACAGAACGACAGCTTAGGCGCCTGAATAGTTGCGACTGGTTTCGGATTAATCGTCACCCGAGCCGTGTCAGTTCCATCGCATACGGCTGTGGCTGGCCTTGCCAATACAGTGTATACCCCTGATTGATACACGCGCAGCGTAGCCTGTCTGGCTCCAGCAATCTCTTTACCATTCTGCTGCCACTGGTATTGATAATTCGCCTGGCCGGTAGCCTGTAAGGTAAGTGTATCCCCTGTACAGTAAGGCTTAGGTGTCGCAATGGCAACCTTTACCGTAGGGGGCGTTACATAGGTTACTTTGACAGCCTGCGACGTAGTATCGTTGGCACAAGCCTTTGCCAGACTTTTTACGACCGTATACACCCCTGGCAAATGTACCTGTAGCGTGTCGGATGTAGCACCCCGAATATTATCGCCATCTTTTTGCCACTGATACGCCCAGGCCTGATTTTTCTCAACCGACAATACCAATGGCTGGCTTCCACACCAGACCAGGTCAGAAGCAATCGTTCCATTAGCCATTACGACAGCGGCTGGCGGTGTATTCTTCGAACAGTCGACCACTGGAAGCTGGAAGTCCCGCCGAACAACGCCAATCCGTTCGCCATTTCGGAACTCTTCGCACTGCACCGTAAAGAGATAAAGCCCTTCTTTTGTTGCCCGAACACTCAACTGACCCGTCGCTGGATTAATTGATAGAGCCGGATTACCGGGAATAATATTGGACAAACTATAGCCCGGTGCCCAGGTTATGATTGGATAGCTAGTTTGTGGAGATTCATCAAAAACGGTAGGAAAAAACTTAGTTGTGAATCCATTCAGGGGCGTTACGAGCGAATATCGAAGTTGATCTCCATCGGCATCCGAAGCGCCCACGTCGAATGTAAACGGCTTATTGATGCAGATATAATCACCATTGGGAAGTCCAAACTCAGGCGACGAATTTTTGAAACGTACACCGGCTCGACTCATTGGCGGGAATTCCAGGTAAAAGGTCATGGCCACACCCGTTGTAGGGGATGGAGTCACATTCGTCAGCGCATCGTTTCGGCAACAACGCTCCCAAACCATATAATACCCGCCGGGATCATTGTACAGATTGGTGTTAAATTGATAGGTCGTGTAATAACGGGCTTGAGTAAAGCTAAGCTGGCGTAGCGTTGCACAGGCAATATTACCAAATGTAAGAGGCAGTGTTTCCCGCAAGGGTAATGTCACTTTCTCCATCAAAATAGGGTTCTGCTTCCTATAAATTCGTAACGTAACCGATTCATCCTGATTACCGGGAACGGATTGGGTAGCATCCCAAAACTGAATGAGTTGCAGTTGAAAAAAGCCGGGAGTTGTCCCCACTGCTTTCATGCTCACCTCACCTCCAATAATATGATTTGCCAGTACCTGAACTGGTAATAGACTAGCCACTATAAGCCCTACCCGCACAAGCGTACGCCAGTGTTCTCCTTTTCTTCCCACCCGCATGGTTTCTGTAGCAGATTACCAAATTCCCTTCAACGTTACCAATTAACAATGAATTTACGCATACTTCCAGAACGATCGATTAAAAGACCAATTCTATTATTGTATGGCATATTCAGTTACGCCAGGTCAGCTTAGTTTGATCCCCTGAAAGCAGTAGTAAATAGCGAGTCGATTCGAAACGGGCGCATCAGAGTGCACGGGTGGTAGCCGTACCTACTTTGACAGAATACCCTTCGCAATAAGATAAGGAATCAGAAGCCACAAAAGCCCCTTAATTAGGAAGAAAAGAAAGCCCAGCCACCCAACTCGCCTGAACCAATATCTGAATCGTTCATTCATACGGTAAAGATATACATTTCCCTATTCTACACTGCTCCTATACCCTTTTAGGCATAGAATCGATCACTCGTTACAAGAGTTCATCAGCTTTATATAGTTAAACAGGTATGGGCAAAAACGGGCATGTCTTCGCTCACTAAAGTGTAAAAAGTACATGACTATAGATAGTTAAAGAATTAACAAAAATAGTCTAAACAGGAGGGTGCGGGAAGGTTCCCAGCTAGGGACAAATCATCTTTGCAATTGGTTAAATACCATTTGTTAGCCAACAACCAATCTATAGACTCTCTTTAAACTGTTTGGTCCCATGAGAAAATTTACCCAGTTAGCCAGGCTTCTGCTGCTAACCATTGCGCTCCTCTCGAGCGGGGGCGTGATGGCTCAGGTCGTCACGGGTGTGGTCACGTCATCGGAAAACAACGAAGCTCTTCCGGGTGTCAATGTCGTTCAGAAAGGTGCAACCAGCGGTTCGGTAACCAACGCTAAAGGGGAATACAGCCTGCGCGTTACAGGAACGAATGCTGTTACGCTCACCTTCTCCTCAATTGGCTATGTTAGTCAATCGGTTGCTTTATCCAATCAAACCGTCGTTTCCGTAAAACTCGAGCCCGACAATCGATCGCTTAGTGAAGTCGTGGTCATCGGATACGGTACGGCTAAAAAAGCGGATGTAACGGGTGCTGTAACCTCGTTTGATACCAAAACAATTGATCAACGTCCGATCCTCCGGGTCGATCAGGCATTGGTCGGTCAAATGGCCGGTGTACAGGTCAAGCAAACCAGCGGTGGACTTGGCAAAGGATTCAGCGTACAGGTTCGGGGCAGCGGCTCCATTACGGCTGGTAACGAGCCTCTCTATGTCATCGACGGATTTCCGCTGGCGACCGCAGCCCCAAACGGATCAGGCAACTTTGCGAATGGAAATCCATTGGACAATATCAACCCCAACGATATTGAATCGATTCAGGTGCTGAAAGATGCCGCTTCGGCGGCTATTTATGGCTCTCGGGCAGCCAATGGCGTGGTTCTGATTACAACCAAACGCGGAAAAGCCGGACGAACCACTGTTACGTTGAACACCTACACAGGCTTCATGGAGCGCACTCGTAAACTGGATATGCTCAGCGCCGACGAGTGGGTCGATCGGGCAACCGAAATGATCAATGCGCAATGGGTAGCCTCTGGAACCGGTCGTTCAGCCTCGCAAACCAATGAGCAGCGCCGGGTTATTTTAGGACTACCGGCTGGCACGGTCAACACCAGCTACATGACCGACGACCGTTGGGCTATGGCTGGCCATCCGGGCCTAAATTACTTCGACTGGCAGGAGTTAGCCTTCCGAAAAGGCCTGGTCCAGAATCATCAGGTTTCGGCAAGCGGTGGTACGGATAAGACCCGCTATTATATCTCGGGTAATTACGTCAACCAGCAGGGTATGGTTATCAACACCAACTACACGGCTTACTCGGCGCGTGCCAATGTGGAAGTAAATGCAACCAATCGGCTCAAGCTAGGTTTAAATCTGGCCCCCACCTACTCGATTAACAACGATCCGGGGGTAGAAGGAAAAGACAACATTCTGCACCAGTTGGTCAGCATGACACCGGTACAGGAAGATACCATGGGGGTTTATCCGAACGTTGGGAATAATGGTCAATATCGCTGGAGTACATCCACCAACAGCCCAATCGGTAAACTGCAAAATGCTATCGGTGAAACCAAACGGTTCCGTACCATCGGGTCTGCCTTTATCGATTATCAGATCCTGAAGGGGCTTACATTCCGGACTACGGTCAACCTCGACAATACCAACAACACAGCTAAATCGTATAACCCGTACATCATTGCCAGTACGCTGGCTACTCGTCAGGCCCAGCTTACCACACTCACGTCTGGCTCATACAGTACTTATCAGAAACGTACGTTTGTCAACGAGAACACGCTGTCGTACGCCACCACCATTGCCGATAAGCACAATCTGTCGCTGCTGGCGGGTTTCTCTTATAACTCCGGTAAGCTCGAAACGTCGACGCTCAGTTCAAATGGAGGCTTTAACAGCAACGTAATCACAACCCTGAATGCGGCTAACGGCATCACGGGCAACACAACGGAATCCCGCAACGTGTTGATCTCGTACTTTGGTCGAGCCCAATACAACTACAACGAACGCTACCTGTTCTCGGCCAGTTTACGGCGCGATGGTTCATCCCGTTTTGGAGCCAATACCCAATGGGGACTTTTCCCGTCGGCATCGGTCGGCTGGCGCATTTCGGAAGAGCAGTTCATGAAGGAAATTACCCCAATCAATGACCTGAAATTACGGGCCAGCTACGGAACTGCCGGTAACTACAACATCGGTGATTACAGTACGTTGCCAATACTGACCGCCTACAACTATACTTTTAACGGTGTAGCCGCTATTGGACAGGCTCCAAGTGGGGTAACCAACCCTGACCTAACTTGGGAAACATCTGAAACGGTTGATTTTGGTCTGGATGCTACTGTGCTGAATAACCGGCTGAGCTTCTCGTTTGACGTCTATAATAAACTCAACAAAGGTCTTCTACTGAACGTACCTATTCCAACTGCAACGGGTTTCTCATCGTACCTGAGCAATGCCGGAAGTGTTCGTAACCAGGGTTGGGAACTGGAAGTAAACAGCCGTAATACCACAGGCGATTTTAAATGGACGACATCGGTCAACCTGAGCCACAATGCCAACAAAGTAGTGTCGCTGGCTGGTGGACAGGAGCAAATACTAATCCCATCGGCCTTCGACGTTTCGCATTCGCTGTTGCGGGTTGGGGAGCCACTGTACAGTATTTATGTCGTCAAACAAATTGGTATTCTGTCGCAGCAGGACATCGATAGCAAAGCCGCTGTGTTTGGCTCAGAAACCGTTGGCGATCCGAAGTATTTCGATGCCAATGGTGACGGTGTGATCGATGCCAACGACCGGGTTATTGTTGGCCATCCAAACCCGAATTATGTTTGGGGGATTACCAACAGCTTCCGCTACAAAGGTTTCGACCTGACTGTTTTGGTACAAGGCCAGAATGGTGGTTCTATTTACTCGCTGCTGGGTCGGGCATTGGGCCGTACCGGTCAGGGCTCTACCGACAATGCACTTGGCTTTTATCGTGACCGTTGGCGCTCACCCGACAATCCTGGTGCAGGTGTTGTCAGCAAGGCCTATTCTACTTTCGGACGGATCAAAAACACTGACTGGCTGTATTCATCCGACTATGTACGGGTTCGGAACATTACACTGGGGTACGACCTGAAAACCATTGTTAAGATTCCGCAACTTCAGGGTGCCCGCGTGTATGTGACGGCCGAAAACTTCTTTGGGTTCGACAAATACAAGGGCGGTTTTAACCCCGAAGCCTCAAACACGGATTTGAGCGGCAATTCATCCTATCCAGAAGCTGGAGACTATGGAGGTCTGCCCCTACCCCGGTCATTGGTTTTCGGCCTGAACGTCACCTTTTAAATGAACAATGAATAATGTAAAATGAGCAATGAAAGCGGTACCACTCATCATCCTTTTTCATAATACATTTTACATTATCCAATTCTTCCGACTTTCAATCATGAAAAAGATACTATATATCATCCCTTTTCTGGCACTGGCAGCCTGCACTGGCGATTTAAATCAGGTGCCCATTTCGTCGGCGACCACGTCTACGTTCTATTCACAGACCAACGACTTTTTACAGGCCAGCAACTCGGTTTATAATGACCTCCGCGGCTACCCCGACCGACTGTTGAACCTGTCGGAAACCCGCTCCGACAACTTATATGCGGTTTCGGATGGCGGTGTTCGCGATTGGGAAGGCATCAACAGTTTTCTGAAAAGTATTGCGTCGAACCCCTATGTTACGGAAGCCTGGTCAGCGAATTTCAATGGAATTTACCGGGCAAACGTTCTGTTGGATCAGTTGACTAAAAACGGGAAAGTGATCACCGATGCCAGTCTGCGAACCCGGCTGGAAGCCGAAGCTAAATTTTTGCGTGCCTTTTTTTACTTCGATCTGGTACGGTATTTCGGCAAAGTACCCATAATCGATAAACCTGTTACGGCCAATGAAGCCCTTTCTATTGGTCGGAGTTCGGTGGCTGATGTCTACAAGCTTATTTTGTCGGATCTAACGTTTGCTGCGTCGAACCTGCCCGAAACCTATGCAGCGGCCGACAAAGGACGAGCTACTAAATATGCTGCTAAAGCTGCGTTGGCTCTAGTGTATATGACCCGTTCAGGTGCAACCTACGATATCGAAGGACCAGGCCTGGGCTTGAACGAATGGTCGCAGGCACTTACGTTGTTGAATGAAATCATTGCTAGTGGAAAGTATTCGTTTCTGCCTTCGTACACCAACATCTTCTCGTATACGAATGAAAACAATGCTGAAGTCATTTTCGATATTCAGTACGCGAATGGTCTAACGCCAGTGGTAGGTAGTACATTTCCCTGGGTCCTGGTGCCTGATACCTGGTTCCAGTCCAATGGCAAAGGCACCCAGGGTGGTCTCACCATCCGACCGGTATCGAACGATTTACTAAACTCGTATGAAGCAGCCGACGCCCGGAAAGCCTTTACGATTCAGACAGGTTATACCTACAATGGAGTTGCTGAGCCTCGTTCGTTCGTTAAGAAATATGTGGATCTAACCAAAGTACCGACTAACAACCGGCTCGACTGGCCTATCAATTTCATCGTGTATCGCTACACCGATATTTTATTGATGAAGGCGGAATGCATTTTACGAGGAGCTACCGGAGGAACTCAGGCTGATGTTGACGCGATTGTGAATCAGGTTCGGACGCGAGCCGGTCTGTCTACGATCACGAACGTAACGCTAACACGACTGTTTCAGGAACGCCGGAAAGAATTTGTCGGTGAAGGAACCCGTTGGCATGATCTGGTTCGCAGCGGGCAGGTTGATTCAATTATATCGGCCTGGATTCCGGTTGAAGATACGCAGAAGCAAATGCAGTCCTTCCAGAAAAACTACATTCTTTACCCCGTTCCGCAGTCTGAGTTAGACGCAAAGCCGGGACTATATACTCAAAATCCGGGCTACTAATTAGTGCCAGGATCAGGATCAACTTCCCGAAAGCTTATAACTTTCGGGAAGTTTTTTATACCATTTATTTCCGTCGCTTTTTCCGGACCACTAATTCCCGATAGCCGAATTTTGGATCTACCTCCCGTACGTATGTCAGATCGGTCATTACGCCGATGACAATCTCGGCTGTAGTATAAATGGTGCTACCGTCTACCAAATGCCCTCCTATCGTTCGGCCCGTTGAATCCGATACCGACAAATGCAGATGGCTTCCCCCTGTTGAGAGAGTACCAACCAGCGAAACAATTTCAAAATGTCCCTGCCATACTGTGGGTTCTGCCTGATTAGCCAATCGTAAAGCTACACGGGTAAGGCTGCCTACACAGGTGATCATGGCTCCAGCTTCAATCCGCTGTTGTTGAACAACGGCGTCTAATTCTTTTTTCAGATCCTGGCCTGGCAGCAACCGAAATGAATAGGTTTGCATGGTAGCCGAAGCGACAGCATCTGTATGAGTCGATTGTGCATTAAGCATGGTTACTTGGCAAATTAATAGGATTGCGAAGAGATAGCGCATTGAGGTTTCGAATCAGTATCAACAAAAAAACCGGGAGCGTTGGCCCCCGGTTTTTTCAATCGTATTAGCGAATTATTCAACTCCGAACATTACATCTGACCGGCGACCGCTGTTACCACCCCGGCGACGTACCGCTTTTTTCGGTGCGGGAGGAGCTAACAACTTAGCTTTCTGTTCACTGGTCAATGGCTTCAGGTCTGTAATGGTGTAGCTGTTATCACTGATTGTGGTCATGAAGCTACCCACCGTTTGCTCAGGCTGACCATTGCAAGGCTTCTTGGTAACCGTAAAGATAGCGCGGAAGTACTGAACCTGTGGACGTACCCGGCGACCTTTGAAACGAATAGCGTTACCACTTTCGATCTTCGCTTTTTCAGACTGGAATTGCTGAGCCAGACCACCTGGAAGTTCGTTCAGGTTCAGAATAACCGTGTTTGTGTCAAAATCAACAGCTCCCGATGCCAGCATACGGTTCAGGCCACGGTAGCGCAGACGTGTAACGGTGTCACCAACTGAGGTAACGGTACCATTACAGTAACAAACGTTTGCCACTTCGCGGGTGTATGGAGTCCGGTAGAATACTTCCAGGCGCTCAAGCTTGTGGTTGTACTCACAATCAGGATGTGGAGGAAGCTTGGGCTTCACACTAGCAAAGCTGGTCGTAGCCACTTCACTCATACAGGTACCACACTTAGCCGTTTGCTTATTGTGAACTGTTACGTAGTAGAAACCTGGCGTCATCTGACCAGCCGAGAAATAGGCTGTTGGGAACGCCAGCGTGGTATCCGTTGTGTTTTCCAGTTGAGCAATTACCTGATCGTTATTACCAGCTACGACCGAATCGGGACGATAGTACAGACGAGCCGTAAAGGTTTCGTTTTTCGGATTCGGGGTTGTACTGCGCCAGCTAATAACCGGAGCCGTAGCGGCAGTATTAACCGGAGCTGATTGGGCGGCATTGGTACTATCCACATAAGCCAGCGATGCACCTTTGAGTGAAGCGCCATTGAATCGTACATTCAGCTCGGGAACCTGTTCGCAGGTTGGGCAAGATACTGGAGCTTTGGGGATAAGCTTCTTCTGAACAAATCCTTTCCGAACCGCCAGACCAACACTGAAACCACCATGTTTCCGTTTGAACTCATAGAGTTGATCGTCAATACCGTTGATGATCAGGTAATTTAACTGGGTAATAAAACCTTGTCCCTGAACACCGATATTCCAGTTGTTGCGACCAATTGGGAAGAACACAGCAGCCGAACCAATTGCCCCAAGGTGATACAGGTGCGAGCTTGGGTTTACCGATCGAATCAGACCACCACCGTCAACAAAGGAAGGAACGTTTGGTAGCGTCAATGTCGATGGGGTATACGCTGCGATAGTAGCAGCTTCGGTACGGAACAGACCACCACGAGCGGCTAACTCAATAAACGAAGTAGCATCCGGATTTTTACGGCTCCGGCCCAGCGTAAAGGTCAGTACAGGCCCTACGGTCAGGAACATATCTTCCGAAGCCCGTTGGTTAATGGTTACCTGGTTGTTGGTGAAACCACGTGACGCTGCCAGGCTGTATAGATAATCGCGGTAAATGCTACGGGTGATGTAGTTCTGATACCCGATAGCCGCGCCCACTGCAAACCGAAGCCGACGGGTAGCTGGCGTCAGGAAGTAATCGGCATTGGCCGTTACATTGAATCCAGCACCGTTGTATAGTGTATTGTCACGCTTCGTGGGGCCAAAGGTATTTTCCCAGGTACCGCAATAAGCGAAGTTCGGACCGGCATATAAGCCAATACGCCAGGGCGACAATCGCCTGACTAAAATAAACGTTTGAAATGTAGTGTCGCAGTCATCCAGTTCTGCCACATCACTGGCCTGTGCCTTAAAGTCATCTCTACGAAGGGTGTCAGTGTAAATGCCTTTTCCTAATCGATAGATATTCTCACGCACATAACTTCCACTGGAAGTAGTCGATGATGGACTTGTCGTAGCCTGTTGAGCAAGGCTAACAGTTGGTATTGCAAAACTTAGCAACACGAGTCCAGCCAGCATCCGCAGGGGGTGTTGTTGGATAAATGTTCGCATATTTATTGAGTTAATTTGACGCAATGTTTCTTACTAAACTTTTAATCTTCCAAATACGACTGTAGAAATTTAGGGAACGGTAACAACCCTCATTTTTCGAATTATACCGCCTGTTTCCTCCTTTCTACACGAAGCTGACGTCTATAGCCCCACCGTACCACCATATGACTAAATTTTTGACGAAATGTTTCTCATTGCTACAAATAATAGATAAATTATTTTCACACTGAGTTTATCCGGGCTTTTAACTCAACAGGAGTTACTGATGAATCTGATCAGCCAATTAAGCCATACGACGAATCAGTCTTGAAACGGCCTTATCATTTATTTTTTTGCAATGTTAAGACTGAATCGCAAAAGTCAACTCATCCCATTCCTATTTTTTCAACTATTCTATCCTATTGACACATTTTCTCAACAGGTTTACAAAGCAATTAAATCCTGACAAAGACCTGACTTATACTACTACGAATTGGCTGCAATTGTGTTTATAGATTCAACAATTTTTATTTACGGCCAATTATAGCAATAAACAGGTGATTATAAAACAAATACTGACCTCCCTTCTTTAGAAACTCCATTTTCCTCTATTTGTCTTATTTATTCCTGAATTTTTCCCAAAAGCCCAGGACATATTTGCCTATATGACTTGCTTGCGCTAGCACAATCCCGGCAATTTCCTATTGGCGGTTACCGATATACGGTCTTATTTTTTCACTTCTGATTGAATGAAAGCCCGTATTTGTTCCTTTGACAGATAAAACATGAAATCGTAACAGCAAGGTAACTTAATTTTTCAATAATAGTTAATTAGCCTTTAATCAAAAAGTCAGTTTTACAGACGTTTGAATCAGATTTGTCGAGCACTTCGCAATGATTTTCCCATCGGTGGCGACTATACGCCCTTCACAATGAATAATATTCTTTCCAGCCCGGATCACTTCTACCGTTCCTGTTACTACGTCGCCAAGTTTAGCCGCATGTAAAAAATCAACGGTAAGATTTACGGATGTGTACGCATGATCGCGCCCAAGCGCATAGACCATTACACCCACTAAATCATCCAGTATAGCCGATGCCGCTCCGCCATGTAATACCTTAGCCGGATTGGTCATATTTTCACGGATCTCGAAATCAGCGACCATACGTCCATAGTCCACTTCACGAATAATTCCATTTAGCCAGCGGCCAAAAGGTGATGGGCTGTGAACCATAGGCTGCCCGATCTGAGCACGCAAAAAATCGAGTCGAGGGTTAGAGAAATTGTCCATATCCGGCAAAAATAGCATTTAACTAAGCCATAAGGCCATCAGATGCGATTATTTGTGGACTTTCTTGGGAGGTTTCCAAGACTTATACTACTTTTGGGCGATTTTTAAATACGCCTACTCGATTTCTCTGTATGAATTATACGCTTACGCAGATCCCTGAACGTACCGCTAAACCCCGACAAAGTGGGCTCACTATGGTTATGGATAAGGGGTTGAGTCTGCGCGAAGTAGAGGATTTCCTATCGACCTCTGCTGATTATGCCGACATTGTTAAATTAGGCTGGGCAACCTCGTTCGTTACGCCAAATCTTAAGGAAAAATTAAGTATCTATAAGGAAGCCAACATACCAGTCTATTTTGGTGGGACTTTATTTGAGGCCTTTGTGATTCGAAACCAGTTCGACGAGTACCGAAAATTACTGGATAAATACGGTATGCAGTATGCCGAAGTTTCGGATGGATCCATCGATATGACGCAGGATGCAAAGTGCGAGTACATACGCCAGTTAGCTACTCAGGTCACAGTCCTCTCAGAAGTAGGTTCTAAGGACGAAGCTAAGATTATTCCTCCCTATAAATGGATTCAGTTGATGAAGGCGGAGCTACAGGCTGGCGCCTGGAAAGTCATCGGTGAAGCTCGCGAGGGCGGTACGGTTGGCCTCTTCCGCTCAAGTGGAGAAGTTCGCCAGGGACTGGTAGAAGAAATTCTGACCCAAATTCCTTTTGAAAGCATTCTTTGGGAAGCCCCGCAGAAAGAGCAGCAGGTCTGGTTCGTCAAACTACTGGGCGCCAATGTAAACCTGGGCAATATAGCTCCTCATGAAGTCATCCCTCTTGAAACCATCCGGTTAGGTCTTCGGGGTGACACATTTATGCACTTTTTAACTAAGAACTGAGGAATGAGAAGTTAGGAGTGAACATGGCAGACACGTCATACTACTTTCGCGTCAGCCATGCTCACTCCTCGCTTCTCGCTCCTAACTCCTGTCTTATGGAATTGATCAAATCGCTACTCGATTTTTTGCTCCACCTGGATCGTTATCTTGATTTGTGGGCCAACCAATATGGTGTATTGCTGTACGCCATATTATTCCTGATCGTTTTCACGGAAACTGGTCTCATTGTCATGCCACTGCTCCCCGGCGATTCGCTGTTGTTTGCGGCAGGGGCATTAGCGGCACGACCTACCAATGAGTTGAGCGTCTGGGTAATTATCCCACTGCTGATCGGAGCTGCTTTATTAGGCGACAACGTCAATTATTTCGTAGGTAAATTTATGGGGAATCAGATTAAATCGCGTGAGCGGATTCTGTTCTTTAAGCGTGAATACATATCAGAAACCGAAAAGTTTTATGCCAAATACGGTGGCCGCACGGTGATTATTGCCCGTTTTATTCCCATCGTTCGGACCATCGCCCCTTTTGTGGCTGGTGCGGGCAGTATGACTTATAGCACCTATATCCGATACTGCATTGCCGGGGCTATTTTGTGGGTTACGAGCATTTCCCTGCTAGGCTTCTTTTTCGGGAATTTCCCAATCGTTCAGAAAAACTTTGAACTGGTTGTATTTGGCATTGTAGGCCTGTCGATCTTACCCATTATCATTGAGTTTTTCAAAAAACGTGTTTCGCGGGCTTAATAAAGTAGTTCTCTGTTTCTGTGGGTGCGCTGATTTATGGTGAATGTACGCCAATAAAAATCAGCCCATCCACAGAAACGTTTTTACCCAGTCGTATGAATCGTTACGGTCTTATTGGTTTTCCCCTGACTCATTCGTTTTCGCAGCGCTACTTTTCAGAGAAATTCCGTCGCGAAGGTATTGAGAATAGTCAGTACAACTTGTTCGAAATGCCCGACATTACGGCCTTACCGGAGTTGTTCGAATTACCCAATCTGCGTGGACTAAACGTAACGATTCCGCATAAACAGGCCGTTCTACCCTATCTGGACCGATTAGACACCTCGGCCGAAAAAATTGGCGCTGTCAACGTTATAAAGTTCGAAGCCGACGGATCGAAAACTGGGTATAATTCGGATTACTACGGCTTCCGGCAATCATTGATCGACTGGCTTACTTCCCTCGGGCGCACCACTGCCGATCTGAAAGCGCTGGTACTCGGTACGGGAGGGGCTTCCAAAGCCGTGACTGTTGCATTAAGCGACATGGGCATTCCCTACAAATTTGTATCGCGCACCAAAACGGACGACAATTTAACGTACGATGACGTGGAAGCCGTTTTACCGGCCTATCATCTACTCATCAACGGGTCGCCGATCGGGACATATCCCAACATTGACCAGGCTCCTGCTCTGCCCTATCCCCAACTAACCGATCAGCATTTGCTATATGATCTGGTTTACAATCCGGCAAAAACGCTATTCATGAAACGTGGGCTCGAACAGGGCGCGGCTGTACATAATGGTTTACGGATGCTGGAATTACAGGCAGAGAAAGCATGGGAAATCTGGCAAGCCTAAGCTGTTTGTTCCTCATTAATCTGTCTTCATAAGCAGATTTCATGCATACGGCCTTCGTCCATAACAAACACATTGAAGTCGACCTGCCCCCGGATACCTTTCACCCAGCCATTCTGGTTATGTTGCCAGAAATAAAGTTTATCGGCATCATAATTCCGTAGATGTTTGGTTGAATAGTCGGCTATCCAGAGTGGATAATCGTCAAGGTTTCCCTTGATGTATCGTCGGTATAAGTTGCCGTTGGTGTAAATAATTGGGCGAACCTGATAATGTTCCTCAACTGTTTCGAGCCAGGTTCGTAGCCCATTTACGATCGTTTCATCGGTTTGTCCATTGATCACTTCGAAATCAACTACGGGCGCAAAATCACCAGCTTTGAGTTCAACATGGCGAATGAAATTTGCCGCCTGCTTAAGCGGATCACGCGTTGGGTGATAAAAATGATAAGCCCCGCGATGCAAAGCGATCTTTTTAGCTTCCCGCCAGTTTTTGTCAAAATGTTTATCCGACAACGTGGCTCCTTCGGTTGCTTTGATAAACACGAATTGAATCCGAACGCCTTCGGCTTCCATTTTCTGGACAGTTGCCCAGTTGATACGGTCATTGTGGCGGGATACATCAATGCCATGGATGGTATAACGCATAGGTAGCCGAATCCCAAACGCCTGCACAAACCGCCAGTTCATTTCGTCGGGCCGTCTTGTCCGAACAACCCAGATGCTCACCATCAGCATAAGAAAAGCTATAATCCAAAATCCATATCGTTTTGAAATCAGCTTATACAAAACACGAACTCTCATTCGAATCTAAAAATCTACCTGACACTTCCAGCGTCGAAATTACGGTTTTCTGGGCGAACCTAATTAATGCCAAAAAAGCTCATTGCATATGCAATGAGCTTTTTTGGCATTAATTGAAAAATAATCTAATCGTGGCCTTCCAGCTTCACTAACTTATTGTATAAGCCAAGCAGCAGAAAGGGTGCTGCCCACTGCCCAACAAACAAACTCTTGTGGCGCTCGCCCGTTGCCTGTAAGGCTAAGGATATAGCCATTGAGCCCAGCGAGGCCCATAAGAAAATATCGGAAGGCAGTTTGGCGGTTTGTTCCTCAATAGCGGTGGCTACTGGGCCTTCTTTGTGCTCAGGATTATCACTCTTGTTCTTTGCCATAACGTTTCGATTGTTTGATTCTTTACCAAGAAGCAACTGACCGTTTAAGCAGAAGGTTTTGAAAGTGTTCTAATGGTCCGCTTACACGTTCGGCTGTGGTGTTGTCCGCAAATACGGCTTCACAAACGTTACTCCTTTGGGGAATTTAGCCTCCAGCTGATCGTTTGGTACAGCCGGTGTCACAATCACGTCTTCGCCATTTTTCCAGTCTGCGGGGGTAGCTACCTGATAATCAGCGGTCAGTTGCAGCGAGTCGATAACCCGAAGCAGTTCGTTGAAATTTCGGCCTGTCGAAGCCGGATAGGTCAACGTAAGCTTGATCTTTTTGTCGGGTCCGATCACAAATACCGAACGCACCGTTGCTTTTTCGCTGGCATTCGGATGGATCATGTCGTAGAGCGTGGCTACATTCCGATCGGGGTCGGCAATGATCGGGAAGTTTACCTCCGTTCCAGTAACATCTTTAATATCGGGCGTCCAACGGTTATGTGATTCCAGGTCATCGACCGATACGGCAATAACCTTTACGTTACGCTTACCAAATTCGTCTTTCAGCAACGCCGTCCTGCCTAACTCGGTGGTGCAAACGGGTGTAAAATCGGCCGGGTGCGAAAATAGCATCCCCCATGAGTTGCCAAGCCATTCGTGGAAATGGATGTGGCCCTGGGTTGTATCGGCCTCAAAATCGGGAGCAATATCGCCTAAACGCAGTGACATAATAGAGGGTGGTTTTAGTTGATAAATTCTACCTGTTTAATATAGTAGTAATGGAATCTAAAACCGGCAGTAAGCCGGTTTTGATGGGCAAACCTAAAAAATAAGCGGTGAGTTCGCAATGCCACCGCTTTATTAAATTTAGATCAGTTTATCCTCAACAGCCATTCTGACGAGTTCGGCGGCATTGCGCACCTGTAGCCGACGCATCATATTGGCCCGGTGGTTATCGACCGTCCGAACACTAAGCTGTAGTTTTTCCGCAATTTCTCGGCTGCTCATTCCAGCGACTAGGAATTGCAATATTTCTTTTTCCTTATTGGATAGCTTCGACTGACGCTCGGCCCGATTTTGCTTATTGCCTTTTTTGAGCTGTTGCATGTAGCCACTCAAAATTATGGAGGCTACCGGCGAACTATAGTATTTTTCGCCACTGGCAATGGTCCGAATGGCCTTAATCATTTCATCAGACGATGAATCTTTCAGAATGTAGCCATAGGCACCTGCTTCCACCGACCGTAAAATGTAATCTTCATTATTATGCATGGAAAGCATCAGTACCCGTAAGTTTTTATATAACCGACTGATAACCTGAGCGGTCTGAATACCCGACATACCCGGCAACGAAATATCCATCAGAATCAGGTCGGGCAGTTTTTCGGGCGTTTGCTGGTTTGCTTTTAGCTTATCGAGGGTTTCTTCACCATCATTGGCTTCGTCAATGATTTCTAAACCTTCGGCTTGTTCTAACAAAAGCCGGATACCATCACGAACGATTGAGTGGTCGTCCACCAGCATTAATTTAGTAGGTGTCATGTTGAGCAAAATGCGTTTGGTAGGGAATGCTAATCTGTAGTTTAGTACCTTTTCCGGGTATTGAATTAATTTTTAGTTTACCGTTGACGAGCTTAGTACGTTCTAATATATTATGTAGACCCTGCGATGGTGGCCGGGACTTTGCCATCCGTGTATGTTCAGCATCCAGTATGGGTTTCATCAACTCATTAGGCTGATTGGCACGGGGCACGTCAAACCCTGTTCCATCGTCACTGACTACTAATTGTAAAGAGTTTCCACGGTCCTTTAGTTCGATATGCACATGAGATGGTTTAGCATGTCGCACCGCATTACTGACCGCTTCCTGAGTAACCCGGTATAACATAATCTCCACGTTTTTATCTAAACGAGGCATATCTGTCGTCAGATTCGTTTTAAATGTAACGTCTATTGTTTCACTTCTGTCCTGTTCGGCCAACATTTTAATGGCTGGCACAATTCCAAAATCGCTTAATACGCTGGGCATCAAATTATTGGATATTGTCCGGGTTTCCTGAATCGTCTGGGTAACCAGCGTTTTTAATGTTTTCAGATTTTTTGTATAGGGGATTGAGCCATTTTGTTCGCCAATGATCATCTTAGTCAGTACAGCTTCGAGTCCTTCAATCTGCAATTTGATAGCGGTGAGCATTTGACCCAGTCCGTCGTGAAGTTCACGCGAAAGTCGTTTACGTTCTTCTTCCTGACCGGCAATCAGGTATGAGGTTCGTAGTTTCTGGTCATCGATCTGTTGCTGGTACTGCAGTTTGGTCGCTTCAAATAGTTTCTGCCGGGTTTCCTTCAGCGATTTATTGGCACTAAGTAATTTCTTATTGGCCGCTGTAGTCCGACTTTCAGCCTCTACTAACTGATCAAACGTTTGTTTTAGTTTTCGGGCGGCTGGTCGGAAAATTAGTAAGCCAATGGCCACTAAGGTAACTAATGTGAAAATATAGGAGTAAAATTCAATGGTCCGCAGCAGCGTCAGTTTGGCCCTTAGCTCCAGGTTACACACCACGACAATGCGATCTATTTTTTCCAGAAACGGTTTTTCGTTGGCCAGCATCAGCCGGAGGCTAGCCTGTACATCGGGCCGACGCACCTCCTCAAAATGCTGTAGTTTCATCATCTGATTGGCACTTTGTTGAAACGCTTCAAACTGGGGCTGTATATCGCCATATAATCGATTTACAGTGTCGGAGTAGACCATTTTCACCTCACGACTATTGGCACGGCCTTCGCGGGTTTCTAAGTGGTAGCGTTCAAAAACAGGAAACAACTGCCTCAGCTCGGCCACATTCTGTTCAAAACTAGCCTGTTCGCCCGCATCGGTTATCTGGAGAACCTGTTTCACAATCTGCTGGCTCTGGTGCCGTTGAAGCGCCGTTTGCCGGATCACACCCATTTCATTTTCAATGACGCTGAACCGCCATTGCGAAAGTCCCTGTCCGACGGTCAACAGAACGGCCAGGATTAAAAACATCGTTATGTATAAACGAGTGAACCGAACGGGAATTACCGAACCGTCTTTTGTGTTATCGTGAAGTAAATCGGCCACTGAACAGCGTAATCAAGTCAAAATGATTTATAAAAGTAATCTTTTTTGTAGTTTTACCATTAGTTTCTATCGTTAAAGTCTTTCAACGCCATGAACCGTATCGTCATCGCTTTCCTATGCGTATCGCTCGTAACTTCGGCTTTTCGGCCTGCTAAGTTGCCCGTCGAGCTAACTAAGTCTAAAGCCGTTCCTTCCGTTGCTGCTGAGCCCGTCAAGTTATCGTGGGAAGTGTTGCGCGATGTTACCTTTAAGAAGAAATGGTATGCCGAAGAGTCGGTGTACATGCTGTATCCAACATTCGGTCAAAGCATTCAGAAACTAAACGGCAAAACGGTTGAATTAACCGGCTATGTGCTACCGGTCGACCTCGAAACAAACGTATATGTTCTATCAGCTTTCCCCTACAGTGCCTGTTTCTTCTGTGGTGGCGCAGGTCCGGAATCGGTAGTGTCGCTGAAATTCAAGAAATCGGATAAGAAGTTCAAGACCGACGAGCGCCGTACCTTCCGGGGTACCCTCAAATTGAACGCCGACAATATTTACGAACTGAACTATATTCTGGCCGATGCCGAAATGATTGACCAGTAAATCGCTTTCGTTCACCACAAACATCCCTGCTATTCGCAAGAGTGGCAGGGATGTTTGTTTATAATATTCGCAGTTACGATAATCGATATGACATAAAAGATGGAGGCTTATACATACAGGCGGTATTAAAGGCAGACACTGAAGCTACTGATTACGAGCACATTTCTATCAAACGGCATTGCTTAATCTGACTAAATGGCTCTATATTTACTTGAACCGCTCTCCCTTTTTTATCACCCTTACTAACACCTTAATCTGACTGTCTACATGAGAAACACCACCACAACCCTTCTGCACAAATGGTTTCAGGATGTCTGGAACAATGATGATGAAACTGCTATAGACCGACTGATGACTTCCGATGCCTTCGCTCAGGGTGTTTTTACCGAAGATCACCCTAGAGGGGCAGAAGGTTTTAAACTGTTCTTCCGGGATTTCAGAAGTCAGTTTCACACTATTAAAGTAGACATTGATGACGTCATTAGTCAGGATGATGTTGAATCGGCCCGTACGACGGTTCATGCCATCCATACAGCCTCTGACAAACCCGTGACTTTTCCAGGAATCTGTATGGTACGCGTTGAAGATGGAAAAATTGCGGAAGCCTGGAATAGCTATGACTTCCTTAGCATGTACCAACAAATTGGGATGCAATTAACTCCAGTTGAGTAAGTATAGCTAGTTAAGTAGGCGGCTTATCCACCCCTTGAGGGGAACCTAAGCTGAGAATTGTCAGGTAGCTCTGGCCTATAGGTGCTCTACTCGACTATTCTCATCTTAGATTCCCTCTACAATCAGCTTTCCAACCTTTTATCGTTGAGTTTGCTCTTATAGGCAATCTTATTCAGCGATGTTATGAAAACGCCAAAAATTCTTATCGTAAGTGTAGTGACAGCTCTAATTAGCAACGGAAGCTGTACTGATCAAAACTCATCCCCCTGCGGCCAGCCTCAACAGGTTACGGTCGATTCAGAATGCTATACTGGCAACGGTTTGCGATTGACAGCCAGTAATTATGGCGATAGTCCTTTAAGCTTTACCTGGGAGATTTATGCCCTAAAGGACACCAGTCGAATTATGGGATGGACACCTAAGGATGAGAAAATCAAGATGATTGCCGCTAATACATTCGTTGTTCCTGATAGTTTGGCGACTAATTACCAGCGACTGATCGTGAACGTAGCGGCAAACTGCGGAGGGCAACTTAAATACTCAACGTATTATGCGTTCAACAAAAAGATTTCAACGAGTAACAACTGCACCACTTGGGTTAATCAAAATCAATAGTAACAGAATTTCAGCCATTAGCTTATCAATATAAACCTGCTCAGCGTTTTCGGTGCTATGAATAAGCTAGAATTTGAATGGTCAGTCGGCCCTGCATAGCGTACATAGTCAAGTAAAAGTTAACAAATGAGATAAAGAGAGGAAGAGAAAGATTTCAATCTACTTCACAATTATATGGAAGTGATAGTGTTACTTTGAAAAGTTGATTGCTTGAACTAACTCAAGCAATCGTTTCAGAAAACCCTTAAATTCCCATATTGATTATGGAAACAAACGAGATCGAATTAAAACTAAAATTTACGATTGAAGTTAATCAGGCGCTACTAGATAAATTGACCCAGGGCTTGGCTGAACAATATATCCGAATTATAGCCTTAGAATTAGCGAAGGATGGCGTAGATGTCGAACGTACTTCCTACAACATCCATCTTATAAAAGATATAGCGTGATCTTAGAGCCTCTCTCAAACGGCTGGATTTGATTACACAAGCCTAGAAAATACAACGCCCTCCACAACTTTTGGATTTGATCCTTTAAAACTGATCCGTTTTTTGCCACCAAAAAACTGCCAATATGCAGGGCACAAAAGAAAAACCGCCAAATCTCGATGATTTGACGGTTTTTTGTGTCGGGGTGGCAGGATTCGAACCTACGACCTCCTGCTCCCAAAGCAGGCGCGATACCGGGCTACGCTACACCCCGAGTGGTGAGTAATCAAGTTATACAGTATTCTGTATCCCTTTGTTTCCTGCGGAGAGAGAGGGATTCGAACCCTCGGTACCGTTACCAGTACGACAGTTTAGCAAACTGTTCCTTTCGGCCTCTCAGGCATCTCTCCGTAGTCAATTCGTCCGTTCCTGAACGATTGGGACACAAAGATAGGGCTATTATACGTTTTCGTCAAGAGGGAAATGAAAAAATCTTTTCATAATTATTAATTTCGCCCTGCTGGTTGCTGACAGCTATCCCCCCAACTTCATCAGTGTCAGCCTGATACTCGCTTTCATGAATTGGTTATACCCCTTTGCCCGTACAGATTTTTTTTTCATCACGCTGTTCATAAGCCTATATGCATTCTACGTTTGGCGCACATTTCGGCTGGCTGGACAGCTCAATACATCGGCCTGGGGTGTTGTTCCTAAATTTTTTTTAAGGGGAAGTTACCTTACCTTATTGATCATAGCGCTGCTCGGTCCTTCGTTTGGCGAAGCTGTCGTTGATTTCACTACATCGGGCCACGATGCCTTTCTGATTGTCGATATTTCTCGCTCAATGGATGCCAATGATGTTGTGCCAACGCGTCTGGAACGGGTAAAATACGACATCCAGCAACTGTGCGATACCCTGCCAGCCAATCGATTCGGGCTTATTCTGGCTTCGTCCAGCCCGTTTGTACTGGCTCCGCTCACGGCCGATCAGGACGCCCTCAAACAGTTTATCCGCGAAGTACATACCAGTATTTCGCCAACGGGCGGAACGGATCTGTGTAATGCCATTGAACTGGCTCAGCAAAAGTTACTCTCCGACCCATCGACCCGGCGGACGGTAAAGGCTATTGTTCTCTTTAGTGATGGTGAAAGTTCGGGGCCATGTGAGCGTAGCAGCCTGATTCGCCTGCGTATGCAGGGTATGCCCATTATTGCGGTCGGTGTAGGCAGCGAAACAGGTTCGTCCATTCGGCAGGGCCGCGATTTTGTACGCGACGATAATCACCAGATCGTTCGAAGTCGGCTAAACCGTTCCTTCTTACAGGATCTCGCCCGCGATAGTCGGGGACAGTACGTCGAAGCCGATGCAAATGGGCGTTATATCAATGAACTGGCCGGGATCTTACGATCTCTGAAAGGGGGTACCAGCGATCAGCGTCGCATTGCTGTAGCCACCAATAAATACTATTATTTTCTACTGGCAGCGCTGGGTTTGGTGGCGCTCGATATACTTATCGCTATTCGAACGTTCCGTTTGTAAGCGAGTCTCAACGTTTCGCCTTATTTTTGGCTCAGATTTTAGCGGCACTATTCGTTCTATCCGTTAAATAGAATGTATAACCCCTTCGAAATCTTAGGATCTGACGCATGTATGATCTATTTACTCGTTGCAGCCTGGCTTTGGCTAAATGAACTGATTTCCCTGAACCAGATATCCCGAAATAATCAGGCTCGTCAGGAAGCTCAGCTCGCCTATCAGTCGGGCAACTACCAGCGCGCAATAACGTTTTATACATACCTGAGTCAACGTACCTCCACAATCGATCCCGCCGTTCGATTAAATCTTGGCCATTCGTATTTTAAACTAAAACAGTACGCGAAAGCCAAGTCGCAATATGAAACACTGCTTCAGACCGATCGGCATGACTTACGAACGGCAGCCGCTACGCAGTTAGGTGTTCTGGCTTGTCTGGAAGGCGACAGTGCCTCTGCGTTAACTTTATTTCGCCAGGCTTTGCTCGAAAATGCGGATAATGAATCGGCCCGGTATAATTTTGAACTCATAAAACGATATTACTCGGGAAAACCACCGCAAAATCGGCCAAAGCGTAAATCATCCACGAAAGCTCCACAACTCGTCAACAAACCCCGACCAATGGGGCAACAGGTCGAGCGATCGGCCCGACAGGATGAGTTGTTACGTCGTTTTCGTCGCTTGAATCTAAGCGAAGAACAGGCTTTGCAACTGCTGGATGCTATGCGTGGCGATGATTTGCCATATGCGTTAACTCGCTCAGCTCGTCAGGCAGGTCCAGCACCCAAAGAGAGCGGGAATCGGTGGTAAACCGTAATCAATAGATACCTATGAACGAAGTCGTCATTATTTCTGCGGTCCGCACACCAATCGGCAGTTTCGGGGGAGTTCTATCTACCCTGTCGGCTACTGATCTGGGTGCTGCTGCCATTCGGGGAGCCCTGGCCCGCGCTGGTGTACAACCGGAGCAGGTACAGGAGGTTTTTATGGGCAATGTTGTATCGGCAAATGTCGGACAGGCCCCGGCCAAACAAGCCGCTCTGAAAGCCGGTCTGCCTGCCACCATTCCGTGTACAACCATCAATAAAGTATGTGCGTCGGGCACAAAAGCCATTATGCTGGCAGCTCAGGCTATCCAGTTGGGTCAGGCCGATGTCATCGTGGCGGGGGGCATGGAGAGTATGTCCAATACGCCCTATTATGTCCCTAAAGCACGTTTTGGCTACAAATACGGTAATGCCGAACTGGTCGATGGATTGGCTCGGGATGGGTTGGTCGATGTCTATGATCAATGCGCTATGGGCGTGTTTGCCGATCAAACGGCCAAACAGTATGCCATTAGCCGGGAGGAGCAGGATGCCTATACCGTACAATCGTATCGCCGGTCGGAAGCCAGTACCCAAACAGGCCGGTTCAGTGCCGAAATCGTGCCTGTCGATGTGCCAGGTCGCAAAGGAACCGTGACGGTAACGGAAGATGAAGAATATAAAAATGTCATTTACGACAAAATTCCAACGCTGAAGCCCGCCTTTACACCCGACGGTACCGTAACCCCCGCCAGTTCGTCTCCCATCAGCGATGGGGCTTCAGCGGTAGTGGTTATGAGTCGTCGAAAGGCCGATGAGCTGGGCGTGAAACCGCTGGCCCGAATTCTGGCCTATGCCGATGCCGAGCAGGAGCCTCAATGGTTCACCACGGCACCGACCAAAGCTGTTCCTCTCGCGCTGGAGCGGGCCGGGTTAAAAACGGACGACATTGATTTCTTCGAGGTGAATGAGGCTTTTGCCGTAGTGCCTCTAGCGTTTAGCAAGGTGCTGAACGTACCCCAGGAAAAATTGAACGCATTCGGTGGAGCGGTCTCGATTGGCCATCCGCTGGGCGCATCGGGAGCCCGGATTGTTACCACCCTTACGAATATTCTGCAGCAAAACAACGGTCGCTATGGAGCAGTTGGTATTTGCAACGGGGGCGGGGGTGCTTCGGCGATTGTACTTGAAAAACTGTAGCAAATATTATGTTTCAGGTTCCAGGTTTCTGTTTCAAGTTGCTGACGCGTCAGCCCACTCTTGTGTCAGCAACTTGAAACCTGAAACATCAAAACTTTCTTAAATGAACGCCATTCAGGAAACCAATTTTCATTTCCCCGGTCAGACGGGATTTTATCGCGGAAAAGTTCGGGACGTTTACTCATTTTCGGATAAACTGGTCATGATTGCCTCAGATCGTATTTCGGCCTTCGATGTCGTCCTTCCTCGTCCTATTCCGTTCAAAGGGCAGGTGTTGAATCAGACTGCCGCCTACTTTCTGAAAGCAACCGCCGATATTGTCCCGAACTGGCTCCTTGCCGTTCCCGACCCAAACGTCAGCATCGGGCTTAAATGCGAGCCTTATGCCGTTGAAATGGTGGTTCGTGGGTACCTGGCGGGTCATGCCTGGCGGCAGTATCGCGATGGGCACCGTACGTTGTGTGGCGTAGCATTACCCGAAGGGTTGCGGGAAAATGATCGGTTGCCAATTCCCATTATTACTCCATCGACCAAAGCGCACGAAGGCCACGATGAAGATATTAGTCGCGAGGAAATTCTGAGCCGGGGTATTGTGCCCGAAAGCGAGTATGTCCAGTTAGAACAGTATGCACTAGCTCTGTTTGCCCGTGGTACCGAAATGGCCGCCAAACAGGGACTGATCCTGGTCGATACCAAATATGAGTTCGGGAATCTGGATGGCAAAGTATACCTGATCGACGAAGTGCATACGCCCGACTCGTCGCGGTATTTTTATGCGGACGTTTACGAACAAAATCAGCAGGTCGGACAATCGCAAAAACAATTATCGAAGGAATTCGTTAGAGAATGGCTTATTTCAAACGGGTTTCAGGGGAAAACGGGCCAAACCGTACCACCCATGTCGGACGAATGGGTGAGCCAGATCACCAAACGATACATCGAATTGTTTGAAACCGTGACGGGTCAACGTTTCCTACCCGATGAAACAACCGATCCACTCGTCCGAATCGAAACCAATATACAACAAGCGATAAACTAATTTAGAATGACTGAATGATAGAATGATAGAATGATTGAATAACTTAACCTATTCAATCATTCTATCATTCTATCATTCTAAATTGAAGATTTATGAATTATAGCATCGAGAAAAACGAGCAATACGCCCTGATCCGATTAACAGAGAATCAATTTGGAGAGGCTATAACAACTGACTTTGAAACACTTAGCCGAAATCTTTTTCGGGAAGGCTATAGCAACATCATCATCGACATGGCTCCTGTTCAGTCAATTGATCAGGCTGGCGTTTCAACGATCCGAAAAATAAGTCGTCAATGCACCAATGAACAGGGTTTGTTGGTTGTTGTTACAAAAGACGACGATCTGATCACGTTTCTGGATAAGGCCCGTCTAAGCGATCTGACCATTCTACCCACAGTGGAAGAAGCCATCGACGCTGTGTTTATGAATGAACTGGAAAATGACTTCCGAAGTGAAGCAGATGATGAGTATGATGTCGGAGGCAGTGTCGAAGCCTAATCAGGCCCTAATGCATGTAGAAACAATCCATGAATCGGAACCACATCGTCCGAGCCATATTCCTTTTACCCTAACTATCCTGGGAGCCGGCTCGGCCACACCCTCGCTTAAACTCCACCAAACGGCCCAACTCCTGACCGTCGGCAACGAATATATTTTGATTGACTGCGGGGAGGGAACTCAGTATCGGCTGCTGGAACAACGCATTCGACCAGGAAGGCTTCGGTATATTTTCATCAGTCACCTCCACGGCGATCACTATTTTGGGCTGGCCCCGCTCCTGTCGTCGCTCAATATGGCTGGACGCACGGAAGATTTGTACCTGTTTGGTCCACGAGGCCTGGATGAGGTACTGACCACCATTTTCCGCGTTTCGGATTCTCGGCTGGGTTTTCGGCTTCACTTCCAGGCCGTTGACCCCGACCAGCCGACTCTGTTACTCGACCACTCGTTGATGACGGTACAGTCGATTCCGCTTCAGCACCGGATTGACTGTACGGGTTATCTGTTTCGTGAAAAGCAGGCCAAACCCCACTTACTGCGCGAGAAGCTACCGGCCGATGCTCCCATCGCCTACCTGAAACAGCTTAAAGAAGGAAAGGATATTGTAGATGCCGACGGGCGGATTCTTTATGCTGCGGCTGATTATACGGAACCCGCACCTGCCCCCCGCTCCTACGCCTTCTGCTCAGATACCCGCTACGTGGAAGCTCTAACCCTACAAATTCAGGGAGTGAATCTGTTGTATCACGAAGCAACCTTTTTGCAGGACAATCTCCAACGGGCGGCCGAGGTATACCATTCAACGGCTGGGCAAGCCGCTCTGATTGCGGCCCAGGCACAAGCTGGCCGTTTACTAATTGGCCATTTCTCGTCGCGCTACAAACAATACGATCTGTTTCTGGAAGAAGCCCGAGCAATTTTCCCCGAAACCTACCTGGCAACCGAGGGCCAAACGACTACTATTTAGACACTTACCTCGGTTTATTTATTGTTTCAGATTTCAAGTTTGAGGCTAGCCAACATAAGAGGTTAACCTTTAACCCGAAACTTGAAACAATAAATCAGCCTGTCCAAGTACTTAATTCTGTTTATATTTAGCCCGTCAACTTTCTTTATTTGATTCATGCTGGCTTTTCGCCTGGGGTTTTTAGAAATCGGGTGGCTCGATTTATTAGATATTGGGTTGGTAGCCCTACTTATCTATCAGATTTATAATCTTGTTCGCGGGAGCGTTGCCAGCCGGGTTTTTGTGGGCTATCTGTTGGTTTATCTCGCTTATCTACTGGTGAAAGCCCTTGGTCTCAATTTGATGACGACCATTCTGGAGTATTTCATTAGTGTGGGAGCCCTGGCATTGATCATCATTTTTCAGCACGAGATCCGGCGCTTTCTGCTACTCATCGGCAAATCGACTAACCTGACCAATAGCCGTCTGGTCAAACGGTGGTTTCTTCGCAATCCAGAACTTATTGACGCCCAAACGCCCCTCAAACCCATTCTGGATACCTGCAAAGCGTTGAGTGGCGAATTTTCGGGTGGTTTGCTGGTGCTTCAGAAAAATGATGACTTAGAAAAATTCGTTGAGTCTGGCGAAATTATAGATGCTGATCTGTCCAAACCGTTGTTATTGGCCATTTTCAGCCAGTACAGCCCATTGCACGATGGTGCTGTAATTATCAGTGAAGGTCGTATTCGGGCAGCCCGTTGCATTTTACCCGTTTCGGAAGATGATGAACTGCCTGCTACCCTGGGCTTCCGCCACCGCGCGGCTTTGGGCATGAGCGAAGCTACTGATGCGGCCGTGATCGCCGTTTCTGAAGAAAGTGGGCGGCTGTCGCTGGCATTGAACGGTGAGCTATATACCAATCTTAGCCAACCTGAATTAGAAAATCGTCTGGAAAACTATTTACGCGAACCGAAAGCGTAAGCCTTTGTGAAGATGACCACCAATCGACTTTACGTTGATTAATGGAAAAGAAAACCCTTGGGCGTCACTAAGGCAGTGACGCCTGTTGGGTAGCTCTGTTGGTAAAAAGAGAGTGTTTATTGTAAACCCGACGATTTTAGCTAAGTCGGTATCACTTTATTTTCGAGAATAGCGATCCGTCTCAGCTCATCGGATTTTGCTTATTCGTTACTCTTTTTAGTATTCCAGCATTCTGGGTAGCTTTTTGGCTTGTTCGACAAAATCACCGATTTGCTCAACTGAAGGAGGGCGTTGCGTATATTGCCGCACCTTGTTGATCTGAATCAGTTTAGCGTGTAGGTTGTCGGCTGATCGTTGAGCCAGTTCTTTCACCGTATCAACTCCAGCTTCTTCCATGAGGTCGCTATAAACCCGACCAATTCCTTTGATGCGTGCCAGGTCAGCGCGATTGGCTAGTTCCAGAATGGCTTTTGAATCAACGCCACTCGCTGATGACAGTGACTTGCGGTCTTCAGGGGTCCGGGTTGCTTCAAGTAGCGAATCGGCATCGCTAATACCTTGTGCCTTAAGGGCGTTTAGAACAGCATCTGTTATGCCTCGCAGTTCTCCTAGTGTAAGGCTCATGAAATAATGTTGAGTTTTAAATAAATACGACAACCCGGCCTTCGGATTGTTTAATACATTTTTAACGGACAAGGTACTTTCTTCGAGTATCATTCAAAAGAAATTTCTTCTGAGCGGTAAAGCTTTCCGGATGCATTTGCATGAATTCGCGTTGCCATTCTTCAAATAATGCCGGTTCGGCCTGTCGAAACTGCTCAACACTGATCTTTTTCTGAACTAAATATTCCTCAAAGGACATAGGTTGAATCTGCCATTTTTACCGAGTATTATACAAAGTAATGGCTTTTTTAAACATCGCGCTATACTTCACTTCGTTAAAAATGACAAAATGACGGATAAAATTTAGCTAATAGCCATGAAAATCAATATGGAACAGATCGTGTGATCGCTTATAGAATCACTGAACCAACTTTATGTATGGAAACGCAATTCATCACATTTTCGGAAGCGTCATCGCACACAGGGGGCACAGCCTCGCAGGACGGGGCACTTCTGGATGCCTATTCAAATACAGTTGTCAATGTTGCGAAAAAGGTTAGTCAGTCTGTCGTCCAGATCAAGGTAAGTGGCCGTTCTACTACTCAGGACGCTCCCAAAAACAATCCTCCAGGGCGTCGTTCACCAGGCCGGGGTGAATCCGAGGGCGGCACTGGCTCCGGGTTTGTGATCTCAACCGATGGCTATATTATTACCAATAACCACGTTGTGGCGGGTGCCAATACGATTCATGTCTCATTACCCGATTCTAACGAATACGAAGCGACGCTGATCGGGCGGGACCCAGCCACCGATATTGCCGTTATTAAGATTTACGCCGATGGGCTCAAAGCCATCAGATTTGCCGACTCGAAACAAGTGCAGGTAGGGCAGATTGCCATTGCGGTCGGAAACCCCTACGGCTTCCAGTACTCGCTGACTGCCGGGGTGGTTAGTGCGCTTGGCCGAACCTTACGTTCTGAGTCGGGCCGCTTGATCGACGATGTGATTCAAACTGACGCTGCCTTAAATCCGGGTAACTCGGGTGGACCGCTCGTCGATTCGAATGGCGATGTTATTGGTGTCAACACCGCCGTTATTTTACCAGCTCAGGGCATCTGTTTTGCCGTTTCGTCGAATCTGGCTGCTCTGGTGGCTGGTAAACTGATCATACACGGTCGGGTTCGTCGGGGTTATCTGGGCATTGCCGGGCAACTCATCAACCTCACCGAACGCATCAAGCAATACAATCAGCTAACGACAAAATCGGGTGTTATGGTTGTTAGTGTAGAGCCAGATGGCATAGCCGGAAATAGCGAAATGCGTGAGGGTGATATTATTGTCGAGTTCAACGGCCAGCCCATTGCTACGGTCGATGACCTCCATCGATTCCTTACTGACGATACTATTGGGCGACTTACTCAACTGACTGTTTTGCGGCAGAATCGCAAAAAAGGTATCATGGTCACTCCCGGTGAGATGAAATAAGGTAGTGTTTATCGGGTTATAGGCACTACCAATCAATTACGCTTTCATTTAACCGCGAAGACGCAATAGACGCTAGGTGTTACCAAGTGTAAATATCCTTTGGGGCCTCTTATGTCTTCGTGATTACAGGAAACAACAGCAGTACATAAACACACGTAATTTACTATTTAGTAAACATTTTTGGTTACTTTCTGCCAGCACTTATCGTCATAGCGTAGTACATACAATTTGTTTACTACACAATGAAGCGTTACTTTTTTTCTTTATTCATGCTGGCAGCCCTGTCGGCTAGTGCTCAAACCTACAAACCGTTTAAAGTAAACCTGTCGTTAGGCTATGCCAAACCACTAGCCTCGGGGGTGTCGGGTGGAGTTTTGTTTGCCATTGAGCCAAAGTATGGCATCAACGACAACATTGACCTTGGCCTTCGGATGGAATGGGCGGTTGTTGCTCGTGCAATCGTCAGTAATAACAACACGGTTACTGGCGATGTAGGAGCCTTCGGTTCGTATCTGCTAACCGGTAACTATTTATTCGGCGAAGGCAATACACGCCCTTTCATTGGATTAGGCGCTGGTGTATATAGCGTTGCTTCGGCTGGTACTGTTACTGTTATCGATGGGCAGACCCCTAAAAATGTAACACTGGCTGCTGAAACCAAATTTGGCGGTATGATTCGGGCGGGTGTTAAAACAGGGCACTTTGTTGTTGCCGCCGAATACAATGCCGTTCCGACCACATCCAATAAATTAACCAATACAACCATCGACAGCAAAAATGCCTATCTGGGAATCAAGCTAGGCTTCGATATTGGTGGAGGGCGGTTATAAAGAGTGAATGAGTGAAAGAGTGAATGAGCGAAACTTTCCGATGCTGGGTAGTTTTTTCGCTCTTTCACTCCGCTTCGGCGGTCCGATTTCACTCTTTTGGCAAGATCAACGGGTGAAAACGAAGCCCTTTTATACGGTTGAATTCGAGCGACGGGGCTGGAATTTTGAAAAACTGGGCGGTACCAATAAAGCGTTGTAGTGAGGGAGAAAACGTACCAATTCGGGACAGGTCGGCGTCGGGTGAGATAAAAAACTGTCGGTATCGGGTAAACGTCACTTCATGGCCGGCAGCATCAACGACTTTGGGATTCTCATGCCCGCCAATCATTCCACTACCACTATAACCGAAATCAAGATTGAGCCACTTCGGGAAATCAGGGCCAACTGGAAGCACTGATGCCAGATTGACCGACAACCAATATTGCTGACCGTTATAATCTTTCAGCATTTGCTGACCGGTTGACTTTCCCAACAGATTAGGCCGATAGGGTGGGAAAATCGTTTTCCGAAACCCATACTTCAAACTCACCACCTGCTGCCCCGCTCCATACTGCTGCCCCATAAACAGGGCGGTTCCGGCTATATTAGCGACCATATCGCCTTTCGAAAACCCCCAGCCCTCCGCGTGCCCATCATACACTTCGAGTGTCGTTTGAAATAAAAGGGCGAGTAAACCACCTGTCAGAATACTGGCCCGTTCGTCGACGCCACTCCAGCGCATCAGTTCATACCCGCCCCGGCTCATGCAATAGGCCGTTGCAGCATGACCCACTTTGTCCATCTGGAGCCATTCGGCATTGTCGTTAAAGCTGTGAAACGGCACTTTTTTCTTATACCACTGTTTTCGAAGCATAAGCAGCGTAACCGTGTAAAAAGCCGCCGTACCGACCAGTACTCCAATAAACCGCCCCTGATTAATACCCGACTGATCAGTCGTTGCTGGGGCAATTGGCATTGGCTGAGCCTGGATGGACTGACTCAGCATCAGCCAGCACATACCAATCCAACCAACTCGCCGTATCTGATTTTTCATTCGCCAAAAGTACCGAGAAAAGAGTTTCAAGTTTCAAGTTGGCTGTTTCAGGTTGGCTGACGCACGAGTTATAAGCGTCAGCAAACTTGAAACATCAAACCTCTTCCCCGTACCTTTGCCAAACTTATTTCACGTCTTATTCATGAATCTTGTTCCTTCTCCTCCCCTTACCCGCGCTCAGGAGTCGCGCGTGGCCATTGAACGTTTGTATATTACCATGCGGCATTTGTTCAATCGGGGATTCTATAAACCATCTGGGGTTTCGGGCGAAGAAATCCGCCGGGCCTTGCTAACCCTCCAACCCGAAATTTACGGTCTGGTTGGCGATCCACAGCGCGTTGAACTCGATGGCCTTGTGTATGTTATGGACCGATTGCCCAAAGGAATCGAGTCCTGCCGAATTATTTCCCTGGCCTCACGCGAAGGATTTGAGCATTCGCATTTCCCGGTACTGGTTCCCGCCAAGCGTCGCCGGAATTGCTACCGTATCGACAACGAGCAGATGGTGATTGAAGTAACGAATGGCCGTAGCGAAATCTACGACATCCTTACCCACCTGACGTTTATGTTTATGGAAGCCGACAAAATCCGACGCAACGCCTTTCAGGAACGGGGTAGCCGCACCCGCGAATGGGAGAAACTCGAAGCGATTGTACAGTCGGGCGGTATGGTCAACGACGATGAACGCGAACTGGCTCTGATGTACCTCAGCTCGATTCTGGGACGTACGTTCGAAGAAACGCAACAGGCTTATCAGCGTTTTGAGGAAAATGCGGGTACGAATAGTGGTCTGTTTCAGATTGTGTACGGGCTGGGTAGCGTATCGATTCGGGAGCTTGTGGAGCCGAAAATAGCCAGGGAAATCAACTTCACACCAATGCTCCGCGAACGAGTTGGGCAACACCTCTATGGCGAACGCTGGGCCACGCGTATAAAGCAATATATCTGGGAACATAACTTACAGGAACGACCAATTCACATCATCAGCGCCAATCCCCATAGTGTGATGAACTGTCTTTATGCCTCCGCAGCCTTATCAGACGCCACTACCTGGGATAATCTGTATGATCTGGCCCTAAAACTCAGTCTGCCAGCCGAGCGGAATCTTCGTAAGCAAGTGACTACCTACGCAAAGGAACATGGCATGCACTTTCTGGAGGATCTGGCCGGAACCAGTCTGCTCGTGCAACTCATCGACACGGCGAAGCTAGACCCCAAAAAATTACCGACCGAAATCAGCCACGACGCCAAACACATTCGGGAAACGAAGCCCTTGTTGCTGGTCATGGACTATGCCTTTGGCGAGCAGGCCTTTGAAACGATGGACGAGTTGCTGAAACCCTACGAACATAATGAGGTAACGGCCCCATTGAACGTAGCGTCGATTTCGGTGATCGGCAAAGCGGGTATCCTGACGGGCGGCAAAGGTGACCTGATGATTCCAACATCACACATTTTTGAGGGCACAGCCGATAACTATCCCCTTGATAATGACTTCAGTAAAACGGATTTTGAAGGCAACGGCATTCCGGTCTACGAAGGGGCTATGATCACGGTGCTGGGCACATCGCTCCAAAATAAGGACGTTCTGAGCTATTTCCGCAATTCATCCTGGGACGCCATTGGCCTGGAGATGGAAGGGGCTCATTATCAGAAAGCTATACAGGCTCAATCGAAAATTCGGGGCAGTGTACCGGCTAACGTTAAGGTGCGTTACGCCTACTATGCCTCCGATAATCCGCTGCTTACGGGTGCCACATTGGCTTCGGGCAGTCTGGGCACACTGGGGGTTAAACCAACGTACCTGATTACGGTTAAATGCCTTGAAAAGATCTTCAAAGCCGTTTAATCAGATTCATTATATTCTACAGATTTAATGGGACTAAATTAGGAAAGATTCAGTGCGTTGAACAAGCTGAATCTCAAATTTGTAGCAATAAGGAATACATACCTGCCAACCAATTATCATGGCGAAGCGTAAAAAATCTACCGAGAAAGGTCCCGACGTTATTCTGATCGGCGCCGGAATTATGAGTGCCACGCTGGGCGTGCTACTGAAAGAGTTACAACCCGATCTGACCATTGAAATTTACGAGCGTCTGGACAGTGCAGCCGCCGAAAGTTCCGATGCCTGGAACAATGCCGGAACAGGTCACTCAGCCTTCTGTGAACTCAACTACACGCCCGAAAAAGAAGACGGGTCTATCGACGTATCGAAAGCCATCAAAATAGCCGAATCGTTTGAGCAGTCGAAGCAATTCTGGGCCTATCTGATCCAGAATAACTTTCTGCACGATGCTCCAAATTTCATTCGCTCCATTCCGCATATGAGCTTCGTGTGGGGGGATGAGAATGTCGAGTACCTGCACAAACGCTATGATGCTCTCCAGCAGAATTACCTCTTCCACGGAATGCAGTATTCTGAAGATCCGGCGCAACTAGCCGATTGGATACCGCTGGTGATGGAAGACCGCGATCCGGCACAACCTGTAGCCGCTACCCGCATGGATATTGGCACCGACGTCAACTTTGGAGCCCTGACCCGCGCCATGTTCCGTCGGTTATCCGATATGCCGGGCGTTCGGCTGTATTTCGCGCACGATGTCCATGATCTCTGGCGTTCCAAAAGTCTGGGAGGCTGGAAACTGCGGGTCGAAAACGTAACCACTCGTCAGGAACGTGAAGTGCAGACTAACTTTTTGTTCATTGGAGCCGGTGGCGGTTCACTGCGGCTGCTCGAAAAATCAGACATTCCTGAGAGTCGCGGATTTGGTGGTTTCCCGGTAAGTGGTCAGTGGCTCAAGTGCGTGAATCGGGAAGTGATTGAAAAACACCAGGCTAAAGTATATGGCAAAGCGTCGGTCGGTGCGCCACCGATGTCGGTACCACACCTCGACACCCGGATGATCGATGGCAAACGAGAATTGCTGTTCGGGCCCTATGCCGGTTTTTCGACCAAATTTCTGAAAAGCGGTTCGTATATGGATCTGCCCAAATCTATTCAGTTGAGCAATATGGCCCCCATGTTGATGGCTGGCCTGCATAATATTCCACTGACCAAATACTTGATTCAGCAGGTAATGCAGTCGCCCGAAGATCGGCTGAATGCGCTGAAAGAATACTACCCGGATGCCAAAATGGAAGACTGGGAACTGGAAATTGCCGGGCAGCGGGTTCAAGTGATCAAAAAAGACGAAGAAGAAGGGGGCGTGCTGGAATTTGGTACCGAAGTGGTGAGTGCGGCCGATGGTAGCATTGCTGCTTTGCTGGGTGCATCGCCAGGCGCTTCGACTGCCGTTTCGATTATGCTTGACCTGCTAAAACGCTGTTTTCCCGAACAACTCAAGTCGGAAGCCTGGCAGCAAAAGCTGAATGAAATGATCCCCTCCTACGGACAGATTCTGGCCCAAAACCCTGAGCTTGGTCAGGAGCTTCGCAAACATACCAGCGAAGTATTGGGTCTGGGAATGTTTGAATATACTCCTGAAGTAACGCGATAAGCTGGTCATTCAGCGGACATATCTTTCGGGATATTCAATACCTTCAATCAAGCCGCAAGGACGCGTAGACGCCGGGGTCTTAACTCTTTACGTTTATTGCGTCCTTACGGTTTACAGAGTTCTTCTTTCATCGGGCAAATACTATCGCCGAGCCGCCGTATCGGTCGATTCGGCATTCTGGTTCAAACTACAACGGCGAATTGTGAGAAGTTTAGTTGGGAAAATACAATATTAAGGTCAGTACCAATATTCCGTACCTACGACATTTAATTAGCTACAAATCAATGTCTAAACCTCATAGTTCACGTTAGTTCACAGTGTAATTAGCCTACTTGGGCATAAGTTTAGCTAAAAAAACACCGTATTGCTCGGTGCTTTCTAGGGTTGCCAACTAGAAGATTTATTCGGAACGCAGACTTTTTACCGGATTGATCATGGCTGCTTTCACTGCCTGGAAGCTAACGGTCAGTAGCGTCAGCAGCAAAGCCCCCGCAATGGCCACCCCAAAGATCCACCAGGACAGATCCACGCGATAGGTGTAGTGGCCCAACCAGCTGTTGATCAGGTAATAAGTGACCGGGATCGTAATCAGGCAGGCGATGAGGACCAACACCACAAAGTCTTTAGAAAGCAACTGCCAAAGGTTGGTCACCGACGCCCCGAGTGCTTTACGAATGCCAATCTCTTTGGTTCGTTGTTCCGCTGTGAAGGAAGCCAGCCCAAACAGGCCTAAGCACGAGATGAGGATGGCCAGGGAGGCAAAAATACTGGCCAGCTTGCCAACTCGTTCTTCGGCTGAAAACTTGGCGGCATATTCCTGGTCCACAAACCCATACTGAAAAGGGAGAGCAGGCACGTTCTTTTTGTAAATCCGCTCGATCCTGGCTAGACTTTCCTGAACAGAGAGTGCCGGATTCAGCCGCAGGTTATAAAATCGGGCAGCGCCTTTATTAAATTCATAAACCGTCGGTTGGACAGGTTCATAAGGCGACTCCATCACCACGTCGTCGACCACACCAATGACCCGCAACGGTGGAGCCGTGCTCTTGTCATTATCCTCCCGAATAAGGGTGCCAACAGGATTTTTCAGGCCCATATACGCGACGGCCGTTTTATTCAGGAGCACGGCGTTGGAGTCAGAGGGAAAGTCAGTGGAAAAATCACGGCCAGCGGTGATTTTCATACCCAGCGATTTGACGTAGTCAGGTGACACCCAGACCCAGGCGAAACTATCCTGAAAGTCGACAGGTTTGCCTGCCCAGCGGAAACCACCGCGACCAAAGTTTACCGCTGTAGCTGGATCGCTGGTTGCCGACATGGCCACCACGGCTCCCGACTGCAACAGTTCGTTTCGGATAACTTCGTACTTACCCGTAAACTTACCTTCTGTCAGCGGAATGGATAGTAGTCCGCCCCGGTCGTAGCCAACGGGTCGGTTTTTGGTATACTCAACCTGGCGAAACACGACGATCGTACTGATAACCAGCGTGACGGAGACGGTGAATTGGACCACTACCAGAACCCGGCGGGGTAAGGATGCAAAACGACCCAGCCGAAACGTTCCTTTCAACACCTTCAATGGCTGAAAAGCCGACAGATATAGGGCCGGATAACTACCCGACAACAGGGCTGTTAACAAGATAAAGGCAAGAGCGGCTATCCAGAAGGAAGCGCTCTGCCAGGGAAATACGATTTGCTTGGCCGCCAGTGTATTGAAAATCGGCATCGTGAGCAGCACCAGCGTTAGGGCGATCAGAAACGCTAAGGTAACCACCAGGAACGACTCGCTTAAAAACTGAGTAATTAATTGCCTCCGCATCGAACCTAATGACTTTCGAACGCCGACCTCCCGGGCTCGTTTTTCCGAGCGAGCCGTCGAGAGGTTCATAAAATTGATGCAGGCCAACAGCAAGACGAAAGCCCCGATACCACCAAACAGCCATACCATCTCGATGCGCCCGCCAGTTTGCAGGCCGTTCTCGAAATTGCTCCGCAGATACCAGTCGTTCATCGGCAGCAGGAAGAATTGCGGATTACGCTTGGCGTATTCAGCCCGATTCGTATTCAGTTTGATGTCTTTGATGTTGGCCGTTACCTGCTCCATCGTCGTGTTTTGGGCGAGTTGGAGGTAGAGCCGAAAGGAATTATTTCCCCAGGAATCGGCGGCTTCTTTAATCCAGGGCGTATTGGCCACCAAATGCTCCCAGGGAATGATAAAGGTCGTAGTGTGGAACGAATTATTGACTGGAATGTCGGCATATACACCCGTGACCGTCAGATCGTGCCGATTATCGAATCGAATGATGCGGCCAATAGGATTTTCTGTCCCGAAAAGACCTTTCGCTGTCGAAGCCGCCAGCATAATCGAGTTAAGTTGTTGTAGCCCCTGTTTTTGTCCGGCCAGTATATCCAGGCTCAGTAGACCGGGCGCATCGGGCTGCATATAGTTGCCCGTTTTGACCAGTTTCGTATCGCCGTAAGCGAGAATACCGTCCAGCGTCCAGCTACTCATGACGATGTAGGTGAAATCTTGAGCGTACTGATTTCGCAGCGCAGTTTCCAACGGGCGCGGTACATTGTATCGGGTTCTAATTTCTCCACTCTTCACATCACTTTGCCAGACTTGAGCAATCCGATCGTGGTTTGGGTGGTAGTGGTTGTAGGTCAATTCATCATGGACCCACAGCCCGATCAGAATGGCGACTGCCATGCCAATGGCCAGTCCCCCAATATTAATGGCCGAATAGCCTACATTTTTGACTAGGTTGCGAAAGGCGATTTTGAGATAGTTTCGGATCATGTCAGGATTTAGTAGGGGTGACGAAGGGTGTTGATTGGTAAAGTAGGAATGTGTGGTAGCTGGTTGCTGCGCGAAGCCCCCCTTTCGCTGGTGGACTAGGCTGGTCACTCGACGGCGTAGGTAATAAGGTCGAATGACCTTCAGGGCTTCCAGACCATACCACCAACGGGCCCGCCTGGGACCGACCTGGTCAACTCGCTGGGCAAACTGCTCCTGCAAATCTCCCTGTAACTCTTCCAGCAGATCAGGGGGCGTCAACCAGCTCAGCAGACGGTCGGCCCAGCGGGGCGGCCGGGCCGACGTTCGGCGCTCAGGCTGAGGTGTTGGATTGGGTGAAGGCTTGTTCATGGCCTAGGAATAGAAAAGAGTGGGTATAGCCTCCCAAAACCCCATCCGGAGTTGGCGCATCTCCCGTAGCACCTGCTGACCAGCGGCCGTCAGGGTGAATAGGCGTTTGCGCCGTCCACCCCGGGCCAGGGTAGCTCCACCCAGGACCGAGCCAACGAGCCCTTTCTCCTCCAGGCGATACAAGACCACATGCACCCCCGTCACAGAGGTGGTCCGGTGAGTACGTTGCTGGAGTTCGTCGGCGATGGTGACGCCATAAGCCCCAGTGGGTTGTTGTTCGAGGAGGGCAACGGCGAGTAAGACCAATTCTTCAAACTCGCCCAGGTAGGTTC